>CAWCSJ010000001.1:0-27545 GCA_963798185.1 uncultured Acidobacteriaceae bacterium
AGGGAGCCCGCTTACCGCTGACGCCCCCTGCACTCCCGGCACATTGCGCAGCCGATCCACAAACTCATGCTCGAAGCGGAGTGCACTTCGATTGGCAAACGGCCACACCGTCATCTTCGGGTACGACACACCGGGAAGACTGACGGCGAACGTCAAGACATTTTGTGCGCTAAACCCCGGGTCTTGCTGAAGGACCTTGTGCAGACTTTGCAGCATCAATCCGCCACCAATCAGCAACACCATGGAAATGGCGAGTTCGCCAATCACGACCGCATTGCGCAGCCGCGCATGAGCCCCGCTGGTTCCACCTCGCGACTCATCCTTCAACACCTCACTCACCGAGGTCTGCGAAACCGCGAAGCCGGGCCCCAATCCGAACACCAGTGCCGTAAGGACCGTCATGCCGCAGACGAAGCCGAGCACCGGGAAATTAATGCCGGCGTCGGCCAGAAATGGCATCGCTTGCAGCTGCGTTTCGGGGATTACGCCGATCAGCAACCGCACACCCACAACCGCTCCCAGCACGCCGAGAATTGCTCCCAGCGTCGACAGCATCAGACTTTCCGTGAGCAGTTGGGCCAGCAAATGGAAGCGGCTGGCGCCCAGGGCCGTCCGCACCGCAAATTCCCGCCGCCGATCGATGGAGCGCGTCATCAATAGATTGGCGACGTTGGCGCAGGCGATCAGCAGCACAAAGCTGACCGCGCCAAACAAAATAAAAAGCAATGGCTGAACGTTGCCGACAACTTCATCCCGCAGGCTTCCCACCGTTACGGAGATGAAACCATCTTCGCGGGCATATTCCCGCGCCAGTTGGCCCGTCAGGGCATCCATCTCGGAGCGCGCCCTGTCCACGCTCACCCCCGGCGCAAGCCGGCCAATCACGTCAAGCCAGCGCAGGTTTCGAGCATGGTTGGTGAACGCGCTGGTATAGATGGGGACCCAAAGCTGTGCCGTGCCGGCGGGCCCAAATTCGAAATTGCGCGGCAGAATGCCGACCACCGTGACCGGTCTGCTGTCCAGATGGATGGTCCGCCCGATCACATGCGGGTCGCCGCCAAAATCGCTTTGCCAGAAGTCGTACCGCAGAATCACAACCGGCGGGCTCGCACCTTCATGCAAGTCCTCCGCCACCAGGTCGCGGCCCAGCAGCAGATTGACACCCAGCGTCGAGAAGAAGTTCGGCGTCACCATGGCGGCGTAAATGGTCTTGGGATCGCCGTTTCCGGTCAGAATAAAACTGTCATTGGCAAAGCCGGCCAGCGCCACAAAACTTTTCGCGCTCTGCTTCCAATCCTGATAATCGGGATACGACGACGTGTAGCTGCAGCAGGGCGACTGCGCGCGGCCCTCGCCCAGCGTTACTAATCGGTCGGGTTGTCGGTACGGCAAAGGACGCAAAACCGCCGGATAGAGGACCGAAAAAATCGCCGTATTGGCGCCGATCGCCAGGGCCAAGGTAATGACCGCGACTGCGGTGAAGCCGCGACTCTTGCGCAGCATACGCAGTCCATAACGGAAATCCTGCTTCAGTGTTCCCATGAATGAAGCTCGAAGGGGCGGGGCCTTCCGACCAAAGGCCGAATCGCAATTAGCGTCTTCTGGTGGTGGGCTCATCGTAGCAGAACCGATGATTCGAGCGATGTGACCTCGCGCACTCTTTGCCCCCAATTGGTTGCGGCGCGTACAATTTGCGGTTCTCATACATTGGAGGAAAGTTAATGCACTGGATGCGAAACGCCATCATCGCTCTTCTACTCACGTTCACGACTCTTGCTGCTGCACAAGGAATGCCCGAAGGCCGGCTGATGCGTTTTCCAGACGTCCACCAGGACAAAATCGCCTTTAGTTACGGCGGCGACATCTGGCTGATTGCCAGGGAGGGTGGAGTCGCACGCCGTGTCACCAGCCATCCCGGGCAGGAACTATTTGCCAAGTTCTCTCCCGACGGAAAGTGGATGGCTTTCACCGCTCAGTACGACGGCAACTACAACGTCTACGTCATGCCCTCCGACGGCGGCGAACCAAAGCAATTGACGTTTAATCCCGGAGGCGGCCACCTCAACGAACGCATGGGCATTCACAACCAGGTCATTACCTGGACGCCCGACAGCCAGCACATCGTCTTTCTCACTCGCCGCGAAACCTTTAACGACTGGTTCGGCCGGCTCTACAGCGTCAGCATTCAGGGCGGACTCCCCGAGCCGTTGCCGCTCGACAAAGGCGGCCTGACTTCGTACTCACCCGACGGTAATCGCATCGCCTACAACCGCATCTTCCGGAATTTCCGCACCTGGAAGCGTTACCAGGGCGGCATGGCGCAAGACATCACCATTTACGACCTCAAGACCCATGCCATCGACACGGTGCCGCACGAGGATTGGACCGACACCTTCCCCATGTGGCACGGCGACACCATCTACTTCGATTCCGACCGCGGCCCCGAACATCGCCTCAACCTGTACAGCTATAGCGTGAGCACGCGCGCCATCAAGCAACTGACGCACTTCGCGGAATTCGACGTGAACTGGCCCAGCCTGGGGCCCGACGAGATCGTTTTCGAGAACGGCGGATACCTGTATCTTTTCGATCTCAACACCCAACAGCCTCGCAAGTTGACGATTTATCTGCCGGGAGATCGCGAACTGGCCCGGCCCCATTGGACGAACGTCAGCAAGCTGATTACCGCGTTCGACATCTCGCCTGACGGCAAGCGGGCCGTGTTCACCGCGCGCGGCGATGTGTTCACCGTCCCCGCCAAAGAAGGCAGCATCCGCAATCTGACTCGCACGTCCGGCATTCGCGAGAAGTACGCCGTCTGGTCACCGGACGGACGTTGGGTGGCCTACGTCTCCGACCGCACTGGCGAAGACGAGTTGTACATGACGCCGCAGGACGGCCTGGGGCAGGAAGTCAGGATCACGTCTGACGGCAAGATGTTTCGCTTGCCGCCGGTCTGGTCGTCCGACAGCCGGAAGCTGGCGTTCGCCGACAAAGAAGCACGCCTCTTCTACGTTGACGTTCAGGAGAAAACACCAGTCCTGGTTGATAAGGGGCTTCACGACGACATCACCGATTACAACTGGTCTCCCGACAGCCGCTGGGTCACGTACGCCAAGACATCGGACAACCGCAATCATGTGATCTATCTCTACAACGTGGAGGACCGCAAGAGTACGCCGGTGACCACCAACGCCAGCGACAGCACCGGGCCTTACTTCGATCCGGAAGGCAAGTATCTCTACTTCTTGTCGAACCGCGACTTCAACGAAGTGCTCGGGGTGTACGATCAGGAGTTTGCTAATCCCAAGGCGGGCCGCGTTTATATCGCCACGCTGCGCGCCGATGAGCCTTCGCCACTCCCGGTGTTGAGCGACGAAACCATAGGCACGCAGGCGCCTGATGTTTTGATGCCATCGGGGCCGGGCGGCCAGAAGCCATCGGGACCGCCGCCGGATAACCCCAAGCCAAAGACGAAGACGCCAACGGCCCCTCAACCCCAGACTGAAACCAGCGAAGAGAAAACCAGGCCTGAGCTGGCCGCGGCCGAGCAGAAACCTGGAACGCGCCCGCCGCTGAAGAGCTTCCGTGTGGATCTGGAGGGAATTCAGAATCGCATCGTGGCTCTGCCCATTCCTCCGGGCAATTTGCAGAACCTTGCGGCCGCCAAGAACCTCATCTTTTACGTGGTGTCCCCTATCCAGGGGCTTTCAGGCCCATTGCCCGGAGAACCACCAGCGCTCCACGCCTACGACTTGAAAGAGCGCAAAGACCACGTGCTGGTGGAAGGCGCTGATGAGTTCGCCTTGTCGTTTGACGGGAAGAAGATTCTCTATGGCGCTCCCAAGTCGGATTCGCAAGATGGGGCGGAAGACGGGGGCGGTGGCGGTCCGCATATGTTCGGCATCATCGACGCCAAGGTGCCGTCCGGTGAGGGCGACGGTCACGCCGACAAGAACTCGCTGGCCAAGGTCGGCGATGGCGCTCTGAAACTCGACAACCTGAGTATGCAGGTGGATCCCCCGGCCGAATGGAAGGAAATCTTTAACGAAGTGTGGCGCCAAGAGCGAGACTATTTCTTCGAGCCCTCCATGAATGGCGTCAACTGGGAGCAGCAGCGCGAGAAATATGCGCAGCTCCTGCCTTACGTCGCTGATCGGCTGAGCCTGACCTACGTCCTCGGCGAATTGATTGGCGAGCTTTCCAACTCTCACACCTACGTCGGCGGAGGGGACTATCCCGACATCGACGGCGTCAACGTGGGATTGCTGGGCGCCGACCTGGCTCCCGACCCGGGTAGTGGAATGTACCGCATCGCCAAGATATATCCGGGCGAGAACTGGAACGGAAATCTGCGTTCGCCGCTGACCGAGCCTGGAGTGGTGGTCAAAGAGGGCGACTACCTGTTGGCGGTCAATGGCCGTCAACTGCGGATTCCCCAGAACCCTGACGAACTGTTTATCAACACTGTCAATCAAGCGGTCACTCTCACCGTCAACCGCAAACCCACGGCGGAGGGCTCCCACAATGTGGTAGTCAGGCCTATTCCCAACGAGCTGGGTCTGCACGAACTGAACTGGATCGAGACCAACCGGCGCAAAGTGGAGCAGGCCAGCGGCGGGCGCATTGGGTACGTTTATCTGCCCGACATGGGCGCGGCCGGGCTGAACGCCTTCGTCAAGCAATATTTCCCGCAGATTCGCAAAGAAGGAATGATCTTCGACGTGCGTTACAACGGCGGCGGCTTCGTCGATCAGATTATCTTCGAGCGCCTGCGCCGCGTGCTCGCCGGCATGGATTCAGCGCGCAACTGGCAAGCCGATACCATTCCGCCCAACGTCTTCTACGGGCACATGGCTTGCATCACCAACCAGTACGCGGCGTCGGATGGCGATTTCTTCAGTTACTACTTCAAGTATTACAAGCTGGGCCCGCTAATCGGCGAGCGGACCTGGGGCGGCGTGCGCGGAATTCGCGGCGAGATTGACCTGATGGACGGCGGCTACATCACCCGCCCGGAATTTTCCTTGTACGGACTCGACAGCCAGTGGCTCATCGAGAACCGCGGCGTCGAACCCGACGTGGTCATCGACAATCGGCCCGATCTGGTGATGGCCGGACATGATCCTCAGTTGGAGAAGGCGATCGATATGGTGATGCAGGAAATGAATGCGCACCCGATGAAGCTGCCGCCACGGCCGCCGGATCTGCCCGCCTATCCGGCCGGGCCTGGGTTATAGAGCGTCTCAGAACGCATCAGAAGCCGTCAAACCGCTGGCGGGCAAGTCTGCCTGTTGGCGCCTCCTCGCACGCGGAGTGAGCTACCTCACGTCCCCATGTGACCCGGAGCACAGCCGCTCGGGTACCTCCTCGGGTCATATTACAACTCAGCCCCTGAAGTGACTGTCGAGTCTTAGGCACGGGTCATGAAGATGTTTGAAATGCGGCGAGTTGCGAATACCACCACCAACCATTGCCAGAATGGGCGGTTAAGAATCCGGTCATGAAAGCTTTCAAGGATACAGGTCACCTGTTTCGTTTGGCATCGGTCTTCCTGGTGGGGGCCATTTTGTTCCTGGTGTTGCGAGGCGTTCTCGTCCCTCACAGCTTTGGGCAATACGGACACTATCGCGGCAATGCCATCAAGGAAGCCGCAGCGCTGCCCATTTCCTATGCCGGCCATCAAGTCTGCGAAAGCTGCCATGCCGACGTTCTCGAAGTGAAGAGCAAGGGCGTACATAAGCACGTTGCCTGCGAGTCGTGTCACGGACCTCTGGCCACACACGCCGACGATCCGGCCTCGGTACAGCCGGCGAAATTGGAAACCGCAGTGCTTTGTGTTCGTTGTCACGAAGCCAACGCGGCCAAGCCCAAGACCTTTCCCCAGGTGGTTTCCGCCGAACACTCGGGCGGGGCGCCATGCGATACCTGCCACCAGCCTCACACTCCCGCCATTGCTGCGGTCGCCGGAGGCAGCCAATGAGCATGACTCGCCGACAACTGCTCATCTTGTTGCCTGCTGCCGCCGTCGCCTGGAAGAGCATCCTGGCGGGGACCCCCGAGACTTCCCCCAACTACCACATGACCGAGCATTGGTGGGGCATGCTGGTGGACATCACCAAGTGCATCGGCTGCGGCAGTTGCGTTCGCGCTTGCCAGATGGAGAACCAGGTGCCCGACGGGTATTTCCGCACCTGGGTCGAGCGCTATCACGTCTCCGACTACGACATCGAGAATCCCAAGGTGGATTCGCCCGATGGCGGCAAAAACGGATTTCCGCCGGCCCTGGTAAGCGGCGGCAAGAACTTCTTCGTCCCCAAGATGTGCAATCACTGTGCCGACTCACCTTGCACCCAGGTGTGTCCTGTCGGCGCAACCTTTGTCAGTCCTGATGGCGTGGTGCTGGTGGACCAGAAGTACTGCCTGGGCTGTCGCTATTGCGTGCAAGCCTGTCCCTACGGATGCCGCTTCGTTGATCCGAAGAAACTAACCGCCCAGAAATGCTCGCTCTGCTATCACCGGATCACCAAGGGCCTCACCACCGCCTGCTGCGAAAACTGTCCGACCGGCGCTCGCCAGCTCGCTGACCTGAAGAATCCTAACGATCCGATTCATGAGTTCCTGAAGACCCACAGCGTGCAAGTTTTGAAACCTTACCTGGCCACCAGCCCCAAGCTGTTTTACAACGGCTTGGATGGCTCCGTGCGATAAGGAGTTCCTGTTGCAGATTCCCATTGATGGCTTCATGTACCCGAACGAAGTGGAACTCCAGTGGAGCGTGCTGATCGTGCTATACCCGTTCCTCACCGGACTGGTGGCGGGCGCGTTCATTCTGGCATCGCTGGAACGCGTGTTCATGGTGAAGGCGGTCAAGCCCACTTATCGACTGGCACTCCTGACGGCCCTGGCGTTCCTGATTGTCGCTCCTTTGCCTTTGCAGCTTCATTTGGGCCATCCGGAACGTTCGTTCGAGATGTATCTGACGCCGCACCGCTCTTCCGCGATGGCGATGTTTGGCTTCGTGTACCTGTGGTATCTGCTGGCGGTGCTGGTGGTGGAAATCTGGCTCGATTACCGGCGCGACATCGTGGTGATGTCGCAAAACACAATCGGCTGGAAGCGATTGCTGTACCGGGCGCTGACCCTGGGCTCAAGCAACATCAGCGAGCGTTCGCTGCATATCGACGAGCGCGTCGGCTGGGTCGTCACCGTCATCGGTATTCCGTCGGCGTTTCTGCTGCACGGCTATGTCGGCTTTATTTTTGGTTCGATCAAGGCGAACCCCTGGTGGTCATCGCCGCTGATGCCGGTGGTGTTCCTTTTTTCCGCCATGGTTTCAGGCATCGCGGTCGTGATGTTGCTTTATATGCTGATGTGCCGGCTCCGCCACGAACCGATTGACATGGACTGCGTGGACACGGTGGCGAAGTACCTCTTCTACACCTTCATCATCGACTTTGGTCTCGAGATGCTGGACTTGATCCACCGCATTTATGAAGCCGACGAATCTTTTCGCAGCCTCGATTTCATGGTCCACACGCGTTTGTTCCTGTCGCAGGTGGTGATCCAAATCCTCTTGGGTACCCTGCTGCCAATTTCACTGATTGGCGTGACCCAGGTGCTGAAGCTGGCCGAGAGGCAGCGCAAACAAATTTACGTCCTGGCCGGCTGCCTGACCATGATTGGCATCTTCGCCATGCGCTGGAATGTCGTCATCGGCGGACAGTTGTTCTCCAAGAGCTTCCTCGGCTATACCACGTACAAGATGAGTTTCGCCACTCGTGAAGGATTGTTGACGGCCATTGTGCTGACTGTTCTTCCGTTCGTCATCCTCGCGGTGTTGGTAAAACTCCTGCCACCTTGGGCTGACAAAGAAGAAGAGCCGTTATTGGTTGCGCTTGCCCGCGTTGCTGAGTAGTAAGTTCACATCTGGGGCGCCGCTTCAAAAATCGCAAAGTGATGCGTGCGCCTGACCGGCCGCAGCCACTCTTGCTCGGTGAACGCATTTTCGTGCACCAGATTGTGATAAATCACATACACCTGCCGCGGAAAGACCGTGACCGAGCGCCGCAGATTGCCCAGCACCTCGCGCAACACATATTCGGGAAAAGGATTGAACAGGTAAAGCACCAGCGCTTCGCGAGGAAACTCGAACCAACGGGCATCGCCACAATGTGATTCGATGCTGACGCACTTCTGCCGCTCGCTGCGATAGCTCGCAAGGTTCTGCTGTGCGACCTGGTGTAATTCCGCAAGCAGTTCCACACCGATGATTCGCCGGAAGGGATACTCCGATGCCATCAACAGCGTTCGTCCCTTGCCCGAGCCGAGGTCGATGAACGTGAACCCGTCCACAGTGACCGGCATGGAACCAAGAATCTCGTGAAACAATGCGGGCTCCGACGGCTGATACTGGCCGCCGGAAAGTAACTCGCGAAGACGAGTGCGCAGGCTTACCGCCGCCCACGTCGTATCCACGCCGTGCTCGAAGTCGTAGTCGATGTCGCCATAGCGCGATTTGCGGCGTGCCGGCGCCAGGTCCCGCAACAACTCAACTGTGCTCAAGGCATACCATCGCACCGCCCCCAATAAGCCACGGCGGCGAAAGGTGTCGCCGATCCAATCCAGCGCGCCGGTTTTGCTGTGAGGTGGATTTCGCTCGGCCACCAGGAGATAGTAATTCCGAGTGGCGTCCGGCGACAGCTTCGTCGTGTCACGCCGCTGCCCTGCAATTACGCCCCGGGCGATTGTCAGGCTATAGCGTACGCCAGACCAAGCCGCAAAAGAGCGCCGCACCAAAGTCGTGGAATCATTTCCAGCAACCAATAATTTCACACGCCAAACAAAATGCCGGATGGCCGGCGGAGGACCGGCCATCCGACTGGTTGCTTACGGCAGGTAATAGCGGAAGGAAGTGAAGACCATGTTGTCGATTGCTGTCGGATTAGCTCCCGGCGGTGGAGGTGCCTTGGTACCGTAGCCGGTCCAGGCCACCCTGGTCAGGTACGAATACTGCAGACCGAACTGGATCCTGCCCTTGGGGCCGTTGTACGGCTTGTACCAGAAACCCAGCGTGCCTTCCAGGATGTCCTTGGTATCGGCGTTGCAATTGGACAGGCCGCCCGGATCGAAGCCGGCAGTCAGCCCCGGACTGGGCAGAGTCTCAATGCCGCAGCCGGTGTTGTTAAACAGCGGCGAGCCATATCCCACCGGCGCGCCCTTGGCGTTCAGGAAGGCGGTGCGGTCGTCGTATTCGATGCCGCCGTTGCCATACCAATCCCACTTCGGAGAGTGGTACTCCAACGTCAACAGGCCCTGGTAGCTGGTGATGGGAGCGATCGTGCCGTTCGGCCGAATCGTCGCGTCCGCCAGTCCCGCCGTCCCGTAGCGGCCTACGCCACGTCCCGCCAGGGCGTGGATACCCAGGTCAACATGCTTCTGGAACATCGACCAGCGAGCGTTGCCGCCGCCACCGCCGCCCCAGGTCGAGCTGTTGTAGGCCCCGGCCACCGATGGGGTGGTCAGTCCCGCGTTGGGGAAGACGCGATCGCGGAACTCGCTGGCGACGCCGAAGATTTCATAGTGTCCGAAACCTGGCTCGAAAGCGACTTTTCCAACAAAGTCTGGCGCCGGGTTGAAGGAGTAATTCGCCAGATTGGTGCAGCTCGTCGTGACCGAAGTAAAGGTCGAGTTGAGCGAACTGGAACAGCCGTTGATGGCGGCATTGTATAAGCCACCGGAGTTGCCCTGCGAACCAATGAGGAACGAGTTGGCTGTGTTGCCGTGCGTGGTCACCGTCTCTTGCGAATTCTCGATCGAGAAGCCGAACCAGGCCTTATTACCCATGTTCTTGGTGATGCGGAAGCCGTACGAACGGTCCCAACTGAAGCCCACGGTATATTGCGGGTCGATGGTCATGGGCAAAGCTTCGCTGCGGTTATCCAGACCTTTCTTTGTTTCGGTGACCAAGCTCCACATCTGGCCACCAGTAAAGGTCCAGCCGCTGTGCAGCGCGGCCTGTCCCCATACCTGGCGCTGACGGAGAACATAAGAATTGCTTTGGTTGTTGTTGGAGGTAGTGCCGGCACCCAGGAAGTCGGCCTCGTAGTAGCCGCTCATGCTGAAGTTTTCGAGCTTGCCCTGGGCTAGCATCGAAATACGTGACTGACGGCCCGATCCGTAGAACTCAGACAGGCGAGCCGTGGAAGAACCAGTGTACGGAATCCCGTTCAGGTTGGTGTTGATGTCGGCGCCTTCCGCGCGCTGCCGCCACACGGTTTCTGCCGCCAGGAAGCCGCCCGGCGTAATGGTGATTCCTTTGTAATGAATCGCCAGCGGACTCTCCAGTGAGGAAAGGCGCTTCTGCGTCTCCTGCAGTTCGTTCACGGTGTTGGCCGAAACCGTCGTCAGGTCAGCAACCTGATGGGTCAGCGGGTCGATGTACTGTTTGTCCAGATCTTCAGCCTTGGGGACCGCAGCGTTGGCGGTCTCTTGCGCCGCCTGGGCCGCCGACTGCGCCTGACCCACTTGCTGCTGTAATTGCTGGATGGCCGCGTCGCGGCTCTGAATCTGCTGCTGCAACTGCTGGATCTGCTGTTGTTGGGCCGAAATGGCGTCCTTCATATCTTCGAGTTCCTTCGAAGCCGGAGTGGACGTACGGTGGCGCGAAGTCTTCGGTGTCGGACTCGGAGAATCGGTTTGTGCGACAACGCCCGTCGCAACCAGAAGCGCGAGCGCTAGAGTGAGTGGTCGTTTCATTTTTTCTTTCTCTCCTGAGAACTCAGTGGGCAGAATGAATTACGATCAATTCGCAACCTGGGGAATGCAAAATCTGTCGATTTAGGCTCCCCCGAATCGTAAGTTCCAGAAGTTACAAATTTGTGAAAACCTGATGAATGTTCCACGAATAAGCCCTCGGAGAATCGGGAAGGGAATCAAGGCTGGAATCCGCATTTTTTCGCGGCGCATTCAATCGCAGCGGCAGGATTCATCTTCCTGTAACGTTGGTTCAATATGCTGGCGGGGAAACTTGCGGTTGCAATGATCGTGATCCAGAGAGAACGGGCTAGCGCATTGAAGTTCTTTGGCCCGCATGCAAAAAGGAGGAAGTCATGAGAAACGTTTTGACTATGCCCTATCGGTGGAGTTCCCTCGCAGCAGTTCTGCTGGCCGTAGCCTTCTTCATGCCGGCGAAACAACTGGTGGCGCAAATGCCCGCCGCGTCTTCGAAAGCGCCTGAGTTCACCCAGAATGTGAAGGAAGTTTACTTCCCGTTCAACATTTACAACCGGGTCATCGACACGGCTGTGTTGGACTCTGACGCAGCCTGGCTGAAGCAGCATCCCGATGCGCATTTTTGGATTGAAAGCTACGCCGACATTCGTGGCGACATCTTTTACAACCTCGTGCTCTCGTACCGGCGATCGCAGTTCATTAAGGACCGGCTTATCCGGAGCGGAGTGAATGAGTCGCAGATCGGCTTCGCCACTGGTTGGGGAAAGCTTTATCCGGTTTGCCAGACCGACGACGAAAGCTGCTATCAGAAGCAGCGCCGCGGCGACATTGTTCCGCCCGATTTGCTGTAGTGCTGCCGAGCCCGACTATTGCTACACAATAGTTCTGTCATCCCGACGAGCGAAGCGAGTCGAAGGATTTGCGGTTGTCTACTGAGAACTGAGAACTGAGAACTGTTCTTTGTCATCCTGAAGCTAGGACGCGCCGTCGTTGCGCGACCGAGTCGAAGGACCCCTATGGTTGCAGCAAATTACCTTGCAGATTGATTTGCGGCAGTATCGCAAGCAATAGCAGGTTCCTTGCTGCGCCCGTAATGACACTTCCGACCAGTCCTTCTCTGACACGACTCGAGCTGACTGACTGACAGCTGGCGATTGAACCCTGGCAACTGAAGCTGGCGACTGAAGCTGGCGACTGACGTCTTCCGCGTTTGTCGCTGCCGTTGCTGCGTTGTTATAATTCAGCCTGCCGCAGTTTATTTGCTTCGCGCACTCCGCGCCC
The DNA here is from genome assembly GCA_963798185.1 of uncultured Acidobacteriaceae bacterium. Taxonomy (GTDB): domain Bacteria; phylum Acidobacteriota; class Terriglobia; order Terriglobales; family Acidobacteriaceae; genus Bog-257. The sequence goes on from CAWCSJ010000001.1 coordinate 12,016, forward strand.
CGTGGCCAGGTAGCTCAGCTGGTAGAGCGCAGCCCTGAAAAGGCTGGCGTCGGCGGTTCAACTCCGTCCCTGGCCACCATCATTTCAATACACTTAGCTCACATTCGAACCAGACCTCCCAGTCCGCTCTCAGTCCGCTATTTTTCGACGAGATCCGGTTCGGTTCCTGACCACGATGACAGTGAAGCACTTAAACTCGAATTCCCTCTCGCTCAGTCCGCTTTCAGTCCGCTTCTGTCTGCGGCGTGGCTGAAAATCGCAGTCAGCATTGCCCCCGCCGCAGCCATGCGATCCTCGCTGACACTGTGGGTATAGCCACTGCAAGGTCAACTTAACATCACTGTGGCGAAGCAAAGTCTGTACAGTTTTTGGGTCAGTTCTAATGCGGACCAGAAACGATGCCAGGCTGTGACGCAGATTATGGAAGCCAAATCGCCGTGGGTCATCGTCCACCAGTCTGCCTTCGTCGTCTCGGTGCGATGAAAGCATGCCCGCCTTCACTGCCGCTGGCCGCAGATAATCTTCCACCAGCATGTTAGCCACACGCGGCTGCTGGCCCTTGAGCTTGAACGAGGGAAACACCCAATCCCCCGGCTGAGAATAGGGCGTCTGCTGTTTCCAGCGAAACATGAATTCGGCTTGTCCCTGCTGAAAAATCCATCCTCCTCTTAATAGCATCCCCTCGCACCGGATCTCAAGAGCAGCATGTGTTCGGATTGTGGAGCAGAATCTGTGAAAGACCGGGCAGAGCACTTAGTACTCGCGTGCGAGTACGGCGACATTGAAGCAGACCGCGTTTCGAGCCGAGTCTGTCAGGCTGCGCAGCGTTCGTAGCGGTGATGAAGGCCGCCGACTTCGGGCAGTTCTACCACTCTTCCCAACTCTGGAGGCTGGACCGGGCGAGGAATCGCGTCTTTGTCCAGTGACAGATGAGCTGCGCGGCAATGGATTGGCGTTTTTAATTTAAGTACTTACCGAACGCGCCGCCAAAAGTCCGTAGGTCGGAACTGGTTTGTCGCGAAGCTTCGGATCGAATCCGCTTCCATTCCAGATGTACTCATGAATTTCAAGGCTGCCATCATCAAGAAACAGCAAGTTGTAGAAGCTGTTCTGACGGGCGGTCTTGTGCCATTGGGAGGTACTACCGGCAGACACTATCAACGTTCCGCTCTTCTTTTCTCTGAAGTGCGTAGCGAAGTGTTCGTGACCATGAATGACCACATCAACCCTTCCCTTCAACACTTTCAAGAGCCGATCGGAACCTAACATCGTCGTGAAGCTCCGGCTCGGATTGAACCAACGCTTTCTAAACGAGAGGTCGCAAACGTGGTGGTGCAACAAGAGGCACTTGACAGCATTAGCACACTCATCAACAGTCAAACTGTGTCCCCCAGCCGAAATTCCCTCCGTCTCCATCTTGAGCAAAACATCCGTCAACCAACTCAGCCTCGCGGTGTCCATTTCGCCGAGGGCAATGTTCCCGTCGGTATAGGCATTTGAGTCCATCGCGATGAACACAAGGGACTCTTTTCCCTTCCTTAGAATTTGTACATAGTTGCACTTTTCAGGACTGTTATCGAAGCTGCTATTAAAACGGTCTAGCTTTGCCTCTCGCATCTTGTCATGATTTCCGGGCACGCAAAGGAGAAGTTCATTGGCTACACCCAGTCCTACTTCAGCTTGCTCGCCGTAAACTCCACGAGTGCGCAGTTTAGAGGTGAGAAATGCATGAGCAAGTTTAAATCGCTCCTCATCCGTTGCGTCGGTCGAGATGTCACCAGAGACAATCACTCGATCAAAGAATTTTGGTGCATCGTCCCCTCGCCCGGCTTCTCTGAACCGTTTTTGGTTTTGATTGGCTATTCTGGATAGCTCGAAGGGCAGGAGTAACAACAGAAGGTCATCATGGGCCTGCATACGGAATGCTTTGCTATCAAGAGCCGCAGCGATAGCCTCGCGGGAAGAGCCACCGGCATCCTCAAAGTCTCTACCGAGATGCAAGTCGGAGAGATGAAGCACAGAAAATACTGGGCAGGCCATATCTGCTGATTTCTCGTCCGTTAGCTAATTATGCGTTACTATGCGTTACAGGTTGCTCCCGTGGCCGCTCGCGTCGAGCACAGTTGGATCGCCAGCCTTCGCACGCTGCTCCTTCAGGATCGCCTTGCGCGACAGCTTGATGCGATTGCCCTCGACCGCCAGCACCTTCACCAGCACCTCATCGCCTTCCCTCAGTTCATCGCGAACATCGTTGATACGGCGCTCTGCGACCTCGCTAATGTGCAGCAGGCCCTCGTGGCCCGGCATAATTTCGACGAAAGCACCGAAGTCCGCCAGCCGCGTAATGCTGCCCAAATAGGTCTTGCCGACCTCGACGGTCGCGGTGATGTCGTTGATCATCTGGACGGCCTTCACCACAGCGTCGAAATTAACCGACGACACTTTGACCTCCCTGCTTTCTTCGACCTCAATGTTTACGCCTGTAGCCTCGACGATGCCACGGATGACACTGCCGCCCGGCCCAATGAGATCAGGAACTTTGTTAGTCGGAATGGTTATGTCCGGTCTATTCATGTGTCCTTGTCACGGTGGCGCGTATTACCGTGATGGCTCGCGCGCCTCGGGACCACCCGAGCGCGGTCTCTTCCAGTACCCGTACAAGGTCCAGAACGGTGTACTCACGATTCAAGCTGGGCAGTTGCCGACACCGGGACAACCGCTGGTACAACTTTCCACGGAGAAGCCGCCATGCGCATGATTTCCAACATAGGAGACTGGTTCGATCAGCGCTTGCAACTGGCGGCGCCTATTCGCGAAGCCGCTGAACACCCCGTGCCACGGAACACGTCGAGCTGGTTTTACGTCTTCGGCAGCGCGGCGCTCACCGTCTTTCTTCTCCAAGTTGTGACCGGAATTCTGCTGGCGCTGATTTACGTGCCCTCAGGCGGCGAGGCCTGGAGCAGCCTACAGGCGCTGAATCACCAGGTGGCGCTCGGCTGGTTCATTCGTGGAATGCACGGCTGGGGTTCCAACTTCATGGTGGCGATTGTTCTGATTCATATGGTCCAGGTGTTTCTGTTCGGGGCCTATAAGTTTCCGCGTGAACTCACCTGGATCATAGGCGTTTTCCTCTTGTTGATGACTTTGGGTATGGCGTTCAGCGGACAGGTGCTGCGCTTCGATCAGGACGCCTATTGGGGATTGGGAATCGGTGCTTCGATCGCCAGCCGCGTTCCGATCATAGGCCCTGCGGCTGTAAAGCTGATGTTGGGTGGGCCGATCATCGCCGGTGCAACCCTCTCGCGATTTTTTGCGCTGCACGTATTCGTGATTCCCGGAATGCTGTTTGCTTTCGTCGGCCTCCATGTACTGATGGTGCTGAAACTCGGCATCAACGAATGGCCGATGCCGGGACGCATTGTAAGACGAGCAACCTATGAAAGCGAATACCACGAATTGACAAAGAAGCATGGCTTGCCGTTCGTTCCGTATGCAATTTGGAAGGATTTGTTCTTCGCCGGGTTTATCGTTCTGGCTATTGCCGCATGCGCTTTTTATTTCGGTCCCTTTGGGCCAACCGGGCAGCCCGATCCGACGATCATTCAGACTGCTCCCAAGCCGGACTACTTTTTCCTGTGGCTTTACGCTCTACTCTCGCTGCTTCCGCCGGCGATGGAGACGCCGTTTCTTCTGATCGGTCCAGCCTTGGTGATTCTCGGCCTGATCCTGTTACCGTTCCTTTCCGGCGAAGGAGAAAAGAGCTGGAAGCGCCGCCCCATCGCAGTTCTCACGGTGCTGCTGACTGCGATTACGCTAGGGACGTTTACCCGGCTCGCGCAGTTTACTCCGTGGAGTCCTCACATGAACGCCTGGAGCGGCGACCCCGTGCCCGACCAATACATTCATCACACGACCGCTCTTGAGCGGCAGGGGGCGCTGGTGTTTCAAGTAAAACAGTGCCGCAACTGTCACTCCCTTGGCGACACCGGCGGGCAGCGGGGCCCGGCCCTGGATAGTGTCGCGGTTCGGCTGACCCAGGACCAACTCATCCGGCAGGTGATTCAAGGCGGCGGCAACATGCCCGCCTATGGAAACAACTTGAGTCCGGCAGAGACCACGGCGCTGGTGGCATTTCTTGAAACCTTACATCCGGCGAAGCAAGCTCCTGCGCGCGATGCCTCACATGACATCGTGCTTGGCGATAGCGGCCAGAAAGCTCCCCTCGCTCAGCAATAGGACCACAGGCAATGACACATACTCATCACGCCGCCTTCGAATCATTTTGGATTTCCGCAGCCTTGATTCTTGTGGCGTTGGTCTATGTGCGTGGATGGGTTCGCGTTCGCCGGCTCGACGGTGACGCGATTGAGGGCTGGCGCGCCACGAGTTTCCTCAGCGGGCTGTTCTTGATCTGGGCTGCCATAGCTTCCCCTCTGGCGATGCTCGATCACCAATTGCTGACAGCGCACATGGTTCAACATCTGTTGCTCATGTCGTTTGCGTCTCCGCTACTCTGGCTGGGTGCGCCCCTCAAACCCTTGCAGCACGGTTTACCGCGGCGATTCGCGGAAGTCGTGGTCACTCCATTGGCCCGCTCGGCTCTGAGCCGGCAATTGCTGAAAGCGCTAAGGCACCCGGCAGTCTGCTGGCTTGCCGCCACTGTCACCTTAATCGGATGGCATATTCCTGCTGCATTTGCGCTCGGAATGCAATCAGAAACGTGGCACGGCATGGAACAGGCAACATTTCTCGCAACCGGGCTTTTTTTCTGGTGGCCCGTCATCCAGCCATCGCAGAGCAGTCCGAGCTCCTCCGAGCGGTCGATGTCGATCATCTTGTATCTCTTCGTGGCTACATTGCCGTGCGACATTCTTTCCGGATTTCTGGTTTTTTGCGATCGGGTAGTTTATCCGGCGTATTCATCCTCATCGCATTTGTTCGGCCTCTCTGCCCTGGAGGACCAGCAATGCGCAGGGGCGCTGATGTGGACCGCGGTTACCGTTGTCTTTCTGCTCGCCGGAACAATCTTCACGACCCGGTTACTTTCGCCGCAGATGTCCCGACAGCACGCGCTGCTGCAATCAGGTCTGTACGGCGGTCCGGTATCGCAGGCAGTCCAACCGAGTACGGAGGCTCTCTGAATGTCCAGCGAGCCAATTGCTACGTTCGGTTCCCTGGCTGAGCAGGCCCATGGTTCCAGGGGATCCAGGCTGCTGTTTGATTACTGGCAGCTTACCAAGCCGGAAATCAATTTCCTGATTTTGATCACGACCGCTGCGGGATTTTATCTTGGTTCGGTAAATGAAGGCCGGCCGCTTTCATTTACAGCATTGTTTAGCACTCTGCTCGGCACACTATTGGTTGCAAGTGGGACGGCGACGCTGAACCAATACGTCGAACGGAACTTTGATGCGCAAATGCGACGAACCGCCCGGCGCCCTCTCGCAGCCGGGCGTCTCACACCGCGTGCAGTCCTGGTTTTCGGGATGGTGTTGTCGGCAGCAGGCTGTATTTACCTTGCGCTATCCGTCAACCTACTTGCGAGTCTGCTGGCGCTGCTCACATTACTTTCGTATTTGTTCTTATATACGCCACTTAAACGTAGAACACCTCTATGCGTTCTTGTGGGAGCCTTTTCCGGGGCCATGCCGCCGCTAATCGGCTGGGCCGGGGCGTCAAGTCGATTCAATGTGGAAACCTTGGCGGCCTACGCCATCCTGTTCCTGTGGCAGTTCCCGCATTTCATGGCAATTGCATGGATGTACCGCGAGGACTACGACCGCGCCGGCTATATCATGTTGCCCAAGGGAAATCTCAGATCTCATCTTGTAGTGTTGCAAACCCTATTGCCGCTGATTGCTTTAATCCCCATTAGCCTCATGTCCTTGTCTATGCAGCACGCAGGGTCCTTTTACTGGGTGGGACTATTGCCGGGTTTGGGGTTCCTCTACTTCGGCTCGCAGTTCGCGATTCAACGGTCCCGGCCTGCCGCACGCCGGCTGCTCTTTGCCTCAATCGTGTATCTTCCATTGTGGCTCGTGCTTAGCGCAACTTTGTGCAATCCTGTCAGGCGGTGACGCAATGCGCGACGCAGGGTTTTTGATAGCCTCAATTTGATGATGTATACGCCGACCAGCCTGGTGTCCAGCTCTCGTCCACGAACGCTGGCAGTCGCTCGCTTTGCATGGATAACTCTCGGTTGCAATGTGGCCGTGGTGCTTTGGGGAGCATATGTAAGGGCCACGGGTTCGGGCGCGGGGTGTGGCAACAAGTGGCCGCTCTGCAATGGCAATGTTCTAAGTACCAGCGCCAGGGCGCAAACCATCATTGAATTCACGCACCGCATGACGAGCGGCATTGTGTTACTGATGGTCGCTGGTCTCGTGATCTGGTGCTGGCGAGTGACATCCCGTCGCGACTGGGGCCGTTATTCTGCGATCCTCGCCGCTCTCTTCCTGGCAAATGAGGCCTTGTTGGGAGCAGCCCTGGTGCTGTTGGACCATGTGGCCCAGGACAAATCTGCCGGCCGAGTTTTCTTCCTGTGTCTGCATTTTGGCAATACGCTCTTGCTGCTTGCGACCCTCTCGCTCACGGCAGCCTGGTTGTCAAAAGGCGGCGGCAGTTTCACCCTGGTCCGAAAGCCACGGGAAGTAATTGCGATTGGCGTTGGCTTGCTTGCGACGATGCTCATCGGAATTACTGGTGCAGTGGCTGCTCTCGGCGATACCCTCTTTCCCGCAACATCGCTGCGCTCGTCCGTAATGCAGGACTTTAGTCCCGGAGCTCCCGCTCTTCTTCATTTTCGGCTGCTTCATCCCGTGGTCGCGGTGATTGCGGCAGGGTACATCTTATGGGTTATCGGTAGGACCTCACGCCGGCGGGGGCGTCTGTCGAAACTCGCAATTAGTCTTGTCGTGCTCCTCTGCGCGCAGCTGAGCCTCGGGATTTTGAATGTGTTACTGCTCACCCCTATTTGGCTGCAGATTTTGCATTTATTGGTTGGCGATGGGTTCTGGATAGCGCTCGTGCTTGCGTCAGCCGACTTGGTGCTTGTAAATGCTCACCCAGCCTGCACTGAGGCAACAGTTTAGTTCCACCGCCAAATCCTGTCCTTAAGCTACCGTCGCCGGGGAGTACGACCACGCGGGCGAGATACCTCATCCGCTCTACGGGTTCGCAGACGTCAGCTTGCTTTGTGGGACGCACCTTCGAATCGCTGGCATTCCAGCATGCAACGAATTTTGTTCCAAACCCGCTCCGGCGGCTCTTCCGAGTGCAGCAGAAATTTTGCACTTTCGGCGATGTGCTTCAAGTCGGCGACCAGATTGCTGCAAATCCGGCAGGAATCCAGATGGGCCTGCGCTTGCACGCTGGGCGTCCAATCATTAATCGATGCCAGAACGTTTTGAAGCGCTTCGCAGGTCACTGTTCTTTTCCTCGGTATCAACTCGCTAATGGTTGCGAAATGCGCGTGTTCGATTGCGATGTGACGGCAGGGTCGTCTTCACGACCGGGGCGCACGATACCGAGTTTTTTCATTCGGAACTGCAGAGTCGATCGATTCATTCCCAGTTGCGCAGCAGCCCCGTTAGGACCGCCGACAACCCACTTGACCTCTTTTAAGGTCCGTAGGATGTGTCCACGCTCGGCCTCTTCCAATGTTTGGTGCTGCCCGCTATTCCCGCTGCTCGGGACGGTGATGGTGCGTTGATGAAGGTCGCGGACCGGCACTCGCAAGACAGGACCGGGGCACAGAATTACGGCACCCTCGATCAGGTTCTGTAGCTCGCGGATATTCCCAGGCCAATCGTACTCACACAAAGCCGTCATCGTCTCCGGAAAGATGCTCTCATATTGCCTTTTCATGCGTTCGGCGAACTGCCTGGCGAAATGCCACACCAGCAGAGGAATGTCTTCGCGACGCTCACGCAACGCCGGAACTCGAACGGGGAAGACATTCAATCGGTAAAAGAGATCGGAGCGGAATCTTTGTTCCTCGACCATGGCAGCCAGATTACGATTGGTCGCGGCGATAAGCCGGGCATCCGTGCGTAACGTACGCGTGCTTCCCAAACGCTCAAATTCCCGCTCCTGCAGCACGCGGAGCAGCTTCGGCTGGAGCTCAAGCGGAATCTCACCAACCAGAGGCCCTCCACACATTGCTGGCCTCAAATCAAGAGGTACTTGTCTTTGATGTTCGGCAACCGCTCGACTTATTGGCCAAGACCGAGATTATTCCCGGCGCGACAAGGATTCCCCCCAAAGACGTGCTGCAAAATCCAGCACTCATTCCGAAAGATAAAGACTCGGTGGTTTACTGCACCTGCCCCAATGACAAGACCAGCCGAATCGTCTTGCGTCGAGCGCGTTCCATGCATTTCTTGCGGATCAAGTTTCTCGAAGGTGGATTGGCGGCCTGGAAAGCGAAAGGGTATCCGGTCGAGCCATACGAAGAGTCTTGCCACCTTGACACGGGAACCTAGGTCCGTCCTCCGGCTATGCAGGCGGCGGCGGTTCAACTCCGTCCCTGGCCACCATCAAACTCAATAACTTACTGCGAATCCAGCCACGAAAGGCAGGCGCACACGCGGCATTGCGTATGTCATCAAGAGCGCATACAATTTCGGCTTCGTCGAGCGCTAACCAATGGCCCAACCTCAGATTGCCCTTCCCGCCATCGCCAAGCTGCGTAGCAGGTTTGGGGGGACCGCTCTCCAACCCGGTGACCAGGAGTACGACAACGTTCGGGCGCTGCACAACGGCATGATCGACAAGCGCCCGGCACTCATCGCTCGATGCCGAGACAATGCTGACATCGTCGCCAGCATCGAATTTGCTCGCGAGCATCGCCTGGAGATAGCAGTCCGTGGCGGCGGTCACAATGTCAGCGGACGTGCCAGCGTCGAAGGCGGGATGATGATTGATCTTTCCCTGATGAAGGCGATATCGGTGAATGCCGCGACCAGACGCGCGGTCGCCGAAGGCGGGGTCACCTGGGGGGAGTTCAATCGCGAGACGCAACAGCATGGCTTTGCGACCACCGGCGGAGTGATCTCTACCACAGGCATCGCCGGACTGACCCTCGGCGGTGGGTTCGGCTATTTAGCAGGAAAGTATGGGTTGGCTGCCGATAATCTGGTGGCCGCAACCGTCGTCACCGCAGATGGGCAGACGGTTCGTGCCAGCGATTCCGAAAATCCTGATCTCTACTGGGCGCTGCGCGGCGGAGGCGGTAACTTCGGGGTGGTCTCATCGTTCGAGTACGCCTTGCATCCTGTCGGGCCAACGATCATGGCAGGCGCCGTGGCTTGGCCGTTTTCCCAGGCGCGCGAAGTGCTGCGCTTCTTCCGGCAGTTCACCGAGTCGTCGCCCGATGAACTCGTGTCCGCGGCGGGAGTGGGGCATGCCCCGGATGGTTCCGGCGTCAAGGTAGCCATCATTGCGGCCGCCCATTGCGGACCCATTACGGATGGGGAAAGAATGCTCCGCGCCATCAAGGAATTCGGATCGCCGCTGTTCGATACGATGCAGCCGACTGAGTACAGCACCTTGAACAGCATGTTCGACGCCGCCTATCCAAAGGGAATGTTGTATTACTGGAAATCGAGTTTCCTCGATGTCCTGAACGACGACCTTATTAATACGTTGATTGAGGCGGTCGAGCACTGTCCTTCGAAATATAGCGGCATCACGTTGGAGCACTGGCACGGGGCGGTGGCTCGCGTACCGCAAGACCAGACGGCGTTTGTATTTCGTCGCGAAGGCTACAATTTCGTGCTTGTTTCTCAGTGGCGAGATCCCGCAACCGATAGCGAAAACATAGCGTGGGCACGCCAGGGCTTCGCGGCGTTGCAGCCCTTCTGTGCAAAGACGCGCTATGTTAATTATCTCGATCAAGATGACGCGGCTGACGTAATGGGTGCTTTCGGTGGAAACTATGCAAGGCTGGCCCAGGTCAAGGCCAAATGGGACCCGGAAAATGTTTTCCATCTCAACCAGAATATCCAGCCTGCAAACGAGTCGTAGCAGAACTGGCACGACTGTCCGGCGCTCCGGTCGGCCTCAAAAAACCTTCCAGACGTAATGAGCTAGAAAAACCGCCAGCAGCAGGCATCCTACACACATCCAAATGACAATGTGCGCGGTCAGTCTTGGGGAATTGATCTCCTTCTTGTCCATGACTGAAGATTACTCCTAACAGCCGAGCGATGAGCTTGCTCAGATTCAACCGATTGAATCGTGCCCGCCGCCGGATAGCGCCAGCCGCCAAACAATCCGAATGGCCGGCTCGCGAATCTAATGCGCATGCGCGCAAAACGTCTAATCGGTTTCATTGCAGTTTTTCAGTCCATTCTTTTCTTGACGCATTTTCTCCTCTATACGACCTGGACATTTTCGCCCGGACGCAACGGCGCCGCCGGCGCACTATGGATCAAACTGCTTCTCGGTTTTTTGTCGGTGAGCTTTGTGGCCGCTTCGCTACTCGCCTTTCGTTATACCAATGCTGCGGTGCGCGCGTTTTACCGGGCGGCTGCGGTTTGGCTGGGTCTGGTGAGCTTCCTGTTTCTCGCCGCAGTTTCTTCCTGGCTCATTTTCGCGGTGACGCGGCTGGCCGGGCTCGACATCAACTTCCATCGGACGGTTGAATTTTTGTTCGCGGCCGCAGGGGTGGCCGGTTTCTACGGTGTCTGCAACGCCAGTTGGACGCGAATCACGCGAACCACGGTGCGGCTGGCAAACTTGCCGGTAGCGTGGCGCGGGCGAAAAGCGGCGCTGATCAGCGATCTGCATCTGGGGCATGTGCGCAACGGCAATTTTCTTCGACGCATGGTGACCAAAATTCTGCGCGAAGCGCCCGACGCGATTTTTATTGCCGGAGATTTGTACGACGGCACCGCCATCGACGCGGGACGCGCCGCCGAACCGTTACACAAGCTGACGGCGTCGCAGGGTGTGTACTTTGTCGCGGGCAATCACGAGCAATTTGGGGACGACAGCAAATATCTGCGGGCCATCGCGGCGGCCGGGGTCCGAGTGCTCAGCAATGAAAAAGTGGAAGTGGATGGCTTGCAGATTATCGGAGTGCCCTACCGGAACGCGACCCAGGATGGACCGTTTGCGGCAGTGCTCGACGGCATCCGCCTGGATCGCGACCGCGCCAGCATTCTGTTGACCCATGCGCCTGACCATCCGGAAATCGCCGAGGCCGCCGGAATTTCTCTACAGTTGTCCGGCCATACTCACGTGGGTCAGTTCATCCCGTGGAGCTGGATGGCGCGCCGGCTCTACCACCAGTTTGTCTACGGCCTAAGCCGGATCGGCAAGATGCAGGTCTTCACTTCCAGCGGCGCCGGAACCTGGGGACCACCGCTGCGGCTGGGCTCGAATCCCGAGATTGTTATGCTCGAGTTCCAGTAAACGCTTCGTCGAACGAAGCGGCTTGAGCGACCACTCGGTTGGCAACAAAAAATGTTAGCCTCTATCGTCAAATGGACCACCATACCGTTGCGGCCATCAGCATTGCGGGTACATGCCTTGACGTGCTGGGCAGCCTCTATCTCGCTTACGACTTGTTAGGTGGACAACATGGTCCTCTGCGGCTGCTGACCCGCGCGGTCACCTACTCGGTCATCTTCGGCATCGGGTACGGCCTGGGCCTCGGTCTGTTCTTTGGTTTGACCGCCGGCCTTGCCACCGGCATCACCCTGGCAATTGAGTTCAATCGAGCAGCTCGCGGGCTGGACCACTACTCCTTACCGTGGGAAACCCTGTTTTCCGCCATTCGCAGCTTCGGCGTCGGAATTGGACTGTACCGGATTTTGGGCCTCGGATTCGCTGTCGCGTTCGCCATTCTCATCACCATCGGGCAGGTATTGGCCTACTCTCGCGGCATGCGTCCAGCGGCGGAATATTCAGCGTCGCGCCGTCCCCGCCTCACGCGCCGGCAATTTTGGGGAACTGTGGTCCGCACGCTCGGCTACATGGCCACCGCGCTGGTCTGCAGCGCCTTCATCCATCACCTGGACCACCCGTGGTTGTTCGCGATTCGCGTCGGCCTGGTGGTCGGGATTGTCACTGGCGTCGGGCAAACCTTCGCTCCCTACATTGAGTACTATGCCGACAATCTGCCGGAGCGGCGCATGGGCGTGTTCGGCATCGGACTCATTCTGTGTGGCTTTGCTCTGCAATCCCTGCAATATTGGCTGACGCTGTTTGACGTACATCAGACTTAGCTCGCACCGCCGGCTGGTTTGCCATCCTCAGCCAGCGCGGCAGTCGAAGGACCGGTTGCATTTACTGACAACTGACCTCTGACAACTGTTTTTTAATTTTTGGAGCCTCGGGCCGATCTCAGCATCTGCTCTTGAGGCGGCAACCCAGGGTAGCTCACCTCCAACGGGTGACCAGCCGCGACCGCCGAATTTTGCATCAAATTTCGATTTATGCACAGTATTAGTCCAATTCGCGATCTACCGATATCCACGCCGCCGCAGGCCGAAGCTACGTTGCTGGACAAATATCTGGCGGTGCGGGAAACCTCTCTTCAGATTTGTACTCCTCTGACTGTGGAAGACCACAGTTTGCAGCCCATGCCCGACGCCAGCCCGGCCAAGTGGCACCTGGCGCACACCACGTGGTTCTTCGAGACTTTCCTGCTCAGCGCGCAGAGCGGCTATTTCCCGTTTCATCCCGCATTTCGCAATCTTTTCAATTCTTATTACAACGCGGTCGGCGATCGCCCTCTGCGGAACTTGCGGCACATCCTGTCACGGCCTGGACTGGACGAAGTCCACGCCTACCGTTCCTACGTGGACGATGCCGTGGTGCACATGCTCACCACCGACCCTGCGCCCGAGTTCGAGGCGCTGGTTACGCTCGGCATCAACCATGAGCAGCAGCACCAGGAACTGATCGTCACCGACGTCAAGAACGGCCTGTGGACGAATCCGCTGCGACCTGCATTTCGCCCGGCGCCAGAAGGTCACCATGCACGCAGCAGTGCGGCCTCCGTCCCGCCGATCCAGTGGCGCAGCTTCGACGAAGGTGTTTACAGCGCAGGATTTTCCGGCGAGGGATTCGCCTTCGACAACGAAGGTCCGCGGCACAATGTTTATCTGGAACCATTTCGCCTGGCGTCGCGCCTGGTCACCAACGGCGAGTACCTGGAATTCATGCGCGACAACGGCTACGGCACCGCCGAGCTGTGGCTTTCCGACGGATGGGACACGGTGCGTAGCAATCAGTGGAGCGCTCCGTTGTACTGGGAGCAGCGCGCCGGCGACTGGTGGAATTACACCGTCGCAGGCATGACGCCCCTGAACTTGAGCGAGCCGGTTTGCCACGTCAGCTATTACGAGGCCGACGCCTTCGCACGCTGGGCGGGCGCGCGACTGCCTACTGAATTCGAGTGGGAAGTTGCGGCGCGATCCCGCCGGGTGGCGGGAAATTTCCTGGAGAGCGGCAACCTGCATCCCCGCGCGCTAAAAGAAGACGCGACGGAATCGCTGTCGCAAATATTCGGCGATGTCTGGGAATGGACGGCTAGCGCGTACACGCCTTATCCCGGTTTCCAGCCGGCCGCAGGCGCGGTCGGCGAGTACAACGGCAAGTTCATGTGCAATCAGATGGTGCTTCGCGGCGGATCCTGCGCCACGCCGCAGTCGCATATTCGCGCGACCTATCGCAATTTTTTCCCGCCCCATGTGCGCTGGCAATTTATGGGCATACGGTTGGCCAATGGCAAGTAGCAAGCAACTTCAGTTCCTGGCGAACGACGCCGTCGCCCTGGAAGTATTCGAGGGCCTGAGTGCGACACCCAAGCGGCTGCCGTCGAAGTTGTTTTACGACGACATCGGCTCGGCCCTGTTCGAGCAGATTACCGAACTGCCCGAGTATTACCTCACGCGCACCGAGCGCGCGATTCTGGAGTGCTCGGCGGGCGACATTCTGCACCATGCCGGAACGCCGTTGACGCTGGTTGAACTCGGCGCCGGCACCGCCGCCAAAACCTGCCTTCTGATCGACGAATTGCTGCGCCGGCAAAGCCGCGCGCTGTTTTATCCCATCGACGTTTCGCCCTCGGCGTTGCAGGAAGCGGTAACGCGCCTCGGAGGGCAGTTTCCCGGGCTGCGGGTCAATCCCATCGTCGCCGACTACACCGGAGGCGTGCCCGCGCTCAGCCGCATCAGCGGGCGCAAACTGGTGCTCTACATCGGATCGAGTATTGGCAACTTCGAGCCCGATGAGTCGGTGCGAATGTTGCGCCGCATTCGCCGTACCCTGCGCTCGGGCGACGCCCTGCTGCTGGGCGCCGATTTCGCCAAGAGTCCCAAGATTCTTTTGCCCGCCTACGACGATTCGCAGGGCGTGACCGCGGCGTTTAACCAGAACATTCTGGCGCGCTTGAATCGCGAATTCGATGCCGACTTCGACCTCAACCGCTTCCGCCACATTCCGGTGTGGAACCGCCGCCAGTCGCGCATCGAAGCCTATCTGGAGAGCACCACCGCGCAATCGGCGTTCGTTCCGGCGCTGGACCTGGACGTGTGGTTCGAGCGTGGGGAGCGCATCCACACCGAGATCAGCTACAAGTACACCGACGCCATGATCGAATCCATCCTGCACGAAAGCGGCTTCGCGCTGGAACACACCTGGTGCGACCGCAAGAAATGGTTCGGGGTGCACCTGGCAAGGGTGTAGGGGCGGCGGGATCTTTTCCGGTTTGTCATCCTGAGCGAGGAGAGAAGCGACGAGCCGAAGGATCTGCGGTTGTCCTTATCTTTAACTGACAACTGGCAACTGACAACTGACAACTGGCAACTGTTATCACTTCCCCGGTTTGATCATCTGCTGGTAAACGCGCTCGAACGGGGCAGGACTGACGCTGACGTCCCCGCGATAGGGATTATCGAGCACGGCCACCATGTAAACCATCAGCCCGAGCAGCGCTGCGATCAGCCCGGTCATCCAGAGATGCATTTTCAGGCTTTCGGTATGGAAGAACCAGGTAGAAACAATGCAGACCAACGCTCCCAGCAGAATCAACGCCCATAACGGCGCCGGCAATTCGGCAGCCACGCTATCCAGACGAATGCTGCGCGACTCCTCCAGAGCGTCGAACTCCCGCGAAATGTCCGCATCCAAAATTTTCTCTTCTTCCTTGACCGGCTCAAACGCCTCAAAATCCTGTTGGAATTTATCCAGGGTCGTGCTGTTTTGCGTTGCTATTTCGCCGCGCCGTTGCGCCGGCCAACCTACGTCGATGACCGCCCGCGTATATTCGCGAAGATCGTTCTGCAGCAAACTGCGGGTTGGCTCCGGCAGACTGCTGACGCTGCCATAGAGGCCCGACAGGGCCGCTGCCTCTTTCGCCACCTTGTTTTCCGTTTCGGTGTAAATCGACCAGGCCCCAATGGCGAGCAAGCCCAGCGAGACCCCGTAGAGCACGGTTATTCCAGCCAGGTAAAAGCCGACAATATCGTTGTGGGAGAGCTGGCGGTGCATCCCGCGAATCCATGCCCGGGTACAAA
>CAWCSJ010000002.1:0-28778 GCA_963798185.1 uncultured Acidobacteriaceae bacterium
CCAGAGGCCCTCCACACATTGCTGGCCTCAAATCAAGAGGTACTTGTCTTTGATGTTCGGCAACCGCTCGACTTATTGGCCAAGACCGAGATTATTCCCGGCGCGACAAGGATTCCCCCCAAAGACGTGCTGCAAAATCCAGCACTCATTCCGAAAGATAAAGACTCGGTGGTTTACTGCACCTGCCCCAATGACAAGACCAGCCGAATCGTCTTGCGTCGAGCGCGTTCCATGCATTTCTTGCGGATCAAGTTTCTCGAAGGTGGATTGGCGGCCTGGAAAGCGAAAGGGTATCCGGTCGAGCCATACGAAGAGTCTTGCCACCTTGACACGGGAACCTAGGTCCGTCCTCCGGCTATGCAGGCGGCGGCGGTTCAACTCCGTCCCTGGCCACCATCAAACTCAATAACTTACTGCGAATCCAGCCACGAAAGGCAGGCGCACACGCGGCATTGCGTATGTCATCAAGAGCGCATACAATTTCGGCTTCGTCGAGCGCTAACCAATGGCCCAACCTCAGATTGCCCTTCCCGCCATCGCCAAGCTGCGTAGCAGGTTTGGGGGGACCGCTCTCCAACCCGGTGACCAGGAGTACGACAACGTTCGGGCGCTGCACAACGGCATGATCGACAAGCGCCCGGCACTCATCGCTCGATGCCGAGACAATGCTGACATCGTCGCCAGCATCGAATTTGCTCGCGAGCATCGCCTGGAGATAGCAGTCCGTGGCGGCGGTCACAATGTCAGCGGACGTGCCAGCGTCGAAGGCGGGATGATGATTGATCTTTCCCTGATGAAGGCGATATCGGTGAATGCCGCGACCAGACGCGCGGTCGCCGAAGGCGGGGTCACCTGGGGGGAGTTCAATCGCGAGACGCAACAGCATGGCTTTGCGACCACCGGCGGAGTGATCTCTACCACAGGCATCGCCGGACTGACCCTCGGCGGTGGGTTCGGCTATTTAGCAGGAAAGTATGGGTTGGCTGCCGATAATCTGGTGGCCGCAACCGTCGTCACCGCAGATGGGCAGACGGTTCGTGCCAGCGATTCCGAAAATCCTGATCTCTACTGGGCGCTGCGCGGCGGAGGCGGTAACTTCGGGGTGGTCTCATCGTTCGAGTACGCCTTGCATCCTGTCGGGCCAACGATCATGGCAGGCGCCGTGGCTTGGCCGTTTTCCCAGGCGCGCGAAGTGCTGCGCTTCTTCCGGCAGTTCACCGAGTCGTCGCCCGATGAACTCGTGTCCGCGGCGGGAGTGGGGCATGCCCCGGATGGTTCCGGCGTCAAGGTAGCCATCATTGCGGCCGCCCATTGCGGACCCATTACGGATGGGGAAAGAATGCTCCGCGCCATCAAGGAATTCGGATCGCCGCTGTTCGATACGATGCAGCCGACTGAGTACAGCACCTTGAACAGCATGTTCGACGCCGCCTATCCAAAGGGAATGTTGTATTACTGGAAATCGAGTTTCCTCGATGTCCTGAACGACGACCTTATTAATACGTTGATTGAGGCGGTCGAGCACTGTCCTTCGAAATATAGCGGCATCACGTTGGAGCACTGGCACGGGGCGGTGGCTCGCGTACCGCAAGACCAGACGGCGTTTGTATTTCGTCGCGAAGGCTACAATTTCGTGCTTGTTTCTCAGTGGCGAGATCCCGCAACCGATAGCGAAAACATAGCGTGGGCACGCCAGGGCTTCGCGGCGTTGCAGCCCTTCTGTGCAAAGACGCGCTATGTTAATTATCTCGATCAAGATGACGCGGCTGACGTAATGGGTGCTTTCGGTGGAAACTATGCAAGGCTGGCCCAGGTCAAGGCCAAATGGGACCCGGAAAATGTTTTCCATCTCAACCAGAATATCCAGCCTGCAAACGAGTCGTAGCAGAACTGGCACGACTGTCCGGCGCTCCGGTCGGCCTCAAAAAACCTTCCAGACGTAATGAGCTAGAAAAACCGCCAGCAGCAGGCATCCTACACACATCCAAATGACAATGTGCGCGGTCAGTCTTGGGGAATTGATCTCCTTCTTGTCCATGACTGAAGATTACTCCTAACAGCCGAGCGATGAGCTTGCTCAGATTCAACCGATTGAATCGTGCCCGCCGCCGGATAGCGCCAGCCGCCAAACAATCCGAATGGCCGGCTCGCGAATCTAATGCGCATGCGCGCAAAACGTCTAATCGGTTTCATTGCAGTTTTTCAGTCCATTCTTTTCTTGACGCATTTTCTCCTCTATACGACCTGGACATTTTCGCCCGGACGCAACGGCGCCGCCGGCGCACTATGGATCAAACTGCTTCTCGGTTTTTTGTCGGTGAGCTTTGTGGCCGCTTCGCTACTCGCCTTTCGTTATACCAATGCTGCGGTGCGCGCGTTTTACCGGGCGGCTGCGGTTTGGCTGGGTCTGGTGAGCTTCCTGTTTCTCGCCGCAGTTTCTTCCTGGCTCATTTTCGCGGTGACGCGGCTGGCCGGGCTCGACATCAACTTCCATCGGACGGTTGAATTTTTGTTCGCGGCCGCAGGGGTGGCCGGTTTCTACGGTGTCTGCAACGCCAGTTGGACGCGAATCACGCGAACCACGGTGCGGCTGGCAAACTTGCCGGTAGCGTGGCGCGGGCGAAAAGCGGCGCTGATCAGCGATCTGCATCTGGGGCATGTGCGCAACGGCAATTTTCTTCGACGCATGGTGACCAAAATTCTGCGCGAAGCGCCCGACGCGATTTTTATTGCCGGAGATTTGTACGACGGCACCGCCATCGACGCGGGACGCGCCGCCGAACCGTTACACAAGCTGACGGCGTCGCAGGGTGTGTACTTTGTCGCGGGCAATCACGAGCAATTTGGGGACGACAGCAAATATCTGCGGGCCATCGCGGCGGCCGGGGTCCGAGTGCTCAGCAATGAAAAAGTGGAAGTGGATGGCTTGCAGATTATCGGAGTGCCCTACCGGAACGCGACCCAGGATGGACCGTTTGCGGCAGTGCTCGACGGCATCCGCCTGGATCGCGACCGCGCCAGCATTCTGTTGACCCATGCGCCTGACCATCCGGAAATCGCCGAGGCCGCCGGAATTTCTCTACAGTTGTCCGGCCATACTCACGTGGGTCAGTTCATCCCGTGGAGCTGGATGGCGCGCCGGCTCTACCACCAGTTTGTCTACGGCCTAAGCCGGATCGGCAAGATGCAGGTCTTCACTTCCAGCGGCGCCGGAACCTGGGGACCACCGCTGCGGCTGGGCTCGAATCCCGAGATTGTTATGCTCGAGTTCCAGTAAACGCTTCGTCGAACGAAGCGGCTTGAGCGACCACTCGGTTGGCAACAAAAAATGTTAGCCTCTATCGTCAAATGGACCACCATACCGTTGCGGCCATCAGCATTGCGGGTACATGCCTTGACGTGCTGGGCAGCCTCTATCTCGCTTACGACTTGTTAGGTGGACAACATGGTCCTCTGCGGCTGCTGACCCGCGCGGTCACCTACTCGGTCATCTTCGGCATCGGGTACGGCCTGGGCCTCGGTCTGTTCTTTGGTTTGACCGCCGGCCTTGCCACCGGCATCACCCTGGCAATTGAGTTCAATCGAGCAGCTCGCGGGCTGGACCACTACTCCTTACCGTGGGAAACCCTGTTTTCCGCCATTCGCAGCTTCGGCGTCGGAATTGGACTGTACCGGATTTTGGGCCTCGGATTCGCTGTCGCGTTCGCCATTCTCATCACCATCGGGCAGGTATTGGCCTACTCTCGCGGCATGCGTCCAGCGGCGGAATATTCAGCGTCGCGCCGTCCCCGCCTCACGCGCCGGCAATTTTGGGGAACTGTGGTCCGCACGCTCGGCTACATGGCCACCGCGCTGGTCTGCAGCGCCTTCATCCATCACCTGGACCACCCGTGGTTGTTCGCGATTCGCGTCGGCCTGGTGGTCGGGATTGTCACTGGCGTCGGGCAAACCTTCGCTCCCTACATTGAGTACTATGCCGACAATCTGCCGGAGCGGCGCATGGGCGTGTTCGGCATCGGACTCATTCTGTGTGGCTTTGCTCTGCAATCCCTGCAATATTGGCTGACGCTGTTTGACGTACATCAGACTTAGCTCGCACCGCCGGCTGGTTTGCCATCCTCAGCCAGCGCGGCAGTCGAAGGACCGGTTGCATTTACTGACAACTGACCTCTGACAACTGTTTTTTAATTTTTGGAGCCTCGGGCCGATCTCAGCATCTGCTCTTGAGGCGGCAACCCAGGGTAGCTCACCTCCAACGGGTGACCAGCCGCGACCGCCGAATTTTGCATCAAATTTCGATTTATGCACAGTATTAGTCCAATTCGCGATCTACCGATATCCACGCCGCCGCAGGCCGAAGCTACGTTGCTGGACAAATATCTGGCGGTGCGGGAAACCTCTCTTCAGATTTGTACTCCTCTGACTGTGGAAGACCACAGTTTGCAGCCCATGCCCGACGCCAGCCCGGCCAAGTGGCACCTGGCGCACACCACGTGGTTCTTCGAGACTTTCCTGCTCAGCGCGCAGAGCGGCTATTTCCCGTTTCATCCCGCATTTCGCAATCTTTTCAATTCTTATTACAACGCGGTCGGCGATCGCCCTCTGCGGAACTTGCGGCACATCCTGTCACGGCCTGGACTGGACGAAGTCCACGCCTACCGTTCCTACGTGGACGATGCCGTGGTGCACATGCTCACCACCGACCCTGCGCCCGAGTTCGAGGCGCTGGTTACGCTCGGCATCAACCATGAGCAGCAGCACCAGGAACTGATCGTCACCGACGTCAAGAACGGCCTGTGGACGAATCCGCTGCGACCTGCATTTCGCCCGGCGCCAGAAGGTCACCATGCACGCAGCAGTGCGGCCTCCGTCCCGCCGATCCAGTGGCGCAGCTTCGACGAAGGTGTTTACAGCGCAGGATTTTCCGGCGAGGGATTCGCCTTCGACAACGAAGGTCCGCGGCACAATGTTTATCTGGAACCATTTCGCCTGGCGTCGCGCCTGGTCACCAACGGCGAGTACCTGGAATTCATGCGCGACAACGGCTACGGCACCGCCGAGCTGTGGCTTTCCGACGGATGGGACACGGTGCGTAGCAATCAGTGGAGCGCTCCGTTGTACTGGGAGCAGCGCGCCGGCGACTGGTGGAATTACACCGTCGCAGGCATGACGCCCCTGAACTTGAGCGAGCCGGTTTGCCACGTCAGCTATTACGAGGCCGACGCCTTCGCACGCTGGGCGGGCGCGCGACTGCCTACTGAATTCGAGTGGGAAGTTGCGGCGCGATCCCGCCGGGTGGCGGGAAATTTCCTGGAGAGCGGCAACCTGCATCCCCGCGCGCTAAAAGAAGACGCGACGGAATCGCTGTCGCAAATATTCGGCGATGTCTGGGAATGGACGGCTAGCGCGTACACGCCTTATCCCGGTTTCCAGCCGGCCGCAGGCGCGGTCGGCGAGTACAACGGCAAGTTCATGTGCAATCAGATGGTGCTTCGCGGCGGATCCTGCGCCACGCCGCAGTCGCATATTCGCGCGACCTATCGCAATTTTTTCCCGCCCCATGTGCGCTGGCAATTTATGGGCATACGGTTGGCCAATGGCAAGTAGCAAGCAACTTCAGTTCCTGGCGAACGACGCCGTCGCCCTGGAAGTATTCGAGGGCCTGAGTGCGACACCCAAGCGGCTGCCGTCGAAGTTGTTTTACGACGACATCGGCTCGGCCCTGTTCGAGCAGATTACCGAACTGCCCGAGTATTACCTCACGCGCACCGAGCGCGCGATTCTGGAGTGCTCGGCGGGCGACATTCTGCACCATGCCGGAACGCCGTTGACGCTGGTTGAACTCGGCGCCGGCACCGCCGCCAAAACCTGCCTTCTGATCGACGAATTGCTGCGCCGGCAAAGCCGCGCGCTGTTTTATCCCATCGACGTTTCGCCCTCGGCGTTGCAGGAAGCGGTAACGCGCCTCGGAGGGCAGTTTCCCGGGCTGCGGGTCAATCCCATCGTCGCCGACTACACCGGAGGCGTGCCCGCGCTCAGCCGCATCAGCGGGCGCAAACTGGTGCTCTACATCGGATCGAGTATTGGCAACTTCGAGCCCGATGAGTCGGTGCGAATGTTGCGCCGCATTCGCCGTACCCTGCGCTCGGGCGACGCCCTGCTGCTGGGCGCCGATTTCGCCAAGAGTCCCAAGATTCTTTTGCCCGCCTACGACGATTCGCAGGGCGTGACCGCGGCGTTTAACCAGAACATTCTGGCGCGCTTGAATCGCGAATTCGATGCCGACTTCGACCTCAACCGCTTCCGCCACATTCCGGTGTGGAACCGCCGCCAGTCGCGCATCGAAGCCTATCTGGAGAGCACCACCGCGCAATCGGCGTTCGTTCCGGCGCTGGACCTGGACGTGTGGTTCGAGCGTGGGGAGCGCATCCACACCGAGATCAGCTACAAGTACACCGACGCCATGATCGAATCCATCCTGCACGAAAGCGGCTTCGCGCTGGAACACACCTGGTGCGACCGCAAGAAATGGTTCGGGGTGCACCTGGCAAGGGTGTAGGGGCGGCGGGATCTTTTCCGGTTTGTCATCCTGAGCGAGGAGAGAAGCGACGAGCCGAAGGATCTGCGGTTGTCCTTATCTTTAACTGACAACTGGCAACTGACAACTGACAACTGGCAACTGTTATCACTTCCCCGGTTTGATCATCTGCTGGTAAACGCGCTCGAACGGGGCAGGACTGACGCTGACGTCCCCGCGATAGGGATTATCGAGCACGGCCACCATGTAAACCATCAGCCCGAGCAGCGCTGCGATCAGCCCGGTCATCCAGAGATGCATTTTCAGGCTTTCGGTATGGAAGAACCAGGTAGAAACAATGCAGACCAACGCTCCCAGCAGAATCAACGCCCATAACGGCGCCGGCAATTCGGCAGCCACGCTATCCAGACGAATGCTGCGCGACTCCTCCAGAGCGTCGAACTCCCGCGAAATGTCCGCATCCAAAATTTTCTCTTCTTCCTTGACCGGCTCAAACGCCTCAAAATCCTGTTGGAATTTATCCAGGGTCGTGCTGTTTTGCGTTGCTATTTCGCCGCGCCGTTGCGCCGGCCAACCTACGTCGATGACCGCCCGCGTATATTCGCGAAGATCGTTCTGCAGCAAACTGCGGGTTGGCTCCGGCAGACTGCTGACGCTGCCATAGAGGCCCGACAGGGCCGCTGCCTCTTTCGCCACCTTGTTTTCCGTTTCGGTGTAAATCGACCAGGCCCCAATGGCGAGCAAGCCCAGCGAGACCCCGTAGAGCACGGTTATTCCAGCCAGGTAAAAGCCGACAATATCGTTGTGGGAGAGCTGGCGGTGCATCCCGCGAATCCATGCCCGGGTACAAAAAATCCCGACCAGGCTGATGGCCACAAAAACGACCACCGTAAGCAGTCCAAAAAGCCAGTTGGGCAGGTTGTAAACCCAATACATTTTTTATTGGCCTGTGCCAGACAGACAGAGCTGTCGGAAATATTTTCTTGCAAAGTCCAGATTTCGCAAGCCACCCAGTATAGCCTGACGCCCAAGCTGGGGAATTCTCTGCGGCGCTACCCGACGCGCGCCACTCCCATTCTCACAATACTCGTTGGTCACCAGCCTTCGTTATCACAAAGTAACCACCCCCTCGCTCACCGACAAAACTGCCGCGGTTCGTCAAAACTTGAGTTGCTTTATGCTGTCTGGCCCCGGTAAGTAATTCGTATTTAATACATATGCATAAGAAGGAGTACGCCTTGAAACTTCGTCCTAGCGTGTCTGGCAAGAACTTCCAACCGCGAATGCTGGTGTTATTCGCTCTGGCTGCTGTTTTCGTTTTGATACTCTGCGCGCCGCTGGCCGCACGCGCCGATAGCATTGATATGACCTTCGTCACTCCTGATCCCGTCTATACGCCGCCGGGTTCAGCGCCGTGGGCAACTCTTAATCTCACACTCAACCCCGATCAGAGCATTACCGCTGATTTCACGATGACTCCGGGATTCGGGTTTTCCAGCAGCTTCCTGACCTTCAATGTGGTTGGCTCTACCGATGGCTTGACGGCAAAGGGACTGCCTGACGACTGGGCCCTGACCCTTAACGGTGGTGGTGGCTGTTCCGGATCGTCATTCGGTTGCTTCGATGCGTGGGTGAAAGGGCATTCCGACGTAACTTCGCTCGACTTCACCCTCAGCCGGACGGGCGGATTTTCGAGTGTCTATGATTTGATGAAGCCCTCGGTGGACGGGTCACCCGATGCCGATTGGGCTGCCGTCGTATTCCAAGGTGATGGCTACGGATTCGCGGCCGCAGAACCAAATCAGCCAACTCCTGAACCCAGCACCTTCTTAATGCTTGGTTCCGGGATTCTTGGCGTGTTTGGCATGTTGCGCCGCAAACTGTTGTAAGCCGCTTCGGTCGCAGTAAGACAGAGCCGGTCCATCTTTCGCACCCGATCCTGGCGCGAAGGGTGGACAGGCTCTCGTCTCAATCAAAATCGCATTTCAAGAAACACCTAAAGGAGTACGCCTTGAAACTTCGTCCTGGTGTGTTTGGCAATAATCTCCAACCGCGAATGCTGCTGTTGTTCGCTCTGGCCGCTGTTCTGGGTTTCATTCTCTGCGCGCCGCTGGCCGCACGCGCCGATAGCATTCAGTTGACGTTCAGCATTCCCGCACCCTTCGCGCCTCCCGCCGGTACGCCGCCGTGGGGCCTGCTGGATTTAACACTTAACCCCGACAAGAGCATTTCCGCTGATTTCCTGGTGGCTGCCGGTCAGGGCTTTTCCACTCCCGTCCTCTGCTTCAATGTGGCTGGCTCGGTCGCTGGCTTCTCAGTGTCGGGACTGCCCGGGGGCTGGAGCGGAGAAGCTTTTCCTAGTGGAGAGACCGCCTGTTCCGCGGCTTCCTTCGGGAACTTCAATGCATACGTTGGCGGGGACACGAATCAAACAGAGCTTGACTTTATCATCAGCCGCACGGGCGGATTTTCAAGCGTATATAACCTGATGGCGCCTTCCTTGGACGGCTCACCCAGTGTCGATTGGATGACTGAAATCTACCAGGGCGACCTCATCGGAAACGCCGGAGCCGGGGGATCGCCCACTCCTGAACCCAGCACCTTCTTGATGCTTGGTTCTGGGATTCTCGGCGTGTTTGGCATGTTACGCCGCAAACTGTTGTAAGCCGCTTCGATCGCAGTAAGACAGAGCCGGCCCATCTTTCGCACCCGATCCTGGCGCGAAGGTGGACCGGCTCTCGTCTCCATCAAACAATATCCCCGACACACGCTATTGGGATAAGCAGAATTTTTCCTGCGACAAACTAACTTCAAGTTGCTCGTTGTGATTGGCGGGCAGCCCCAGTTGCTGCAGCATCTCTGCGCTGTAGAACGCTTCGGTCCAGTTCTTTGCGGCTTTGACCTGCTTGGCGCTGAGTCCGGTGGCATTCTTCAGGTTCGCCCCATGCAGGTTCGCGCCCGTCATGGTGCGCACGCTGAAATCTGCCGACTCGTAAGGCCGGGGGTCGTGCCGGCGATTCATCATGCCGGTTAAATCCGCGTTGGAAAGGTCCGAGCCGGCGAAATCCGCACCCGCAACCTTGGTGCAACTCAAGTCCGCGCCGGTCAAATCGGAACCGGTCACAGTGGCATCGGTCAAGTTTGCACCTTTAAGAACCGCGGACTGCAGCGAAGCCGTTTTGATCGTCGCATTGTGCAAATCAGCGCCGGTGAGATGAGCCGAGGTGAGGTCGGCGCCTTTGCTGAGAGTAACCCCATCCATATGGGCGCCAGTCAGATCGGCATTGGTAAGGTCGGTACCGTCCATATGCGCGCCGCTAAGGAAAGCGCCCTTCAGGGGCACGTCGATCAGGTGCGTGCCCGACAGGATTACCTCGTCCGCAATTACCCCGTTGAAGGACGTTTCCGACAGATCGGTGCCGGAAAGATCGGCTCCCGTCAGTATGGCCCTGTCCAGGGTACTTCCACTCAAGTCAGCCTTGTCGATCTTGGCGCGGCTCAGGGTCGCACCCTCCAAGTGGCAATCGGTCACGTTGGCATTGGTCAGCAACACTCTTCGAAGGTCGGCGCCTTCCAGGTTACAGTTCGTCATGTAAGCCGACTTCAGTCGCGAACTCTGCGCCGGCAGGTGAGGTTGCTTCCAGCCCGACGGAAAAGCCAGGCCACCGCCGGCATCGGAATCCGATCCTGGGACGGACGACCGGGCGCCGTTCAGATTAGGGTAGGGATCAAGGCGCAACAGTTGCAACCATCGCCGGCCCGGCACCGCCCAGGCACGTTCCTGCTCAATGCCATTCTGGTCATAGTAGTAGCTGACCGAATCGTAACCAGCCTGAGCGCCTTTGCTGGACAAGACACTGCCCAGGTATTCCGATCGTGGAAATGGGCCACCTTTCAGCACCGCCAGAGATAAATAAGCAAGCGCAGCAATGGCCGATGCCGTGAGTATCGCGCCCAATTTGCGACTCGGGCGTGGGCCGCC
Organism: uncultured Acidobacteriaceae bacterium; assembly: GCA_963798185.1. Classification (GTDB taxonomy): domain Bacteria; phylum Acidobacteriota; class Terriglobia; order Terriglobales; family Acidobacteriaceae; genus Bog-257. The sequence continues at coordinate 10,521 of CAWCSJ010000002.1, forward strand.
ATTGCCATGCGCTGAAAAATAGAGCAGGTACCAGCAGAACCCGATGGCCAAAGCAAACAAGACAGCATGCAAACCCGTAAGCTTTGGCTCTCTGGCGACCAGGCCTCGTTCCCAGATACAGAGCAGCGCCAAAGGAACCGCTCCGTAAACCACCGCCGCCGAAATCGCGCGCCCCAAAAAATTGCGATGCGTTTTTTTCGTGCCTGCCAGGGTTCCGTCGTCCAATGGCACCCAGGAGAACGCCTTGGTCGCAGGCATAGAACCATCGGGCATAGCTAACGGCATCCGTCTTAACAGGTCGATGGTTTCGCGCTGGAGAAAGCAAAAATAGATGAACACCACACACAGCACGACCGGCGCCACGACATAGAAAGGGATCACCGGCACCGAGATATTAAGAATAGGAAGCGCCAGCGTTGTGGAATTGGTGATGAGAGCCAGGTCATTGGTGTCGATCACCGCGAGGATGATGTAGATGGTTGCCGCCAGCATCGAAAGGAAGAGCGACTGGGCCAAACTTGTTTTCGAAGTGAGAAGCTCCAACTCACCGGACCAGCCGAGCAGTTCCGGCAGGCTGGCGCCGCTAAGATCGGAACCCGCCAGGCAATCGCTCGACAATCCCGTGGTATTGCGAAGGTCGGCGAACTGCAGATTGCAGCCACACAGGTCGGCCCGGAACAACTGCGCATTGCCGAAAAGTGCAGCGGTAAAGTTACGCGTCGGCGTGAGCGTCCGGAACTTAACGCCCCATAACTTCAGGCCGTCGAAATTGGCGCGCCGGCCTTGCTCGCCCTTGCTGGCCAGCCATACCTGATGCTGCTGGGCAATATCGCTGAGTGGGAGGTCGGGCGACAACTGGGGTCCGGTTGACATGTTGGCCTTATCGTCTCACCCGCGGAGACGTCAATGATTCAGCGTGCGGGAAAAAACTCCGTTCGCGCTCCTGACAGCCACACACTATATACCCGGCGAGGGATTCGGACTTCTATTTTTTTGTTTAACTTGAGGAGGGAGGCACCCTCAAAACCAGGTCTGGCGACGGTACTGCCGGTAGGCGTCGCCAAAGGCCGCTTCCAGCACTTTCGCCTCGCGATGCGCGCGGACCGTCTGCGTAACAATCAGGACCATCAGCACAATCCACAGAACCGGTCTCTGCAAGATAAGTATTAGCCCTGCCGACATCACAGTGCCGAATACATAAATAGGATTTCGAATCCGTGAGTACAGACCATGGGTGACCAGTTCGTGGGCCTCGGGTTTCACCGAGAAAGACCTGCCCAGTTGATAGCGAGCGACCGCGATGAAAGCCGCACCCACTAACACCAGGGCCGTCCCAATGTAGCGCGTGACGCTCCACGGGGTCTTCAAGGTAAAAAGCAGCCAGACCAGCAGGCCCACTCCCAGAATCTGAAGCGCCGTGATAACGGCATGTTGGCGAGATTCCATGGCGGTTCCACCTGCGTAACAGTGTATAGGCTGGCGTTTCCCACCCTTTCGCAAAAGAGGCGAAAGGATGGGCGAACGGATCAGCATCCCGCTTGAGAATTATTGTTCGCGAAGCACGTTTGCCGGATCGATGCGCAAAGCGCGTCGCACGGGCCCGGCAACCGACAGCGAGCCGGTGAGCAGTATCGTGAGTGCAACAGCCGCAATTACGAATGGATCTTGTGCCGTAGCCTGGAAGACGATGACCGAAAGGATCCGGCTGGCGGCGACACCAAGCAGCAAGCCAGCGAGTGAGCCTGCAGCGAGCAGGACCAGCATGCGTCCGAGTGCGGCGGCGAGTATCTGTCTTGCCTGCGCACCCAGCGCGACGCGAATACTCAGCTCGCGCAGCCGCTTGCTGACCGTGTACGAGGCCAGACCGAAGGTGCCGGTAATCGAGAGCAGGAGTCCAAAGGCGCCAAACAGGCCGAGCGCGATTGTAGCCACCTGCGCGGGAAAGAAACTCATAGCGAGCTGACTTCTCCACTCGCTTGATGCCCGTATAGGAATGGCGGGGTCAAGATCGCGGATGGTTTTGCGGACGGTGACTGCCATATCGGCCGTCGCCAGACCCGTGGGATCTGGCCTGGTTCGGACGACGAGCGATGTCTTCGTAGTTGGCCTCTGCGAGATCGGGAAGTACGCTGCTGCTCTCGGCGTTTCACTGAGCAGGAATTGTTTGCCATCGGCCATAATCCCCACGATCTGGATGGAGACGCCAGAACTGTTCTTGAAGTAGCGGCCGACGGCGTTCTCGGAGTGAAAGAGGCGCCGGGCGAACTCCTGATTCACGATGGCAACCGCGGGCGACGTCGGAGTGTCGCTGAAGCTCACATCGCGTCCCGCCAGCAGTGGCGTGGCACACGCGGCCAAATATCCAGGTGAGACGTCGTATTCATAGGTATGGAAGGCTGCGTTAGAGGGCCTGAAATCGCTAGTTTGCTGGGAAAAGACCGGAGGAACGGAATTATCTCCAGTGAGGTTCGTGGTATTGGCGTAGCCGGCTGATTCCACGCCAGGGATCTGCAATAGCTTTTCCTGGAGCTGGCGCTGGAAATGATCGGCAGCCTGTCCAGAGTAGCCAGCCTGGCTGAGATCGAATGTAGTCAGTACAGCATTCTTCGGATTAAAGCCCAGGTCTAAGGTAAATGTCCTGGCCAAACCACGCAGTGAGACGAAGGCAGCCGTGACGGTGACACAGCAGAGCGCGATTTGTGCCGCCAGCAGGACATCGCGCAGCGCCCAGCGGCGTCCCGCGCCCGATTGGCTTCCGCCGCTCTTAATCGCATCGTTGGGATCGGCCTTGAAGATCTGCCGTAACGGCATCACTCCGAACACCATACCAGCGAGGACTGAGATCAACAGAGCGACCAACACCAAAAACGGCTGAGGGTCTATCAGGAACCTCATTGGGTAGTCGGTGGGCGGATGCCATTTGCCGAGGGCACTGAGAGCGATCCAGGCCAGGCCACAGGCGCATGCTCCTCCGAGGGTCGAAATCACCAAGGCTTCGACCAGGACTTGGCGGACGACGCGCCAACGGCTCGATCCAACGGCCATGCGGATGGCAATCTCGCGCGTGCGATCTGCCGTGCGCGCCGCGAACAGTCCGCCGAGGTTGGCACACGCCGCCAGCAGCACAATGCCGGCGAGTGCCATGATCCCAGCCAGAAATCGGCGTGCCGCCCCGCCGAGAAAGTCGCCGACCAGGCCGGGAGTGGCCAGCTTGAATTGCAGGCCATCTTCTTCGGCAGGATTCTGTCGTTGAATGCGGGCTGCAATCGTATCCAGTTCAGCTTGCACCTGGGTGAGCGTGATCCCGTCTTTGATGCGCACGATCGGGAAGACCATCTTCTGGCGTCGCGACTCAAGCCAACTGGACCCTTCCAGCGACGCTTGGTTCGCCATCGGAAGAAAAATTTCGGGCTGCAAGAATTTTTCGGTTCCGTAGAAACCTTCGGGGGTGACGCCGACGATAGTGTAAGGATGTTTGTTAATGCGGACCGTCTTTCCCACAATGTTGGGGTCCGAGCTGAAATAATTCTTCCATGCCGGCCAGGAAAGTACGGCAGCCTCTGAGGCTCCAGGATGGTCGTCATCGGCGCGCTCCAGCAGGCGCCCAAGGTAAGGCTTGATGGCGACGACCTCGAAATATTGGCCACTTACTATGTATCCCCAGACCGGCCGGGTGACACCGTCGGCCTCGAGGCCAAAAATCTCAATCGTGTCGGCGGCAACCGCAGAAAATACCGTATTGCTATCGCGCACATCACGGACTTCCGGATAGGCGAAAATCGGATAGTCGGCAACGTGGGGCGCGAACGTCATTACCCGGTCCGGCTTGGGCACATCCAAGGGTCGCAAAATCATCGCCTGCAGCACGCCGAAGACGATGACGTTGGCGGCGATGCCGAGCGCCAGGGTGAAGATCGCGGTGGCAGCGAAGCCGGGAGAATGGCGCATCTGGCGAATCGCAAATCGCAGGTCCTGCAGCAGGTTGGTCATGGTCGACCTCGGGATGACGATATGGCTGAACTAATAAGGAGCAATTGGGGAGCCAGAGTGTCGGACCCGCAACTTTATGAGGGACATAGTGGATTGCGGGATCAGGGAGGTGGATGGAAGGAGTTGTGAGTCCGGTTTCACCGGAAGATGTCCGCGAATGAACAGTTACGGTGTCAGCGGTGGCCTAAAGCCAAAATCTTGCAAATCTCGACCATTCGGATTTTGGCCGGAAATATAGCACTTAAGTTTTACTTTCGGGCGTAGCTGTACATATAGTCGGTGACCGGCGGCGTAGTCTTCACAATCGGCACCGAGGTCTTAAGCGAGTCCGTCAGTTTGGTCGGAGCGGTGTTGGGCAAGATCTCGTTGCTGATGAGAAAACCACCGGACTTGATCATGGTCCCGATGTTGCCGCGCGCCAGCGACTGCTCGAGGCTGCCGTAATAGACGAAGATATTGGTCCCGATGACCAGGTCGTATTGCTTGTCGGGCGGAAGCGGCAGAGTCTGGAACACAACATTCATGTCCACCGGCACGACCCTGAGGACAACAGCGGGCCGCACGCTGACCGCGCGGTTCCAGATGTCTCCCGCCGCGGCCGGAACCGGAATGCGCGTGCCCGGCTTGCCTACTCTGTCGCCCAGCTTCTGCCAATACTCGATGAAGCCGTTGTGGTACTCCTGGCTCCATTGGTCCGATGGGTTCGACAGCAATTGGATGGTGTAGGGCTTGCCGGCAGTGGCATCCTTGCGCGCGCGCTCCAGGTGCCGGTTCACTCGCGCGCTTATGTCGAAGGTGGTCACCTCAACCGTGGTGGGGTCGGCCAGGCCCAGGCGCGCCAGCGAGTCAATCACGGCGAAGGGCTGGGTGGTTTGCGGGGGATAAAAGTCGGAACCGGATTTCTTGTTCACGAAGTCCAGGCCGGGCCCAACGATGGCAACGCGATGAATGCTGCCCGGCTTGAGCAGGCCCTGGTCCATCATGTGCTTCAGGTGGATCTCGATGGTGTAGTCGGGATACAGATTGCTGTCGGTCGAGATGCCGCGGTCCTTGAAGGCCTGGTAAGGGTTGGATTTTATCTGCGCCCGGGCCCGGGCCACATCGTCGCGCCAGCGTCCCAGGTTCGCCAGCAGGTAGGCTTTGACTTTCTTCTGGCCGTCGGGAGTCTTAAGGCTGAAACCTTTTTTCTCCAGTAGCGCTCGCATTTCCAGCATGCCTTCGCTGGGATGCGGTCCGGCCAGCGCAACAATCAGATCGTTGGCGCGCCGGTCGGCGATGACGTCGACGGCTGGGCTGCGCCCGAACTCGTCCAGGTCCTCATAGGTAATGGGCCGTTCCTGGGTGAAAGTCACGCCCATGCGCAGCAGATTAGTTAGCGTGTTTTCTTCGCCCTCCTCGATGCGGCTGCGGATTTCCTTGTCTTCGGTGCGGACCCACTTGTCCCAGGTGGCGGCGTTGAGCGATGTTTTCAGCTCGGGGGGCAACTGGCTGCGCATGGCCTCAAGCACCGGCTGCGCCGAGGAAAAAGAGACGAACTGCGGGGTCTGCGCCGGGGCCAGGCAGAATGTAAGAGAGCAGAAGAGAACCAGACCAACGGTCTTACCAAGTTTGCTGGACATAGGGGTCAGTACAGTGCGTGCTCCGAGGCGGAAGTCGGCAGGGGTGTCATCGCCACTTCATAATACTATGTGCGTTCTGGTGTCATCGCGACGACGGTAGCGCCAGTTCTCGATGGCTGTTGCAGTGCTTCGCCTCCGTACGGCGAAAGGCTTCGACCTGCTCGGAGAAATTGACGTCAAAAAGCGAGAGTTCGATCCCCGCGCTCGTCTCGGAAAGACTCAATACGCTACCTTCGGTTAGGTGAAGGCGTTCGATGACCTGCCTGGGCAGGAGAATTCCGTAGCCATTGCCGATCTTGCGGAGTTTGGTCAGCATAGAGGGATTATAAGAATAGTTATAATCAGTTGTCAGTCGACAGTTAGCCGTTGCCGACCGGTGAAAGAAAGCAGGTTTCTCGCGGCTGAAGCGGCTCGTGATGACAAGGCTCATGCGGCGCGGCTGAGGCCATGCCTTTCAAATTACATCCGCACGCGCAGCTCTCCAACAACTTCTGCCGCCCCTAAAGGGGCTCATTTTCAAAACTACAACCTACCCAGCGCTGAAGCGCTGGGCTACCTTCTTCCGTCCGCTACCCGGGACTGGCTTCTGCAATGCAGTCAGCGGTGCGCGATCTGACCAGCACGACTTAAGGACAGCGTTGGTAACCAGAACTGAAGGCTGACAGCTGAGAGCTGATGGCTTAACGGTACGTCACGACGTGGCCGCGAGCTGCTCCTTCCCGCCGGGGAAAATGTCGTAAACATAATCGTGGACGGCCAAGGCAGACGGTTTCGCGGTTCCGGCCTCGACGCGCTTCACGATTTCCTCGCGCGACAGATCGAAAATCGCCGCCAGGATTTGCTCTCGCTGCTTGCCGTCGGCCTCGGCCAGCAGGAACAGCACGCGCGCGCTGTGTTGCAGGTATTTCGGCGAAAGCAGTTGCCGCTTCAGCAACTCCATGATGAGCGGCGCTTTCGAGCGGTCGAAGCGTCCGGGATCGCCACGCCGGTCCAGTTCGGCGAAAAATTCTGCCGTCCATTCGTTGTGATAGTCCCAGACCTTCTGGAACAGCTCCCTGGTGAAGCGTGTCCCGGCCTTGACCTGCTCGGCGCTCGGGGCCAGCACGACGCCGTCTTCGGTGAGCGCCGGCCGCTGAAAGTGCCCATCCTTGGTGATGACCGCCTGATGCTGAACCAGCGTCCACAGCCATGAAACGTCGATGCGGTAGGTCGCCAGATCATTCATGAAGCGCTGCTTGAGCTCGTAGTCGTCGATGGCGGCGGCGAAGTTGCCGTTGAGGATCTGGAAGCCGTAATTGGCGGCCATGTAGAACGCGTGCTGGATGTGTTCGATGGTGATGTCGCCTTTGGGCACGCTGTAGATGGCGTTCCATAGTTCGGGAGACAGCAGCTTTTCCGGCGTGTCCATTGCACTCTTATTAAGGATGAGCGGTGCGATTTTGCCCTGCGCATTCAGCAGGCCGCGAGATTCCAGCAGCGCCCGCTCCGAATCCGCCAGGCCACTGGTAACGGTGGGCACGGCTTTGCCGTTGGCGTCCACGGTCTCGCGCGGTGCATCCAGCACGGCCTGCAATTTCGCCACGCTCGCCTGCAGCGGCGCGTTTCCCGCGGCCACATAAGCGGGCTCGGGACTGGCGACCCAGCTCTGGCGATACGCGTCGTAAAGCCTGCCCTTGATACGCCCGGCAAGAATGTCGTCGAGTGTGACCTGCTGGCCGGCGGGGATGGGCCCATCGGGCACGAACATCAGTCCCAGCAGGCGCTCGCGCAGCTTGTCGATGGCGACCGCGCGCAGCGCCAGCGGGTTATACCGGGAGCGTCCATAAGCATCACTGGGGGCATAGATCATGACCGCAGCCATGCCGCCGATGGGCGCACCGTTGGTGAGTTCGCCCTGTTTCATGCCGGCCATCAGCATCATCAGCGCGTTGTAGCGCTGGTAGGCAATCATGTTCGGCGAAGCCATGCCGATGCCTTGCGGATCAGGAAAAACGCCGTTCGGATCGTCTTTCCACATTTCGATGAGGCTGCCGAGATAGTCCCAGCGGCCGACGTTGGTGCCTAACAGCCGCCGCCGGAAGGTCCACGCGATCGCCGGCAGATAACGGCCGCCATTGCCTTCCTCATAGAGAATCTTGATCTTGAAGGTGCCCGAAGGGACGCCGATGATGGCTTCCACGCGCGACAGCAACTTCTCGACGATGAGGGCCTCGCGCGGCGTCTGCATCTTTGGAATGTAAAAATACACGCCGGTGCCGGCTTTTTTGAGCGCGTCGTAATTGTTCAACGCCCAGAGGACGACCACCGCAATCAGCCCGGGAGCGGGCTGGCCGTCCACGATGACATGCTCATAGAGCACGTGAATGCTGGGCGGACGGACCAGGCGCGTGGGCCACTTCTGCGGCGGCGTTTTGATGGTGTAGGAGCGCTTGCTGTCCTTCTTCACTACTTCGTAGGGCCTGCTGGTCCAGCGGCCGTGAAAAATGTCTTTGGCGTTCTGCAGGGCCGCAAACATTCCCACCGGCTGGCCCTTGGGCGCGCCCTGGGGCTGGAAGTGCGACGGTGAGGCGTCTTCAAAGTCGGGCATGTTCATGGGTGCGGCGCTATTCAATGCGTTGAACGCCATGTCGAGCGGATGCCAGGGACCGGTAAGCTCGAGCCCGGGATTTTTCAGCGGATGCACGTCGGCGGGGATGGGCACCTCGTCGTTGAGCCGCCAGCCCCATTCGCTTTCGCGGCCCAGAAAGTTGTCGATCATGCCTTGCACGATCTGGCGAAATGTCCAGGGACGGCCCGTGATTGGATCGTCGAAGGTCTCGTCCCATGCCGGCCAGCCGTACTTGCTGCGTACCGGCTCGGCACTGTTGAGCCGCGCTCGCCGTGCGTTCAGGGCCTCGCCGATGGCAGGACGCAGTTCGCGGGTGAGCGTCGCGATTGTCTCTTCGGCGTTGACCTCTCGACCATTGACGCTCTTCGTTCCGAATAACTCTGGGAATTGCTGTAGAACATCTTCACGGATCATGGGCCGGCCTCCCGCGTGGTAACAGCAAGTTTAGTGCGCGCGATTCAGCCGGGTCAAAGAAATGGAAGGTCGCCAACACGATGATAAACAAGGAGGAGTTCCAGATTGGGACGGGCCGTTTCATCGAAATTTTGGCCGTCGCCGCCCCCGCGACGCAATCCCTCCTCTCCGCATCTAATTTATGGCGCAACATTTTGACAGCGTCGCCCATTCATGGATCGATACCTCTGCATTCACAGCCATTTTTATCAGCCGCCGCGCGAGAACCCGTGGCTCGAGTCGATTGAGCTGCAGGACTCGGCGTACCCGTATCACGACTGGAACGAGCGCATTACGGCGGAGTGCTACGCCGCGAATGCCAGCTCGCGCATACTGACCTGCGACAATCGCATCACCCACATCGTCAACAATTATTCGCGTATCAGCTTCAATTTTGGCCCCACGTTGCTGTCGTGGATGGAAGAGCACGCGCCCGACACCTACCAGGCGATCCTCGCCGCTGACAAAGAGAGCCAGCAGCGTTTCTCGGGACACGGCAACGCCATCGCGCAGGTGTACAACCACATGATCATGCCGCTGGCCAACCGGCGCGACAAGCAGACGCAGGTGGTGTGGGGCATCGGCGATTTCGAGCACCGCTTTGGCCGCAAGCCTGAAGGCATGTGGCTGGCGGAAACCGCGGTCGATGTCGAGACGCTGGAAGTGCTGGCCGAGCATGACATCAAGTTCACCGTGCTGGCGCCCTCGCAAGCCAAGCAGGAGCGGCGCATCGGGACCACGAAGTTCAAGAACGTAGAAGGCGGCAAGATTGACCCGACGCGCCCGTACATTTGCAAACTGCCATCGGGGCGCAGCATCAACTTGTTTTTCTATGACGGCCCCATCTCGCGCGCGGTGGCGTTTGAAGGGTTGCTGAGCAACGGCGAGACGTTTGCCAACCGGTTGCTCAGCGGATTTGCCGACAATCGCCGCTGGCCACAGCTAATGCATATCGCCACCGATGGCGAGACTTACGGCCACCATCACGCGAAGGGCGACATGGCGCTGGCCTACGCGCTGCACCACATCGAGAGCAACAACCTGGCGAAGCTGACGAACTACGGCGAGTATCTGGAGATTAATCCGCCGACCCACGAAGTAGAAATCCTGGAGAACACCGCGTGGAGCTGCGTTCATGGCGTGGGACGCTGGAGCCGCGACTGCGGCTGTAACAGCGGAGGGAAGCCGGGATGGAACCAGGCGTGGCGCGCTCCTCTGCGGGCCGCGTTCGATTACCTGCGCGACGAATTAGGGCCGGAGTATGAACGCAAGGCCTCGGAGTTGCTGCGCGATCCCTGGCAGGCGCGCGATGAGTACATCAATATCGTGCTGGACCGCGAGGAGAGCAGCCTGCAAAAGTTTTTCGCCAAACACGGCAAGGCTGAAATGACGGACGTGGACATGGTGACCGCGCTGGCGCTGTTGGAAATGCAGCGCCACGCGATGCTGATGTACACCAGTTGCGGCTGGTTCTTCGACGAGCTGTCGGGTATCGAGACGGTGCAGACCATCATGTATGCGGGTCGCGCGTTGCAGTTGGCGCAGATGCTGTTTCCCGACCATCGCGAAGAAACCTTCAAGCAGTTGCTGGCGCTGGCGAAGAGCAATCTTGCCGAAAGCGGCGACGGAGCACAGATCTTCGAGAAGTGGGTGAAACCGGCGGAGGTGAACCTGGTGGCGGTAGCGGCCCACTACGCGATCGCGTCCATGTTTCAGCGCGTGGGAGAGAGCAGCTCCATCAATTGTTACGAGGTGCGCCAGCACGAAGACGTTCGCCTGGAGTCGGGACGCGCGCGGCTGGCCATGGGCACCGCGCAGATTCGCTCTCGCATTACTCGCGAGCAGCAGGAAGTCAGCTTCGGCGTGTTGCACTTCGGCGACCACAATGTGATTGCCGGGGTGCGGGGTTTTCACAGCGAGCAGGAATTCAAGGACTCGGAGCGAGAGCTGCGCGACAGCTTCCAGGCGGCCGACCTTCCCGCTGTCCTGCGACTGCTCGACAAGCATTTTGACGGCGCGACCTATAGCCTGCGGTCGCTGTTCCGCGACGAGCGGCAAAAGGTGGTCAGCAAAATTCTGGGCTCGACCATGGATGAAGCTGAGGCCGCATACCGGCAGATTTATGAGCATCACGCGCCGCTGATGGGCTTCCTCAGCGGCATGGGAGCGCCGTTGCCGAAGATGCTGCATCTGACAGCGGAGTTTGTGCTGAACACCGCGCTGCGCAAGGAATTTCTCGCCGATGAGATCGACCTGGAACGCATTCAGACGCTGCTGGACACCGCGGCGCGGGAAAAAATCCAATGGGATGAGGCGTGGCTGGGGTACGCGCTGAAGCGCCGCCTGAGCCGCATGGCCGAGGAGCTGGCGGTGAATCCTCGCGGGGAGCGGTTGCAGCGCTTTAATGCTGCCGTCGGTTTGGTGCGTTCACTACCGTTCGAGGTGAATCTGGCGCCGGTGCAAAATGTGTTCTATCAGTTGCTGCAGAATGTGTATCCGGCGGTCGCGCTGGAAAGCGACGAGTCGTCGCAACGCTGGATCAACGAGTTTGCCGGCTTGGGCCAGAAGCTGGGAGTTTGCGTGGAACCGGCTGTGCCAGCGGCCGTCGTGGCGACGTAGTCTTATCCCTCCTCACTTGACTCGAAAATCACTCCAGCGATATGGGTCCTTCGACTCTTCGCTACGCTCGTAGCTCAGAATGACACAGCGTCGCGGCGGGCTCGGTTCGGGATGACACACAAATAGTCGGAATGACAACAGGCTAAGGCGGCACAAGAATGGATAGCCGGCGACCTACTCTGTGGAAAAACCGCGCGATTTCACGGTTTTTCTTGACATACGACCGGTTTCGCAAGTAAATACTCGCGCCACAGGTTCTGACCTGGCTAGGAGCGAGCATGAACAAAGGGGATCTGGTTGAGAAAATCGCAGCCGCCCACGGAATCAGCAAAACTGCCGCCGGGGGCTCGATCGACACGATAATTGATGCGGTTACTGCCGCCCTGAAAAAAGGCGACCGGGTGACCCTCGTAGGATTCGGCACGTTCTCCGTTTCGCAGCGCAAGGCGCGCAATGGACGCAATCCGCAGACCGGCGGCGTCATCAAGATTCCGGCGCGGAAGGTTGCCAAGTTTACTCCCGGGATCGATCTAAAAAAGGCGGTCAACAAAAAGTAGCCGAATCTGGGCCAACGGATTTGCAAGCTGCGGCGGAGGGAAAGTTCTGTCGCGGCATTTTTATTGCGAAGTCGAGCGGGAAAAGCAGGGAATGGAAGACAATCTCAAAGCCTGGCATGAATCTGCTCGCCGAATCGTTTTCTGCCCATCCGAATCAAATCCTCTGGTTGGCTACCGACAGGATGGCGGCGATTGCCGCTATTGACCAACATCCGCTAGAATAAAGGTTCGCCACCAAGAAGTTCTGCGGCCTAGCCAAAACCGGCCTGGAACGGGCCATCGAGTGAGGGAGTTCCTATGAAAGCAGCCATTCATCCGGCATATGACGAAGTACGTGTACACTGCGCATGCGGCAACACTTTTATGACCCGTTCGACCCACAAGGGCGACATCAACGTGGAAATCTGTTCGGCGTGCCATCCGTTCTTCACCGGCAAACAGAAGCTGGTGGATACCGCGGGCCGGGTCGAGCGCTTCCGCCGCAAGTACGCCAAGAGCGATGCAGGCAAGGCCGAGGCCGCCAAGACCGAGGCTGCGAAAGTCGAAGCCGCGAAAGGCGACGCCGCGAAGAACTAACGTCAACATAGCGTTTCAGCGAGAGCCTCCGCTGCGGCGGAGGCTTTGCTTTGAGCAGCCCAGCGTTCCATTACAATCGAAGCGATGCACAAGTATTTCGACAACCCAGCCCAGCGCATTGCGCCGAACGATACTCGCGTCCCCGCGTCGGTGTCTCTGGGCGGAATCGAAATTCAGCCGGCGACGGTGTTGGCGCCCATGGCCGGCATCACCGACACGGTGTTCCGGCGATTCATCCGCAACCTGGGCGGCTGCGGCCTGATGATGACCGAGTTCACTTCAGCCGACGGCATCCTGCGCCACAAAGATAAGAAGGCCAAGCTGTACCTCACGTTCTACGGCAACGAGCACCCCATTTCGGCGCAACTGTTCGGCAGCGATCCGGCGACGCTGGCCGAGGCGGCGCGCATCGTCGAGGCGCTGGGCTTCGATCTGGTGGACCTCAACCTCGGCTGCCCGGCGAAGAAAGTCGTAAAGTGTAACGGCGGCTCCGGACTGCTGCGCGATCTGCCGCTCATCAAGACCATTTTCGAATCGGTGCGCGCGGCGGTGAAGATCCCGTTCACCGTGAAGTTTCGCGCGGGATGGAGCGACAAGGAAATTGTCCACATCAACCTGGCGAAGATGGCTGAGGAGTGCGGCCTGGCCGGGGTCGCGCTGCACGCCCGCACGCGCGAACAGGGTTATAGCGGGCAGGCGCAGTGGGAGTGGATTGCGGCGGTCAAGGACGCAGTCAAGATTCCGGTCATCGGCAACGGCGACGTGCGCTCGCCGGAGGACGCTGCCGCCATGGTGGCGCAGACCGGTTGCGACGCGGTGATGATCGGACGCAGCGCGGCGTCGAATCCGTGGATCTTCCGCCAGATCGAGCAGTTCACGCGCACCGGAGCGTACGACTCGCCCAGCGATGCCGACCGCTACCACATGATCCGCACCTATTTCAGCATGCTGGTGGACGAAAAGATTGGCGGCGCCGAAGGCAAGATGAAGCAGTTCGCCGCATGGTTTACCCACGGTGTGCCGCACGGCGCTCAGTTACGCAAAGCCGTGTATGAGTCGAAGCGCGAGGTCGAGATTCTCGACGCGGTAGATCGGTTCTTCGAAACCCTGCTCAGCGGAGGGATTCCGGGCGCAGCGCAAACTGCGGACGAGAAAAACGCGGCTGCAGTCTCTGCGTAAGATTCGGATACTCCCGGGCTCCCATTGTCATTACTCTTTGAATTGTCATTACGAGCGAAGCGAGGAATCTGCTTCTTGTTTGCGTTGGAACAAAGTTTGGAAACAGCAGATCCCTCACCGACTAAAGTCAGTTCGTGATGACAAATAAAGCCGATAACGGCGCACCCTTCGGTAAGCTCAGGCAGGCTCTAAAGCTGCGCCCCTTCAATTGCATCGGCACCTGACCATTTCGCGCAATTCCGGAACATCATTCGACAGTCTGACGTACTACCTGATGTTCCCCGGAGGGCGTCCTGCGCAAAAAATGGAAAGAAGTGGGCTTGGGCTTCCTGAACCTGACGGTCGTCACCGTGGTCATAGTTCTGGTGCAGCTCAAACTGGCGAAGTACATTCCTGCGGCGGGCCCCGCTGTGGTCGCGCTGGCCTGCCTCGCCACTTATATCGCGGGTGCGAGGCTGATCGAACGACGTAGACCAACGGAGCTTGCGGCCAACCGCGCTTTGCCCGAAGGCATCACCGGAGTCGCCATCGGCTTCATGCTGTTCTCGGTGGTGATGGCAATTCTGCTGGTTATGGGCGTCTATCATCCGACGGGTTGGGGCACGACGCGCGGGCTGGCCACAGGATTTTTGTTCGCGGTCATGGCCGGCATAACCGAAGAAATATTGTTTCGGGGACTGCTGTTCCGGCTGAGTTCGAAGATCGTCGGGACGTGGGGCGCGCTGATATTTACGTCAGCGCTGTTCGGCCTGGCGCACAAGGCCAATCCCGGCGCCACCGTCGCCAGTTCAGTGGCCATCGCTCTCGAAGCCGGCGTTCTGCTGGGAGCTGCCTACGCCGCGACGCAACGGCTGTGGCTGCCGATCGGGTTGCATATTGGCTGGAACTTCACCGAAGGCCCGCTGTTGGGGATGACGCTGTCGGGTAACAAAATGACCGAAGGCGTGCTGCGCGGATCGCTGAATGGGCCGCCGATACTGACTGGCGGCGCGTTCGGTCCGGAAGCCTCCATCGTGGCCGTCATCGTGTGCATGGTAGCGGCGAGCTTCTTTCTGTGGAGAATCGTGAAACTCCATCGCGCCGAGCCCGCTATGTGGGAAAGCACCAGGGCGACTCTCGCTGGCGTGAACAATTGACGGCCCACCGCGATAATTTGTCCGGCCGCGAGATGACAACTCCCCACCTCCCGTAGCATCCTTATTAAGGCTTCATGACATTGCAGTTCAAACCGATGAGGAGTTCCCTGGCTCGCGCTGTTTTTCTGGCGGTGACGGTTTTTTGCGCACTAACCGCGCAGGCGCAAACGCCACCAAGCCCGGCCCCGCAGTCGGCACTCAGTCCTGCTCCACAGGCGCAATCGATTCCGTTAACTTCCGGGCCGGTGCTGCCGTTGTATCGCGCGCTGCGCACGGTAGGACTCGATCCGCAGCGGGTTTTCCAGATCCGCGAGGCCGAGATCACTCGCGAAGATATTCACATCTGGCTGAACGATGGCACCATCGGCTTTACCCAGTCCGTCGATGGCAAGGTGACGGGCGCGTTCTTTGAAGGCGAGGGCGAAGTGCTGGTGCGGCCTCCCGACCGCATGGAGCGCGCGTCGCTGGGTCGTTTCATCGGCGCTGGAGTGTTGGAGGAAAAGTTTGCCTCCGCTTATTTGCGCTTCAACGACGATACCGCGAAGGACCTGCAGCCGTATCTGCGCCCGCCGTCGGATGCCGCTGCTTTTCTCACGAAGTTTGATGCGACGGCGCGTTCTCTGGCGCAGATTGACGCCTTGCGGCTCTGCATTTCGTTCACTGGCACACCTGCGGCGGGTGAAACCACTCCCCCGGCCGATCGTTTTCTGCATGCTCGCATCGCGGGTGAGCACTATGGTGTCTTCGACGCATTTTTCGACACCCTCAGTCCCGAGCAGATCGTGGTGGGCAATACTTCTTCGCAGGCCCAGCAGACCTATTACGACCTGTGGATGAGCTTCCCCATGCGCTCGCTGCGCAAGACCGCTCTTTCCAATGCTCGCTTCGAAGGACCCACCGGTCCGGTGTGGACGCGCGATGTTTTGACGGTCAGCAAGTACACCATCAACGGGAAGGTGGACCCATTTCGAGATCTGACGGCGGACGCGACGCTCGATGTCGAGGTGAAACAAGGTGGGGCGCGCATGGTGCTGTTTGAGCTGTCGCGCTACCTGCAGTTGAAGCAGGTCGATGCCGACGGTCAGCCGGTGGAATACATCCAGAATGAAGCGGTGGAGGGCAGCGAGATGTCGCGGCGTGGCAACGACGTTGTCGCCGTTGTCTTCCCCCAGTTGCTGCAGGCGGGAGCACACTTCGCTTTGCGCTTCAGCTATGCCGGCTCCGTGCTGTCGGATGCGGGCGGGGGACTGCTGTACGCCGGGGCGCGCGGGACCTGGTATCCCAACCGCGGCATTGCGATGACCAATTACGATGTCACCTTCCGCTTTCCTGAGCCCTGGACGGTGGTGGCGACCGGAAAGCTGGTTTCGCTGGACCGGCAGAGCGGCGAGTTTGTTGCCCACTGGGTCACCGAGAAACCCATCCCCATCGCCGGATTCAACATGGGGGTGTACGTCCGCAATGAATCCAAGGCGGGCAATGTCGAGGTGGACGCCTACTCGGCGCGCGGTGGGGTAATAAAAATCATGCCTCCACAAGGGGTGAGCGGCATCTCGCCGGGTCCGGAATCGCTGCTGGCCTCTCGCACCTCGGGCATGAAGCCGGAGCCGTTCCCCAGCGCGGCCAGTCGAGGGCAATCGCTGGCCGACAGCGCTGCCCAAACCCTGACCGCACTTTCACAGATGCTGGGGCCGTATGCGTTCAGCACGCTCTCGCTGGCCGAAAATCCCACCACCGACAGCCAGGGATGGCCGGGACTGATTTTTCTCTCCAGCTACGTTTACCTCAGCCCCGAGCAACGCAACGCCCTGAAGCTTCCGGCGGCCGACGAGATTATTTATGGCGACGTCATGATGCCGCACGAACTCGCCCACCAGTGGTTCGGCGACCGCGTATCCTGGGCCAGCTATCACGAGCAATGGTTGATGGAAGGGCTGGCGAACTACATTTCGCTGATGCTGCTGGAACGCAATCGCCCCGCCGACGCGAAGTACATGCTGCAAGACTATCGCAACATGCTGGCGGCCAAATCGAAGGAAGGACGGCCCAACGTGGAGGCCGGACCGGTCACGCTGGGGGTGCGCCTGTCGTCGTCGCACTTTCCCAATGGCTACGAGATCATCACCTACAGCCGCGGCACCTGGCTCATTCACATGCTGCGCTGCATGTTGCGCGATGCCTCGCGTACTCCGGAAAAGCCGGATGGCGACGACACCACTTTTCTTGCCCTGTTGCGCAATCTTGTGGACCACTATCAGGGAAAAGAAATCACCAACACCGATTTCCAGCAGGCCGTCGAGGCCGTACTGCCGCAGCCGTTATGGTTTGAGGACCGCAAGTCGCTGGAGTGGTTCTTCGATGGATGGGTGAACGGCACCGCATTTCCGCAACTGGAAGTTGCCGAGGTAAAGATGGCGCGCGAGGCGGGAGGGATGAAGGTCAGTGGGGTCATCCGGCAAAAGTTGGCGCCCCCAGATCTGGTGACCAGCGTTCCCGTGTACGGTGTCGCCGGCGAGACCAAAATCTATCTCGGGCGCGTCTTCGCCGAAGGCGAGGAATCGCATTTCACCATCTCCGCTCCCGCACAGGTCAAGCAGTTGGTGCTCGATCCCTACCAGACCGTGCTGACTGCGCCGCAGTGAGCGGGAGTTCACAAACAATAAGGCGTGAGACTCTGCGAATGGTCAGGCTCTCCTGTGCTTACGATTCTGACCTCGCCGATGTTGGCGAACATACGACAGTCCGCGGCTAAGCTCACTGGAAAGGTCAGCGCTATCGGTCGTGATATGCACGGGTTCGGCATGGGATTCGCGCCCCAGCCAACGATCCAGGTCCTGCACGGAAGCATGCACCCGCCGGCCGATGCGACTCACCGGCATTCCAGATTTTGCCCACCGCTGAGCGACAGACAGTGGCTGGCCCAGGAAAGCGGCTATCTGTTGCCAACCCTCGAGGTCCGCGGGTTCGGTCTGCGGTTTTGCAACTGCATTTTTCGGTTTTGCCATTTTCCTAATCGCTGCCATTGATTCGATGCCCACGCGGATTTCAGAGCTGTAACCGCATTCCGTGGCTGACCAGATTTTTGGGCCGCTCGCCGCTGCCGGCATCCGTTGAGTTGGAGAAAGCATGGCGCCGACATCCGTTTAGTGTGAGAAAGAAAATGTCGGAGCATAGTCTCAAAGCATAATTTAGTCGGAGAAAGAAAAATGTCGGAGCATAGTCTCAAGCACAATCACAATGAAGATGTCTTGCGGTTGCGCCAGCTTCTTGCCAACGCATTTCTTCGATTTGATATAACTGCGCGGCGAGCTGATACCTGGGCGATGCCCCACCACAGCAGGGCTATTTAACGACGTTTCTCCCTGTCGTGGTAAAATTCAGTTCCGCACCCCGGAGAGGTGGCCGAGTGGCTGAAGGCGGCGGTTTGCTAAATTTACCTGCCCTGTTTGTGCTCACTCATTTTCAAGTGTTTTGTTGGACTTAGCGCCCTCTCATCTGCGCCGAGTGACCTGATTTGCAGA
>CAWCSJ010000003.1:0-102724 GCA_963798185.1 uncultured Acidobacteriaceae bacterium
GGTCTGGCTATCAGCGTCCATCAAGCCTATGGCTGTTCTTCGGGCTTGCGACTCATCGGCGCTACCGTCATAGTTCCGCAGGCCGCTCAGAAAATAAAAGCTACCGATACTGCCATGCATCATCACCCGAAGTCTTGTCATCGAAAATTGTTTACGCCGAGTCTCGTCCTGAGTGGAAGACAAGGCGGAGTTGCCAGAGTTAGACTCGTTGCGCTCGTCGTCCCTCTAGAACCCCGCCGGCGCTATTGTTCCATGTTGAGGAATGAACGCAATATGCCACTACCGCAAATCGCTGTCTGAGCAATGTTGCACACTGGGATCGCTGGGGGACGGATGTACGGAAGCAGAGTGTTGCAAGCGAGCAATTCTGACCAGCTTTCGGAGCCTCATCGCTGGATACTGGTCAATGACGCAAGAGTCTACTGCTCACAATAAAAATTGCACCGGAGCTTAACAGGCCCGGGGCACACAGGCGTAAAGGAGTTCTCGATGAATCTGAATCTGATGAATCCCAAACTAATTGCTGTCGCAGTCGCAGTGGTGTTGTTAATCGTAGTTGCGGTTGCGCTGTACATGCGAAAACGCAAGCAAACCACTGCCGGACTACGCGATCGCTTCGGACCCGAGTATGACCGCGCGGTTAAACAACATGGCTCTGAACGCAAAGCGGAAGCCAAGCTGGCAGATCGCGAAACACGGGTTGAAATGCTGAAGATCCGCGATCTTGATTTTGCAGAGCGTGACCGTTACGTCGCCCAGTGGCAGGCGGTGCAGTCCCGCTTTGTCGATTATCCGAAGGGTGCGGTGACGGAAGCCGATGAGTTGGTGTGTTCGCTGATGCAGACGCGCGGCTATCCGGTCGCTGATTTCGATCAGCGGGCGGCGGATATTTCTGTCGATCATCCCCGGGTCGTGGAAAACTACCGCTCGGCGCACGACATTGCAGTGCGGCTTGGCAAAGGCGAAGCCAGCACGGAAGACATGCGCACCGCAATGATCCACTATCGCTCGCTCTTCGATGAGCTGGCACAGGTTCAAACAACTGGCGACAAGAGAGTGGCGTAACAGAGGAGTCGCGACTGCCCAACAATAGGCGTCAAGTCAAACCTTCTACGGAATACAGGAGAACTGCATGATGAAACCGAGCACGGACGATAAAACAACCGGGAAGCTTCACGAAGTCAAAGGGAAACTCAAGGAGACATTCGGCGAGCTTACCAAGAACCCTGACCTGGAAGCCGATGGCAGAGCTGAAAAGAATGCCGGCAAAGTTCAAAACTGGGTTGGCAAGGTTGAAAAGGCTGTCGGCGAATAAGCGAATCAAGACGAACTTGGAGATGAGAGAGGTCAACACATAAATGGCACAATCAATATTGGAACAAACGGGCGAACAAATTAGCGAAACGGCGCGCAAGGCTTCTCGGGCGGCATCTGCCGTTGCAGATGCACTTGAGGATGGCGTGGGCGCCGCGCGGCGTGTCGCAAAACAAGGCGGTGACGCCGCTGAAGAGCTTCTTGACGACACCAAAAAGCGATTGCAGCGACATCCCGTTGAGACCATTGCGGTGACATTCGCAGTCGGCATTGCGGCTGGAATTGGGATTGGCTGGATAATGAGGCGAAGATAGCTATAGCCACCAACTACTGTAGAGCGACAGCAGGGCCCGGCGCACCGGGCCCTTTTTCGCAGGTCCGTGAATCGACGAAGGCATCCAGCATCGAAAAGGCACTGTCAACTTGCGACCTCGGAACGGTGCTTTGACGGATGGTCAACTAGCCCCAACTTTCCTAATCGCGGGTCTCGCTAGAATCATCTGAGATACCTGTGCCTGAACTGCCCGACATCACCGTATATATCGAGGCGCTCGAGAAACGGATTCTCGGTCACACCCTCGTACGCGTGCAGATTACAGGCCCCTCACTTTTGCGGACGGCCCAGCCGCCCATCACTAGCGCGGAGGGTAAGAAGGTGCTTCGGTTGCGCCGTGTCGGCAAGCGCATCGCGATTGGTTTGGAAGACGATCTCTGGCTCGTGTTGCACCTGATGATCAGCGGCCGGCTTCATTGGCACGAGGCCGCTTCGAAAGCTCCGAAATCGCGTTCGCTGGCCAGCTTTGTCTTCAGTAATGGCACGCTTTCTCTGACGGAAGCGGGCACACGAAAACGCGCCTCACTGCATCTGCTGAAAGGGGAAGAAGCGCTTAACGCTCTCGATCCCGGCGGCATCGAGGTGTTGCAGGCGAACCTGGAATCCTTTACTGAAGCTCTTCAGGCGGACAACCATACTCTGAAGCGCGCTCTCACGGACCCGCAATTATTCAGCGGCATCGGAAACGCGTATTCCGACGAGATACTTTTCGCGGCCCAGTTGTCTCCAACGGCACTGACGAAGAAGTTGACCGCAAGCGAAATCGAAAGGCTATTCACCGCAGTCTGCGACCAGCTAATCAAATGGACCGAGCGCTTGCGTATCGACGCGGGCGATAAGTTTCCGGAGAAAGTGACAGCCTTTCGCCCCGAGATGGCCGTCCATGGCCGCTACAGGCAGCCGTGTCCGCGTTGCGGTGGGAAGATACAGCGAATTCGTTACGCTGCGAATGAGACCAACTACTGTCCGACCTGCCAGACCGGGGGAAAGCTGCTCGCCGATCGCAGCCTTTCGCGATTGTTGCGCGAAGACTGGCCTAAGAACGCTGAGGACCTCGAAAACCTCAAGAAGAATCGTTGAGTTTGCCGGTTCTCGATCGCATTCAAGCCGAAGACGGCCCAGCCCCCGTTACAATACAAGAGCCATGACAAGTAGACAGCCATGAAATATCGCATCACCGCCGAAGGAGTTCTGGAGACCCCGCTCTCTGGCTTCGACCTGATTAATTTTCCCATGCTGAACAAGGGAACGGCGTTCACTGAAGATGAACGCACCGACTTTGCGCTGCACGGGCTGCTGCCTCCTCATGTCGGCAATCTCGAAGATCAGGCGGAGCGGCGTCTTAAGGCGCTGCACAATCGTCAAACTGATTTCGGACGCTATACCTACCTGCGGGACCTGCAGGACACGAACGAAACCCTGTTTTACGCCGTACTGGAGCGCAATATCGAAGAGATGATGCCTTTGGTGTACACGCCGACGGTCGGCGAAGGATGCCAGCGCTTCAGCGAAATCTGGCGTAAGCCGCGCGGAGTATTTCTCAGCTATTCCAACCAGCATAGAATTCGCGAGATTCTCGGGCATCACCGCTATGACGCCGTCCGTGCGATCGTGGTCAGCGATGGCGAACGCATTCTCGGTCTCGGCGATCAGGGCGCGGGAGGCATGGGAATTCCTATCGGCAAGCTCGCGCTCTATACCGCCTGCGCGGGCATTCATCCCCAGGCGTGCTTGCCGGTACTGCTCGATGTCGGTACCGACAACGAAGAGCGTCTCAAGGATCCGGTCTATATCGGCTGGCGTCACCAGCGGGTGCGCGGCGCTGAGTACGATGATTTTGTCGAAGCTTTTGTCGAGCGCGGTGATCGAGCGCTGGCCGCACGTGCTGTTGCAATGGGAGGACTTTGCCGGCATCAACGCCGGACGCCTGCTCGAGCGCTATCGCGACCGGCTCTGCACCTTCAACGACGACATCCAAGGGACAGCAGCCGTGGCTACGGGTACTCTTCTCGCCGCTATCAACATTACCGGCACGCCCTTGACGGAGCAGCGCATTGTGCTGTTCGGCGCCGGATCTGCCGGCATCGGCATCGCCTCGCTTCTGCTGACCGCGATGAAGGATGCCGGCCTAAGCGAAGCCGAAGCGCGGCGCCATTTCTACGCGGTCGATAAGGATGGTTTGCTGGTGGAAGGCATGGCGGAAATACGTCCGCAGCAGCAGCCATTTGTGCAGCCTCGTTCTGCGATCGCCAATTGGAAGCTGGAGAATAGCGACCGCATCAGCCTGCTCGATGTGGTAAAGAATGCGAAGCCAACGACCCTGATCGGGGTCTCGGGACAGGCCGGCGCCTTCACCGAACCGGTGATTCGCGCGATGGCTGCCGCCGTCGAAAGGCCGGTGGTTTTCCCGCTCTCCAATCCCACGTCACGCTCAGAGGCTACGCCGGCGGATGTGCTGAAGTGGACGGACGGGCGCGCCCTGATCGGCACGGGCAGCCCCTTCGCGCCGGTGAACTGGAATGGTCGCGAAGTGCCGATTGATCAGACCAACAACTCGTACATTTTTCCGGGAATGGGTTTGGGCATCCTGTCGGTAAACGCGCGCCGCGTTACCGACACCATGTTTATGGCCGCCGCCAAGGCCCTCGCCGAGCTTTCGCCCGCGCGAGGCAATAAGTCGGGACGATTGTTGCCGCCGGTTTCGGAGTTGCGTTCGGTGTCATTCGCCGTGGCCAAGGCAGTGGCGCTACAGGCGATCCAGGATGGCGTTGCCGCCTCGCTTGACCAGCGAGCCTTGGAATCTCGCATCCGCGCCAATGTGTGGGAGCCGGTTTATCTTCCTTACCGCTTCAATCCCTCCGCGTGCGAGTGAAAAGCACATCCTGGGACCGTATTCATTTGACGATGGGAATCTCCAGCGCGCTCGGATGTTCTGCGTCGTGGTACACCGTCACGTGCGCCACGTGGGCATCCTTACCCGACTCGCTTTCTACATTCCCCCCCGAGTTGTAATTTTTTTCGTAATCGATGCTATTGATGCAGTTCAACACCAAACGCAGTCGGCTGCCTTTCGATACGCGACGCGAGAACCACGTGAAACCATCGAAGTCATACCGCGTGATCTGGCCGGGCGTGACCAGTTTGGCCTCACGCAGCGATTCGCGATAGCGCGCCCGTAAAGCATCGCTGCTCAATTGCACACTGGTCCCGTCGGGCAGGATCTCGTAGAGCGTGGCCGTGAAGTCCGTGTCAGGCACATCCATCGCCATCCACACGGTAAGCTTCACGGTGCCGGAAATCTCGGACGCCTGGGGAAACGGCGCGCTGTGATAAACCACGCCATTGCCGAAAAGATTCAGCGCGTAACGCTCGTCGGTAAAAGGCTTGCCGACGTCATCTTTCTCCAGCTCGGCGGGACGCAAGTCGCTTGGATCGTACACGAACTTGTCCGGCGTTGCGGAGCTGGACTGGTCCACCATTTGTCCTGAGTGAAATACGTCATTCGCCGTGCTGGACTGCGAAGTCAGGTAAAGCTTGCGATGCTCGGTAGCGATGGCGTCGAGATCATCGGCATATTTCCAGTTCTCCGCGTCCGGCCCGACGACGTAATACGCCACCCGCTTCTTCAGAAACTCCGGTTTGGGCCCGTTCTTCAATGTCCAGTCGTACCACTGCCGATGAAGATCGTTCATGTCGAGCAAACTGGCGTCGCCAAAAGTCAGCCCTCCAACTTCTTTCTTGGGCGTGCGCGTTCCCGGATGGTCCCATGGCCCGATAATCAGGTAATGCTTGGCTTTGGCTTCGGCATTGCCGTATTGCATGTGTTCGCGATAGTAAGACATTGCTCCGGGCTGATCGCCGTCGTAATCGCCCGTGATGGTCAGGATGGGAACATTCATCTTGGCGTACTGCTCGGGCGTGGGAGCCAGCCTTTGCCAGTAACTGTCGTAGGTGGGATGCTGTAGCCATTTCTGGAAGACCGTGGTCGGGTTGCCGACAATCTGATCTAAAGTATTGAAAGGCCGCTGGCCGAGATACATCTCCCGGAATTTCTGGATCCAGAATGAACTCTCGCCAAAAAGATTGGCATTGCCCGTCTTGCCGCTGGTAAATGTGAGCCACTGCATGTCGTAGCTGGTCCAAATGCCTCTGAAGAACGGGAAGTCCACGCCCGCGTGGGCCGATGCTACAGGAACAACGGTCGCCAAATGCGGCGGCAGTTCCTTCAACGTGGCCCATTGATCGAAGCCCGCATACGAACCTCCCCACATGGTGACCTTGCCGTTGCACCATGGCTGCTGGGCCAGGAACTCCACGACGTCGTGACCATCGTTGGGCTCCTGGGAGAAGGGATCGAAGTCGCCCTCAGAGTTGCCGCGCCCGCGCACATCCACCAGCACGAAGACGTATCCGTGGTGCGAAAAATACGAGGCCCGGTTCTGGTAATTGTCGGAAATGTACGGCGTAAGCGTGAAGATGACCGGCAGAGGTTCCGTCTGCCCCGTGGGTTTAAAGACAGTGCCATTGAGCCGAACGCCGTCGCGCATCGGGATTTTGAATGCCCAGATAAGGTCCGCTCCGGCCGGCGCGTTTCCCTTCACCGGCTTTTCCGCCGGCTGGACCGGCGGAGGCGACGGCTGTTGCGTCTGTGCTACCGATTGCGGTTGCGAGGAAGCGTTGGGGGTGGATTGGGCTGCGACGAGATTAGACAGAACCAGGACGAGTACGAAAAGGCGGCAGCTTTTCATAGGGTTGGTTTCTTTCCGGTCGAGTATAACTCCCGTGCCTTCAGTGAGGGCGTGATGAAATCGCATTTGTCAGTTGGGCTGCACTCTTCTAAAGTGATTGTCGGTGGCGCGTTTGGTGTGGACCACTACCCGGCTGTCCGAGGTCCTAAGCATGAGACTGTTCAAGGTTGCGTCAATCGTTCTTGCCTTTACTGGGGGCCTTTGCGCCCAGAACAATAGCAATAACCTTGAGGCGCGGCGCGCCCAGTTGCGCGACGCCTTGCAGACTGAGTGGGAATACAGCCTTCGTACCTATCCTGAATTCGCGACCTACGTCGGTGACAGCCGCTATAACGACCGCCTGAGCGACCATTCTCCGGAAGCGATTGCGAAGCAGCTGGAGCACGCAAAGGCAGAACTCGCAATCTTCGAGGCGATCGATACGTCTGGATTTCCCGACGAGGAGGCGCTGAGCCGGCAACTCATGGTGCGCGAGTTGCGTCAGGACGTGGAGGGCGCCAAGTTCAATGACTGGGAGATGCCAGTTAACCAGATGAATGGCGTGCACCTGAACTACGCTTCCATGCCCCGGCAGATGCCATTCAAGACGGTGAAAGATTACGAGAACTACATTGCCCGGTTGCACCAACTGCCACGCGTGTTCGATCAGGTGACCGGAAATATGAAGCTGGGCCTGCGCGACCATCTGATGCCGCCCAAGTTCCTGCTGGAAAAAGTTGCTGTCGAGGCGCAGGAAGTGGCCGATGCAACGGAAGAGAAGAACCCTTTCAACCAGCCCGTATTGAAATTTCCTGAGGCGATTCCGGCGGCTGAGCAGAAGCGCTTGCGCGACGCAGTAATGAAGACGGTCAAGAACGAAGTTGATCCCGCCTACGCGAAGTTCGCCGCCTTTGTGAAGAACGACTACGCTCCGAAAGGCCGGACAGACATGGGTGTCTGGTCACTGCCCGACGGCGATGCACGGTATCAGTTCGACATCCAGCGTATGACCACCACCGATCTTAAGCCTGAACAGATTCACCAGATGGGTTTGCAGCAAGTGGCCGATATCGAGACGCAGATGCTGGTCATTGCGAAACAGCAGGGCTTCGCCGATTTGAAGAGCTTCAATGAGCACATCCGCCAGGATCCCAAGCTGCACGGTACCTCGGCCCAGCAAATTTTCGACCTGTATCAGCACTACACCGACCAGATGTACGGCAAGCTGCCGCAATTGTTTGGCCGGCTGCCTAAGAACAAGCTGGCGGTGGTCCCGATGGAAGCGTATCGGGCGCCCAATGGAGTGCCGGCCGACTACTCGCCCGGGGCCGGGAACGGCATCCGTCCGGGACGGATCAACGTGAACGAGTACGATCCCGAGCACCGCCTCCTGCTCAATGTTGAAGCCATCGCCTATCACGAGGGTATTCCGGGACACCATCTGCAGTTTTCGATTGCGCAGGAGTTGACCGACATTCCACCCTTCCGCAAATACGGAAACTATAACGCCTACTCCGAAGGTTGGGCGTTTTACGCAGAGCGGCTGGGCAAGGACGTCGGCTTCTATCAGGACCCGTATAGCGAATACGGCCGGCTGGAAAACGAGATGTGGCGCTCGATCCGGCTGGTGGTCGACACCGGAGTGCATTACAAGCACTGGGGCCGCCAGCAGATGGTGGAC
The DNA here is from genome assembly GCA_963798185.1 of uncultured Acidobacteriaceae bacterium. Taxonomy (GTDB): domain Bacteria; phylum Acidobacteriota; class Terriglobia; order Terriglobales; family Acidobacteriaceae; genus Bog-257. The sequence continues at coordinate 8,057 of CAWCSJ010000003.1, forward strand.
TTCTTCCGCGAGCATACCGCCATGGACGAGCCGAACATTCAGACCGAAGTGGACCGCTACATCGCGTGGCCGGGCCAGGCGCTGGCTTACAAGCTGGGCCAGATGGAGATCCTCGAACTTCGCGAGCAGGCGAAAAAGGACCTTGGTCCGAAGTACGACATCCGCGCCTTCCATGATGAAGTGCTTGATGCCGGGCCTTTGCCGCTCGAAATTCTGCACGCGCGGGTCACGAAGTGGATTGCCGATCAGAAGGCAGGGAGCGTCGCCCACTAGCGGGCAGAGTTTCGAGGATGGGTTGAGGGCGCAGCATTCGCGCCGTCATGCCACTACGGATGGGTTAATGGTCATGTCAGGGGTGCGGCCTTGAACAAATAGCTCGCCTCGTGCCACCCGGCGTATCGCCTCAGCTAGAATCGGCCCATCCATCGAACGACGGACCACCCCGCGGGCCCGCAACCAGGTCACATAGGCGACGTGGTCGTTCTCCTCAGCCAGCACCAGCAGAGTAGTTTGGCTCCGCTTCAACACTGCCTCGATCTTGGAAAACGCGGGCAGGAAATTGGTCGACAGGACCAATACCTGAGGTGTGAGAGTTTCCAAAGCGCTCAGTAACTGTTCGGGTGACTGTGGCTGGGCGAGAATGCGAATGTCGCCGGCGGCCGCCAATATTTCTGCCGCCCCAATACGAAAAAGCTCCTGATGGTCGGCGAAAATGACATCGATCATAACTAAATAACTAAGATGGCGTGATTTCAGACCGTGATGCATCAGTGGGGAGAGACTAGTTCGGCAACCCTGGGGCCTTGATTTTCCGCCGCCGCGGGCCGGCTTTCTGGGATAATTATTTGGCTCTGGCGTATTGGCCCTCAGTCGTTTGAACGACGGCAATTGGGGAGCCCGCATCGGTCGATTCCCGGCATCACGCTTTTTCGTTTGCGGCGGATTGAACGCAAATGTGTGCCCGCGCTGGATGGAGCAGGCAACATGGGTCCTCGCAAGCGACGTGGTTTCGTGGCGCGTCCGAACGCCCACATGACAATCGCTTCGCGCGCTTTCACTCCGACGGCCAACCGGCGGCTCAATGAGCTGATCGGCTTCCTGATGCTGGTCTTCGCGGTCCTCCTGGTCCTCGCACTGGTCTCGTATTCGCCGCTCGATCCATCTCTGAATACCGCCGCAACTCCTCCCGCATCCAGCCCGGCGCACAACTGGGTTGGGGTAGTTGGCGCCATGGTTAGCGATCTGGCGCTCCAGGTCTTTGGGGTTGCTGTATTTCTGATCCCGGTTTTTCTGGGTCTATATTCGCTTCGCTGGTTCCGCTCGCGACCCATCAGCGCCCCTTACGCTAAGACCGTAGGTGCGATTGCGTTAGTGACCTTTCTTTCCGGCTTCATTGGTCTGTTGCCGTGGAGCATCCGCTGGAAGGGAGTTATTCCGTCCGAGGGACTACTGGGCCGAATCGTGGCGGATGCGCTGATCCACTACTTCAATCTGGTGGGCGCTTATCTGGTTTGCCTGGCCGTGATTGCGGTGGCCTTGTATCTTTCCACGGCGTTTTCGTTTGGTGCCTTGCAGATTTGGTCGCAGACGCGGTTCGCATTCGCCTACGCCGCGCTCGATCGCTTTGCCGACTGGCGTCTGGAACGCGCCCGTAAGAAGGCAGCCAAGGACCTTGAGAAGAAGCGCGCCGCCGCTGCGAATGCCAAGCCGGTGGTGACCGCCCAACTCGTTCCCAAGCGGGTGGGTGGGCCGGAAGAAGCGTCCTCAACTCCCCAGGCAGTAACCACTCCCCCGCTGCCGCAAACCGTTCGTCCTACAAACGGCTTGAAGAGCGGCATCGAGCGCACATTCGGCGGCGACGCTGTCCAACCAGATGAGCAAGCCGACGGGGCGGGTGTCGCGGAGGACATTGCCGTCACCTCGCGCGCCGACAGCACGCAACACGGCAAGACGACGATGCCGCGGCTGGCCGGCAGCTACAAACTTCCATCGACTGCGCTGCTGCACCGTCCCGACGAGCACAGCGCCATCAACGAGCTCGAACTGAAAAACCTGGCACAAGTGCTGGCAGAAAAATGCGCCGAATTCGACGTTCGCGGGCAGGTGGTGCAAATCAATCCCGGCCCTGTAGTCACGACGTTTGAGTTCAAGCCTGAGGCCGGTATCAAGTACAGCCGCATCACCAGCCTGTGCGATGACCTCTGCCTGGCGCTGCGGGCCGAGAGCATTCTGATCGAACGCATGGCGGGAAAATCGACCGTCGGCATCCAGGTGCCGAACCATGAGCGCGAAACCATCTGGCTGCGCGAGGTGGTGGAGGCGCAGGAGTTTCTGGGGTCGAAGTCGAAGATCACGCTGGCGATGGGCAAAGACATCAACGGCCGCATCGTGACTGCCGAGCTGAACACCATGCCGCATTTGCTCATCGCCGGTTCGACCGGCTCGGGCAAGAGCGTGGCCATCAATGCCTTCATCATGTCCATCCTGTACAAGGCCACCCCCGAGCAGGTGCGGCTTATCCTGGTGGACCCGAAGCGGCTGGAGTTGGGCAACTACGAGGGCGTGCCGCATCTGCACACGCCGATCATCACCGAGCCCAAGCTGGCGTCGAATGCGCTGCGCAATGCTGTCCGCGAGATGGAGCGGCGGCTGAAGGTGCTGGCCGAGAAGGGCGTCCGCAACATTGACCAGTACAACCGCCTCTTCGACAACAGCACTCCCAACCTGTTTGAGGATGGCAGCGAGGCGCGTCCGCTGCCTTACATCGTCATCATCATCGATGAGTTGGCCGACCTGATGATGCTCGATGGGCAAAACGTGGAAGCTTCCATCACGCGTTTGGCGCAGATGGCGCGCGCGGTCGGCATTCATCTGGTGCTGGCCACGCAACGGCCGTCGGTGGACGTCATCACCGGATTGATCAAAGCCAACTTCCCGGCCCGCATGTCGTTCCGGGTGGCCACCAAGATTGACTCACGCACAATCCTCGACGCGAACGGCGCGGAAGCCCTTCTGGGCCGAGGCGATATGCTCTACCTGCCGAATGGATCAGCCCGGGTGCACCGCCTGCATGCCCCGCTGGTGACTGAGAAGGAAATTGCCGCAGTGGTCGAATTCTGGCGCGCCCAGGGTGAGGCTCAATATCAAGAACACTTCCTGCAGCCCCCGCGCGAGGACGGCGAAGATGGTAGCGGATCTCTGGCGGGCGGGGACGGCACCGCCGAGAACGATAACGACGAGCTGTTCCAGGACGCGGTGCGCATCGTTCTGGAATACGGCAAGGCGTCCACTTCTCTACTGCAGCGCCGCCTGCGCATCGGCTACGGACGCGCCGCGCACCTGATTGACCTGATGGAACGCGATGGGATCGTGGGCGCGGCCGACGGCCCCAAGCCCCGCGAGGTGTTGAAGCGCCCCGACTGGCTGAGCGAAGTGGAAGACGCGATGCGCTAGGACGAACTCTGCCGAGCGCGGGCGTATAATTCGCTTCCAGACCCTCCGTCAATGCGGCCCGGCGCGCTGCCGTCCCGAAGAGCATGCCCAAACGCGATTATCACGACAAGGAAAAGTTACGCCAAAAGCGAGAAATGATCGCCAAGCTGAGCGACATTTTGGAATATACCGCCGACGAAAAGGAGGCGATAAGACTTTGGAAGAGTGTCGAAAAGGAAGACCAGAGCGCTGACGACTTAGAGAGGTTTATTCAGCTGTTTCGCGAGTGCGTGCGTGAGAAGCGCGGATTTCGCCGATGATCGCGTCAAACTTACGCTTCGATGCGGCAAACTCATCTCTGCTCTGTAAAGTCTGCTGTTTGTCAATCATCTTCGCGAAATGGTTCAAAAGCTTTTCCTTTGTAGACCGCCGCTTTACCGCCGACTTCTTCGGGCGGCTGCGGTTTGCTGCTGGCAAACTATTCTTCTTGTGCGTTCCCCGCTCCACAGACCGTTCTCCTTTGCTGAGTATACAACTAAATGTGATGTCACATCTCCATTTTCCGGTCAACCGGGAATCTCAATCCGCTCGATTGTCAAAGACTACTTCAGCAAATCGTGCTGATCGAATCACCAGGTGTAAAGATTGCCGTTGAAGTTTTGATGCATCCCGATTTCAAGCGCGTTGTTCCGTGCCGTTGAGCCTAAATTTAACTGGCCACTTTCTATAATTGCATTCAATCTAAGCAGTGGAGGATAATCGGCTGTTGCGACGGCGGCCGGCGCCGTGGTGTGGCGACTCCCTTTGTGAACCTGCCGAACTACATCACGCTTACCCGCATCTTCAGTATTCCGGTCCTGATTTGGATCCTGTCCAGCAATCGCTTCAGCTCTACCAACGGCGATCGTGAACTGCTGGCGTCATTTGTTTTCATTGCCGCATCCTTGACGGACGCCATTGATGGCTACCTCGCACGCAAACGCGCCCAGGTGACCACGATGGGTATGCTGCTTGATCCGGTGGCCGACAAGTTGCTGATTGCCGCTGCCTTCATCACCCTGGTGCAGTTCAATCCACGCACCGTACCCGCCTGGATGGCCGTCATCATCATCGGCCGCGAATTCCTGGTGAGCGGCTTGCGGTCGATCGCAGCTTCCGAGGGCTTCACCATCCAGGCCAGCGATCTGGGCAAAACCAAGATGGTGGTACAGATTGTGTCGGTGGTGGCGGCGATTATCGATCACCACTGGACGCATCTCCCCTGGTACTTCCTGAATCTGCCGGTCCATCCGATCGCGCTGTTGTCCATCTGGTTGATGGTGGGACTCTCGCTGCTGTCTGCCATCGATTACTTCGTGGGCTTCTGGAAGAAGATCGACCGCCATGCCGAGAAGCGCCGCAAGCGGCGTTCGTTTGTGCTGAGCCGGCGCAGGAAACGCAACGATGTCCCCGTCCTCTGAAGAGCCGCGCACCGCAACCCCATCCAAGCCGTGCGAATATTCGCCAGAAGAACGAGAACTGCTTGTGCGGCTCGCTCATCGCTCAATTGAGTCGGCGCTCGAGGGGCGCGGCATCGACGCCAATCCGCCGACTGCCCATCTGTCCGAGCCGCGCGGGGCCTTCGTCACTTTGCACCTGGACGGTCATCTGCGCGGCTGTATCGGATACGTGATGCCTACGCAGTCGCTCTATGCGACCGTGGCGGAGGCGGCCAGGGCGGCAGCGTTCGAGGATCCGCGGTTTCCCCCGGTGACCTCCTCAGAGGCGCTACACCTGAAGATTGAAATCAGTGTGCTCGCACCGTTGCAGCACATTCGGCCGGAAGAAGTCGTGGTCGGCTTACACGGACTGGTCGTCAGCCAGGGCAACCGCCGCGGATTGCTGCTGCCGCAAGTCCCCATCGAATGGAAATGGGACCGCGAAAGCTTCCTCGCACAGACCTGCATGAAGGCCGGCCTCCCGCCGGACGCGTGGCAGCACGGCGCCCAATTGCAGGCATTCACCGCCGAAGTGTTTGGCGAACTCTAGCGAGTGAACCAAACCAGGCAGGTTTGCTAATCTCGTAAAGTGATCCGACATCGAGAGCGGCCGCGCGTCTGGCCGGCAGATAGCAAGCCAGCAAGGCGACGGCACACAGCAACGCCGCCACCGATACAAACGTCAACAGGTCGGTCGGTTTCACGCCAAACAGCATGGCCGACATCAGCCGGGTGAGTCCCAGCGCCAGCACCAGGCCAATCGCAATGCCGGGCAGCGTCATGCCGGCGCCATCGCGCAACACGGCCCGCACCACGTCGCCTTTTTGCGCGCCCAGCGCCATGCGAATGCCGACCTCGCGCGTTCGCTGTCCCACAATGTAAGACAGAACGCCGTAGATGCCGAGGCCGGCCAGCAGCAGCGCCCCGGCCGCGAAGATGGAGAACAGCATCATCGCGAAGCGCTGCCGCGCAATCGAATCGGCGACAATCTGCTGCATCGGTTGCATACCGTCAACCACCATTTCGCTGTCAAACTGGCGCAACCCGCGCCGTATGCTGGGAAAAACAGATTCGGGAGCGACTCCCTCGCGCAGGCGGACGAAGGTGAAACTGCCCTGGCCGATCACCGACATCATCCGCTCCGGAAGCTGATGAAAGGGCTCATAGTATTCGGCTTCCAGGCTATTGGCTTTGTCGGGCGCCAGGCCGAATTGTTTCACGTGCCCCACCACGCCCACAACCTGGTCGGTGCGCTCGCCATCGGTGCTCTCCGGCGGGAAGTACACATGCTTGCCGATAGGATCCTGGCCGTGGAAATACCGCTTCGCAAAGCTTTCGTCGATGACGATTACGCGCGAGGTGTGCTCGTTGTCCGCTTCGGTAAAGAAACGTCCTTCCAGCAGCGGAATGCTCATCAGTTGCAAGTAGTCGGGATTCACCGCGTAGCGCACCGCGACCGGGGCGCCGGCCACACGTTCCGGCCGGGTCATGCCATCGACCCAGAATGGCTCCTCATCGTCGTCCTCCATGGGAACAGCCCCCCAGTCGAACGACGCGTTCTGCACTCCCGGCACCGCGCGCAAAGTCGTTTCCATCTGGCGGTAGGCCGCACGGACTGCGTCGGGCGACTGGCGCGCGAGTGACATGGAAGGCGCGATGTTGAATTCGATTACCCCGCGAGGATTGAAGCCGGGGTTCACGTTCCACAGCCGCACCAGCGTCCGAATCATCAGCCCCGCGCCCACCAGCAGGATGAGCGCCATGGCCATCTCGATGGTGACGAAGACGCCCTGCGCGCGGGCATGCGCGCCCGCCAATGAGCGCCCACTTTGATTCAGGGTTGAGTTCACGTCAGTGCGTGAGGTACGGAGTGCCGGGGTCAATCCGAAGATGATTCCCGCCATTAGCGAGACCAGCAAGGTGAAGAACAGCACGCGGCCGTCTAGGCCGACATTCTCCGCACGCGGCAGCATGTCAGGAATTACCGCCACCGCAGCTTTCGCGCCCCAATATGCCAGCAGCAAACCCAGCGCGCCGCCCACCGCCGAAAGCGTCAGACTCTCCGTCAGCACTTGCCGGATGAGCCGGCCCTGCCGCGCGCCCAGCGCCACGCGCACCGCGAACTCGCGTTGCCGCGCGGTCGCTCGCGCCAGTTGCAGATTGGCGACGTTCACGCAGGAGATCAGCAGCACGAACAGTACCGCGCCCATCAGTATCCAGAGCACAGGACGCACATCGCCCACAATTTCTTCTTTGAGCGGAACCATGGTTGTCTTGATCCCGGTGTCAGCGTCAGGGTAGGCCGCTTCCAGGCCGCGATTCACCCGCTCCATGTCTCGCGCGGCCTGCGCCAGCGTGACCCCAGGTTTCAGGCGTGCGATGGCGTCCATGCCCCACGCCGCCGTGCGATCGCGAAAGTGCGGGACGCTGTATTCGCCCACGGGCGTGTAGATGTCGCCGGTTTGGAAGTTCCATTGGCGCAACTGAAAGCTGGCGGGAATGACCCCAATGATCGTGTGCGGTACGGCATCGAGAACAATTGCTTGTCCCACAATGTGGGGGTTGGAGGCGAACTTGCGCTTCCACAGTCCCTCCGAGATCATCACCGTGGAATTTGCGCCCAGCCGGTCTTCATCCGCCGAGAAGGCGCGCCCCAGCAACGGTTTGACCCCAAGCATTTCGAAGAAGCCGGCCGACACCATGCGTCCCCTGAGGTTCTCGGGCTCGCCTGCTCCGGTTAGCTTAGCATCGCCGTAACGATAGGCCGCCATTGTGTCGAAGCTACGGTTGTCGCGCTGCCAGTCGAGAAAGTTCGGATAAGAGATTGAGCCTCGGGCGAAGTTGGCCTTCTTGTGGTACAGAACGACCAGGCGATTGGACTCGGGGTAGGGCAGCGGATTGAGCAGCACGCCGTTGACCACGGAAAAGATGGTGGTGTTGGCGCCAATGCCTATCGCCAGCGTCAGCACGGCGATGATGGCAAAGCCCGGCGCTTTCTTCATCTGCCGGAGGGCGTATTGCAGGTCATAAAACAGGTTGCGCATAGGGGGTCGCCTGGCCAGCTTCTGATATTGATTGCAATTGGCATACCGTAGTCTTAGAAGCCTAAATTCTGTGAAGCGTGCGGGTTACAACCCCCCGACCGCGGCCGCGATTTTCGCTTTGTTCGCCACCGGACGACCCCGTTCGCAATCGGACAGGATAATGGGTACCCCACTGATTCGTGGTTCGGCAGTGAGTGGAGACCACTCGGTTACGTGAGCGACGGCGGCAGGACGCCGTCTTGCGATTGTCCTTGACACTGGTAGCTGCTAAATAGGAACATCGCCGAAATCACTTAGGAACAATCAAGCGCAGTAGTACGGACTCGTTCGTTTTCTCCAGGATTGCAAATGACAAAACCTGCGAACTTTCGGGCGGTTTACTTTTGTATGCACGCGAGACTGGAAAGATTCGCACGAAATTGGAAAAGAGGACAGGATGAGGACAAATAATCTGGCGAAGATGTTCTGCATCCTGTTGGCGTTTTGCGGTGCGATGGCCGTCGCCTCGCCGGCGCAAACGTTCACCTCGCTGTACAGCTTCTGCACGCTGTCCAACTGCGATGACGGCAAAAGGCCTACGGCGGGGCTGGTGCAAGGCGCCGACGGCAACTTCTACGGGACAGCGAGTGGCGGCGGGACCGGTGGCGTTGGAACGGCCTTCAACATCAGCGCCAGTGGAACGCTCACCCCGTTGCACAGCTTCGATATTTCTGACGGCTTGAATCCGTACGCGCCGCTCGTGCTCGCCAACGACGGCAACTTCTATGGGACAACGGCAACCGGCGGGAGCCTGACACTCGGCAATGTCTTCAAGATGACTCCCAGTGGGATGGTGAGCCAGGTTTACAGTTTCTGCTTTCAGGGGCAGGGATGCCCCGAGGGCTCGATTCCTTTAGCCGGATTGGTGCAAGGCACCGACGGGAACCTCTACGGCGTAACCCAGGACGGAGGCAATGACAGTTGTTCGGGAAGCGGTGGTCCCGGCTGCGGCGTGGTCTTCATGCTCACCACCGGCGGCACGCTGACCGTACTGCACGCCTTCGCTGGCATGGACGGCGCGAGTCCATATTCAGGGCTAACGCAAGGCGCCGATGGCAACTTCTACGGGACAACACAGTTTGGAGGCACCGGGAACAACAACAGCTGTATTGAGAACAGTGGCATCGGCTGCGGTACGGTTTTCAAGATCACGCCCAGCGGCACGCTGACCACGCTGTACGAATTTTGCTCGCAACCCAACTGCACCGACGGATACGGGCCTCAATCCGGGCTGGTGCAGGCTGCCGATGGGAACTTCTACGGCACAACACACTGGGGCGGTACGGCAACGATCGGGAACGGCACGATATTCCGGATCACCCCGAGCGGGGCGTTGACCACACTGCACAAATTCGTCGGTTACCCTAATGACGGCGCCAACCCGATCGGCGGGCTTATACAAGCCACCGACGGAAATTTCTACGGTACGACGCCGTCAGCCGGCGCCCACTTTCTTGGCGGGACCATCTTCCGAATGACCCCCAACGGCGGGCTGGCTACGCTCTACAGTTTCTGCGCTTTATCGCACTGTGACGACGGCTCCGCTCCTTACGGTACTCTGCTGCAAGCCACCGATGGAAACCTCTACGGGACAACCTCCATGGGCGGCGTCGGCTGTAACGGCGGTTTCTGCGGCACCGTCTTCAAGTTATCGGTGGGGCTCGGCCCGTTCCTGAGAGTACAGCCTGGATCGGGAGGAGTGGGAACGCCGGTCACCATTTTTGGGACGAATTTGACCGGCGCGACGAGCGTTACCTTCAACGGCACGCCGGCGACGATCATCTCGAATACTGGTACCGAGATCACCACCACCGTACCTGCGGGTGCAACCACGGGGACCGTGCAGGTTACGACTCCCGCCGGCACCTTGAACAGCAACATCGAGTTCCAGGTGACAGGGCCGCTGCAACTGTTTCCCGTGACTCCCTGCCGTCTGGTCGATACGCGCAAGACCGGAGGCTCGATTCAAGGCGGCACGTCGCGCAACTTCACAATCACCCAACTCGGCGGGTGCGGCATTCCCCGGAGCGCGGCTGCTTACTCGCTTAACGTTACTGTGGTGCCGCATGGGTCGCTGGGGTACCTCACGATCTGGCCTGAAGGTGAAAATCAGCCTCTCGTGTCGACCATGAACTCGCCGGACGGGCGCGTGAAAGCCACGGCGGCGATCGTGCCCTCCGGCAACAGTGCGGTCAGCGTTTATGTGACCAATACGGCGGACGTCGTACTGGACATCGATGGCTACTTCACCGCGCCCGGCTCGCAGACGTTCCAGTTTTATCCGCTGACGCCGTGCCGCGTAGTGGACACGCGCAATGCCAACGGGGATCTGGGCGGTCCGTATCTGACGCACGGGCAGCAACGCAGCTTCCCCGTGCTGGAGAGCACCTGCGGAATATCCAACAGCGCGCAAGCCTATTCGTTTAACTTCACCGCCATCCCCCGAACCAGAAGTCTGGGATTCCTGTCGGTGTGGCCGGAAGGTCAGACCCCAGCCATTGGTTTCGACGCTGAACGATACCAAAGGGACGATCGTGGCGAACGCGGCGATTGTGCCTGCCGGTACGAGCGGCGGCATCACGGTGTTTGCGACGGACGATACTGACCTGGCGATTGACGTCAACGGCTACTTTGCGCCGGTGGGAACAGGCGGACTATCGCTGTACGTGCTGACCCCATGCCGAGTGCTCGACACGCGCCATGAGGGCGGCGCATTCGGTGGCAAGCTTGTGATCGATGTGTTGAACAGCGTGTGCGAGCCACCGAGTTCGGCGCAGGCGTATGTGTTCAATGCGACGGTGGTGCCGCAGGGGTCGCTGGGCTACCTGGCACTGTGGCCGGACGGTCAACCGCAGCCGGTGGTCTCCACGCTGAACGCACCGGATGGCTCGATCACGTCGAACATGGCGATCGTACCCGCAAGCACGCAGGGGAAGATTGACGCCTATGCCGCCAACGGCATTACCGACCTGCTGATGGATATTTCCAGCTACTTCGCGCCGTAGAACAGTTGTCAGTAGTCAGTTGTCAGTCAAAAGCAAAATCCCCACCCTAGCCAAAAGAGGGCTAGGATGGGGCACCCGCTACCCAGAAAACCTCAGCTCCGATTGTTGCATCGCACAAGTGCTAGTTCGATGGTGCTTGGAGGCCGATGCTTATGTTGGGGCTCAACAAGATTCTGTTCACTGCCACGTTGCTTAGTTTGTTTTCGCTAAATGCTGCTGCGGTTACGGACGGTGCTCAGCCCGGCGCTGGCGACACCCCTGGTCAGACTTCCGTGCAGTTCAATGTTGTTCCCACAATCTCTGCGCCCGGACAATTTGTAGAGTTCAACTGGCAGGTGAAGAACGCCACGGCCTTCTCGATCACCCCCAGCTTGCTCGACGAATACCAAACCTCGCTGCCGCTCAGCGCCTCACACTTCATGCAGGTCGCACCGGATGCGAGCACAAAGTTCCAGGGAGTAGCGTCGGGCACCAATGCGACGCAGCCCGTGGTTGCGTCCCTGACCATCGTTCCGGTTACGCTTACGGCATCGACCCAGCAAATTAACGCCGGGCAAGCGGTAACCCTGAACTTCACCGGCCCCAATAACGGCAGCTCGTTTTTTCTGACGACCATGCCAGAGAACGCCACGGTGGCGCTCACTCCCGACTCTTGCAGCGGCACAACCTGCACCGGCAGCTACCTGACGGGACCGCTGGGCAGCAACCGAACCTTCATGGTGGGGGCTACCGGTCCGCACCAAGGGCAGGCCTACTCACTACCGGTAGCGGTCAACGTGAGCGGCGGAATGTCGCTGGCTTGCCAGGCCAGTCCCGGCGTCCCATCGTCCGGCGCGCCGGTCACGATTAGCTGGAACGCAAGCAATGCCGCGTCGGTTGAAATCAACCAGGGCGTTGGAATGGTGGCGCCGGCGGCGCGCGGTAGTGTGACCGTCCGTCCGACGCAAACTACGACTTACACCTGTACGGCCACTGACCGCTTTGGCGATCATCTAGCGGCGCCGGCCAAAGTGATTGTCAGCACCGGCAGTGTGCAGAACCTGAACCATATTACTTACATGCTGCAAGAGAACCGGGCCTTCGATAACTACTTCGGAAACCTGGCCTACTATCGCGTCAATATCGACCATATTCCCGGGGCACAGATGAGCGATGTGAATGACCTGCACAATCTGCCGCCGGGTTATACCATCAAAAATCCTCAAGGGCAAAGCTTCGGCCCATTCCACGCGCGCACGGAATGTACCGAGGGGCTGAACCCCATGTGGAATGAGAGCCACGATGACATGGACCTGGTGGGCAGCGACTGGATGCATTTGACCAGCAGCTCGCAGTACCTGATGGACAAATTCCTGACCACCGTCCCCAGCAGTCAATACGATTCAACCGACACCCGCCCCTTGGGATATTACGATTGGACCGACTTGCCGTTTTACTACGAACTGGCAACGCAGTTTAACACCAGTGATACCTGGTATTCGCCGCTTCCCGCCAACACCCCTAACAATCGCATGTACCTGTTCGCCGGCACCTCCTTCGGCGCCATCTTTACCCCGGCATCGAACGACCAGGTGTGGACGAGGCCGACGCTGTTCCGTGTGCTGCAGAATGCCGGTATCTCCTGGCGCTATTATTACCAGGACAACAGCGTGTTCCTGTCGCAGTGGGCGGACTGGAACAATCAACAGATTCAGGCCAACGTGCGCAACATCCAGGAGTGGTACAACATTCTGGCCAGCCCGGGCGCCGACTCCCAACTGCCGCAAGTGGTCTTCATTGAGCGCGCCAGCGCTACCGGATTTGACGAGCATACGGGCAACAATATTCAGAAGGGTTCGGCGCGGGTGCAGCAGATTATGAACGCGCTGCTGACCAGCACCGCGTGGCCCGACTCGGCATTCATCCTGACGTTCGATGAGGGTGGCGCCACCTACGATCAGCAGGGCCCCGTCCTGGTTACTCCGCCGGATGATCGGCCTCCGTCAAGCCTTGAGCCGCAGTTCTACATCCGCGGACTGTTCAATGTGACCGGCTTCCGCTTGCCGGTAATTGTGGTGTCTCCGTACTCGAAGCCGCACACCGTCTGGCACCAGCCGACCGACTTCACCAGCATCCTGAAGCTGATTGAAACCAGGTTCAGCCTGGCGCCTCTGACCCATCGCGACGCCACCTCTGCCGACCTGACCGACCCGACCAATGGTCCGTTTGATTTCAATTCGCCGCAGATGTTGACCGTGCCGCCGCTGCCCACCCAGCCGACGAACGGTACGTGCAATTGGCAACTGGAGAGCCATCCGTAGGGAGCGCGAAATAGTAGCCGCTCATTCGTGGGTTGTGGTAGCTGTCCCGTGAGGAATTGTCATTACGAGCGAAGCGAGGAATCTGCTTTTGCTTGTACCTGGAGCGGCGGAGGGGAAACAGCAGTCCCTTGGGGATCAAGCTCCTCGCGATGACAATTCAGTGATAGTCGCTAGCTCGCGGCCGCCCCGGCAGCTACCCTGGCCTTGGCTGCCACAGGACGGGAGCGTCTAAGCTCCTGCCACTGCAGAATTAAGTCAGCCTCGAGAACTGCGAAGGCGACGCAAGCCCAGACAATGGTTTCCGTGCCGGCGAGAGTCTGGTCCCATCCGGTAATACCCCCGATCACCCGCACTTCGATAAACACCAGCGCGACGGCGAAGCTGCGGGTCATCCATTGGCGGTGCTGCTGAACTTTGCCCTGGCGGATCAGGATAAATGCCACGCCGGTGGTGATCATCAACAATGCTGCGTCCACTCCTGCTGCAATGGTGAACGACCGCGGCGCGTTAATCCGTTCGTTGAAGTACTGGATGTAGGCGCCAAGGGGCGCGAGTATCAACGCGGCTATCACATAAACTCTCCCCGCCACGCGATGCAGCTTGGTGTAGCGCTGGCGTAGCCGGTCGGAAAACTGCATGGGCCCGAGCAGCAGCGCGCACGCTCCCGCCAGACCATGCGGCAACAGCCACCATTTGAACGGCTCATAGTGCTGCCACACCGGGTCGGCCCGATTAACAAGAAAACTTTCATTGTGGCGCAGAACGTAAACCATCATCAGGCCGATGAAGGCAAACAGCAGGTACTTTGGCCGCAGCCAGGAGCTGGACGGCTGTGCGGCAGGCGCGGTTGACATCAGGACATCCTTAGATTGGCATTATCGAAGAGGCCGGTCAGCGGCAGACGGTTAAACCTTGTCATCGCCTCTGACAAATGTCGCGAAAGTATATACTCTTTTCGCCGGATTTAGCCATAGCAGTCTGGGTGTCTGTTCTAGGATTTCGGCGAGGGCGGGCCACTTGGCCTATAGCCTATACATCAAAGGAACTAGCCGTGCCTACCGATTCCGGCGGATTGATTTGCTCCCGCTTTCGTCTGAGCCTTGGGGTGAGAAATTAGTGGGGCGAAGCTGCAGGTCTGAAGCCGCAGCCTGAGACAAAACCATTTTGTAACGTTGATCGCAGTTTGTACATCAACAACCCCTGAAAACCGCGGAACAACCTCTTTTGCCGAGATTGAGGAAATGTTTTTGGAAACGCAAACGCGGCGAACATCGTTGGCCTGATTAAATCCAAATGAAGCAAATCGCTCAGGAGGAAACACAATGCTTAAGAAGATAGCGGTACTCGCAGCGGCTGTAATTCTTGCCCTGGCTGTTCTGGGTCTCGGCTTTTCTCCGAAACCCGCTTCCACGGCCGGATCCTGGCAGGTGGACAGCCGCCATTCGGCTGCGCAACTTATCACCGATGGGACGACGGATTACGGGAAAACGAAAACAGACTTTACGCTTGGTTTTGGAAGGGTGAACGGCCACATGAAAATCGACGACGCCGATCCCAGCAAGTCCAATATTGTTTTCGCGTTCTATCCCTCGACCGCCATGTCGCCCATCATTGCTGAAGATGGAAAATTCTTGACCGAATGGCTGTCAAACCAAGCCAACAACACGCTGGTGTGTTTCCATTCCAAGAGCGTGCAGCGGACCGCTGACGGCAAGCTGCAAGCTACCGGGGAACTGGCGGTAACGCGGGTGGACCGCAACGTGGATGCGACGCCGAGCGAGGCCTATTCCGGACCGGTTTACGGCCCGCCAATGATCCACCGCGTGGCGCGCGAAGCCACTTTCACTCTCGACTTCCCGCCCGCCGATGGGAAGGAGCAGAAAGACGGCGAGATCCTGGCGTCGACCACGTACAACCTGTCCCGCGAGAATTTCCCCACGTTGGTCAAGGCTGTGGTCGCTACCTACTGGCCGCCCGTGGTGGAAGATGAGAAATGTGAAGCCCCGGCCGGAGTGAGTGAAGATTATCGCGGCTTCCGCTGCACGGGAATGTTTATGGAAGCTGCCGGTCTGCCCCCATCACTGGGCACCGTCGGAGAGGACTATTCCGGCACGCCCGCGAATTTCAATGCCGTCGTCGGAAACCATCTGAACATCATGCTCCACATGCGTTTGATGGCGAAGGCCTCGGGCGAAGCAGCGGCGGGCGGGAAGTAGCCGATGTCGTCGGCCATGAAGTAAGGAGACCCGAGACGTCACTCCGTCTGATTCATACGGCCAACCTATGCCCGAACTCTGCTTGAACAGGGTACCGAGCAGGTATGTATGGCAGACAAGAAAACAGCGATCATCACGGGAGCATCGGGGGGTATAGGTACCGGCTTGGTCGAGGCCTTCCTGAAGCAGGGTTATGACGTCGTCGCAACCTCTCTTAATGGCAGTCATTCGTTGACTGCCTCACCCTGGCTGGTTCTCGTCGATGGCGATATCGGGAAGCAGGAGACCGCTGCCAGGGTTTGCGACGCAGCGATCAAGCACTTCGGAACTATCGATGTTCTGGTGAATACCGCCGGAATCTACCGCACCAAGCCGTTCATCGACTTTACGACCGACGACTTCAATGCCCTGGTCTCGACCAACCTGCTGGGGTTCCTTTACATGACCCAGTTCACGGTGAAGCAGATGCTGAAACAAAAATCAGGAAACGTTGTGACCATCACCGCATCGCTTGCGGACCAGCCGGTCGCCGGCATCAATGCCTCGGTTTCGATGATGACGAAAGGGGGCTTGAATACTGTGACCCGGAGTCTCGCCATCGAGTACGCAAAAGATGGTATCCGCTTCAACGCCGTAGCTCCTGGCGTCGTCAACACATCCTTGCACAAGGATGGTCCGAAGGAATCTCTTGAGGCGAGGCAGCCCATGGGGAAAATTGCGGAAGTGAAAGATATTGTTGACGCCGTTCTCTATCTGGCCCAGGCAAGTCAGGTGACCGGCGAGGTAATTCACGTGGATGGTGGCGCCCACGCTGGCCGCTGGTAGCCGCCGGACGGTTTAATCCGCTTCGAACGCTTGCTGCTCAGTTTGGATTACGAAGCTATCGTCGATGTTGACGGTTTTTGACCGGCACGGCACTGGTAGGGAATTAAATGTGCAAAGGAGAGACAAAGTGAGTAATTCAAGAAAGCCTGTGCGGGGTGAGGAATGTTCCCGTGCTTCTGCATCGCGTTCTTGCTGCTGACCGGTTGCGCGCTCTCAGGACAGAACAGTGAAAAGGCCCGCGTTCGGAATATTGTTCTGGTACACGGCGCCTGGGCGGATGGCTCGGGCTGGAAGGGCGTTTACGACATTCTTGTGAAGGATGGCTACAGAGTCAGCATCGTGCAAGAGCCGGAGACGTCATTCAAAGACGACGTGGCGGCAACCAAGCGAGTCATTGCTTTACAAGATGGACCGTGCATTCTTGCCGGGCACAGCTATGGAGGATCGGTGATTACCGAAGCGGGGACAGACCCATCGGTGGCCGCTCTGGTTTACGTCGCTGCCCACATGCCGGATGTTGGAGAGAACGAGGCTGCGGACGGAGCGCGCTATCCCAGTGACCTCAGCAAATCCACTACGCTTAAGACCACGCCCGACGGTTTTACCTACCTTGATCCCGAGCAGTTTCATGAGTACTTCGCAGCCGATGTGCCGGCCGAGCAGGCCGCTTTCATGGCGCGATCACAGGTGTTCAATTTCGGCAAGAATTTCCAAGCAGTCATCACCACGGCGGCATGGAGAAACAAACCGAGCTGGATGGTAGTTCCGGAAAAAGACAGGGCAATTAACCCCGACCTCGAACGGTGGTATGCCACGCGGGCCCACAGCCATGTGCTCGAGCTTAAGGGCGCCAGCCACGCAGTCTACGTCTCCCGGCCGAAGGAAGTGGCAGGCGTGATCGAAGAAGCTGCAGCGCATCCGCGGTAGAAAAAGGAACGGTGAGGCGACGACAGGGCGCGAGGGACGCTGTAGATCGGCGGGAAAAGCCGAGCGACGCTCACCAATATCTGCGACCGCCGCAAACGCTCCGACATCTTCCTTTAGGAACGCGAAAGCCGAAGAAGTTAGGCAATCAAATCAGCAAGGAGGAATACATGAAAAAATCCACCGCAGGAATACAAGATGACGAACGCCTGCTACTGGCGTCCTTGAGCACTCCCACGGACCTGAAAAGGCAGGCGACGAAAGATATCGCGGGAGCGATGAACGCCATCCTGGCGGACGTCTTCGCGCTTTATCTGAAGACCAAAAATTTCCACTGGCACATGAGCGGGCCGCACTTCCGCGACTACCACCTGCTGCTCGACGAGCATGCCGACCAGATCTTCGCCATGACCGATCCCATTGCCGAGCGCGTGCGCAAGGTGGGAGGAACTACGCTGCGGTCGATCGGCGACATTGCCCGGAAACAGCGCGTGTTGGACAACGATGCCGAGTATGTCGAGCCGGAGGACATGCTGGCTGAGCTGCGCGAGGACAATCAGGCGCTGACGGCGCGTCTGCGCGAGGCCCATGGCGTCTGCGAAGAACATGAGGACGTCGCCACCACCAGCCTCATCGAGGTTTGGATTGACGAAACCGAGCGACGCACCTGGTTCCTGTTCGAGGCGAGCCGGCGTGGGGACTCCACCGGACATTGAAACGCCCTTAAATCGGCGAGAGGGACGAGAGGAGATGATGCGCCGTGCCCGGATGGATTCTGCGCGAATTCACCGGGCGCTGGCTTTTACAGCGGGCCGGCTCATCCCGACAATCGAGTGGCGATCCAGTAGTCAACGCTGAATCTTCCAGGGCCCGAGCAGATCAGCCAGACGAAGAAGAGCACGTACAGGACCTCCGGCAGGTACAGGAAATCGCCCAGCCAGTTGAGCGGCGAAAGCCCCTTACGCATGGCAGGAAGCTTCGCGGTCAGGATGGCCACCAGCATATCGATCAGCAAGGCAATGCAGGCCAGGTTGGAAAGAAGTCCCACCGCCAGCACGCAACCGCCGAGGAACTCGACGCCCGACACAAAGTAAGTCATCAGCCGCGGGAACGGCACCTTGCCCTCGACCAGCGTCTGGTACATGACTTCCGTGCGGCGAGGAATGAACAACTTGTTTCCGCCGGAGATGGCGAAGAAGAGTCCAAGCGCAACCCTCACCAGCAAAATCGCGTATGGTTCGAAGTCCGCGCTGCCCAGGAGCACGAACCGGATCAAGCGTTCCCATTCCATCACTGGATTCCTCTGGAAGACGAGATGCAAACGTACCCTTTACGGGATTACCTTTTTTCTCTGTCGCAGGCTTTTTCGCGGGCGCGGAACGCCACTTGGGCCGCGGTCGCGACGCGCTTCTGGCGGGTCTGCGCCGGGCGAATTTTTCAATCCACGGCGTGACATGGTTTTGCTTGCCCACCGGAAACGCGGCGAACGATTCTTGCAAATCGGCCTCGCGAAGGGCCGATTCAAGATCAGCGGGTATTGGGAGTCTCGGCGGTTTCTCCGGCACCAGCAGCGCAACCCGCACTTGGTTGCCGGGCTCGAGGTCCAATTCGCCGCATACGCGCGCGTTTAACTGGAGCCAATGTCTCCTACCGCCTATGGGATCCAGGCTCGCCTGCAAGTCGACGGTCCGCCTGACCATGATGGATTGTAGTATCGCAGACCGCATTCCGAGGGTGACGTCTGCGCAAGACTGTCGAATCCTAACCCGATTCCGGCGAATCTGACTTACGGCGCGAGAGCGTGTATGTCGCCTCGGCGCCTCAGCCGTGTTCCGTAATCGTGCGACGTAATCGTCGGAATTAACTTTGTATCGAGGAGTCAATCATGAAGCGCGTTCCATCCCTGCTGGTGCTGAGTCTGTTCGTTCTTTCCATCGGATTTGTCGCAACCGCTTACGCACAATCACCGGCGATCATCGCCTCGCGCACGGCGGAAATCAATGGCGTGAATTTGCATTACCTGACCGCCGGCCATGGTACGCCCCTCATCCTGTTGCACGGCTATGCTGAGACGTCGCTGATGTGGAAGCCAATCATCCCTGCTCTGGCCGAGCGCTTCACGGTAATCGCGCCAGACCTGCCCGGCATTGGAGATTCGGACATCCCAACCGACGGTCTTGACATGAAAAGTGCCGCCATCCGCATTCACGATCTCGCCAAGTCGTTGGGCGTGCAGAGAGCCGAGGTCGTGGGGCACGACATCGGCCTCATGGTCGCCTACGCCTACGCTGCACAGTTTCCCTCGGAGGTGACGAAACTCGTCCTGATGGATGCTTTCCTTCCCGGCGTGCAAGGGTGGGAGCCTATCTACAACAATCCCAGTATTTGGCATTTCCGTTTCAACGGGCCTACCCCTGAAGCCCTGGTCCGAGGCCGCGAGCGCATCTACTTCGACTATTTTTGGAATGACTTTGCCGCCGACAAAACCCATTCCATTCCAGAAGCCGACCGCAAAGCTTACACGGTGGCTTACTCGCGGCCGGGGCGCATGCACGCGGGATGGGCCTACTTTGTTTCGTTCCAGCAGGCCGCCAAAGATTTCGCGCAACTCTCTCAGACCAAGCTGACCATGCCGCTGCTGACCATCGGAGGCGACAAGTCATTGGGAGAACCGCTAGGGCGACAGGGCAAGCTGGTTGCGACCGACGTGACCGTTGTGGTCCTGAAGAACACGGGACATTGGGTGCTTGAAGAGCATCCCAAGGAAACAACCGAAGCCTTGCAGAAGTTTCTCTGAGGTTCAGCTGCCCACCCTCTCGCCAACGACAAGCGAGAAGGATGGGGCACCCCGAAGCTTTGTCGAGTTGCTGGTTCGCATTCGCGCAAAGATTTCCGAATCGCGCTTTGATTGGGCTGAATCCAAGCAAGCGTCGAGGAGAATCTGCCCCCTCGACGTCAACCGGCCCACGATAAACATTCTGTGTTGACGCTTCTTTCTTCAACACCCTTCAACATTTTTTACAACATATAAACAACCGAAAAAAAGGAGTTCATTGTATGGGCACAATTACCGTGAAAGATGGCACCAAGATTTTCTACAAAGATTGGGGAACCGGTCAGCCCATCGTTTTCTCGCACGGCTGGCCGCTGACGGCCGACGACTGGGACGGACAGATGCTGTACTTCGGGCAGCGTGGCTATCGCGTCATCGCGCACGACCGCCGCGGGCATGGGCGCTCCAGCCAGACATGGGACGGCAATGACATGGATACCTACGCCGACGATCTGGCGGCGCTGTTCGAAGCGCTCGATCTGAAGAACGCCATCATGGTCGGACATTCCACCGGCGGTGGCGAGGTGGCGCGCTATCTCGGCCGGCATGGCAGCAAGCGCGTCTCTAAGGCGGTGCTGATCAGCGCGGTGCCTCCGCTTATGCTCAAGACCGAGAAGAACCCGACCGGCCAGCCCATCGCGGCCTTCGATGCGCTGCGGACAGCAATGGCCGCCAACCGGGCGCAGTTCTACTGGGACATCACGCTTCCGTTCTACGGCTACAACCGCCCCGGCGCGAAGATTTCCGAGGGCATCCGCCAGCACTGGTGGTTGCAGGGCATGATGGGCGGCATCAAGCCTCACTACGACTGCATCAAGGCGTTCTCGGAGACCGACTTCACGGAAGACCTGAAGAAGATCGACATCCCCGTTCTGGTGATGCATGGTGATGATGATCAGATTGTGCCGATTGCCGCCGCGGGTCCGCTGTCCGCGAAGATACTGAAGAACGCGACGCTGAAAGTTTATCCCGGCTTCCCGCATGGCATGCCCACAACTAACGCAGAACAAATCAACGCTGACTTGCTGGAGTTTTTCGCCAAAGCTAAGCAGAGCTCGAAGGCGGCGTAAGTGTTTTCTCCAACCCTTTCGCCAAGGGCGGCGAAAGAATGGGCCACCCGGCGAATAACCCCACCCAAGCAAGACCAGCTTGGGTGGGGCACCCAGCGAGAACCCAGACCAGGAATAAAAAGGACGAGCGCAGATGAGGCTGATTTCGGTAAGCACAGGGTCGCCGCGAGAGGTGACGTGGCACGGCAGGGACGTGACCACCGGAATCTTCAAGCAACCGGTCGCAGGCCGTGTCGCATTGCGCAAGCTCAACGTAGACGGCGACCGCCAGGCAGATCTCACCGTGCACGGCGGAGAGTATAAAGCTGTTTACTGCTATCCCGGCGAACATTACGACTATTGGAGAAGGGAATTGCCGGGGCATGAGTTGCCGACGGCCATCTTCGGCGAGAACTTTACCAGCGAAGGCTTGCTGGAAGACGCAGTCCACATAGGCGACAGGTTCTCGGTCGGTTCAGCCGAAGTGATGGTGACGCAGCCGCGGCTTCCTTGCTACAAGCTTGCTCTGAGATTTCAGTCGGACGATATGGTGAAACGATTCCTTGCCAGCGGACGAACTGGATTTTATTTTGCCGTCACCCGCGAGGGCGAGGTTGGCGCCGGTGACGAGATCAAAGTGATTGCCCGAGATTCGAATGGCGTCGCAGTCCCCGAGATCACGCGTCTGTACATCGAAAAAAGATACGGTGACGATGAGGTGAATTCGGCGCGGCGCGCTCTGCAAGTTGCGGCGTTGCCGGAGAGCTGGAAAGCAGTATTTCCGGGATCGGCTGCATAGCAGCGCGTGAAAAACGATTTATCGAAGCTGTTCCAGCAACAGCGTCAATTCCCGGGGCAATGGCGCGCTGAAGGTAAGCGCCTTCCCGCTTCGGGGATGGGTGAACTCCACCGCCGCGGCATGCAGGAAGTTGCGATCGAGAGTGAGTACGCTAGGCGCCGCCGGTGCGGCTTCAGCCGGGCGTGCCGCTCTGGAGGCAGCCTTGGTTGCGGTCTTTCGCAGGGCCGTTGCTCGGCGCAGTTCTTTGGGCGCGCGGTAGAGCGAGTCGCCAACTACGGGATGGCCAATCGACGACATGTGCACGCGAATCTGGTGAGTGCGACCGGTTTCGATACGCACGTCCACCAGCGCGAACTTGCCAAAGGGCGAATCGATCCGCTCACGAACTTCATAATGAGTAATCGCCGCGCGGCCCCGGCTGCCCCGGGTGGTCATGCGAACGCGGCGCACTACATCGCGGCTGATCTCTGCATTGATGGTGCCACGTTCTTTCGCAGGCCAGCCGTGCACCAGGGCCACGTAACGCTTCTTCACCTCGCGTCCGGAAAATTGCTGGCCCAGCTTGCGATGCGTTACGTCGTTTTTGGCGACGATGATCAGCCCGCTGGTTTCTTTGTCGAGGCGGTGCACAATCCCCGGACGCAATTCGCCGCCAACGTCCGACAGTTTCCCAAAGCGATGCAGCAGGGCATTGACCAGCGTTCCACGGTTGCGTTCGCTGTCGGTGGCACCCGCTCCAGCGTGCACCATCATCCCTGCCGGCTTGTTGATGACCGCCAGGTCGTCATCTTCGTAAACGATGTCGAGAGGAATGTCTTCTGCAATGGCGCGCAACGGTGGCGGCTCAGGATCGCCGAGGATGGTGATTTGCTCGCCACCACGCAGCCGGAGCGACGGCTTGGCGATGCTGCCATTGACCAGAGCTTTCTCTTCCGCCAATAACTGCTGCACGCGCGCCCGGCTGATATCCGGGATATGCGCCGTAAGAAATTGATCGAGCCGCTGGCCCGCTGCATCGGCCGGAACGGAGATGGTTATAGGAAACGAGTTTCGAGTTTCAAGTTTCAAGTTTCAAGTTTGCGGAACAAGCGGAAGTTCGTCAAGAACAGACGTCCAGCGTCCGTCTTGAGGGCGTTCGGAAGGGCCTATCATTTGCCGGACCCAGTTTTGAAACTTGAAACTCGAAACTGGAAACTTGAAACTGGTTTTCAAACTCGAAACTATCTTGCCGCTTTGAGTGGCACCGGCGGAGCCAGCGTGGCCCGCCGCATCCACAGCAGGCCGCCGCCGATCACCAGGCATAACGCGATGGCTTGCGTCCCTGACATGAATCCCAGAACCTGGCCGCGCCCGGGATCGCCGCGGAAGAACTCGATGAAGTAGCGCCCCACGCCATAAATAATCATGTAGGTGCCGATGATTTCGCCTTCAAACTTCTTTCGCCGGATGAGCCACACCAGGAAAAGGCAGTTGCACAGCTCCAAAATCATCTCGTAAAGCTGCGTGGGATGCAGCGGCACGTTGAGCGGCGTCCCCACGATTTCCTCGGCCAGAGGATTGTGGAAGGTCACAGCCCAGGGAACATGCGTCGGCTTTCCGTAGCAACAACCGGCGGCGAAGCAGCCAACGCGCCCGAACGCGTGTCCCAGCGCCAGCCCCGGCGCAAACACGTCGCACGTCCGCAGCACTGGCAGATTGTTGCGCCGCATGTACCAGATGCACATGATCAGCGCGAGAACAAAGCCGCCCGACCACACGCCTCCCGCCTGCAAGGTTTCGAGCGAAAAAATATGCTGCCGTGCGTCGGAATCGGTGACGAGGTAGAGCAGCTTCGCCCCTACAATCCCGGACAGGATGGCAATGATGCCCAGGTTCCAGAGCTTGTCGGGATCGAGGCCTTGCTCGCGACCGAGCTTGACGATGAGCATGAGCCCAAAGATGAGCCCCATGGCCGCCATCAGCCCGTAAGTCGGCAGACCAAAATTGCCAATGTGAAATAAGCGGGGAAACACAGCTCTATTTTAGATGCAAAGGGCCGCTTTTCGCTTCTCGCTATTCGCGATTCGCTCGTCGCCAGTTCATTCTTTCGCTCGCCAACTCGAAAGCTCCGCGGATTATCCCCGCCAAATGGTAACAGCGCGCTCGGCTAATCCGCGAGCCGATAGCGAGACAACCTGTTGAGCAGCTGACGGCGAAGAGCGAAGAGCGAAGAGCGAAAACAAAACCGACCCGCGGGGCCGTGTTCAGTGGGCCGTCAATGAACCCGTCCTATACGGTGGGAACCCTCCGCAGCTCTTTAGGCATTTCCGCATGGCGGAACGTCGCACACCGAGCCAAAACGAGTAGAGTCCCCTGTTCATTGAGCATTGGTTCAAAAAACGGTTGCCACCAACACCAACTTTGCAGGCCGGCTTTATGGTCAGATGCTATGGAAAACTTGAAGGGATGACAAGGGCTGGGCGGTAAATAGTTGGCGAATAACGTGCAAAAAGAATGTGTCACAATGACGATAGGGGCAGTCTGGCCAAAATCCCACCGAGTCGAGGGTCATCCCACATTGGGGGGCTACGGTGTAATGCGTCGCTATCCCGCTCGCCGCGGCTCCGTCAAAACGTCATCCAGCGCGGTCGCCAGTTGCTCGGCACGCTCGTTGTAGTCAGTGGCGATGGAATCGTACTTCCGCTTCAGCATGTGGAACTCATCGGCGATATTCAGCGCGGCCAGCACGGCGACGCGTAAGGAATCAACCGTTGCCGCCTGCTTCGAGATCAGTCGCATCTTGCCGTCCACATAATCGGCCAGCTCGCCAATGTACTCCGGGTCCGAGCCCCGGAGATGATAAGTCTGGTCGTAAATTTCCACACGGACACTGCCCGCTCCGTTTCCATTGCCGTTAGACTGACTCAAAGGCCGCCTCCTGCTTAGTGACTAAGGGTTAGAGGTTAGGGGTTAGAAAATCGAAAATACAAACTAGTCCCTAACGCCTAATTCCCTAGTCCCTGCGTTACTCTTCTGCGCTCAAAGACTCAATTTGGTCGAGCATCTTTTCGACTCGGGTACGTATCTCTTCGCGCTCCCGGCGCAGCGGGACCATTTCCTTGCGCATGGTGTCAAGCTCCTCTTCGCGCTCATTCAACTGCTGGCGCAAGCGCGATGCATCGCGCTCGGCGGCCGCCTTGGCTTCGCGCGCCGACTTCAACAGCTCGATGGTGCGCAGAATTTTTTCTTCCAAAGACTTGAAATCGGCATTAGAGGAAGCGGGTGCTACTTCGATTGCGTTCGCGGGCATATGAAGACCAGACCTCGAAAAAATTTGATGTCGCGCCCGAAGTATACCGCAGAAATCTGTGCGTAAAGCTGTGGAAACCGCAGTTGCGATGCCATTTGTAGCCGGCGAACCTGATTGTGCAACGTTGTGGGTGCAAGCTCGACAATTCGTGCTTGATTTGGGCTCTCGCAGCAGGTTTGGCGCGGGAGTCGGTTCGGTAATTGCACTCCTTACTGCTTTGCGCGCAGCACGCCGCCCAGCGCTTCCAGTTTCGCGACAATTTGCGCCGACCATTGCGCCACTTCGTCGTCACGCAGCGTGCGCTCGTTCGACTGGAACTCCGCGTGGAGCAGCACCGAGTACTTGCCCGGGCCAACCTTCTCGCCGCGGAAGATCTCTGCCGGAACAAACTTCTGCAACTCCTTCAGCCCCAACTCTTCGACGGCTGAATGGATGCGCTCGAAGGTGACCGCGTCATCGAAGATGAAGGAGAAGTCGCGCTCGACCGTGGGAAATTTCGAGATTCGCTGATAACGCGGCTCGCGCAGAGCGGATGGCGTACAGCCGGTCGAGCATCAACTCGGCCAGGTAAACATCTTGCCGGAGTTTGCGCGCGGCCGCCAAGTCGGGATGCAACTGCCCGAAGACCGCGACCGTCTCGCCGTCCATGACGCGCGCGCGCCGAGCGGCCGGGATGAAAATACGGCGGCGTCTGATCGTCGAAATGCAGCTTCAGATGCTCGAAGGCGGCAAGCAGCTGTTCAACGTCGCCCTTCATGTGGAAGAGCGTGTACGGCTGCGCCGAGGAATGGACGCTCTTGGTGAACGCATCACCGGTGGCGACAAACCCCAGGTGGCGGCGCTCGTCGTGGCCATCGCCCGCTTCTCGAAGACTTCCCCGGCTTCGAAGAGGCGCACGTTGGCGTTGCCGCGATTCAGGTTGTAACCCACCATGTTCAGCAGGCCGGGGATGAGCGAGGTGCGCATGTAGCCCGCCTCTTCGCTCAGCGGATTGGCGATGGCCAGCGGTTCGGCGCCGCCGAAAGCCTTGGCTTCCTGCTCGGAGATGAAGGTGATCGAGATGCTCTCGTCGTAACCGAGTGCGAGCATGGTCTCGCGGACTTTGGCGTTCTTCGGTTCATCCGGCAGCGTGACGACCGCGCCGGTGAACGCAGGCAGCGTGTTGGGAAACTTGTTGTACCCGTAGATGCGCGCCAGCTCTTCCAGCAGATCAACCTCGCGCTCGACATCGAGCCGCCAAGTGGGAACCTGCACGCTGAAGCCACCTTCATTGCGCGTAACGCCAAAACCGAGACGAGCCAGGATGCGCTGGATCTCATCTTCATCAAGGTCGATGCCGAGAATACGTTTCACCTCTGAGCGATGCAAAGCAATGGGCGCGCGCTCCGGCTTGCGGGCGACCGTATCAATTTGTTCGCCGTGCAATTGGCCGCCAGCGCTGGCGAGAATCAGTTCGGCTACGCGATCGCACGCCAGCGGCGTAATGCCCCAGTCAGCGCCGCGCTCGAAGCGATGCGACGCGTCGGTGTGCATGAGGTGACGCTTGGCCATGCTGCGGACGGTCGCCGGGTCGAACCACGCCGACTCGATGAGCACGTTCTTGGTGCGCTCGGTGATCATGGAGTCGAAGCCGCCCATCACGCCCGCCAGCGCAACCGGCTTCTTCGCGTCAGCGATGACGAGGTCGTCGGTCGAGAGCTTGCGGTCAACGCCGTCGAGCGTCTTGAGCACTTCTCCTGCACGTGCGCGCCGGACGATGATCGTCCCGCCTTCGAGCAGGTCGAGATCGAAAGCGTGGGTGGGATGGCCAAGTTCGTTTATCGCATAGTTCGTCGCGTCGGCGGCATTGTTGATGGAGCGCGAGCCGAGCAGTTCGAGTCGCTTGGCGACCGCCTGCGGCGATGGCCCGATCTTCACGCCGCGAATGATGCGTGCGGTGTAACGCGCACAGCCATGAGGCGTCTTCGATGATGATGGGAAATCCTTGCTTTGTCATCCTGAGCGGAGGCGCGCCGCCTTTGCGCCGCCGGAGTCGAAGGATCTGCGGTTTCCTTGCAGTTTCGGCTCAACCTTCTTCAGTTCGACATCGTAAATCGCCGACGCCTCGCGCGCCACGCCATAGTGGTTCATAGCGTCCACACGGTTGGTGGTCAGGTCCATCTCGAAGATGGTCGCCCCGTTTTCCTGCTGGACGGACTCCACCGCGATGCCCGCCGATGTGAGGTCTTCGGCGAGTTGGCGATCGTCAGCGGCAACCTTGACGAACTCACGCAGCCATGCAGGAAGGATTCTCATTTGCTCCGTTTTGAAGGGGCACAGCTTTAGCTGCGCCGAAAATGCCGTTCATTTTGTCTTGTCATCCCGACCGAGCCCGCCGCGGGCGAGTGGAGGGACCTGCTTTTCCTGCCGTTACGCAAAAAGCAAGTCCCTCGACTCGGACTGATGTCCTCGCTCGGGATGACACTCGTATAAGGACGGTGACGCGATGCTAAACCGCCAATCCTCACGCGAACTGCTCCAAAAACCTCACGTCGCCTTCATAGAACAACTGGATCTCTTCCACCTCGTACTTCAGAATGGCGATGCGTTCCACGCCCATGCCGAAGGCGAAACCCGAGATCTTCGACGAATCATAGCCGTTGTGCTTCACGAAGTCGAAGACGTTGGGGTCAACCATGCCGCAGCCCAGCAACTCGATCCAGCCGCTGAATTTGCACTTCCGGCAGCCTTTGCCGCCACAGAAGATGCAGCTCACCTGCATGTCGGCGCTGGGCTCGGTGAAGGGAAAGAACGACGGATAGAACCGCGTCTTTACCGACGAGCCGAACAGCGCCTTCATCGCGTGGTCGAGCGTGCCCTTCAGGTCGCAGAAAGTAATGTTGGTATCGACCGCCAGGCCTTCGACCTGGTGAAATACCGGCGAGTGGGTGGCGTCGAGCGGATCGTTGCGGTGCACCTTGCCGGGAATCACGATGCGCACCGGCGGTGGCTGCTGTTCCATGGTGCGAATCTGCACCGGCGAGGTATGCGTGCGCAGCAGCAAGCGATCGCGCGCAGGCTTGTTCTCCTGGCCGGCGATGAACAGCGTGTCCTGCGTATCGCGCGCCGGATGATTGGGCGGAAAGTTGAGCGACTCGAAGTTGTAGTAGTCGGTCTCGACCTCGGGGCCCTCGCCGACGGAGTAGCCCATCGCCTTGAACACAGCGACGATCTCATCCATGACGCGCAACACCGGATGCTTCACGCCGACAGGGCGCTGGATGCCGGGAAGGGTGATGTCGAGGCGGTCGGAGGCGAGCTTGGCAGAGACGGTCGAAGCATGGAGTTTGCCTTGCGCCTCCTCGATGTCGGCCTCGACGCGCGCCTTGAGTTCGTTGACGCGACGCCCGACCTCGCGCTTATCCGCGCCCGGAGCGGCTTTCAGCCAGGTGTCATTTATTTGAGTGAGAACGCCGTTCTTGCGAGCGAGCCAGCGGTCGCGAAAGTTCTTCCAGTCGGATTCGTTGCTGAGGTTGCGGCTCTCGGCCTCAAGCGCGATGAAAAGATCCGCCACCGCGCGATCCAGCGCTTCCGGCGAGTAGTCTTCGAGTTTGGGGACGGTGTACATGGTCTCTATCGCGCGTCTGAAGCCGCGCTCATTTTGTGCCGCCCCTAAAGGGGTTCGGAATCAAACTAATCGCTTACCCAGCGCTGAAGCGCTGGGCTATCTTCTTTCGTCCCGCAAGCGGGACTTCGTTCCGACAGGTTCATTCCCCACAGCAAAACGGGCAATCCCGAAAAAATCGAAGTCTAAAGCAATTCAGCGAAGCTTCATTCCGGGACACCAAGAATCCCAAAGTAATTCAGCGCAGCTTCATCCTGCGACACGAAAATCCAGAGTTGCGTTGTTTCTTCCTCCGTGTCCTCTGTGCCTCTGTGGTGAAAAAGTCTCTCAAGCACAACGGGCGGCCGCGCGGGCCGCCCATGGGAAATCGAATGCAATGTTTCAGGGATGGGCAGCTATGCGGAGGCGCCTTGCGCCAGTTTGCACAGCGCCGTAAATCCCGTGGCATCGTGGACCGCCAGATCAGCCAGGATCTTGCGATCCAACTCGACGCCCGCCTTCTTCAAGCCACTGATGAACTGGCTGTAGCTGGTGCCGTTCAACTTGGCGGCGGCGCCAATGCGCACGATCCAGATGGAGCGGTACTGCCGCTTCTTCTGCTTGCGTCCGCTGTAGGCGAACTTCAGGCCGCGTTCGACCGACTCTTTCGCCGAACGATACAGTTTCGATTTTGTTAAGTAATAACCACTGGCGCGCTCAAGTATTTTTTTGCGGCGCGCGCGGCGCTTGGTACCACGTTTTACGCGAGGCATGCTGCTCCTTTTTGCAAGTTACTAAGCGGCTGGAGGCAAGGACTTCGACCACGCTCGCCTTCCCATTCGGGTCGGCCGAGGGGCCCAGAATAGCCTCTTCACACGCTGTTTCCCGTCGCCGTCCGGTGACGCGCGCCGGGTGCCGCACCATGCGGCTGGTGGCGGATTATGCGTAGGGGATCATGCGCGCAATGCGCTTCTGGTCCGCCTTGTCCACCATCACATCTTTATCGAGCTGGCGCTTGCGCTTGGTCGCCTTGGAAGTCAGGATGTGGCGCTTCATCGAATGGCCACGCTTGATCTTGCCAGTCGCCGTCTTCTTGAAGCGCTTCGCCGCTCCACTATGGGTTTTCATCTTTGGCATAACGTCTTTCCATTACAACATAAATGTGCGCGCCCGCCAGCAATGGTTCACCACCCGTCGGCTACACTCAGAGCAGAGCTTCGACACAGAGGGCTCATGAGAAATCAGAACAGCCTGAGGCCGTCTCAGGTCTAAACCAATCGGCAGTTACTGCGTGCTGAAGCGTCAACTACTGCGGTTGCTGTTGCGGTGGCGCGGGCTGCGAGGCCACGGCCTTTTCCTGTTTGGGCGCATGCGGCTTCTCAGCTTTCGGCGGTTTCGCAGGCGCTTGCACCTTCGGCGGCGCCAGAATCAAGTGCAGCGTGTTGCCTTCCTGCCGCGGACGAAACTCCACAATCGCGCTGTCGCCCAAATCTTTAATCAAGCGATCGAGAATGCCACGTCCCAAACTCTGGCGCGTCATCTCGCGTCCGCGGAAAAAGATGGTGGCCTTCACCTTGTCGCCTTCGGCGAGGAAGCGCAGCACGTGGTTCTTTTTGGTCTCGTAGTCGTGATCGTCCACATTGATGCGGAACTTCACTTCCTTGACTACGATCTGGTGCTGATGTTTTTTGGCCTCGCGCTCGCGCTTTTCCTGCTGGTACAGGTATTTCCCGTAATCCATGATGCGGCAAACAGGAGGTTGGGCGGTGGGCGAGACTTCTACCAGGTCGAGGGTTTTCTCGCGGGCGATCTTGAGCGCATCGAAGGGGGTCATGATGCCCAACTGGTTGCCTTCGTCGTCAATCACGCGAACTTCACGGACACGAATGCGTTCATTCGTGCGGATAAAACGTTTATCGATACAGTCCTCCGCAACAACTGCAGTATCTCAAAAGTATAGCACGGGGCTGCGGGAAAAATGCTTGCGGTACTCAAGGAATATGAGCGCCAAATCGCAGATGGAATTCGCGCTTTGTGTCAGGGCACGGCTTCAGCCGTACCGCTCGCGATCTCTTTTTATGGTGTCATCCCGAGCGGAGTGAGACTGATCGCGCAGCGAGCAGACTCACGAAGTCGAGGGACCTGCTTTTTCTCCGCGCATCGTAACGGTGCAGGCGAACAGCAGGTCCCTCCACGCGGACTAAAGTCCTTGGTCGGGATGACACTCTTATAGGTTATGCGTTCCCGTTCGAAGCGACGAGAGCATCCGCTCGTGCTCCAGTGACCAGCAGCCGAACCAGCTTATTTGAGTTATGTTCGCCGCATACCAGCAGCTTGAGGTAGTTGTCTGTCAGCGCCTCCGTGGACTCGCCATCAAAGTGCGTCAGCGTGATCGCTTCCACCTCACGTCCGATAAACGACTGCATGAACGCGCGCTTTTTCTGCGCTGCCAACTCGCGCAGCACGCGATTGCGCTCGCGTGCGACCTGCACCGGAACCTGCTCCGTCATTTCGGCGGACGGAGTCCCCGGCCGCGATGAATACGTGAACACGTGCAGATAAGTGAACGGCAAGCGCTCAATGAGCGCGCGCGTTTGCTCGAAGTCATGGCCGGTTTCGCCGGGGAAGCCGACCATCACATCAGCGCCGATAGCGGCGTCAGGCATCGCGCGGCGAATGCGTTCGATGCGATCGGCGTAATGCCAGGGACGATACTTGCGGTGCATCTTTCTCAGGATTCTGTCGCTGCCCGATTGCAGCGGCACGTGCGCATGTTTGGCGATGCGCGGCGACGATGCCACCAGCTCGATCACCTCGTTGGTCCAGTCCATGGGCTCGACCGAGCTGATGCGGAGCTTCTCGATCGCCGTCTGCTGAAGGATCGCGCGCAGCATCGCAGCAAAATTCATCCTCGGCGTCAGTTCACGTCCCCAGCGCCCCAGGTTGATGCCCGACAGCACAATCTCGCGATAGCCATTTGCGACCAGCCCATCGACCTCACCGAGAACATCGTCCAACTGCAACGACCGGCTGCGGCCGCGCACCGAAGGGATGATGCAGAACGAGCAGCGGTTATTGCAGCCATCCTGAACTTTGAGGTTGGGGCGCGTCTTCTCGAAGGAGCCGGCTTCGAACACCGGTGCGGCCATCAGTTCAGTGTGAGCGAAGATGTCGCCGACAATTACGGTGGCGGCGGCCATCGGTGAAGAAGTAAGAAAAGCAGATCCCTCGGCGGCTGAAGCCGCCTCGTGATGACAAGAATCCTGGCCCTCGGCGGTGGCCCGATTCGACGCGCCGATTTGCCCCAGCGGAACAAAATTCCTAACGGGACTCCCGTTCCGAACGATGTCCCACGCATCCGAAAACCGCGGATGGGTAGGGCACCCAGCGAGCGGCGAAACATAATTGGCCAACTCGTGTTTGTGCGAATTTCCAACCACCAGACTGACGCCGGGCAGCGCCGAGATTTCTTCCGGCGCGCGCTGCGCGTAGCAGCCGGTGACCAGGATTTGCGCCTCGGGGTTCTCCCGATGGATGCGGCGGATGGCGGCACGCGCGTCCTGATCGGCCGATGCGGTGACGGTGCAGGTATTCAGGACGACGACTTCGGCCTCGGCGGCAGCGCCGGCGCGCTCCAGTCCCCGCGCCAGCAACTGGCGCTCGATGGCGGCGCCATCGGCCTGGGTCGCGCGGCATCCGAAGTTCTCGACGTGATAAGTTGCCACCAAACGATTATAATAGGGTCACTTTTCGGGGCGCGTCCCACGCGTGTGAACACGCAACGGGACCAATAAAGACGGATAAAATAAGATCAGTTTGATTTTCAGCAACGCTGCGGCAGGAATCTGCATCACACCAGCCGCACGTCGATGACGAGGCTTTCCTCCTGGAGTTTCCGATGAAACGCCGCATCCTGTTGGTTGATGACGAACTGGCAATCCTGCTGACCCTGCGTGCAATTCTTGAGATGAACGATTTTGAAGTGGACACCGCTTCGTCGGCCAAGGAAGCTGAGCACAAACTGAAGAACGGCGTCTTCGAAATGGTCATCACCGACATGCGGATGGAGACCGAGACCGCCGGTTACGACGTGATTCGAGCCGCGCGGCAAGTGCCTTACAACCCCGCCACCGCGATCCTGACCGCGTATCCTTCTTTGGGCAATGAATGGCGGAACCATGGAGCGCAGTCGTTACTGGTGAAGCCGGTGAACACCGCGGAACTGCTGCGCCAGATTGAAGCGTTGTTGATCACCCACCAGGACCACAAGACCCGTGCCGCTGCCACGATCGCGATGAAGGCCCCAAGTCCCAAGAAAGAAAGTCCGGCCGCCGCAGGCGAGAAGGTGCTATAGCATTTCCGAAAGGGCCCCCACTGCGGAGACCTTGACCCTACCCTGGCGCCCCTACCCGTCGAGACGCAAAATCCCTCACGCGTCCACAGCACATTAGGGCTGGCGCTGTCGGAGGGCTGGAATTTGGCAGCTCAGGCAGTGGCTGCGGTAGTGCGCCGTTGCTGGAAGCACTCCCGGCAGAAGACTGGCCGTCCTTGCGTGGGCCGGAATGGCACGGTGGTTTCCTTGCCGCAACCCGAACAATTGGTTCGCGTCTCGACCTTGGGATAATTCCCGGCGGGCGTGGCTCCCACGGAAGATGCCCGTTTGGCCTTGCAGGTTTTGCAACGTTTGGGTTCGTTCTTAAATTGTTTGTCGTGGAAAAACAGCTGTTCCCCAGCTGTGAACACGAAGTCGGCGCCGCAGTCAATACACTTCAGAATCTTGTCCTGAAATTCCATGGAGAGTTGCTCCCTTCAGTCCGCGATCCGGAGCCATGGAAGACGAAAGGCTAAATTGCAAGCGGCCTGAGAACCCAGCATTCTTTATTGCCGGTCGCAAATTCCAAAGCTCGGTCACATCCCCGGTTCGGCCCACCATGCCATGCATGGTTACAACTTGGTAAGACTGCGCGTCGTTACTAATGAAAATCCTGCTAACAAAAAATCTCGCTAACAAAAAATTTCCTGCCACGACAGGAAAAGGGCCGCCCTGGGAACGGCGGCCCAACGTTGAATTAGTCCTGCTCTTTACGAGCCTTTTTGCGGCTACGCTTGCGCGCCAAAGCTTCTTTCACGCGCTTCTTTTCGCCCGGCTTGAGGTAGAAGGAGTGACGTTTCACTTCCTTAATAATGTCCTCTTGCTGGACCTTACGTTTAAACCGCCGCAGAGCGTTCTCTAAGGATTCACCCTCTTGAATGCGAACTTCCGCCAAACAGGAAACACCCCCAAACTCGTCCCAAAAGGACACTGTAGTTATCCCAATGTTTCTAAGGGAAGTCAAGGAAAGAGTGCTAAGTGAGGCTCGCGCGAACGGGGAATCGCCGTCAGACACAAAAGTGGCCATGGTTGTATGTGGCTCAGAAAATGAGCTTTAGCGCGATTTGAATCTGCCGTGGCGCGTACGCATTCGTCGGATCCAGATACGTCGTATTGATTTGATATTGCCCGGGATAATACTTCCCGTTCGCCTGGACCAGGTTCGAGTAGGCCACAAATTGCCCGGCGGAATTGAAGAAGCCATCATCACTTATCTGCACGCGTTTGTTGGTGCGATTGGTTACGTTGAACGACTCCGCGAGAAGCTCAAGCGTGGTTCGCTCGCGGAGCCTGAAGTTGCGGGTCAGGCGAAGATCGGTGGTAAAGAAATCCGTCCCCGTGAAAGCATTCCTGCTGTTCGAGGGCAGACGGTCATTGTAGATGTTGTCGTCACTAAAAAATGCAACCTTTTGCCGGGTAACGGTCATCAAGGGTAGTAACCTCGCCACTTCATCGACCCCACTTCTGCGCACTTCTGGAATGCTGGCATCTGGCCTGACCGGAGGTATAAATCATGAGCGCATACTTGGAAGTTCCAACCTGTCCTGCCTGCGGTGGCGACAGAACCTCAGACGAAATCAATGGCGAGGTTTACTGCGTGGAGTGTAACCGCACTTTCCGTGTCACAAAGTCGGATGCTGGCACAGCCAAGCATGCACAGCTTCCACCGGAGACGGCTTCGAAAGCCGCCTGATTGAGAATCTCACATCACCAACTGTGGTCCTGGTGGCCGAGACCGGGCTTATCTTCCGAACAGCAATCGCTCCAGCACGGGGCCGAGCGCCAGGGCGGGAAGGTAGCTAAGGGCCACGATGGTTATCAGGCAGGCCGTAAGTAAAACCCCGAACGAAAAAGAATGGGTGGGAAGAGTGCCCGAGGACGGAGGTGTTGTCGCTCTCTGCCGGCCCAACAGAGCGGCGAGCGCCGCGCGTGGTTGTGCCCGCGTTGACCGCTGAAATCGCGCATGTTACCGTACTTAGTTACACCAACCTCATTTGCGCGATCTGTGCGCCAAAGGATTCCCCTTGCCCTCCGAGACCGTGGCGGCCACGCCCATCCGTAAAACTGCTTTGAATGCCGTCCATCGCCAGATGGGCGCCAAGATGGTCGATTTCAACGGCTGGGACATGCCGGTGGAATACCCTCCCGTCGGCGGACTGATGAAGGAGCACCTTGCCGTCCGCAACGGAGTGGGCGTCTTCGATGTCAGCCATATGGGCGACATCCGGATCTCGGGGCCACAGTCGCTCGCCGCCGTGCAGCACATCACCATGAACGATGCCGCGGGCATGGGCATCGGCCAATGCCGGTACTCGGCCATGCTCTATCCGCAAGGGACGTTCGTGGATGACGTGATCGTTCATCGTCTCGGCGAAGACGATTACATGCTGGTGATTAACGCGGGCACGCGCGAGAAGGACGTCAACTGGGTCACCCAGAACACCCGCCAGTTCGATTGCAAGGTCGAGAACCTGAGCGACAACTACACCCAGATCGCGATCCAGGGGCCGAAGGGCGTGGACACGCTACAGAAGCTGACCGACGCCGATTTGTCGAAGGTAAAGTTCTACTGGTTCACGCACGGGACGGTGTGCCGGCTGCCGAACATCCTGATTGCGCGCACAGGTTACACCGCCGAAGATGGCTTCGAGATTTACGTTCCCACCGACGAGGCGACCAGCGCACGCGTCTGGTACGCAGTGATGGACGCGGGCAAGGAATTCGGCATCGTGCCATGCGGGCTGGGCGCGCGCAACACGCTTCGACTGGAAGGCCGCCTGCCGCTCTACGGGCACGAGATTTCCGACACCATCAATGTGTGGGAAGCTGGCCTGGATCGCTTCCTCAAGATGGAGAAGGGCGAGTTCATCGGCCGGGAAGCGCTGGAGCGCGCCAAGAAAGATGGCATCAAACGAACATTGGTTGGGCTGGAGTCGGTGGACCGCGGCATTCCGCGCGATGGTTAC
Organism: uncultured Acidobacteriaceae bacterium; assembly: GCA_963798185.1. Taxonomy (GTDB): domain Bacteria; phylum Acidobacteriota; class Terriglobia; order Terriglobales; family Acidobacteriaceae; genus Bog-257. Next base: position 44,211 of record CAWCSJ010000003.1, read on the forward strand.
AAGGTGCTCGATCTGAACGGCAAGGAGATTGGCTACGTCACCAGCGGATCGTACGCGCCGTTCCTGAAGAAGAACATCGCGCTGGCCTACGTGCCCATCGAACACTCGGCGATTGGCAGCGAAGTGGCCGTGGAAATCCGCAACCAGCCGGTCAAGTGCAAAGTGGTGCCGACGCCGTTTTACAAGCGTCCGAAAAAGCAGGCGTGAGGAAATGGAGGGGCTGTGCTCGTAAGCGAATTGTTATTGCCGGAATTTGATGAAGAAATGAAAAAGACGCGCACCATGCTGGAACGGGTTCCGGCCGACAAGCGCGATTTCGCGCCGCATCCCCGCTCCACGCCCCTGGGCAAACTAGCGCCTCACGTGGCCCAGCTCACAGAATTCGGCCTCACCGTCCTAACGACGCCTGAATTCGACTTCGCGACGCGCACCTACAAACCTATACCGCTGGAGTCGGCAGCTCAACTGGTCAAGCTCCTCGACGAAGGCGCAGCCAAGACGCGGAACGCACTTCTCGGCATGCCTGATTACGCATGGGAGCAACCCTGGAAGCTGATGGCGAATGGTAAGACAATCTTCGAAGGCTCCCGTTTTCTGGCGTACCGGCAAATGTTCCTGAATCACATTGTGCATCACCGGGCGCAACTTGGAGTTTATCTGCGCATGAACGAGGGAAAAGTTCCGGCCACGTACGGGCCTTCGGCGGACGAGCCGCTGGGTTTCTAGGGATAGGGTGTCTGGGTTTTTTCGTAGAGAAGTAGTCGGCTGAGTTGAAGAAGACGATTTATTGAGAATTGCAGATTATGTGGCAGGGCACGCACAGGTAGTCGGCAAGCATTGTGGAATTGTCATTACGAGCGCCCGGGTTTGGCGCGAGGAATCTGCTTTTCCGGTGAACCACCCAAAGCAGGTCCCTCGCTTCGCTCGTGATGACAAGTCCAAGTGTGGTCACTACGTTGTGCAAACCTGAATCATTCGCATTCTAGTTTTCGCCAATGCACGCGCTTAGTGCCGAGGAGGCAATCATATGGCTTATCCCGCGGACTACAAGTACACCAAGGAACATGAGTGGCTGAAGGTCGACGGCAACACCGGGACCATCGGCATCACCGATCACGCGCAGGAATCGCTCGGCGACATCGTCTTTGTCGAGTTGCCGAAGGTGGGGACCGAGGTCACCGCCGGCAAGACCTTTGGCACGGTGGAATCGGTGAAGGCGGTTTCAGACCTGTTTGCGCCGGTCTCGGGTACCGTGACCGAAGTGAATGAAGCTCTTAACACCTCGCCTGAGCAAGTGAACAAGGACGCTCACGGAGCGTGGATGGTCAAAGTCAAGCTGAAGGACCCGAGCGAGGCTGGCCGTCTGTTGTCGGTGGCCGATTACGAGAAGTTCGTCGCCGAAGAGGGCGGGCACTGAGCGAGCACTTGGCACTTAGCACTTGGCTAAAGCCGAGCCGCGAAGCGGCGGTACTCGTCGCAACCGGTTATCATTAGGGTTGAGAAACGACTATGGAATTCGGCAGCTTTGAAGAGTTCTGGAAGGCATTAGGGCGGCTGTATGACAGCAACCTCAAGAATGCCGAAGAGATCCGGGAACTTCGTGCGTCCGTCAGCGATCTGCGGGACGCCGCCGCTCTCCTTGCCACTGCCGTCGAAAAGGACCACAACGTGGTCATGCAGCACGAGCGCCGGCCTGACCGTACCGAGATTACCGTCGAAGCCATTCTGGAAGACCTGCGGCGGCACCGGGAAGGACGCCCTCCGCAATAAATGCGACGTTCTCGTGGCTTAACGGTTCGATGCGCGGCGATTCTGAGGCTACAGAATTTGCGGTCGGCAGATTGGACGCGGGGTTTCCGAACCAGCGCCGCAGGCGCGGTAGATCTTAGCCCAGCGCTTCAGCGCTGGGTGGGGTTTGGGTAATGAACGGAGTGCCGTAGGCACGGCAGAGTGAGGGTCGTTTCTGCCGTCCCTACGGGACTCGGTTTCCAACTCAGCTTTCCCAGCGCTGAAGCGCTGGGCTAAGTTTTTTCGTCCCGCAGCGGGACTCGTGTAATGCACTTTTAGCACTGGCTCAGCATCAATCAGTCGGACATAATCGGAATTCCGAATTAATGATGCGATCCATGTCGCCAACTGGTTAGGCAAAGTAACGCAGTGCTTACGGCAATATCACTTCATACATTCGCTCAGGAAAGCTACAGGTACCCATGCGCTATCTTCCCAAGTCTGAATCCGATCGCGAGGTCATGCTGCGCCAGATCGGCGCCAAGTCCATCGACGATCTTTTCGCCGCCATTCCCACCGAGTATCGCCTCAAGGGCGATCTAAAAATTCCGCGCGCTTATGCGGAGAGCGAAATCGTGGAGTTCTTCCGCGATTGCGCGGCCGGCAGCGCGCAAGGCTTCGCCACCTTCCTGGGCGCGGGCGCTTACTCGCACTACCGCCCGGTGGTGATTGACTCGCTGGTCTCGCGCGGCGAATTCTTAACGGCCTACACTCCCTACCAGCCCGAGATTGCCCAAGGGACGCTGCAATCCATCTTCGAATTTCAGACCATGATTTGCGAGTTGACCGGCATGGACGTGGCCAATGCCTCCATGTACGACGGCTCGACCGGCGCCGCCGAAGCGCTGATGATGGCCGCGCGCCTGACCGGCCGGCACAAGTCGGTGGTCGCCAGCAGCGTGCATCCCGAGTATCGCGAGGTCATTACCACCTACGCGCGCCATCAGGGCATGCCCATCTCGACCGTCCCTTACCTGGAGAATGGCCGCGTTGATCTGTATGCGCTCGACAAAAGCATCGATGGCGAAACCGCCGGCGTGCTCATTCAGTCGCCGAACTTCTTCGGCACTATCGAAGATGTTGCGGCAATCGCTGATATGGTGCACCAGAAGGGCGCGCTGTTGATCGTCTCCATCGCGGAAGCGGTCTCGCTGGGCATCGTCAAACCGCCGGTCGAGGCCGATATCGTCAGCATGGAAGCGCAGTCGTTCGGTGTGCCCCTCGGATTCGGCGGCCCGTACTGCGGGGTGATGGCGACGAAAGACAAGTTCGTGCGCCAGATGCCGGGGCGGCTGGTCGGGCAGACCACCGACCGCAACGGCAAGCGCGGGTTCGTGCTGACGCTTTCCACGCGCGAGCAGCACATTCGCCGCGAGAAGGCGACCTCGAACATCTGCACCAATCAGGGACTGGTTGCCTTGATGTGCTGCATCTTCATGACGGTCTATGGCCGCGAGGGTCTGAAGGATTTGGCGAAGCAAAATCTGGCCAAGGCGCACTATGCCGCGGGCGAGTTCAAGAAAGCTGGGGCCACGCTGCTGTTTGACGGCGCGCCGCGATTCAACGAGTTTGTCATCCAGACGAAGAACGATCCCTACGCCATCAATGACAAGCTGCTGGGGCAGCGAATTATCGGAGGTTTTCCGCTGAAGAAATTTTATCCCGACCTGGGCAACGCATCCCTGTGGTGCTGTACCGAGACCACGGCCAAGGCTTCGATCGACGCGGCTGCGAAGGAGGTGGCGCTGTGAATCGCAATATCCGCAAAGCTTCCACCCACATCAGCCAGAATGAAGTGCTTCTGTTCGAACGCTCGTCGGCCGGCAAGAAGGCGTACCAGTTGCCGCCGCTCGACGTGCCCGAGGTCGATGCGGCAAAGCTGCTGGGCGAGCAGGCGCGCCAGGACCTTGGCCATATGCCCGAGGTGAGCGAGATCGAAATCATCCGCCACTTCACCCGCCTGTCCACGTGGAACTACGCCGTGGACCACGGCATGTATCCGCTGGGCTCGTGCACCATGAAATACAACGCGCGCGTAAACGAGGTGGTGGCGCGGCTGACGGGATTGGCCGAGGCGCACCCCTATCAGCCGGAACGCATTTCCCAGGGCGCGCTGCGCATCCTGAAGATGCTGAGCGAGCAGCTCATCGAAATCACCGGCATGGATGCGATCACGTTGCAGCCTGCTGCCGGCGCGCACGGCGAGCTGACCGGCATCCTGCTGGTGCGCGCGTATCTGGAGTCGCAAGGCAATCCGCGCAAGAAGGTGCTGATTCCGGATTCCGCGCACGGCACCAATCCGGCGACCGCGGCGATGGCCGGCTACACCGTCGAGAATCTCAAGTCGAATGCCGCCGGCATGGTGGACATTGCGTCGCTGGTGGCGCAGGTCAACGAAGATGTGGCCGCGCTGATGCTCACCAATCCCAACACGCTGGGCGTGTTTGAGCAGGAGATCCACAAGATCGCCGAAGTGTTGCACGCCAAGGGTGCGCTGCTTTACATGGACGGCGCCAACATGAACGCGCTGGTCGGCAAGGTGCGGCCCGGCGATTTCGGCACCGACGTGATGCACCTGAACCTGCACAAGACTTTCTCGACTCCGCATGGCGGAGGCGGGCCCGGCTCGGGGCCCGTGGCCTGCAAGAAGATTCTCGAACCATTCCTGCCTACTCCGGTGGTCGTGACCAAGCCGGATGGCACGCTGGGCTTCGACTATAACCGGCCCAAGTCGATCGGACGCGTGCGCATGTTCTACGGCAACTTCGGAATGCACGTCCGCGCGCTGGCCTACATCATGGCCAATGGGCCCGACGGTTTGCGGCAGACCACCGAAGACGCCGTGCTCAACGCCAACTACATCCGCAAGGGACTGGAGGGCGATTACGATCTGCCCTACAAAACGCCGACCATGCACGAGGTGGTGTTCAGCGACCGCTTGCAAACCCCCAAGGGCGTCAAGACGGGCGACATCGCCAAGCGGCTCATCGACTACGGCTTCCATCCGTACACTGTGAGCTTCCCCCTGGTGGTTTCTGGCGCCATGATGATTGAGCCGACGGAGAGCGAGTCGAAGGCCTCGTGCGACATGTTCATCGAAGCGATGAAGGACATTGCCCAGGAGGTCGAGGAGCATCCAGAGTACGTCCTCGAAGCGCCGCACAACACCCGCATCTCGCGTCTGGATGAGACCATGGCCGCCCGCAAGCCGATCCTGCGCTGGAAGCCGCAGAGCGAGGCGGCAGGGAAGTAGCAGGCTTCTTCACCACCCTTCGGCTGCGCTCAGGGCGGGCTCCGGCACAGAGAACACGGAGGTTTCAAAAGTCCTCGAATTCCGCGCTGACCTCCGGGCCTCCGCCAGATGGGCAGGCTTTGATTTTGAGTGTAATCGCTGTTTGCAACATCTATCCGCGGAAGGCCCAGCCTGCACCGCGGAATGCTTTGCTAAGAAAAGACAAACTTGACAAAAATAACCATTGACCAAAGCAGAGTCAGTGATAATATTCGCTTCCATTCAGACCACCTGAATCGGCCCGCTCGCGATGACGATGCTGCCCGTCTGCATAGCTGTTCCAGTCAGCAGCCCAACTAAATCAGGTGTAAGGGCCCAGGCAGTTGATCCCAAGGGAAAAAATGGAGAGAGTAAATGCGCGCTTCAGTCCACCCAGTACTGGCCAATTCCAAGTTGACGATAGTTCCTTGCATCCTCTTTTTTTGTAGTGTGATGGCGATCACTTCGCCTGCGCAGACCCTCACGACTCTGCACAGCTTCAACGGGAGCGACGGAATGAACCCTTACCGTGAGGGGCTCGTTCAGGGTGCCGACGGCAACTTCTACGGCACCGCGGACAGTGGGGGCGCAGACAATTACGGAGTCGTATTCAAGATGACTCCTGACGGCACGGTCACACTGATTCACGACTTCGTCGGCACCGATGGCGAACATCCGGAAAGTGGTCTGATACAGGACGCGGCAGGTAACCTCTATGGCACAACGCGCACTGGCGGCCCAGGTCCTGATCCTGGCGTGGTGTATAAAATCACGCCACAGGGGACGTTCAGTGTCCTCACCGCAGCTGGCGGCGGTGTGATCTACGCGCCGATCCTGCTGGCCAGCGACGGGAACCTCTACGGCGTCGCCTATGGCGGCGGAGATAACGGCACCGCATTCAGGCTCAGTACGGATGGCACAAATGTCGCGGTACTGTACACATTCTGTTCGCTGAGCAATTGCGTCGACGGCTCACACCCGCTTGGCGGCCTGGTGGAGGGCCCGGACCACAATTTCTACGGCACCACGACCCGCGGCGGAACCTCCGATGACGGAACGGTGTTCCGGCTAACGCCCGGCGGTACGTATACCGTGCTGCACAGCTTCGGCGGTGCCAGTGACGGCTTTAGTCCACGCGCCAAGCTCCTGCTGGCGAGCGACGGGTATCTGTACGGCACAACCAATTCGGGTGGGGCCGGAAGCGTCGGCAGCGTCTTCAAAATCAGGCCGGATGGCAGTAACTTCACCGTAGTCTTCGCGTTTTGCAACGGGACTTGCTCGGCCGGAGCCACGCCGGAATCCGGGGTGATTGAAGCCTCGGACGGCAACTTTTATGGCACTGCCGGTGCCGGCGGACATTATGGCCGTGGCACCGTGTACCGTCTCACGCCCAACGGCCAGGCGACCTCTCTTCACGACTTTAATGGCAGCGACGGCAGCAATCCTTATACCGATCTGCTCCTGGCCAACGACGGCTTCTTCTACGGAACGACATACATCGGCGGAGCCAACAATGAGGGCACGGTCTTCAAGTTGACTGGTCCTCAGTTGATACCGACAACGACCACGCTGACCAGCGCTCCCAATCCGTCACAGCTGAACCAAACCGTAACCATGACGGCGACCGTGCACGCCCAGAGCGGCACCCCTGTCGGCAACGTAGTTTTCAGCAGCGATGGCGTTGGGATTGGCACGGTCGCGCTGAGCAACGGCGCGGCGGTGCTCGACTACTCCAGCCTGCCAATTGGGACCCACGCCATTCTCGCGGTTTATCAAGGTGGAGGCGGTTTCGGTGGGAGTACTTCCAACATCGTGCAGCAAGTGGTTGAACTCCCGGCGAGCACAACCGCGGTGACCAGCTCGCCCAATCCTTCGACCTTCGGACAATCAGTGATGATTACTGCGACGATAGGTCCAGCAGGCCCGCCGATGCCGACGGGGACGGTGAGCTTCACCTCGAACGCCGTCGCGATTTCCGGCTGCACGGTCGTGCCGCTCACTTCGCTGACTGCGGTGTGCACAACTTCCACACTGGCGCTGGGGACTGATGCCATCGTTGCGACCTATTCGGGTGACTCGAATTATTCGGGCAGCAGCGGCACGCTCTCGCAGATTGTGAACCCCGTGCCGTCCCCGGTGCAATTCGCGGCGCTGACGCCGTGCCGCGTGGTGGACACGCGCAATCCGAACGGTCCGTTCGGCGGGCCGCCGATTGGTGGACATTCCTTCCGCAGCTTTCCGCTCGCGCAGAGCGGCAACCCGTGCGGCATTCCGGCCACTGCCGTGGCTTATTCGCTGAATGTCACGGTGGTGCCCGGGCCTTCGCTGGGATTCTTGACCATCTGGCCTGCGGGCGAAGGGCAACCGGTGGTCTCAACCATGAACTCGCCGGACGGGCGCGTGAAGGCCAACGCCGCCATCATTCCCGCGGGCACGCCGACAGGCTCGGTCAGCGTGTATGTGACCGACACGGCCAATGTGATTCTGGACATCGACGGCTACTTCACGCCCAGCACCGGTTCTACGCTGGAGTTCTATCCGCTAACCCCGTGCCGCGTGGTGGACACGCGCCATGCCAACGGCGACCTGGGCGGTCCCTATCTGACGCACGGGCAGCCGCGAAATTTCCCGGTGCTGGAGAGCGCCTGCGGAATATCCAACAGCGCGCAAGCTTATTCGTTTAACTTCACCGCTATCCCCAGAACCAGAAGTCTGGGATTCCTGTCGGTGTGGCCGGAAGGTCAACCGCAGCCATTGGTTTCGACGCTGAACGATACCAAGGGGACGATCGTTGCGAACGCGGCGATTGTGCCGGCGGGTACGAGCGGCGGCATTACGGTGTTTCCGACGGATGATACTGACTTGGCGATTGACGTCAACGGCTACTTTGCGCCGGTGGGAACAGGCGGACTATCGCTGTACGTGCTGACCCCATGTCGAGTGCTTGACACGCGTCATGAGGGCGGCGCATTCACTGGCAAGCTTGTGGTGGATGTGTTGAACAGCATGTGCGCGCCGCCGAGTTCGGCGCAGGCGTATGTGTTCAATGCGACGGTGGTGCCGCAGGGGTCGTTGGGCTATCTGGCACTGTGGCCGGACGGGCAACCGCAACCGGTAGTCTCCACGCTGAACGCACCGGATGGCTCCATCACGTCGAACATGGCGATCGTGCCCGCCAGCACGCAGGGTAAAATTGACGCGTTTGCCGCGAACGGCATAACACAGTTGCTGATGGATATTTCCAGCTACTTCGCGCCGTAAGAGCCGCCCCAGGGTTAGGGTCCAAAGACGGGGGTTTGTAAAACACGAAAAGGCGGGCTTCTGGCCCGCCTTTAATCTTGGCTGGAAAATCGACTACTTCGCCGCGCCGACGGCCTTGACCCGTTTGCTGAGACGGGACTTGTAGCGGCTGGCGGTGTTCTTGTGCAGGATGCCCTTCTGCACGCCCTTGTCCACGACGGAAACGGTCTCGCGATAGGCAGCCATGGCGGCTTCCTTCTCACCTTTGGCAATGGCCTCGCGCAGCGAGCGCAGGGCGCTGCGCAGACGCGACTTGTTGGCGCGATTGCGCGTAGTTTTGGTCTCGGTTTGACGCGCACGCTTGAGCGCCGAAAAATGGTCTGCCATAACTTTGCTGTGGTCCTTGTAGGAATCTCGACGTGAGCCGGATAGTTGATTCTACCGGAAGCTGTCCCCTTCGAGCAAACGGGAGGGCTAAAGGGTAGTGGTCCTAGGTTCGATACGAACGTTCCCTCAGCGGCTAAAGCCGCCTTGGTGGGAGGGCACTTACGGCACGGATGAATCCGTGCCCTTTCAAACCTGGAAAAAATTAGGACCCTACTCGATAAAGCGCCCACTCCCCGGCATGAAAAAAGGAGGGCGAAATCGCCCTCCTGCATTGGTTCTCTATCAGGTTGCGATTACTCTTCATTACTCTTCGGAGGGTTGGGGGGAAGGGGCACGATGGAGCCGAACAGTCCATGGCTTTCCCCGAAAACTCCTGCCGTGAAGAATAACGTGTTGGTTGGACCGGCGCTGCCGCCGTTGCCAAACGACAGTCCCCATAGCCCATCAATCCTCAGCGGTATGATGTTGGGATCGAACAGCAGTCCCACCAGATGCCCTGCCGGGGTGTAGGCCACGATTGCGCCGCTGCCGAATTGACCAATCAGAATGTCACCGCTGAATCCGCCAAAGCCACTGGCCGGGGCCATCACCACTGCCCAGGGAGAATTCAGGAAAATAGTGTGTGGAATCCTGCTGAGAAGGTTACCTGAGGTGTCGAAGATGTCGACGTAGCCATTTCCCGGCCCGGCCACGTCATCATGCTTGGCAGCATCCTGTTTGGCGAAGGTCACGGCCAGTTTGCCGCCTCCGAGATTGGCAACATTGAAGGGAGCGAAAGTGCTTGGAATGGTGCTGTCTTTGAAGGCGTTCGGCCCAAACGAATGAGGGGCGAAGCTGCCGTCAAACGCGTCCACCGATCCGTTGCGGAAGTTGGCGACGTAAAGGTAGTTGGCGCTGCCCGACTGTGCCAGCGCGACTCCCTTATAGACGGCGCCAGGACTGTTGTTTACCACGATGTGGGCGGTGGAACCGCCGTTCCATCCGGAGATGGTTCCGTCTTCGGTTACAAAGATGAAGCTTGCCGGGCTGCCGGAAATCTTGAAGTCAGTGGTGCCGTTATAAACCTGACCATCCGGAGTTCCCGTGCCGCTCCCGCTGGCCGGCGGAATGGTGACGACCAGTGACTGAGGCGTTCCTGCTGCGTTGTACAGAGTAGTGAGCCCTGTTCCGTTGTCGGAGATCCACCAGGGCCCCGATGGACTGAAAGACATGCCCCACGGGTTGACCAGATTAGGATCGGTATTGGTGGCGACGCTAGCGATGTCAGAGGTCAAAATCGTGACTTGAACCGACTGGGCCAGTGCTGGCAAGCTGAACAAGGTGCCCGCCAACAGCAGCGCGGCAGCACCCAAAAGCAGCCGGGCAGCGCCGCGGGATTTGTAGGAGTTGTGGAAGCTGAGCATGGTTCCTCCCTTACTTTCCGAAATTGAGAATTCACTTTAGGCGACGCGGCGTTTTGGAAACCGGTGTCGCCATGAGTCTTTTGCAATCTAACCAGCGCGAAGATCGCAGTTGTCTTGGGAAGGTAAACACATTGTCAAAGTTTGATGACATAAGCGCGATGTCCCCGTTTAATCCGAGTCGAGCGATGTCACAGAATTGTCAACAAGCCGTTGACGGCCACTTTCGATGTGTTGTTAGCTGTAGGTCAGGCGGTGAGTGAAACCAGTGATGGACAAAATTCTGGTCATTGAAGACGATTTGGCAGTGCAGCGGGCCTTGCGGCGGACCTTTGAATCCGCCGGCTTCGAGGTGTCGGTCGCCTCCGATGGGGCGCTCGCCATGGAGACCTTTCGCGCCACCCTGCCACGGATCGTCATTCTTGATTTGCGTTTGCCGGGAAAATCGGGCCAGGACCTTTGCCGCGAAATCAAGCATGATTCGCCCAGCACTCCCATCCTGGTTTTAAGCGCCGCCAGCGATGTGCTGGATAAAGTTCTGCTGCTGGAAATTGGCGCCGACGACTACGTGACCAAGCCCTTCAGTCCGCGCGAACTGCTGGCGCGGGTGCGGGCCGCCATGCGTCGTTTGAACCAGGCTTCGGACAAAGCCGACATTTTCAGCTTCGATGATGTGGAAGTGAATTTCTCCAAGATGGAATTGCGCCGTGATGGTCAGTCGATTCCTCTCACTCCGCAGGAATTCAAGATGCTGCGCTTCTTCCTTAACCACCAGGAGCGGGTAGTCTCGCGCACCGAACTGCTCAATGAAGTTTGGGGTTACACCAATTACCCGACCACGCGCACAGTCGATACCCACATTCTTCGCCTGCGGCAAAAATTGGAAAAAGACCCCGCCGATCCGGTACATTTTCGTACTGTCCACGGAACCGGCTATAAATTTGTCCGGTGATTAGAACGGGGAGGAGATGGGCGATGGGTAGGGCGCGATTGCGGACTAAGTTCCTGATCGCCATGCTGCTGACTTCTGCAGGATTGACTGCGGTGTCTCTCCTGATTGTGCAGCGCACGGTGGAAAATCAAGTCCGGCGCGACCTCAGCAATGACCTGATCAACTCGGTCGAAACCTTCCGCAATGCGCAAAAGGAGCGCGAAGCGGTCCTGGCGCGCTCGGCCAAGCTGCTGGCCGACCTTCCCAGCCTGAAGGCCCTGATGACATCTCACCACGCCCCCACCATCCAGGATGCGTCGGAGGAAATGTTCCGCCTGTCCGGCGGCGGCCTGTTCGCTCTGCTCGATCCCTCCGGCCAGTTTGTGGGATTTCACACCAGGGCGCCGGGCATCACCCGCGAGCAGGCCCAGCAATTGGTGGAACATCGCAACCCGCTCGACCAGCCCTTGCAGTGGTGGTTTGCCGGCGGACATCTGTATGAAGTCATGCTCGCCCCCATCTACTTCGGACCCAGCACCGACAATTCGCTGCTGGGGGTGGTTGCCGTTGGGGACGAGATGAACGAGGCGGTGGCCCGCCAGGTAAGCCAGATTGCCGCCAGCCAGGTGACCATGGTTTACGGCTCCGACGCCGTCGTCAGCACGCTCAATCCCCGGCAGAAAAGTGAGGTCGAAGTTTACCTGAAGGGGCAATCGATTCCGCGCGGCCCGACCGATTGGAAGCTCGGGGGAGAGAGCTTCGTGGTTTCGTCGCTCGCCCTGGATCCGGGCGATGCCCCGCCGGTCACCATGCTGGTGATGAAGTCGTACGATGAAGCCACTGCGTTTCTGAATCACCTGCGGCGGCTTTTGCTGGCGGTAGGTCTGGGTGCAGTCTTTGTCGGAAGCATGCTGGTGTACTTCACCGCCAGGAATTTCACGCGTCCGCTGGAGGAATTGGTGGACGGGGTGCGGGCCCTGGGCAAGGGCAACTTTCAATACCCGGTCGAGGCGCGCGGCGCCAGTGAAATCGACGAGCTTACCAACGCTTTCTCCGCCATGCGCGAGAGCCTGCATCGCGCGCAGCAGCGGCTGCTCGATGCCGAACGCTTGGCGACCATCGGAAGAATGGCCAGTTCGATTTCGCATGACTTGCGTCATCCGCTGACCGCGGTCCTGGCCAATGCCGAATTTCTGGCCGATGCGGAGCTGACGCCGCAGCAGCGCGAAGAGCTTTATATGGAGATCCGCATCGCCGTGAACCGGCTGACCGATCTGGTGGATTCGCTCCTGGAGCTGTCGCGGCCCGCGGATTCACTGAATGTGAGCGAAGCGCCCATTGAGCGGACCATCAGTCGTGCCATTGAACTGGTGCAGGCGCATCCTCAGTTTGACAAGATTCTGGTCAGCATTGAGTCCCCTGGTCTGCACAGTGCCCAATTCGATTCTCGCAAGATGGAGCGTGTCTTCTACAACCTGCTGCTGAATGGTTGTCAGGCGGCCCAGATTTGCGGCGGCCACGTTGCGGTACAAGTGGCGGAGGCCAATGGCAACCTGGAAATCCGCGTCACCGACGATGGACCAGGCGTAGAACCTTCTCTCCACGACAAGCTATTTCAGCCCTTCGTCAGCCATGGCAAGGAGAACGGCACTGGTCTGGGTCTTACGATCGCACAGAAGATTGTGCAGGACCACGAGGGGACCTTACATCTGGAAAGTTCGGCGCTGGGGCGCACCGTGATGCAGATCGTGCTTCCCCGGGTATGCAAGAAAGTCGTCACGTGGAATGGCCGGACCGCGGACGCCTCTCAATCGTTCACTGCTTAATAGGCGGGCCAACGCCCGCACGGGTCGGGACATTCAAATCTCGTTGCGCGAGGTGCGACATGAAATTGGCCAGGTGTTTCCAGCTTTCGCGTCCGGCAGTCCTGGTGGCTTTCGCGTTAGTGGTAGCTGTGCCAGGTTTCACGCAGACCACCCAGCCCAAGACCCCGGTTGGGGACAACGCCGGCGTGAGTGCGTCGCTGGACGAACTGCAATCCCAGGTGCGCGAGCTGAAAGAAATGGTGCAGCAACTGCAGCAGGAGACGACCGCCAGCCGCACCGAGATTTCCCATCTGCGGGAAGAGCTTGAGGCCCAACACAATGCCAGCAGCGCCGCCATTGGCGGCGAGGCGGCGGTCGACGAATCTTCGCCGGCAACGGCTTCGCCGAGTTCCACCTCCTTACAACATCGGGTGGACCAGCTGGCCGAAGACGAGCAACTGCTCTCCGGCAAAGTGGACGAGCAATATCAGACGAAGCTGGAGAGCGCTTCGAAATACCGGGTGCGCTTTTCGGGCATCGTGCTGTTCAACTTGTACGGCAATAGCGGTTATCCCGACAATCATGATGTTCCCACGTGGGTACTGAAACCCGATCCCATGGACTCGTCGGGCTCGGTCGGCGGCACGCTTCGGCAATCAATCCTCGGCTTCGAGGTATTTGGGCCAGAGGTTTTCGGGGCGCACTCCAGCGCTAACCTCAACTTTGACTTCGGCGGCGGATTTCCCGCCACCAACAACGGAGTGAATTTCGGTTTGATGCGATTGCGCACTGCCGCCATTCGTCTGGATTGGAAAAACACTTCCGTGATCGCGGGACAGGACAATCTGTTTCTTTCGCCGCAGTATCCAACATCGTTCGCGTCACTGATTGTTCCGGCGCTGACCTACGCCGGCAACCTGTGGTCATGGACTCCGCAATTGCGGGTCGAGCACCGGTTTGAGTTTGCGGACCATTCCACCATTAGCCTGCAAGGGGGCGTGCTTGATCCGGTGACCGGTGAAACCCCCAACGATTTCACCTACATTTGGTACCGTATGCCCGATGCCGGGGAAGAATCGCGCCAGCCGGCGTTCGCGGCGCGGGTCGCCTACTCCCATCCTTTCCTGGGCCGGACCTTCACCGTGGGCGCGGGAGGCTATTACAGCCGTGAGCACTGGGGCTTCACGCGAAACGTGAATGGTTACGCCGCTACCGCAGACTTGAATCTGCCGCTCAGCCGCCAGTTTACCTTGAGCGGTTTCCTGTATCGTGGACAAGCTATCGGAGGACTTGGCGCAGCCCTCAGCCGCAGCGTTGTTTACAACGGGCCGCTCACCGATCCGGCGACCAGTGTGCTGCCGCTGAATTCCGTCGGAGGCTGGGCCCAGTTGAAGTACCAGCCGTTGGCAAAACTGGAGTTCAATGCGGCGTTTGGACTGGACAATCCCTTTGCCGCCGACATTCGCTACTTCGGCGGCCAGACGCAGAGCTATACCGATCCTTTTGTGACCCGTAATGGGGAAGGGTATGGCAACGTTATTTACCGGCCGCGTTCCGACTTGCTGTTCTCTCTGGAGTACCGCCGGCTGCGGACCTTCACCATCTACGACAACAGCTACGAGGCCGGGCAGCTGAACATGGCGATGGGGGTACTGTTCTAGTGCGATATCAGGGTCACTGTACCTTGCGAGCGAGGGCAGAGCGGTATTTTAGCTGAATTATTCATTTGTTTCGGTAGCTGAAGGCAGGAAGCTTTGAAGGGGCATGGCTTTAGCCGTGCCGTTACCTGTGCCTGGAGAGTTGGGCTTCAGCCCCTGGGGGAGTTCGCACTTCATCTCAACCGCGAAGTCCCTCAGTGGCAAAAGCCACCATAATGACAGCAGCTTGCGGCACAGCTGAAGCCGTGCCCCTTCAAAGTCTGAGACCCTCTTCTGGGGCCGCCATAAAGGACGATGCGTTTCGCCAGAAAATTCGTGATGTCCTTGACTATCGCGCTGGCGCTGTGCGCGGCGCCCGCCTTGTGGTCAGAGGATATCAGCGTGTCCGGCCGGGTCGCCGCCGAAGGAGGCGGCAATCTGTCTCCGGCGAGCGCCACCGTGGTGTGGCTGGCGCCGATTGGCGCGGCGGGAGATCCGGCGGTCGTGCCGCCCATGCACGCCACGCTGCAGCAGAAGAACAAAATGTTCGAGCCGCACCTGCTGGTCGTCACCAAGGGTTCCACCGTCGATTTTCCCAACCGCGATCCCTGGTTTCACAATGTGTTTTCCCTGTTTAACGGCAAGCGTTTCGATCTCGGACTTTACGAGGCGGGAAGCAGCCGCACCGTCCACTTCGACCGCGAAGGCGTGTCGTACATCTTCTGCAACATTCATCCGGAGATGAGCGCCGTGGTGGTGGTTCTGTCCAGCTCATATTTTGCCGTGCCCAACAAACAAGGCGATTTCTCGATCGCCTCGGTGCCGCCGGGCCGCTACATGCTGCACGTCTGGAATGAGAATGCGCTACCGGCCACGCTGCGGGCGCTTTCGCGCGAGGTGATGGTGAGCGATGGCTCGCACTCGGTGGGCGTGATTCGCGTGCGCGTGACCATGGCCGCCGCGCCTCACAAAAACAAGTACGGACAAGATTACGAGCCGCCGTCGCCCAACAATCCGGTGTACGTGCAGCCGTGATGCGGGGCCTGTGGAGTCGTGCCCCAGGTTCGTTTTTCTTTTGGGTTAACCTGGGGCGCAGGCTCCCAAGTTAGCTTCACGGACCAACATGGGGACTGACAGAAAGCTGCCATGCTCGTAATGCCTTTAGATGTGATTTCTGTGTGGTAGCATTTGGGCATGGATGCCGAAACCAAGCAGTTTCTGGAGGCGATGGAACGTCGTGCCGATCAGCGCCAACGCGAGCTGTTGAGCTCCGTTGAGGTCCGCATACAGCAGTTGCGCGAGTACATTGACGAGCGCACACATGACTCGGAAACTCGTATTGTACGGGCGGTCGGCGCTTATCAGGAATCGGCCGGTGTGCGTATGCGCAAGATCGAAGCCGATGTGTCCAACATCAATGCATCCACCACGCAGCAGCTTGATGCCGTGCAATCGAAGCTCCTCGATCTCGAAACCAGGATTATCAACCTGGAAGGCCCGCAGGGCAGAACCGCCTAAGCGGAGCGAAACCTAAAAGTTCAGCCGGGTGCCCCGGGTCTCGCGGTTTTCGAGACCCGGGTATTGCCCGGTGCTGACGCATCGGACTCACACTATCCCCCGTTCGGGCTGGAATGATGTGTCGAATCGGAATAGATATAGGAAGTTCCCAGGGGGCAGGCCCAAAACTAGCTGGCAACTTTGGCTCGGTGACGAATGGCATGCTTCCCACTCAAATCAGCCAGCAGATTCGGATGTTTGTCCAGCAGTCGGAACAGATTTAACACCGCGGGCATGGGAGCTACCTCGCCGCGTTCGTAACGCGAGAATGCATTGTGCCCGCCGCCAGTCAGCCGAGCGGCCTCCCTCTGCGTCAAACCAAGCTTGCGCCGAATGCGCCGAATCTCTTCGCTCTGTTTAGCGCGCTGCCGCAGGACCAGTGCATCGCCTGCCGCTCCATAGCGCTTGGCGCTGGCGGCATCAAATTCCACTTCGCCGCAATCGTCGCATCGCCAGCCCGAAAGTCCGTCCACCTTGGCCTTGTTTCCCGCGTATTCGATCTCGAACGTCTCTCCTGCAAAACGGGTCATGGCTCGACGCGAGTCGCAATTCAAGCACTTCCGCGGCATTTCACTTCTCCTTAAACTGAATCACCAGGGCCAGGTCCCGCAATGTGATCTTGATATACGCTTGCTTGTTCACAGGCGTGTCAGCGTGATAAACATCCTGCCAGACGCGATAATCGGCATACGTAGTCATTGACTTGTAGAAATTCCGTCGCGATAAGGAAGCAATGACCGCCAGCATCTCGGCCGTGGTCAATCCCATTTCGCGTCCTCCGTCCAAAGCAGTCTTAGTGAACGCCGCCGCGCCCAGCCGTCGCACCTGTTCCTGGATACGCACCAATTCGTAATGTGGCGTGCGCTTTTCCAATAAGATTAGACTACCCTATTAGGGTAGAAGGCGCAAACCTATCGCGGTGAAGCGATTAATGAGGGAACTTGGGCCGTCGGGAGCCTCTCCTAGGCCCAGGTTAGCGTCCATAGGAAGGACGCGAACCTTTAGGTGCCCGCCTCAGAACTTCAGCACTAAATCCAAATCCGCAGCCTCGGCGAAGGCGCGGAAGTCCCGGTCACGAGTGAGAAGGGGAGCGCCCCCATCGATGCAGCTTTGAGCAATTAAGGCGTCTCCAAGCCGCGCTTTTCGCCGCTTGGCAATGGCTTTTGCCCGCAGTACTCCCGCCCGCTGCCAATACCCTGGCTCTACCTCCAGCATGGGCAGTTCAGCGAGCGTTTCAGACACCTTTGCGGGAAGTTTAGGGTCGCTGAGGAGTTCCGTAAGGACGACGGGGGCCATGACTACCTGGCGGTCGCTCAGTGCCTGGTCCAACAACCGCGTGTCCGCACCGCGGCTGCCCTCCAGGAACGCGATCCACGTGCTGGTATCGGCCGCGATCATCGGTCAGCTTTCAGTTCCGCCAGAGTGCGGCTGAAGCGGACCTTTCCTCGCATCTGGCGCAGCCGAGCATACGCCTGGGATGCGGCCACCAGTTGTAGTCCGGCCCTTACCGTCTGGGTGATGCCGGTTCCGCTGGCGGTCTGCGCTTTTTCCAGGAGTTCAGCAGGTATCTCGACAGTGATCTTTCGCGCGGCTGGCATATCGCTTTTCAATATACCATACTCAATACCAGCATTCGATATGGTGACGTCGACGGGTGCCCCGGGTCTCGCGGTTTTCGAGACCCGGGAGTGCTGTCATCCATCGCCCGGGTAGTGTCCCCTCAATCACAGCATGAGGCGAGAGTTGCGTCTACCCTAGCTGCATGCCCTGGGGTTCACTCACCCAGGTCTCGAAAATCGCGAGACCCTTCGACAAGCTCAGGGCAGGCTCTGGGGCACCCAGCAGATGAGTTCTGTTCGTCACGCTGAGCCGGTCTGCCGGTCACAGTGTCGACTTGCCCCGCAGGATACAATTCTCCCGGCTGCCAGATTGCCAGGAGGCTGTATCCATGGCCACCGCTGCACCCGAGCTCGAAACCAAGTCCCTGCCCACGAACGCTTATCAGCCGCTGAAAGATGGCGAACTTTACGTGCCGCTGGTGCCCTCGAGCATGAGCGTGCCGGAAGTCACCTGGCGCGCGGTGTTATGGGGCACGCTGCTGTGCATCATTTTCAGCGTGGCTTCGGCCTACTCCGCCCTGAAGGTCGGCCAGGGAATGGAGGCGGCGATTCCCATCTCCATCCTGGCCATCGGGCTGGCGCGAATGTACCGCCGCCGCTCCACCGTGCTGGAGAACATGATCATCACCGGCATGGGCGGCGCTTCGGGCAGCGTGGTGGCCGGCGCTGTCTTCACTGTGCCGGCGCTCTACGCGCTCCACCTCGACCCCCATCCGGTGCAGACCATCTTCATCTGCCTGGCCGGCGGATGCCTGGGCATTCTCTTTCTGATTCCGCTGCGCCGCTATTTCGTGCGCGAGCAGCACGGCAAGCTGCCGTTCCCTGAAGCCACGGCGATCACCGAAGTGCTGGTCACCGGCGAAAAGGGCGGCTCGCAGGCCCAGCTGCTGATCCAGGCCACCATCGTCGCCGCGATTTACGATTTCTTCGTCACCACCTTCCATGTCTGGAAGGAATACCTGAACTTCCAGTTTGTGCCGGTCATGCGATCGCTGGTCGATCGCCATCGCATGGTCTTTAACTTTGACGCCATCGGCTTCATCCTCGGCCTCGGCTACATCATGGGCCTGCGCATCTCGCTCATCTTTTGCGCCGGCGGCGTGTTGGTCAACTTCGTGATGGTCCCGGTGATCTGGTTCATCGGCAGCCACATGGGCGACGTCACGGTTTATCCGGCCACCATTCCCATCTCGCACATGACGGCTGCGGAAATCTACCGCAACTATGTGCGCTTTATCGGCGTGGGCGCCATCGCTGCCGCCGGACTGGTCGGCATTCTGAAATCGCTGCGCGTAGTGGCGGGATCGTTCGGCATCGCGCTGCACGCCTTCCGCCACGGCGAAGCCCCGCACATGGAGCGGACCGATCGCGATATTCCGATCATGGCCATACTTCTCGGCGTGGTGGTGAGTGCGATCTCCGTCGCCGTCTTCTATGGACAGTTGCACGTAACGTGGACGGTGCTGGCGCTGGGCCTGGGGCTGACCTTGCTCTTTTCCTTCTTCTTCACCACGGTGGCCGCCAACGCCATTGCCACCACGGCGAATAATCCGGCCTCGGGCATGACCCTGCTGACGGTGATCGTCTCGGCGGTGGTGCTGCTGAAGTTCGGCCTCTCCGGGACGACTGGCATGTTCTTCGTGATGGCTCTGGCCGGCATGGTGTGCGTCGCCTTGTGCGCTTCGGGACAATTTATTACCGACCTCAAGGCCGGCTACTGGATCGGTTCCACGCCCTCGGCGCTGGAGAAGGTGAAGTTCATCGGGGTAGTCGCCGCGGCGGTCACCGCCGGCTTGACCATCATCCTGCTGGCCAAGGCCTTCCAGTTTGGAGAAGCTGCGCCCGGAGACATGCGCCAGGTGCTGGCCGCGCCGCAGGCCTCGGCGCTGAAGGCCGTGGTCGAGGGATTTATGAGCGGCCAGCCGGTCGCCTATGTGCTGTTCGGCATCGGCGCCCTGATCACGGTCGTGCTGGAGATGCTCGGCGTATCGTCGATGGTGTTCGCTTTGGGAATTTATCTACCGCTACAACTGACCACGCCCATCCTGGCAGGAGGGTTCCTCTCGCATCTGGTGAACAAGCGCGCCGACAAAACCGGCGGTGAGAGTGGCCGCAGCATACGCGAGCGGGGCGTCATCGTCGCTGGCGGGCTGATGGCGGGCGGAGCGCTGGGCGGCGTCTTCGGCGCGGCTTTGCGCCTGCTGCCGAAATACAGTGAAAACATGGTCCACACGCCGTTCTATGCGGATGAGCCGGTGTCGCAGATGGTTTCGGCACTGATGTTTATTGGACTATGCTTGTACGTATGGTTTAGATCGATCAAGGGAAAGAAGGCGTTGAAATGGACCAATTAGGACGATATACAGCCGAGGCCGTGCTCGGCATTGACACACTTTGGGGCGGCGACGTGATGTGTCCGTCGGGAACGGGACGCTTCATTGCTGATTCGTGGTTCTCTGACGAACCACTGCCCGCTGCCTACACCACGCCCGCCGCGGCGCTTGTGCGCGAAACCGGCGGGGTTGGTGGCAAGACAGTCGATCGCGCTGCGGTCGAAGCGTATTTGCGCGAGGTTGACCTGCCGAAAGCGATCGACGGATTGCGCGCCGAGGCGGAGAAAATCGGCGGGCTGCGCGGGCAATATCTTGCCGGGCTCGCGCTCTGTCTCAACACCATGTGGGACTTGGCGATGGAGATAGTCGGCAAGGGCAAGCCGGTGCCGTATGAGCGTAGCGTGCTGGCCTCGACCGGCAAGCCACCGGAGCCGTCGCAGCCGGAAGCCAAGCGCGACCGGGTTGCTGAGTTGCTGAACCGCGGGGGGTATTCGACGACGGCGAACGGCGGGCTGCTGGGCGCAGTGGATGCCTGGCGGCGCGAGAGGGTCACCCCGATGGCGTCGGTGAGAGCGCTCGGCGCGGCGGTGATTGCTTACTTCGACAATCTGAGTGCGGCGAACCTGCTGCCGCTTTTGCCGAAGGAACTGGCGAAGGTGCCGCGCGCCAATATCGATTTCCTGCCGATCAAGGACGCGTGGTTCTCCGGCTCGATGAATTATCTGGGCCGCGCGCGCAACGCCGACGGCAGTCCCCAGTACGAGGCCAGCTACGAGATTAACGCCTCGCTGCAAATCAGCTTTCCAGAATTCCAACAACTGGTGAGCCACGAAGTCGTGCCGGGACACGTGACCACGTTTGCCTATTTGCAGAATTTGTACGTCCGGGGGGTAGCTGGCTTCGAAGCCACGGTCCTGACGATGAACACGCGCGCCGCCACGCTGTTCGAAGGCTTGGCAAATAATGCAATCCTTATTGCACATGGTGTGACCGAAATCGAGCAGTTGCCGGATGACGACATGCAGATCGGTGTCTTGCTGGCGCTGCTGCAGGACGATGCCAAGAACCAGTCGTCGTATCTCACCTGGGGCGAAGGCAAGCCGCAGGGCGAAGTGGCTACGACCTTGCGCCGCGACTTTCTGGTGAGCGAAGAGCGCGCCGACAAACTCTCAGGTGCATGGGGACGGCATCCGCTGCTGGGCAGGATGTATCTTCCGGCGTACCGCTCCGGGACGGAGAAGGTCGCGCAGTTGCGGCGCAGCTTCCCGTCAGAGCGCGTGCTGCCGGCGATCTATGGATGTTTTGGGCTGGTGGATATCCAGACCGTGGATGAGGTGCTGAAGGTAGGGAAGGCGCAGGGGCAAGCGTAGAGAAGACCCACACAAGCAAACGCCGGATGCCCCACACATTCGCGGTTTTCGAATGTGTGGGAAATTGACCGTCAATTCTTACAAGACGAATGCGGTAAGCGGAATCGATTCCCACTCATTCCAAAGGCAGGAATGAGTTGGGCACCCGGCTAGGCAATCCTGGTTTTCATCGCCGGGAGAGACTCAATTTCCAGGGTATTCAAATCCAAGATTTGCGACGCATGTTGGATGTCAATACCCACGACGTGGCCAGCCGAATCCAGATCAATGACCAAGCCCTCGGCGACCTCGCGGGAGTCGGCGCTGGGATTCGCATTTAGATCAATGTAAAGAGAATCCGTGTCGGGATAGTAGTGGAGTTTCATGCTGGTCGCCATTATAGGGGTCCTTCGACTCCGGCGGCGCGGCGCCGCCTCCGCTCAGGATGACACCTATTGATTGCAAGCGGTTCATCCCACCAACTTCGCACAATCTACTGGCTCAAAATGCGCCGTGAAGTGCCGCAGGAACGGCGCTTCGTAAGTGAGATGCATCCCGTGGATCTCTTCGCGGCGCTTCCACACTGAGAGACGGGTGGCCCATTCTTTCCCTTCATCGTCCTAGCTCGTTAAACGTGGGTGGGCTCTTTAGACCACGAGCTCAACGTCGGTTCGGCGGAAATCCTCACCTTTGGCCAACAGTGGCTCACCGGAGCTGCGGGCGAGAGCATAGGCAAAACAATCGCCGAAATTGAGTGCCGCGGGATGCCGGCCCTTGCCGAACATGCGCCACGCCCGGCGCGCTATCTCCACCTGGTCCGCATCCACAGGCACGATTTGCAGGGCAGCACGATACACAAACAGGTCGAATTCGCGGCCCAGGGCCTCGCCGCGCCGCGCCTCCAGCACAATGCCGGTCTCCAGCGCATTGGCCGCCGAGAGCAGACACACCGGCGCTGAAAGGATGGCATTGAGGAACGGTTCGCGCTCGGCTTCCGCCAGGAAGATGGCCAGTAATGCCGAGGTGTCAATCACCATGAGCGTGGGACCCCATGCTGGTCGTATCCGAGGATCTCGTCCTCGCTGCGAGTGTCCACTGTGGGCATGGCATCGACCCGGCGCAGGATCTCCTCCAGCGCTTCTCGCGTCCGACGATTTGGCCGCCGGCGTCCCATCCGATCCAGACGTTCCGCCAAGGATCGCTGTATCGCTTCAGTGATGGATTCACCAGCCTGCTCCGCAACCTGTCGGGCGAGTCGCTCGGTCGTTTCGTTCTTGATGCTGAGGGCCAAAAAGGAATCCTGACTGTGAAGGTAGAATTACATAAAATAATATATAATGCAATATGGCAGGACGAATTATAGTCTTCTCCAAGCCGGACTTCGCGTTTACCTGACAACCTGCTCCACCCCCACCGGCTCCAAATGTGCGGTGAAGTGGCGCAGGAAGGGCGCTTCGTAGGTAAGGTGCATGCCCTGGATATGCTCGCGGCGTTTCCACACCGCCAGGATCACCTCAATCACGTAATCCATATGGCTCTGGGTATAAACCCGGCGGGGAATCGCCAGCCGCACCAGGTCCATGGTAGCGGCCGCGCCAAACATCAGCGAGCCAATCTCCACCGAGCGAATGCCGCCTTCGAGATACAACTCTGCCGCCAGCGCCACGCCGGGGAACTGCTCCAGCGGAATGTGAGGCAGGAAGGCGCGCGCGTCGAGGTAGATGGCGTGACCGCCCGGCGGCTGCATGATAGGAACTCCCTGCTCGGAAATGTGGTTTCCCAGGTATGCAGTGGAAGCGATACGATAGCGCAAATAATCTTCTTCCAGAGATTCCTGCACGCCGACGGCGATGGCCTCAAGGTCGCGGCCGGCAAGACCGCCGTACGTGGGATAACCTTCGGTGAGAATCAGCAAATCTTTCTCCTGGCCGGCGAGCACGGAATCATTGGTGCACAGAAATCCGCCAATATTGGCCATGCCATCTTTTTTCGCCGACATGGTGCAGCCATCCCCGAGAGCGAACATCTCCTGCGCAATTTGCTTGGGGGTTTTCGCCGCATAGCCTGCTTCGCGCAGCTTGATGAAGTACGCATTCTCGGCAAAACGGCAGGCGTCGAAGTAAAGCGGAATGCCGTGCTGGCGGCAAACTGCGCTGACCGCGCGAGCGTTCTCCATCGAAACCGGCTGGCCGCCGCCGGAGTTGTTGGTCACCGTCAGCATGACCAGCGGGATGCGTTCGCGGCCAACGCGGGCGATCAGTTCCAGCAGCGCAGCCACATCCATGTTTCCCTTGAAGGGAAGGCGGGTGGCGGGCTGGCGGGCTTCAGGAATCGGGAGGTCCACGGCCTCGGCGCCAACGAATTCTACGTTCGCGCGAGTGGTGTCGAAGTGCGTGTTGTTGGGCACCACGTCGCCTGGCTTGCACATCACGTTGAACAGAATGCGTTCGGCAGCGCGTCCCTGATGGGTGGGGATCACATGCTGATAGCCAAAGATGTCCTGGACGGAATCGCGAAAATGGTCGAAGCTGCGGCTGCCGGCGTAGCTCTCATCGCCCAGCATGATCGCCGCCCATTGCTGGGTTGACATGGCTCCGGTGCCCGAATCGGTGAGCAGGTCAATCAGCACATCGTCGGCGGGAAGCAGGAACAGGTTGTAGTGCGCCGCCAGCAGAAGCTGCTCGCGCTCTTCGCGGGTGGTCCAATGGATGGGTTCGACGCTCTTGATACGAAACGGTTCGATGATGGTTTTGGTCAGCATGGCAAGCTCCTCCCGGGTCACGGAAGCCTAAGAGATATGCTGACGGTTTTGGGCGCAAAACACAGTGATTGCGGTCACACTGTGTGGCGTCTGGGCTTTTGCCTTTGCAACGAAAGCGGGGCCCTTATAGGGCTTCGCGTTGCTGCACCGCGTGGTGGGCCAATTGGTTGGCCTCGCAGTTGTCTTCGCGCTGAATGTGCTCGATGGTGAAGTCAATTGTTCGCGCCAGCTTGCGGCAGATCCAGTTCAGCGAATGCAGGCGCGGGCTGCGGCAGGCGTATTCGCCGGTCATCTGCTTGACCATCACTTCCGAGTCGGAATAAACGTGAAGTGTCGTGGCCTTGACCGTGATGGCGTGTTGCAAAGCCTCGAGCAGGGCCAGGTATTCGGCTACGTTGTTGTCCTGATGCCCAATCCAGCGGGCGATGCGGGTGGTTTCACCGTCGGGGCTTTCAATGACGACGCCAATCCCAGAGGGCCCGGGATTTCCGTGCGAGCCGCCGTCCACATAAGCTACGAGATCGGGCATTCAGCTCCTACATACATACAATGCTTCAGCGCGAGAAATTGGTCAAGAAGCAATTCTGGTTCATCACAGACTAACGTATGGATGCGGGGACTCTGTGTAAAACATGTGAATTGGTGTCGAATATTAATCATTGCGTGGTCGAACGAGTGTAATTTGTGTCGCTTGCGGGAAAAGATTCGCACACAAAATTAAACTGCAATTGCACCAACCTTGGGCGTTGACAATTGCGCATCCTGCTGTAGGATCACACATGTCGACGGCAGAAAAGGACAGGCAAACATAATAGTAGCCGGTTCGAAGTAAGCTGGGTGATCGGTTCCGAGGGGCGACCCGGAGGAACCGCCAGACCCGAAAAAACCGACTGCGCTGCGAGGCGTCAGCCGGGGTCAGGGACCGCGAAAGCGGTGATCGCACCAAGGGCTGTGACGGTACATGCGTCCACGCTGTCGGCTCCCTCGCAGGAGTCGGTGGCTAGAGCATAACCAAAGTCACAGCCTTTTCTATTGCTCGGCGGTTCTCGCCGATAGTCCTCTTCAGTTACAAATTAGTTGGGCCTGACCTGTGACTTGTCCGGTTTGATTGTCTCAAGCGTGACGGCCTCAAGCGTTTACTGCAGTCAGTTCATAGCCGAGTTGTTTGGCCTTGGCGGTTAAGCTTTTGATGCGCTGCTGAAGATAGCGATTTTCGTAGGCGGCTGCGCCTTCGTCGACATATGGCTGGCCCCAGCGCAGCAGCCGGTAAATGAGGGTGGCCAACTTCCTGGCGGTAGCGAACACCGCAACATCTCCGCCCAGCCGTTGGGCGAGCTTGCGATAGTACGCTCCCAGGGCTGTCTGGCTGTGACGCAGCGAAAGCGCCGCCATGCGCAAGGCAGCCGCCACCCGCGTGCTCGCGCTATTCCGCTTTTTCTTTTTCAGTGGTTTGCCCCCGCTGCTTGGCACACGGGGCGCCAAGGTGACGTGGGCCACGAACTCCTTCTCCGTAGGGAAGCGGCTAAGATCGGGGCCGTATTCGCTCAGCACCACTTCCACCGTTTCCACCCCGAGGGCATCGATTTGCGTGATATCGACGCCGCTCATGCGGTATAACGCCTGCCGCTTCGACTCCTGCCCGCGTTTTTTGATTGCCTTAGTCTTGTTGGCGTTGTGCAGAGGCGGCGCCGCTTGTCCCTGCTGCCCTGGCTCTTCCATCTCCCCTAGTTGCCGGAGGATTTCCTGCTCATAGGCGGCGATCCGCTGCTGCACCGCGTCGTACATCTTGAGCGCTTGCTGCAGGCTGAACAGGTGATCCTCCCGCCAGTGTCCGGTCAATTGCTCCGCGATTTCCTGCTGGGTTTTGCTGCAGCGTCGATCGCGCAGTTGGGCCAACTTCTGGGCATCACGTTCTCCTGCGGCGATGGCGCGCAGCATGGCCATTCCCGTCACCCCATCGATGTCGGACACCGCACGGTGCACGCGTACGTTCATCTGGTCCAGGCTCTTCTGCATCCTCCGCAGCCAATCCCCACTCTCCGCCACCAGGTTGGCTTTATCCCGCACCAGGGTTCGCAGCATGCATACCGCTTCCTCGGGTCGGAAGGAACCCCGCAGCAGTCCGCAACTGTGCAGCCGCTGAATCCACTCGCAATCGCTGGGATCGGTTTTCTTGTCCCGCCCCGGCACCCGCGCCAGTTGCCGTGTGTCCACCAGCAGCACCTGCAAAGCTTGCGCTTCTAACACCTCGTGGGGAGCAATCCAATAAACTCCCGTGCTTTCCATCGCCACTGACTCTACCTGACGTGCCTTCAGCCACCCCGCCAGGCGCAGCAATTCTGCCGTCGTCGCTCCGAAGCTGGCTATTTCTCGACCGCTCCCATCCCGCGTCGGAGCACACACCCAGTGCCGCTCACTCCCCAGATCGATTCCCGCCACGTTGCGACGAATGATAGGCAAACCCTGGAGTTGTCTTCTGCTGCTTTCACCGGTCTCACTATCCTCTCTTCCTGGCATCTTTCCTCCCTTTCTGAGCACGTCCGCCCAGGTTGGCCGTTTGTGGATTCTGACCTAGGGGAGAGCCATGAAAGCCTCGCCAATGTTCAATTGCCTTCCTGGAACCATGCTTTCTTAGCGGCATATGCACGAATGGAGTTAGGGTCGTAGCTGCGGCCGCGCTCTCTTGAACGATACCGCTGACCTTGCCGCAAGTCACAGGTTATTCAATCCGGTTCAACGGTGGCCCCGCTTTCTTCCGCCTTAATTGCCCGGCGCTAAACCGCATGATCAGAGATCGGATACTTCCTCCGCATAAATGCGGAGGCTTCCACCGATTCATGGGGAACGCAGCACAATTTCCTATGGCCGGCGATGTAAACTTTCGGCCGCGGCAAAGCACTCTTGAGCGTGCACGGTATCCCCCAGGTCGCTATAGGCGCGGCCCAGGTTGTTTAACGCCGCGAACCTTAAGCTGGCGTCGCGCGAGGAACTCAACGCTTTCTTGTAGCGCTCGATGGCCTCCGGCAAATTCCTGCGCTGCTGCTCCCAGATCCCGATATTCATGTTGCTGACCGGATCGGCGGGATAAATTTCTGTCGCTTTAATGAAGTGCGAGATGCCATCTTCGACCCGGCCCTGGCTCATCAGAATCTTGCCCAAATTGTTCTCGGCCAGCCAATTGCGATTGGTGACCTGCAAGGTGCGCGACCACAGCGTCGCACTGTCGCTCCAATATCCGATTTGGCGATGCGTTACCACCGCCAGAATCAGCAGCACGGCGAAGCTGAGACCAGCCATCCAGGCCAGCGAAAGGTGGCGGCGCTCTGCCCATTCGGACACGCCCCAGCAAATCATGATGAACAATCCGATGAACGGCAAATAGGCATAGCGGTCGGCCATGCCCTGCATGCCCTGGTAGCCGACGCCCTCAAGCCCAATCATGGGAACCATGGTGCCCAGGAACCACAACCATCCCACGGTGAGGTAGCGGTGCCCGAGTTCGATGACCAGTGCTGTAATCAGCAGCAGAAGCAGAAGTGCTGCACCGACCTGCCAGCCGCTCAAGGAATTTCCGGGATGCGGATAGAAGACCGCCAGACGCGAGGGCCAAACCGCATCGCGCAGATATTTTGCGTAAGAAACGATCGCATTTCCCAGACGAATCGATAGTGGATACCAGACTTTGTCGGCGCCGGCGCGCTGCGCTTTCATGGTCATGATGGCGCTGGCCGCCGACAGCGCGAACAGCGGCAGTTTTTCCAGCACCAGCCAGGAAAGGTTTCGCGGCGGAACGGCGGCGTGGGTTGCGGTAGCGGAATCCAACTCTGGCGACGATGCCAACATCCGCCGCAAAGGCCAGTAATCCCACAACAGCAGCACGAACGGGAAGGTGACGATCTGCGGCTTCGCCAGCAGTCCCAGCGTATACAAAAGCACGACCACCGCATAACGCGCGACGCGTGGCTGGCGCGCATACCAGCGGTAGGCTCCCAGCGCGAGCAGAAAAAACAACATGCTCAGCGGGTTCTTGCGTTCGGCGATCCAGGCCACCGATTCCACGTTGATGGGGTGCAGCGCAAACAACGCGGCCACCATGAAACTGCGTCCGGCGTAACCGGTGGCGCGCAGCAACACCCAGAACAGCAAGACGGCGTTCACCACATGCAGCAGCAGGTTGACGTCGTGGTGCCCGGCAGGGTTGAGCTGAAAGAGCTGGCAATCCAGTGCGTGCGACAGCCAGGTCAGCGGATGCCAAGTTCCGACATCGAACGTCGAGAACGCCCACCTGACCGTGTCCCAACTGATGCCGCTCTGGACCTGCAGATTGTCGGTTACGTAGAGGCTGTCATCGTAATTGATAAAGGGATGGCCGTGGACGGGATAGTAGAGCGCGAGAGTTGCGACCGCGAGCAGAAGGCCGAGAAAGAGAGGCTGGGTAAACCGGCGCGAAACCGGCTTGGACTGCGCTTGCTGACTGGGCGATGTGGCAACCGAAGACATGGGACCTGTGTTGCCGACGAGTATAGCGGATCGGTGGTTCAGCTTCGCGACGTGGTCTCTATGTTCGAGCGAGTAGTCGAAGGGCCCCTATTGGTTACCCAAAGCCTTCGCGCAACTATAGGGGTGCTTCGACTCGCGTTCCCTAAACCCGGCGAACACTCGCTCAACATGACAGCTCAAGGTTGGCGGCTTACAGCGGTGGCGGCAGGTCAAATCCCGAAACGGGAACGCGTTCAATCTGGTACGAATTCCGTGTCGCAACCGCGGAATCGAGGATGAGAATGGGGATGACCTCTATCTGACCCTCAGGAGGTACCCTCCCGTGCGATGCGCATCGTTCTTCCTGCTTACAATTCTTTGTCTGCTGCTGGCGGTTGCGCCAGCCATGGCCGACACCCTGTACTCCAACGGTCCCTACAATGGCACGACTGATGCTTGGACCATTAACTTTGGCTTTTCGGTAAGCGATTCGTTTACTTGCGGTGGTTCGGATGGTTGCCCAGTAGCGATTTCCACATGGTCAACTGGAATACCCCAGGCTTCGTCACCACCGGTGCCGAGATTCAGTTTGGAGCCTCCTCATTTGGTAACAACTACGCCGACCTGACCCTTGCTCCCTCAGGTTCAACCGACCTGGGGCCGAATCAGTTTGGTTTTGAACTCTGGCAGTATGACTTCACTTTTGGCGCTGTTGAGGTCCCGAGCGGCACCAACTGGATCACCCTGTCTAATGCAACTGACAGCGGCGGCAATCCAGTTTACTGGGATGAAAACAGCGGGCCGTCTTCGGCCTATGAAAACAGCGTGGGCTCGATTCCTTCGGAGGCGTTCACGTTGACCGGCTGCGAGTGCTGCTCGAGAGCCGATGGCAGTAGTCCCGATTGCGGTCCGCCGGTACCCGAGCCCAGCAGCATGATGCTCTTCGGATCGGGCATTCTTGCCGCCGTCGGCGTACTGCGGCGCAAGCTGAACCGCTAAGTTATTCGGCGATCTCGGCGGGGGCGACCGGCGGAACAACCGGCTCTTCGGCGGTGACGGTGGTTGAAGGCTGCTCATAGAGCCCGCGCAGATCGTTCCAGCGGACGGCAAGCATTTCCACGCCCATCTTCAACCCGTCGCGCAGAGGGTTGATCTTGGAGCGGTGATCGTGCGCCCATTCCACCGGCACCTCGACGGTGCGCAGCTTGAACTTGTTGGCCAGGAACAACAGCTCAGGATCGAATCCCCAGCGCTCGATGCGTTGCCGGGAGAAGACAGTCTGGGCGGCGGCGCGGGTAAACGCCTTGAAGCCGCATTGGGTGTCGCGATATTTCAATCCCAGAACGATGCGCAGCCCCAGATTGAACAGCCGTCCGTACAACTGCCGGTACCAGGGCTGGCGTTCGGTTTGCAGCCCAGCCTGCAGCCAGCGCGAGCCGATGGCGACGTCGGCGCCATGGTCGATAGCTGCGAAGAGTTTGGTCGCCTCGTAAATTGGCGATGACAAATCTGCGTCGGTAAACAGCAGCACGTCGCCGTTGGCGTGCAACATTCCGTTCCGCACACTGTAGCCTTTGCCGCGGTTGCCGGGATTTTCCAGCACCCGGATCTCGGGCTGCTGGCTGGCAAAGCTGCGCGCGATGGCGGCCGTATCGTCGCGGGAGCCGT
This sequence comes from uncultured Acidobacteriaceae bacterium, assembly GCA_963798185.1. Taxonomy (GTDB): domain Bacteria; phylum Acidobacteriota; class Terriglobia; order Terriglobales; family Acidobacteriaceae; genus Bog-257. The sequence continues at coordinate 74,436 of CAWCSJ010000003.1, forward strand.
CATTCACGACGATCACTTCAGCCTGGAACTGGCGTTCGCGGATGTAGGCAAATACTTTAGGGAGCGAGGTAGCCAGTCGCTCGCTTTCGTTGTAAGCGGGAATTATGAAGCTGTAATACATCTGCAACTTAGACGCACAGTTATTGTATTCCAGTTGTCAGGCGAGTAAATGTTTGTTCCAACACCGGCCGCTAGTCATGGGTTGGGCGGGACATACTTTCCCGCAAGGGATAGTCTATGGCAATTGCCTTCCCGCCGGAGACTGCCTTGACCGAGTGCAGGGTATTAGGCGGGACGATTCCGACCAAGCCGGGACCGGCGCGCTGGGTGACTCCGGCGATGGTTATTTCCAGTTCTCCTTCGAGGACATTCCAGACCTCTTCCTGAGGGTGCGAATGTTCATGGATCGAAGCGCCGGCGTCGAACTCATAATGGCCGAACGTCATGTTGGCAGAATCGAAATAGCGGCCTCGCCAGCCCGGCAAGCGTTCGAGCACTGGCAGTTGGTTGGTATCGATGAAGGTCATGGTCACCCCACAGCTGGTTTCCGATTTTAACCCGGCAGACGTGAAGGCGTAACCGGTTTGTTGTGCGCGGCACTTGCGGCGACTGCGAGCGGGGATTAGCCTTCCCTTAGCGATGCGCACCGTTCATGCTCTCGTGGTTCTAATGATGTTGAGCGCGGCCGCTGGCGCGGTGTCGAAGCCGCACGTGGTGAGCCTGGGAAAACCGCTGCCGGTCAAGATTTTCATCGGCGCTTCGGAAACCAGAACGATGGATATCACGGTCGCTCCTCTGTTTGTAGATGCGAAGCTGAAGGAATACACGACCGGCAAGTCGCATGACGTTACCGACCGGCAGTTCGTGGTGCGCCGGGCGTTTCGCATCAACGACGCTCTGCCCGACGAGGCGCGCAAGTCTCCGAAATGGCTTTGGCAGCTCGGGGGATGGCTGCTGGTGGACCGCACCTCAGGCAAGATCACGGCGGTCAAGTTGGCTGATTTCGATCCGTTCTACTCGGAGGTAAGTTGGTACCGCGACTATGCGGCATATTGCGGCACCACGGCCAACGGAGAGAAACTTGACGCTGTGGTGGTGCAAATCGGCGTCAAGAAGCCGCTGTACCGCAAAGAACTGGGGAAAGCCAACGGCGGGGAAGAGCCCGACTCCGATTGCGCGGCGCCGCACTGGGAGCGGCAGCCCACGCGCGTGACTTTCCTTCCCAAAATTGGCGACAAGCTCAGCGTGAGCGTGCGTGGCCATTTTGTTGATGAAGTAGCCGACGACGATTCCGACGAACCTTGATTTGGAGTAATAATTTCAATCTCCAAGCGTTTCGATACGCTCTGGTATTTGCACATCGGCCACAGTGGATATGATTTGCAGAAGGGAGTGGTTTTCTATCCTCTTTATCCGTGGCTTATTCGACGCTTCAGGGGAGTGGGCCTGCCCCGAATTGTTGCGGCCTTGTTGATTTCGACTGTGGCCGCATTTTTTATTTCTGGGGACTGTTGCGTTTGGTGCAGAGTGAGTTTCACAATGCGGCAAGTCGGCGCCGCGGACCAGCGAGTTGCGGTGGAAAAGTCAGAACTTGTCCGCTCACACACTATACCAACGCGAGTAGGGCGAATCTTCCCTATGCTACGATGACTGCCAACTAAGCGCATGAGTGCTCCAGTCGTACCAGTGACCTTGACCACGGCCGATACCTCGGCGACGGTCGCTTCTCGGCCCGATAGACGCTGGTTTCTCATTCTCGCCGCAATTGCCCTCACCTATGCGTTTCTGGCTGGCTTGCGCACCGTTTCCGATTTCGATCTTGGCTGGCAACTGGCGACCGGACGTTGGGTACTCCAACATCACCGCGTGCCGTGGACGGATGTTTTCTCCTACACCGCGCAAGGCGAGCCTTGGGTTTATCCGGTCGGCTCCGGGCTGGTGCTTTATGCCGCCTATTTGCTCGGCGGCTACGCCCTGATCTCATGGATTGGCGCACTGGCCTGTGTGGCAACGGTTGCCCTGCTTTTGCGGCGCGGCTCCGCTGTCAGCGCCGCAATCGCCATCGTCGCGGTCCCTCTCATAGCTTGGCGCACCGCGCCGCGCGCCGACATGTTTACCGTCGTCCTGTTCGCGGCGTTTCTCTCTTTGCTTTGGGAGAACCACCAAACCGGACGTGCGCGGCTATGGCTGTTGCCACTGTTGATGTTGGTTTGGGTCAATGTGCACTTCGGTTTTGCCGCCGGCTTGGCTCTGATACTGGCTTATGCAGGCGTTGAATTATCGGAAACGATTTACGGTGAAGTTCGCCGCCACGCTGCCCTGCAGCGCCTTCGACGCGCATGGAAATGGCTCGCGGTTACGTCACTCGTAACGCTGGCCAATCCCTGGGGCTGGAATATCTATCGCGCGCTGCTTCGGCAAGAGCGTGCCGCAGGTCAGCAGCAGTTACATCTCGGTGAGTGGAGCGCCGTGCCGGTAACCTGGACTGCTTTCAGCAGTGCGTTTTCCTTGCGGCAGACCCAAGGCGCAATTTATCTGCTGCTGGCCATCGCCGTGGTCGCTGCGGTCCTGGCTTTGCTGAGGCATCAATTGGGAGCGGCAATCCTGTTGCTCGCCTCAACCTATCCGCCGGTACATCATGTCCGCATGGGCGCGGTGTTTGCCTGCGTAGTGGTCATTGTTGGCGGATCCATCCTGGCTCCCGCCATCGCCGAGTTCAGCTCCACGATTCGGCGGCCACGAATGCGTTTGACCGTTGCCTGGGCTGTGGTTTGCCTGTTTGCAGGGCTCGCCTTTCTGCGCTCTTTCGATCTCGTTACCAACCGTCACTATCTTCGAGTGGTGGATGAATCTACATTTGGCGCCGGATTGGGCTGGTGGTTCCCGGAATGCGCGGCGGAGTTCATCGAACGGCAGGACCTTCCTGGAGAAGTCTTCAACACCTACGACGAAGGCAGCTATCTCACTTGGAAGCTCGGGCCAAAGCGCCGCGATTATATTGACGGGCGCGACACGCTCTTCGGTATGTCGCGGGTGCATCGGGCTGGTCAGTTGCTCCAACTCTCCCCCGATTCCGACACTTGGCGCCAGGAAGCGGACCGCTACAACATCAACACCATCATCCTGCCATTGGCTCGCTTTGATGGCGCGCAGTTGGTGCAGCTCAAAGGGTTTTGCGATAGTCGTGACTGGCGCCCGGTGTATCTGGACGAGATCTCTGCGGTGTTCGTGCGTCGTACGCCGCAAACCGAAGCTCTGATCCAGCGCTTCCCCGTGGACTGTGCAACCGCGCCACTACCAAACACGCCGCTCATGTATTCTTCTGCTGCGTCATTCAACCAGTGGGCCAATGCGGCGAACCTGCTCGCTCTGCTGGGCCGCAATTCCGAAGCCCTTTCGGCCACCGACAGCGCGCTCCAGGCTTTTCCTGACAGTCCATTCGTGCACTGGCTTCGGGGCCATATTTTCTCCTCCATGGATAGCCGCTCCGATGCCGAACAGGAATATCTCACCGCTATCTCGTTAGAACCAAGCGAGGTCGTCTGGACTGCATTGGCCAACCTCTATCAGCGAGAGGGACGAATACCCGAAACCATTCACGCCTGGCAACAAGCGAGCAAACTGTCATCGAAACCAGATGTGGCGCAGATTAGCCTGGCGCAATTTTATCTGCGTATTCAGCAACCGAAATTAACCTTGCAAGTACTTGATGACGCGGTCCGCAGCGCTTCCGCTGAGGCCCTCGCGGCAACCGGAGACGGTTGTTTGGGATTCAATGTAGCCGAGGGCCGGGCGGCCGCGTGGAGAACTCTCGGCGATCTCCAACAGGCTACTTCCTTCCAGGAGCAGGCCGTCCAACTTGCTCCTGAATCTGCTGATGCCTGGTCTGCCTTGGCGAAACTTTATCAGCGCCAGGGACGATTTGCCGATGAGTACCGCGCTGAGGACCGCGCCGCAAAACTCGGAGCACATCCCGTTCCATGATGACGAACAAAATCGATGCTCCGCGCCGGTTATTTCTCGTCGCTTTTAGCGCCCACATCGTTCTCTTCCGTCCAGAAGCGATGCCCGGTACGCCGAATGAACACATCGTCCAGGCTCGGTTTGTGCACTGAGACGCCTTCAATCTCGCCGGGGAAAGCCTCCACCACTTCAGTCACGAAACGGTGTCCGGCCTCGATTTCCAGGCGCACCCGGCGATCGAGCACGGTAGGGTGCAATCCGAAGCGCTGAGCGATGCGTTGCGCCAACGCATCGGGTTGCTCCGACTCCAGCAGTATGACGTCGCCGCCAATCTCGCTCTTCAATTCGGCGGGTGTTCCCAGCGCGACGACGTTGCCGGTGGCATAGATGGCGAGCCGATCGCAGCGCTCGGCTTCTTCCATAAGGTGGGTGGTGACCAACACGGTCACGCGGTCTTCATCGCGCAGAATGTTCAGGTACTGCCACAAATCGCGGCGCGCGCCGGGATCGAGTCCGGTGGTGGGCTCATCCAGCAGCAACACCGAAGGATGGTGCAGCAGTCCTTTCGCCAGTTCCAGCCGCCGCTGCATGCCACCGGAAAAAGTTTCGGCTTTTTCTTTGGCGCGGTCGGCCAGCCCAACCCGCTCCAGCATTTCGCTGACGCGTTTTTTCAGCGGGGCGCCCCGCAAGCCATAAACATGGCCGATCAGCATCAGGTTCTCTTCCGCCGACAGCTTGATGTCGATGCTCTTTTCCTGGAAGACGACGCCGATGCAGCGCCTCACTACGGCCGGCTCGCGCGCCACGTCGTGGCCCATAATGAGGGCGCGTCCGCCCGTCGGCACCATCAGCGTCGACAGGATGCGGAAGGTCGTGGTCTTGCCGCTGCCGTTGGGGCCGAGCAGCCCGAAAATCTCTGCGGGGCGTACCTCGAAGCTGACACCAGCCAGCGCGATTCGATCGCCATATTGGTGGCGCAGATTTTGCAGTTGGATCACAGCCGGGTCGCTATCGCCCGAGGTTGCCGTCATCGGCTGATGGATGATTTCAGAAGTTGCCATGTAGGAAGCCAGAGATGATTGTATTACGGGGCGAAGAAGCGGGGCGAACGGGTCGACTCGGACGCGACTCCGTTCGTCGCGTCCTCGCCCAGGATGACAAGAGACAGTTGTCAGTGGCCAGTTGCCAGTAAGGGCAACCGCAGATCCTTCGACTCGCTGCGCTCGCTCAGGATGACAAGAAGCAGTTGTCAGTGGCCAGTTGTCAGTTTTCAGACAAGCAAGGAGGGAATGGTAGAGCGCCATTTAGCTGACAGCTGATGGCTGACGGCTCCCACTTACGCGCGATTCAGCATCATCAGCGCGAACAGCAGCGGCAGGTAAATCACCGAGGCCTGCAGCACCTGGCGGGCGCGCGGCTTTGACGCGGAAGCGGCGGGCGTGAGCTTCATCGTCCACATGCGCAGGCTGAACCACAACATGCCGCCGCCGAGCAGCAGCGCGCCGGCAAAGTATGTCCGCCCGGCCATTCCCATCAGGGTGGGCGCAAGCGATACCGGAACCAGCGCGAGGGCGTACATCACGATGGCGAATGCAGTGGAGCGGCCATCGCTTTCGACGACCGGCAACATGCGGATGCGCGCGTTCTCGTAGTCTTCGCGATAGAGCCACGCGATGGAATGAAAATGCGGGAACTGCCAGAAAAACAGGATGGCGAACAGGACCAAGGCTTCACCGTCGAGGCGCCCTCGAATCGCGGTCCAGCCCAGCACCGGAGGCATGGCTCCGGGAAATGCGCCGAGAAATGTGCAGATGGGATGCACGCGCTTCATGGGCGTGTACACCGCGAGGTAGCTGATGGAAGTGAGCGCCGCGAGCGCGGCGGTGAGCCCGTTGGTGGTTGCCCACAGATAAAGCACGCCGCCGATGGTCATGCCGAAGGCGATGACGGAGGCGTGCATCAGGCCCATGCTGCCGGTGACCAGCGGACGGCGGGAGGTGCGGCGCATGAGTGCATCCAGGTCGCGCTCGACCACTTCGTTGATGGCTGCGGTGCCTCCGCTGACCAGTCCGATGCCGAGCAGCGCGTGCAGCAGGGTCCACGACAGCGTCGAGGCGCCCGACTTGGCGGCGGCAAAATATGCGCCGGCCCAGGCGGTCATCACGATGAGCGTGGTGACCCGCGCTTTGATAAGCACGGAATAGTCGCGAGCGAGCGCGGCAAATCCTGCGCGCGGAATAGCCAGCGGCTGGGTGACGCTGCTCATGCGGTGAGCGCCTCTCGTGATGCGGAGCGGACTGCGGTTTGCTCAGCGTGGACGTTGATCATGCGGCGGCTTTGGATGGCGAGCACCACGCAGGCGGCCAGCAACGTTGCGTCCATGCAAAGCGACGGGGTCACCTGTTGTGCGATGTTCATGTCGGTTCAGTTGGAGATGCGGCTCAAAACTGCGGCGAGCGCCTAATCCTGGTGCGGCGCTCGTGTCGATAATTGTAGCAAACCCGGCGGTGAGGGGCGGGCTTTTGATCTCGTTTCGACGGATTGACGCCCTTGTTTGTGAACTGGAACTCGGGGAAGTAATATAGAATGGCCACAGGAGTGACCACATGCGAATAAGTACGGTGCGTGAGTTCCGCGACCATGCCACCAGTCTAATGCGATCCGAAGACCCCATCCTGGTGACCCGCCGTGGCCACTTGGCGGGCATTTTCTTTCCACGTCCAGAAGGGACCCTCCCGCTGGAATTGAAGCGCGAAATGTTTGCCTTGTTGAGCTCAGAGATTGCGCGCCAGATCAAAAAGCGTGGACTCAGCGAAGAGAAGATTTTGGCTGATTTCCATCTCTGGCGGAAGAAAAAACGTGAAACTGGCCGCCGACGCTAACGTCCTTCTTTCGGCTGTCCTGGGTGGACGCGCCAAAGTCGTTTTGTTTCACCCCAGAATAGAAGGCATCTTCACCACCGCAGTCACCCTCTCCGAGGTGGAGGAGTATGTCATCTTGCTGGCGCGCAAGAGACGGCTTTCCTTAGACACGTTGCTATTGGCTGTAGCCACCTTGCCGGTCTCGGTAGTTGAGCGTGAAATCTACGCGCGAACCGGAGCCCAGGCTCGAAGGCTAATAGGACAGCGTGACCCGGATGACATCGAAATCCTGGCTCTCGCCCTGCACCTGAAGATCCCTCTCTGGTCGGACGACAATGATTTTCGCGACACCGGCGTTGAGTGGTACACCACAGCCGAATTGCTGCAAACACTCGGAATCCATGGAAGGAGGTAATTCCTGCGACCGGGACTCGAAAACACAGGCGCAAAGGGCTCCAACTACCTCTGCACTTCCTGCAACTCCGTTTTGGGCGGGGGAATGGTGTGCAAGGCTTCGATCATGGCGTCGGCAAACTCGCTGGTGCTGGCGGTACCGCCGACGTCGCGCGTGATGTGCTGCTTCTCGGTGTAAACCTTTTCCAGCGCCAGGCGAATGTGGTTGGCGGCGTTTTCTTCGCCGAGATGACGCAGCATCAGAATGCCAGACCGCAATACGGCCGTGGGATTGGCGATATCTTTGCCCGCGATGTCGGGCGCGGAGCCATGGACCGCTTCGAAGATGGCAATCTCGTGTCCGAAGTTGGCGCCTGGCACCAGTCCCAGGCCGCCGACGAAGGCCGCGCACAGGTCAGAGACAATGTCGCCGTAAAGATTTTCGAGCAGCAAGATGTCGTACTGGTAAGGATTCATGACCAGCTGCATGCAAGTGTTGTCGACGATGTGTTCGCCGTAGGTGATCTCGGGATACTCCTTGGAGATATTGCGCGAACAGCGGATGAACAGACCGTCGGACAGCTTCATGATGTTGGCTTTGTGAATTGCGTGGATCTTCTTGCGATGCACGCGGCGCGCATACTCGAAGGCAAAGCGGGAAATGCGCGTGGACGCCTTCTCGGTGATGATTTTCAGGCTCTCGACCACGCCCGGCACCACTTCGTGCTCGATGCCGGAGTAAAGTCCCTCGGTGTTCTCGCGAATCACGATCAGGTCAACGCCGGGATAGTGAGTAGGCACCGCCGGCAGATTGCGGATAGGCCGGAAGTTGGCGAACAGCTCAAATTGCCGGCGCAGAGCGACGTTGATGCTGGAGAACCCGCCGCCAATGGGCGTCGTTACCGGGCCTTTCAGGCCGACATGGGTGCGCTCGATGGACTCGGTGAGTTCTTTCGGGATGTACTCTTTGTATTTTTCGAAGGCTTCAGCGCCGGCGGCAAAACTTTCCCACTCGAACTTGACGCCAGTTGCTTCGAGAATCCGGACGGAGGCGCTTACGACCTCGGGTCCGATGCCGTCGCCCGGAATTAACGTGATCTTATATGCCATTGCTTGCTGTCTCACTGCCGGAATCAATCTCCGGACTTGGCTTTAGCGGACGCGTTGTCCTTGGTGTCGAGCAGTTCCTTCAACTCCGCCATGAACTCACGCACGTCTTTGAAGTCCAGATAAACCGAGGCGAACCGCACGTAGGCAACTTTGTCGATGCGCTTCAAGCGGTTCATGATTAGTTCGCCGACCTCGCTGGTCTTGCGCTCGCGGTCGGCCGAGTCCACCACGAAGCCCTCGGCGTCATTGACGATCTGCTCCAGTTTACCCATGGAAACAGGACGCTTTTCGCAGGCGCGCAGCAGGCCGTTCAAAACTTTTTGGCGCTCAAATTTTTCGCGGCGGCCGTCTTTCTTCACTACCATGTAGGGAATTTCGTCGATCCGCTCGTAGGTAGTGAAGCGTCTCTCGCACTTCAGGCATTCGCGGCGGCGGCGAATGGATTCGCCTTCCTTGCTTTCGCGCGAATCCACCACTTTGTCGTTTTCAAAGCCGCAGAATGGACACTTCATGAGTGAGAGGCGCAGGCAGACAGCTTGCACCTCGATTGTAACAGTGAGAACGCCAGCGACCGACCTAGGTGATCCAGCCGCCGCCCACAACCACGTCGCCGTCATAGAACACGACGGCCTGACCGGGAGTGATAGCGCGCTGTGGTTGGTCGAACATGGCCAGCACCTCGTCGCTGCCGGACTTCTCAATGACCGCATCGGCAGCTTCGTGACGGTGACGAATCTTCGCCTGCACGCGCATGGGCGCGTGAAGATCGGCAATCGCAATCCAGTTCAGCGCCTTGGCGCGCAACGTACGCGAGAGCAACTCGTCGCCATTGCCAACCACGACCTGATGCTTGTCTCCGCGAATTTCCAATACATACAACGGCGAACCTGTGGCCACGCCGAGTCCCTTGCGCTGGCCAACGGTGAAGTTGTGAATGCCGGCGTGTGAGCCGACAACCTCGCCGGTGGTCGTGACCAGTTCGCCTGCAGTATCAGGAAACGCTTCGCCCTGCTCGGAGAGATAGGCATCGAGGAACTTCTTGTAGTCGCCACCCGGAATGAAGCAAATCTCCTGCGAGTCAGGCTTTTCGAACAGGCGGAGTCCGGCGCGACGGGCCTCTTCGCGCACCTCGGGCTTGCGCATCTCGCCGAGCGGAAACAAGGTGCGGCTCAACTGCTCCTGCGTCAAGCCGAAGAGGAAATAGGTCTGGTCCTTGGCGCGGTCGGCCGGACGCTTCAGCACCCAGCGTCCGGTGCGCTCGTCGAACTGGTTGCGCGCGTAATGTCCGGTGGCCAGCAGGTCCGCCCCAATTTGACGCGCGGTGATCAACAACTGGTCGAACTTCAGATGGTTATTGCATAGGCTGCACGGGACCGGAGTGCGCCCCGAAAGATACTCCGAGACGAACGGACGGACTACATCGTGCTCGAAGCGGTCCTCCTGGTTGACGACGTAATACGGAATGCTGAGCGTTTCGGCGACGCGACGCGCATCGTAAACATCGTCGATCGAGCAGCAGCGCCCCTGCACTGATTCCGGCACGCCCTCGTGACCGGCCAGACGACGCTGGTTCCACAACTGCAGCGTGAGTCCGACAACGGTATGGCCCTGCTCGCAGAGCAATGCGGCGACGGCAGAGGAATCTACTCCTCCGGACATGGCCACGGCGATGGTCTTAGAATTCAGCATTTAGCACTTAGCAATTATTGACTGCTGCATAAGCAATCGCCGATGATTCTGAGTTGTCATCACGAACGGCCGTAAGGCCGTGAGGGATCTGCTGTTCTCACCATCCGTCGATCCAGGCGCAAACAACAGCAGATTCCTCGCTTCGCTCGTAATGACAACTTAAGAAACGAACCGTCAAGCGTGCGCACCTTTGTAAACCGGACTCAGCTCACGCAGCCGTGCCACAACCTCCGGGACCAACTCCAGCGCGAAATCCACACCCTCGGCTGTATTCTGCTTGCCCAGGCTGAAGCGGATGCTGGCACGCGCGCGGTCAGGCGATAGTCCCATCGCTGTCAAAACGTGCGAAGGCTCGATCGCGCCCGAGGAACACGCGGCCCCGGTCGAAACCGACAGGCCTTTGAGATCGAGCGCGATCACCATGGCTTCGCCTTCGATGCAATCGAAGTGAATGTTGGTGGTGTTAGGCACGCGAGGCGCAGCCATACCGTTCACGCCGATTTGCTCAACCCTCTCGACTATCCCACGTTCCAGGTGGTCACGCAGCGCAGCCATGCGCTCGACACTGCCGTCGGCAAATCCCTCGCGAGCAATCTCCGCCGCCTTGCCCAGTCCGACAACGCCGGCCAGGTTCTCGGTTCCAGCCCGCCGCGAACGTTCGTGGCGCCCGCCATACATCATGGGTTGCAGCAAAGTCCCCCGGCGCACGAACAATGCTCCCGCGCCTTGCGGGCCGTGCATCTTGTGGCCGGTGATAGTGAGCAGATCGCAACCAATCTCCTTCATGTCGAGAGGTATTTTGCCGGCAGCCTGCACGGCGTCAGTGTGAAAGAAGACATCAGCCTCGCTGGCGATTTTGCCAATCTCGCGTATGGGCTGCAGCACACCGGTTTCGTTGTTCGCCAGAATGATGCTGATGAGCCTGGTCGCGGGGCGCAGCGCACGCCGCACATCATCAGGATCGACCAGCGCCCGGCCATCGACCGGGAGGTAGGTCACCGCGCAGCCCATCTCCTCGAGCCGCTTGCAGGCGTTCAGGACGGCGTGGTGCTCGACCGACGACGTGATGACATGATCGCCGGCCTTCACCAAACCAAACAGCGCCAGATTGTCGCCCTCGGTGCCGCCGCTAGTGAAGACGACCTCTGCCGGACGGCAGTTCAGCAACTCGGCAACCTGCTCGCGCGCGTGCTCCACCGCCGAGCGCGCCTGCTGTCCCTGCTGATGAATGGACGAGGCGTTGCCGAACCTCTCGAAGAAGTAGGGACGCATGGCCTCAAACACTTCGGGAAGAAGCGGCGTGGTGGCGTTGTTGTCGAGGTAGACGCGATGCATGGTCGTTTTTCGCTTTTCGCCGTTCGCTCTTCGCAAACCGTGGGCGAAAGTAAGCGGCTTGCTTATTCTAGCTTCTTATTGGATTCAGACGGAGGATGAGCGATTCGGGACTGTGCCGTCCCTACGGCGAGCGAAAGGCGAAAGGCGAACAGCGAACAGCGAACAGCGAACAGCGAAAAGCGAAAAGCGAAAAGCGAAAAGCGGCCCTTACCGCTTCTCGATCGGCACGTATTTGTTGGGATATTCGGGTCCCTGATAATCGGCGCGTGGGCGAATCAAGCGATTGTCATTGAGTTGTTCAATCACGTGCGCCGTCCATCCGGCGACGCGCGACACGGCAAACACCGGCGTGAACAAATCGATGTCGATGCCCAGGGTGTGATAGGTGGACGCAGAATAGAAGTCGACGTTGGCGTTCAGCTTGCGATCGGCGACGATGAACTCCTCGATTTTGCGGGAGATTTCGAACCACCTGGTGTCGCCGCTGGACTGTCCGAGGTCGCGCGACATGGTCCGCAAATGCGTGGCCCTCGGATCCTCGGTGTGATACACGCGATGCCCGAATCCCGGGATCTTCTTCTTTTGAGCCAGCATCCCTTTTACATAATCGACCGGGTCTGCCCCCGATGCGTCCACGGCTTCGAGGATGCGGAACACGGCTTCATTGGCGCCGCCGTGCAGTGGGCCCTTCAGCGCACCAATGGCTGCGGTCACGGCTGAGTGCATGTCGCTAAGGGTGGCCGCGACCACGCGTGCCGCGAACGTGGAGGCGTTGAGCTCATGGTCAGCGTGCAGGATGAGAGCGATATCAAAAGCACGTTCGGCTGTCGGACTGGGGATCTCGCCGTTGAGCAGATAGAGGAAATTGCCGGCGTGAGACAGCGAGCGGTCAGGCTCGACCAGCGGTTTGCCTTTGCGAATGCGGTCGTAGGCGGCAACAACGTAAGCGATTTGCGCCGTCAGCCGGATCGCCTTGCGCACGTTGGCTTCGTGATCGTTGACCTTCTCTTCGGGATCGTAAAACGACAATGCCGAAACGATGGTGCGGAGAACGTCCATGGGCAGGGCGTGTTTGGGCGCCTGATGCAAGAGGCTAATGATGGAGGCGTCAAGTTTACGTTCCCGAGCCAGGCTGAGCTTCAACTCCTGTAGCTCGGCGCGGTTGGGCAGGCGACCAAACCACAGCAGATAGCAGACCTCTTCAAAATTCGAATGGTCTGCCAGTTCGTGGATGTCGATGCCGCGATAAGCCAGGACACCCCGATCGCCATCGATGAAACAAATGCTGGAATTGGCAGCGGTAATGCCTTCCAGGCCCTTGCCGCTGTGCGCCGTCGTAGACATGAATACCTCTTGCGGCCTAAAACCGCCCCGAACATGCAAAGGGATGACGCGCCGGGAGGCCACTGCCGGCGCGGGTGCAATCTACTTTTATACTCCGTGGCTTCCGGCTGCGTCCATCAGGGCCGCCGCAGACGCGGAACCGCGTCAGGTTGACAAGGCGGCACCGTTGCGGATGCTTGAGTTTTCGTCGCACTACTGCTAACCCTCGACGACCCTCTTGCGTCTAACGGGCGCGTCACACCGGAGTGTGTTTCCCACCCTAGCCAAAAGAAGGCTAGGATGGGGCGCCCAATAAAGTTGACGCAGAATCGCTTCTGGGCGACGCGATTCTCCTTTCCTCATCCGCCATTAATAAGGAGGGTTGTTCGATGTACAAACTTCGATTGGTCCTGGTGCTCTCAAGTCTGTTGTTGGCTGCGGCGCTTTGCAATGCGCAGTCCACACTGGTTGATCTACCGCTTCCCAGCCAACGCGCAGTGGTGACCCAGCGCATTGGCCTGACCGACATCACCATCAACTACCATCGTCCGCTGGTGAATGGACGCAAGATTTTCGGCGGCCTCGTGCCCTACGGAGAGGTCTGGCGAGCCGGCGCCAATGAAAATACGACCATCACCTTTCCCGATAACGTTACGGTCGAGGGCAAGCCTCTGGCCGCAGGAACCTACGGTCTGCACATGATCCCGGGCGAGGACCAGTGGACTGTCATCTTCTCCAAGATGAACTCGGCCTGGGGAAGCTTCAGCTACAAGGAAGCAGAGGACGCGTTGCGAGTCACGGTCAAACCCGAGACGGCTGAGTTTCATGATGCGTTGGTGTACGACTTCGACCAACTCAAGCCTGACTCTTCGGTGGTGACGATGCGCTGGGACAAGGTTGCGGTCCCGTTCAAAGTTGCAGTCAATGTGAACGAAGTGGTTGAAGCGAGTCTGCAAAAGCAGATGCGTGGGTTGGTCCAGTACACGTGGGACGCCTGGAACGATGCGGGCACTTACCTGGCCGATAACAAGATAAACCTGAATGAAGCGCTGAGCGACGAGGACAAGTCAATTCAGAATGAGGAGCGCTTCGAAAACCTGATGGAGAAGGCCAAGATTCTGGATGACCTGAACCGGAAGGATGAAGCCAGCAGCGCGCGCAACAAAGCTTTGGGAATCGCCAATGCGCAGCAGTTGTATGGTTATGGCCGGCAGTTGCAACGCGAGAAGCACCCGACCGAAGCATTTGCGCTTTATCTCTCCACGGCGAAGAAGTATCCGGATTATTGGCTTTCGCATGCGGGGTTGGCGCGCGTCTATAGCAGCAAGGGAGACTTCGACAGCGCAACCAAGCAAATGGAGATGGCCCTGACGGGCGCACCGGATGGAGCGAAAAGCGGCGTGCAGGGTTTGATCAAACGTCTGCAGGCGAAGCAGGACATTAACCAATAGGCGCAGTCTGCGTTGTGAGATATGAGCTGTCGGCAGTGGGCTGGATTGAAGTCCGGCCCACTGCCATGATTGTTTCGCGCCTGCTACGGGGTTATAGTTGAGAGTTTGCTTGTCCCATCCGCAAGTCGCCTACAGGACAATACCTCACGCGCCTCTCGCGCCCGGAGTCATCATGATTAAACGTTTCGTTCTATTGCTGTGCATTCTTGCGCTTGGCTTGGGCACTTTCGCCTGGGCCGACGAAGGCATGTGGTTGTTCAACGCTTTCCCTAAAGATAAGGTCCAAGCCGAGTACGGCTTTGCCCCGGACCAAGCCTGGCTAGACCACGTGCGGCTTTCGTCCGCCCGCGCTCCGAACGGGTCATCTTCTTTTGTATCTCCAGACGGACTTATATTCACGAACCACCACATCGCGCAGGAGTGCATCCACGATCTTTCCACCAATGGCAAGGACTACATGAAGAATGGGTTCTATGCCCCGACCAGGGCAGAGGAGCCGAAGTGCCCCGGAGTGGAATTTATCGTACTGGAAGACATGCAGGATGTTACCGCCAAAGTGAATGCCGCGGTCACTCCGGGCATGTCAACCGCCGATGCCGGCAAGGCGCAGCGCGAAGAAATGTCGTCGCTGGAGAAGGAGTGCTCAACCAACGGCATGCGGTGCGATGTCGTTACCTTGTATTCGGGTGCGATGTACAGCCTGTACAAGTACAAGAAATACGATGACATTCGCCTGGTGTTTGCGCCGGAGTTTGACATCGCATTTCTTGGCGGCGATCCCGACAACTTCGAATATCCGCGCTACGACCTGGATATTTCGTTCTTCCGCGCCTATGAAAACGGAGAGCCGGCGAAGATCCACGATTACTTGAAGTGGTCGCCGGTGGGAGTAAAGGATGGTGACCTGGTTTTTGTTTCGGGCCATCCCGGACGGACTGGCCGTTTGCTTACCGTGGACCAACTCGGCTTCCTGCGCGATTACCAATACCCTATGCAGCTTGATTCCTACAAGCGCCGCATTGACATGTTGCAGAAATTCAGTGCAACGTCGGAAGAAAATTCCCGCGAGGCCGAAAGCGACGTTTTCGGATTGCAGAATTCCTTTAAGGCCGTCACTGGCTATGAGGGCGGACTGCGCGATAAAGATCTGATGGACAAGAAGGCGGCCGACGAAAAGGCGCTGCACGGCTTTGTCAATTCCGATCCTAAGCTGAAAGCTGAATTTGGCGATCCCTGGGCTGAGATTGGCAAGGCGGTCGAGGTTCAGAAGCAGATTTACAAGCCGCTGAACTATCTGGATAACCTGGGTGGTTTTCGTGGCGATCTCGCCCGCTTCGCTCGCGACATCGTGCGCGCAGCCGAAGAACGGCAGAAGCCCAGCAGCCAGCGGATCCGCGGTTACCAGGACTCAGCTTTGCCGACGTTAGAGCAGCGATTGTTCTCCACTGCTCCCATTTACAAGTCGCTGGAGCAGGCTTTGCTCGGCGAAAGTCTGGGCGAAATGCGGGATGTGTTGGGCGCGGACAATGCCGATGTGAAGAAGGCCCTGGTGGGCAAGGCTCCTGAAGAGCGCGCCAAAGAGTTGATTGAGGGGACCAAGCTGGACGATGTGGCCGTTCGCAAGCAACTTTACGAGGGCGGAGAGGCTGCCGTCGAGGCCAGCACCGATCCCTTGATCGTGCTCACGCGTCAAATCGAGCCGGACGCTCTCGCCATCCACCAGCGCGATGAAGATGAAGTGCAATCGGTGCTGCGCCGTGATGGCGGGTTTATCGGCAAAGCGCTGTTCGCCAGAGGGGGATTCAGCGTTCCTCCTGACGCGACATTCACGCTGCGTCTCAGTTACGGCGCGGTGAAAGGCTACAAGTTGGACGGAAAGGACGTGCCGTGGTTCACGACCATGGGTGGAGCTTACAAGCATGCCGCCGACCATGGCAGCAAACCTCCGTATCAGCTTCCGGAGAGCTGGCTCAAAGCCAAGTCCTCGATTGACCTGAACACGCCGTACGACACGGTTTCAACGCCGGACATTATCGGCGGTAACTCTGGCAGTCCGGTAATCAACAAGAACGCGGAAGTGGTGGGGATCATCTTCGACGGCAACATCGAATCGCTGCCCTGGAACTTCGAGTACAGCGACAAAGTGGCGCGCGCGGTCGAGGTGGACTCGCGGGCAATTGTCGAGTCGCTCCGCAAGATCTACCACGCCGACGCGTTAGTCAACGAGATTACCGGCACGGAAGGCGCTATGAAGCCGAATCCACAGACCAAGATACGGAAGCCGGTCAGCAAGCAGCAGTAACCGGCAAACTATCGAGGAAGGAAGGGCGCGGCCAAGGTCGCGCCCTGCGCGAATCCGGCGAGAAATTCCGGTTAGAGCTTGCGTATTGGGCCGGGATAACGGGCTACGACCAGATCGAGGGTTAGCAGCGTGATTCCCTCAACGGTCGCCTGGGCCACCAGTAAACGGTCGAACGGGTCCTTGTGAATCGATGGTAGGTCCTCAACCGCGATCACATGGTTGCTCGTAATAGGTAATTCGCCATAACCGTTGTCCAATAACCCGCGGCGCAGAAGTCGTGCATCGACTTGAAAATCCTTTCGGCCCAATCCCCGCTTGATGGCAATCTCCCACAAGCTGGCGACGCTGAAAAGCGGTTCATTGTTCACATCATTGATCAATCGGCGCGCGCTTGCCGAGAGCCGCGCAGGCTCGCCGGCCGCCCAGAGCAGAACATGGGTATCCAACAGCAGCTTCATGCGCCACCAGTGAATAGCCGGTCGATCTCGCGCTGGTTCATGCGGTCGAAGTCCTTCGGGACGGTAATCTGTCCCGCCATAAACCCGAGCCGGCTCACTTGACGGCCTGTAGGGGCGCTCAACGCCGTAACTTTGACGATAGGCTTACCCGCCTTGGCGATAATGAAGGGTTCGCCTTTGCTCGCGTCATCGACGAGTTTTGAAAGCTGAGTTTTGGCTTCGTGAATGTTGACCTGCTTCATAATTGTTAAACCAGACTAAGTTAGTCTAGTCCATCTGTGCAGCAGCCGCAACCCGTGCGGCCAAGTCGCGCCTTTCCTGCTGGCACCATTTCTATTCCGTGTCCAACTTTCAATCCTGCGATCCCGATCCTAAGCACGTCAGCACATCCTTCGTGGAGCGCCAGAACCTACTTGGGAAGAACGAAGCACTGATCTGGACAAGACCCTAAGCTGTGGAAATCAAAACTGCACCGTTTCCAATCCTGCGACCATGCCCTCTCCGGAACATCCAATGTGGTAGCCTTCTACGTGGGTGGAGTGTGTTTGATGGGCCGGTCCAAGGCCCGTCAAGTTGAAGTCTAAGCCGGTCCCTGTAAGGAAACACAGCATTGATCAACAAGCTTATCGCCAAGGTTTTTGGCACCAGCAACGAACGGGAAATCAAGCGGATTGTGCCGTTGGTCGAAAGCATCAACGCGCTTGAGCCCGAGATGAAGCAGTTCAGCGATGAGCAACTGAAGGCCAAGACGGAAGAGTTCCGCAAGCGAATCCGCGAGCGCGTGGATGCCATCGAGGACCCCGACGAGAAGGACCGTGAGCTGAAACAGGTGCTGGACGAGGTGCTCCCCGAGGCGTTCGCAGTGGCACGCGAAGCGGGCTGGCGCGTGCTGAAGATGCGGCACTTTGACGTGCAATTGGTCGGCGGCGTGGTGCTGCATCAAGGCAAGATCGCCGAAATGAAGACCGGCGAAGGTAAAACGCTGGTTGCGACGCTGCCAGTTTATCTGAATGCGCTTTCCGGACGCGGCGTCCACGTGATTACCGTCAACGACTACCTGGCCAAACGCGACTCGGAATGGATGGGCAAGCTCTACACCTTCCTGGGACTGACGGTGGGCGTGATCGTTCACGATCTCGACGATCGCGAGCGGCGCGAAGCCTACGCTGCCGACGTCACCTACGGCACCAACAACGAGTTCGGCTTCGATTACCTGCGCGACAACATGAAGTTCGACCTCAACGACTGCGTGCAGCGCGGACACAACTATTCCATTGTTGACGAAGTGGACTCGATCCTGATCGACGAAGCGCGCACGCCGCTCATCATCAGCGGGCAAAGTGAGGAGTCCACCGACAAGTATTACCGCGTGAACCGCATCATTCCGCAACTGGAGCCAGGCGAGGAAATCGACCGGGGCCTCGGGGAAGACAAAGTCCTGACCGGCGATTACGTAGTGGACGAAAAGCACCGCACCATTACCGTGACCGACGTGGGCTGGGAAAAAGTTGAGCGCCTGCTAGGCATCGGCAACATCGCCGATCCCGAGAACTGGGACCTGAAGCACCACGTGGACACCGCCATCAAGGCGCACTCACTGTATCGCCGCGACGTCGAGTATGTGGTGAAGGACGGGGAAGTGCTCATCGTGGATGAGTTCACCGGGCGCCTGATGCCGGGCCGCCGCTGGTCGGATGGACTGCACCAGGCCGTGGAAGCCAAGGAAGGCGTGAAGATTGAGCGCGAGAATCAGACGCTCGCCACCGTGACCTTCCAGAATTACTTCCGCATGTATAAGAAGCTGGCCGGCATGACCGGTACGGCGGAAACGGAAGCGGCCGAGTTCGACAAGATTTACAGACTCGAAGTGGTTGTGATTCCGACGAATAAGGTCTTGCGACGCATTGAGAACTCCGACGTAGTGTATCGAACGGAGAAGGAAAAGTTCTTTGCTTCGGCGGATGAAATTCAGAAGATCGCTGAAAAAGGGCAGCCCATTCTGGTGGGCACCACTTCGGTTGAGAAGTCGGAGCGACTGTCGGATTTGCTAAAGAAAAAGGGCATCAAGCACGTGGTGCTGAACGCCAAGTACCACGAGAAGGAAGCCGAGATTGTTGCGCAGGCAGGCCGTAAAGGTGCAATTACGATTGCCACCAACATGGCCGGCCGCGGTACCGATATTCTGCTGGGCGGCAATTCCGAGTTCATGGCCAAGCAGGAGTGCATCAAGAAGGGATTGGCGCAGCCGCTCAAGGTGGTGGCGGGCGAAGTCACGGCCAAGCCCGACGATCCGAATCTCTCCTACTTCTATTACGGCGGCAACGAGTATCAGGTGCCGACCGCGCAGTGGAACGAGAGCAACGCGCGATTCAAGGAAGTCACCGACGCCGAACACGAGGAAGTTATCTCTCTCGGCGGCCTGTTCATCTTCGGCACCGAACGCCACGAGGCGCGCCGCATCGACAATCAGTTGCGAGGCCGCGCTGGCCGCCAGGGTGATCCGGGCGCATCGCGTTTTTACCTGTCGCTGGAAGATGACCTGATGCGCATCTTCGCCAAGGAGTGGGTTTCGAATCTGCTTCAGCGGCTGGGCATGGAAGAAGGCGTACCCATCGAATCGAGGCTGATCACGCGACGCATTGAGGCCGCGCAGAAAGCGGTTGAGGGCCAGAACTTCGAAGCCCGTAAGCATTTGCTTGAATACGACGACGTGATGAACAAGCAGCGCCAGGCGGTCTATGGATTGCGCCGGCAACTGCTGGAAGGCATCGATCAGAAAGAGCTCATTCTTGAGGATTACGTTCGCGAGATTCTTGGCGGGCTGCTTGATAAATATGCTGCGAAAGAAACGCACGCCGAAGATTGGGACATCAAGAGCCTGAAGAACCAGATCTTCACGCGCTTTGGGGTGGACATTGCGGCCGAGGGTATCCAGGCCGAAACGCTGAACCGGCAGGAACTGGGCGATACCATTTTCGACAAGTTGAAGGAGCGTTACGAGGCCAAGGAAACGCTGATCGGCCCCGATGCCATGCGGCACCACGAGCGCATCATCATGCTGAGCGTGATCGACCAGCAGTGGAAAGACCACCTGCTCAGCATGGACCACCTGCGCGAAGGCATTGGATTGCGCGGCTACGGCCAGCACGATCCGTTGGTCGAGTACAAGCGCGAGTCGTTCGATATGTTCGAAGCCATGATGGAGCGCTTCGAAGAAGAGACGGTCCGCTACCTGTACTTGATGCAAGTCATCGAAGCGCCAGCGCGTCCGGTTCCGCAGCGCGCAGTCTCCGCAGGAGATTTCGATGGCAACGAGCAGGATGTCTCAGCCTTTAGCACGGGCGCGCGGCGAAATCGCGCGACTACCTCGATGGACGACATGGAAGAAGCGTTCCAGCGCCGCAAGCGCCGCGAATTAGAGCAGGCGCGCATGGCGGGAGCAGGTGAGGCGGGAACGGTCCAGCAAGTGGTTCGCGGCGAGAAGGTCGGCCGCAACGATCCTTGTCCGTGTGGCAGCGGGAAGAAATATAAGAAGTGCTGCGGGGCGTGAGAGAAGCCGCGGTTCGCTCTTCGCTTTTCGCTTCTTGCTAAAACTCTCCAATGTGACGCCGGAAAAGGCATTGTGTCACCATACCGAGACAAGTCCTAACAGTCCTTTTATTCTTGTCATCACGAACCGACTTTAGTCGGTGAGGGATCTGCTGTTTCTCAGACAGTCTCTGCCGCCGTAAGCAAAAGCAGATTCCTCGCTGCGCTCGTAACGACAATCCTGAAGGGTGTTTAAGCCCACAACCGTAGTACCGCCAATATTGTTTTGCGTTCCGGCGGCGACTCTGGTATTGTTCGCCCCAAACAGGGCCTCAGGGGTACACTCGCTGGAAGCTTGTGCTGGCGCGGGGTGTAGGCCCACACGGTTCGACAACTCAGGAGGGCATCATGGCATTTTGTGCGTCCTGCGGTACGCAAATGGCAGACAACGCGGCATTCTGTCCCAACTGCGGGAAGCCCGCAGGTCAGGCGAGCGGCGCAAATGCGTCGGCTGCTCCTGCACCTCCTCCATCCCCTGGTTACGCAGCTCCGGCTGCTACTTCAGCGGCGCCAATTGAGGAGAACATCGCGGGCATGCTGGCTTACTTCACCATAATTCCAGCGATCATATTTCTGCTGATTGAGCCATACAATCGCAACCGCTTCGTCCGTTTCCACTCGTTCCAGTGCCTGTTTACCTGCGCTGCGCTGATTGTGATACACGTTGGCCTGAGCATTGTCGGTTACGCGTTGCCGCTGATCATTTTTCCCATCTATGGGTTGCTGGGACTCGCTGAACTTGCCCTTTGGGTACTGCTGGTGATCAAGGCGTATCAGCACCAAATATTCAAGCTGCCCATCGTTGGAGACCTGGCCGAGAAGCAGGCCAACGCGTAGAGCTCAGCTTTCGGAAACGCCGCGCCAAGCCTCTGTTATACTAACTTCGATCCACCGCTCAGCTTAGAACCCGCATCGCATAAATGGTTCGAGGGCCGCTTGTTTCGGGGCGTCCAGGCTGCACGGTGGCGCCGCACCAGCAATTGATTCTGCTTTCAAACCCTTCGGGCGCGTAGCTCAATTGGCAGAGCAACTGACTCTTAATCAGTAGGTTGAAGGTTCGATTCCTTCCGCGCTCACCAACCTTTTCAATGACTTACCAAGGTTGACGTTTTCGGGTGTGCCGTAAAGTGTGCCGTAACTCAATCCGGCTACGCCCGGTTCTCTACTGCTGTGTCTTGATCTAGCGCGGCACGCACGATCTCTAATTCCGGATGCTGATACTGCATGGCAGTCTTCACATCCTTGTGGCCCATCGTTCTCATCACGGCAGCCAGGTTTCCGGTCTTCTTCAGAATCCGAGTGCCGATAATCGTGCCGCCCACAATACAGAACAAGATCTTCAGGAAGCCCAGCCTTGGCCCTGGCTTCGCGGAATCAATTTGCCATTGTGGTGAGGTGGCCAGACTTGGCAGCGCTTCGATGGGAAGACCCATCCTTCGCGCCTTGCGCCGCACCTCTCGTGTAAGAACCTCGAAGACTCGATTGCTCATAGGCACGCGTCTTCTTCCTTCTTCGGTCTTGCTGTCCGGTACAAAGATGACTCGGTTCGTCCCAATCCAGGTTCTCAATGCGCATCCGGTAAAGCTCTCTTTCATTTCGCATTCCCGTATCTCGCACCAAGATGATGATGTCCCGGAAAAGTTGAAGGCTGCGTTTCCGCCAGTTGCAGGCAGCAGCGCCCGCCAACAATTTCTTTTCCGCTTCATCATCAAGCCGAAGTGAACGGCCGTACTCCTTCATCAGTTTGACTTTGGGAGCTTGCCGAATCAGCTTCCACTCTTCCGCTTTGTGAAGCATTCTCCTTAAGGTTCGCAGTGCGCAATTGGCATTCGAGGACGAGCCGGAGAACTTGCAATGTTTCCACCACGTCACTCGTGATCTGATCCAATCGCATGCCCACGATGTTCGTTGCCTTCAGGAGCCGCCAGCCATCGCGGTAATAGGTTTTTGTCTTGGCTTCCAGTCTGGCGGTGTCCAGCCATTCCAGGAAGCGCCGGGAAAACTCCAGCAACACAGGAGCCTTCTTCGGAAGCGGGTCCGTGTTCTCGACCGCCTGGGCGAGTTTCAGACCAGCAGCCGTTGCTGCCCTGGCCGCTTTTGTTTCGTTGGTTGACCCACGGTAGCGTTGTCCGCGCACCATGAAGTCATACCAGTAAAACTTGGACTTCGGCTTCTTAAACAGCTTCACGAGTTTCCTCCATTGCAGCCCGCACGGAAGCGACTCGTGTGTTCTTCTGGATGTATTCCAAAAGAACGTTGACATCATAGCTGACGCGCCCTTGCAGTTCTATCCAATTCGGCCCGACTCCCTCAGCGCGCCAACGCTTCAATGTCGCCGCTGAACGCCCGAGGATTTCAGCGGCCTTGTGGGTGTTGACCAGCTGCGGCATGGCTGGTTTTTTCATTGCAACTGGCTGGGACATAATTCATTGACTCCTAACCGAAACTCCTGAACTACTCACCAACTGCTTGGCCCTGGCCTTCTCCCGCCGCGTGCCCGTGCGATTGCGGCGCAACACCGTGCTCCTGACCGGTGTCGTGACCCACGGATGAAGGTCCAACTTTCTGCCCAATTTCTAGCTCATATTGCTGGCCTGTCTGGATGGCCGTGCGGTGCGAGACATCCCGACTCAAATGCTCGCGCGAGTTCTGACTTGTCGTTGGTGTAAATCTGCGCATCGTAGCGCCCCCGCGAGACGGCCACGTATGCCATCCGACTGTTAACGAGGTGGGCGCTTTCTTCGGTGTCCGCGTGGATCAATACACGGTCGGCGGTCTGGCCCTGGCTGCTGTGGCTGGTAACCGCATAGCCGTGGTCGAGATGAGGGTGATTCTTGAGGTGGAACTCCACCAGCCTGCCTGAGTCGGTATGTACCGCAATGTCGCCTCGCTCATCGAGGCGCACAATCGTTCCCAGTTCGCGGTTGGCGACGTGCAAATCCTTCGAGGGCGCTGTGAACTGTACGCGGTCGCCTTCGGCAAACTCGCGCTCTGCTTCGCGGTAGACGGAGACTCCCTGCAGGCGGCGCGGGTCATAGGTCACCTGTTGGCCGGCCTCACGCTCGACGGTGAGCAGGTTCTGTTTGGCGTCCGTGTTTGTGACGGTGGCATATTCTCCGGCATTCACTCCCACGACTTTGCTGCCTCGCGAATAGCGCAGCACATCGCCGGGGTTGTACTGTTCGGCCCAGGCGCGGTCAGCTCCGGTCAGCTCCTGCCGGGCCTCCAGCACGCGGAACGTGCGCCCTTCGGGCTGGACTGCACCGCGCTCCTGCAGTTCGCGATGAATGAGGACGTTCAGTTCACGGCGGGATTGATTGTCGGGCGACACTACTAATGTGCCCTGAGGATGACGTGCGTACTCCTGCGCTATGGTCTGGAATCGTTCTTCGCGGTTCGCGATCTGTTGCACCCGGCCCTGGCGGTCCAGATTTTCGATGGCCGCGTAAACCTCGCCACGGGCGAGTTGCTCCACAGCTTCTTTGAGCGCCGGGTCCTTCTGGCGCACGATCTCGTCCAGATGTGCGGTTCTCATTCCGGCTTGCTGCAATTGGTAGTAGGGCCGTCCGGCCCCGACGGCTTCGTGCTGTCGCACGTCACCTACGAGCAGAACGCGATCTTGTTCGCCGAGTCGGTGCAAGAGGTCGTTAATCTGCCGGGTACTGGCGAGACTCGATTCATCGAGCACGTAGAGATGTTTTTCTTGGGTTTCGGCTTGCGGTTCTCGGGCAAGGTGGTGCTGCAGCGTATTCGCTTGAATTCCGGCCTCTCCAAGTTTGTGCGCAGCCCGTGAGGTGGGCGCGAAACCCTCGACGCTGTAGCCCTCGCGTTCAGCGGCGTCACGGACGGCGCTCAGAGAGGTCGTCTTGCCTGCTCCGGCTACTCCCTCCAGCGCCGTAATCTGATCGCGGCTGCTTAGAATCTCCTGTACTGCTCGATGCTGACTGCTGCTGAGATGTGGGTAGTCTTGTTCGACCTGGTTGCGGGTTCTGCTGCTGACCAGCGCCGGATATTGGTCTTGGCTCGCGCGCATCAGGCGGATGTTGTCGCGCTCCAAGGCGATCATCTCGTCCGTGGTGAAGCTCCGTCCGATGGCAGCGTGAGACTCCCGCTGAATCAGCCCACCGTGCTCGACTTCTTGATTGAATTGCTGCTGAATCCTCCAAAGCGGCGCCTCGCCCATCGCCCGTTTCAACGCATCCCGCATCAGCTCACGTTCCTCCGAAACGGCTTCGCGTTCAAAGTTCTTTTCGACCGCATAGTGGACGGCCTCCCGGACTGTTCTGTCTATTTGCTCCTTGCTCCTCGGCTCGATCTGGTGAGCGCGGGCCTGGGCTTCGTGTACGACACGCTCCGGCTGGTTCCCGAATTTCTCGGCCATCGCTTGGTGACGGCGTTGCATTTCTTCGTGGCTGACATCGATCTTGGCGTCCCGCGTTCGGTGGGCGGCGATTTCTGCGGCTTCGGCCCCACGGACACCCTCTTGGTTCAAGTGCTCTTTGATCTGTTGCCGGCGTGGGCTGCTGGCTTCCAGATACTCCTGGGTGTAGCCCTTAATCTCCGGTGCTCCGTTTGGGCTCTGCTCAATTTCATATCCCAGTTGTTTCAAGCGCAGCGCGAGTTCTGTTCGATAAACGGCAGTCGCGTACTGCTGGGAGCGATACAACTCATGAGGTTGCAGTGCGCGGGTATCGCCGTTTTCTCGCTCGGTGACATTGAAGATGACCACATGGGTGTGAAGCTGCGGCGCGGCATATCCATCCACAGGACGGCTACTGTCATGCTCAAACTTCGCGGCAACCCATCTGCCAGTTGTTTCGGGTTGATGGTTCCCGCCAATGCGCGCCTGAACGTATCTTTCCAACTCGTCAAGCGCCACGTTGACCGCCTCGCGGTGTGCCACGCGCACGCGTTCATCAGCGCCCACTAAGGCGGTCAGAGAAACGCTCTTCGGCGCGCTGAAAGTCGCATCCCATCCGGCTCGATGTTCCATCGTGTGGATGGTTTCGCCTTGGCGGTTCAGGTACTCATAGCCTGGGCGGTGGCGAACGAGGTCGGCCGCGGTAATCGGGTGCTGTCCGTCGGCAAGCCGCGCGAAGTGTTCTTCCTGTACCTCGCCTTTCAATCCCCACTGTTCTGCCAGCTTGCCGTGCCACTCGCCTCGAACTCGCTCGCCTTCGGTGTAGTAATTGTCCTGGGAGTTGGAAAACTCCCGCTGGTGATAGGAGTGCGCTTGACCCGAACTGAGCGGTTTGGAGATGGTCAGCATTCGTCAGCCTCCTGATCGCTCCCCGTTCTGAGCTCGAACTTCTTGGACATCAGATCAGCGAATCGACGGGGCACTCTGAATTTGCCGTTGTGCTGGGCCTGAATCGGCCAAAATGCAATCACACAGCCGCGCTTCTGCTCCTCGGTCGTGTAAATGCCGCACTTCGTCAGATAACCCTCGTGAGCTATTTCCTGGGAGATCTGACGCAACCCCTCGCACATCCACTGTTGCTCCTCCGGGCCGAGATTGCCGTAAAGCAACGCGGCCAGCCTGACGCTCGCAGCGAATTTCTTCACGTGTTGGCACATCGCTGGGGATGGTTTTTCGGCAGGTGGCCACGCATAGCCCACCAAACACCCATCGCAGCGAATGATCTGACTCGCAATCGTCCGCCGTCAGTAGCTCCCGCGCGTTGATCACCATCGTTCCATCATTTCCGTCATCGTCTTGCATGTCGCGACTCCTTGCATTTACTTGAAAAACGTCTGCTGCTCCGCTTGCTGTTGGGTTTCTCCTGGTGCCTGCGGTTTCGTTGAAGGTGTTCGGGGCGCGTCAGAAGTCCCGCTGCTAGAGGCCAGACGGCGCTTTGCTTTGTGCTGCCCGTGTCTGGGAGTTCTCGACGCTCCCGAACGGAGTCTTGCGCTCAAGAAAGCTCGGATGCCTATCTGGAAGCTCAAGGTAGGGAAAGCTGATCCGCACCACCAAGTTGCCGCACTTGAAAAACCCGTATCCCTTGGGCAGGCCCGTAATCTCTTCCTTCATGACCAGTGGCCTTACCTGACGCTCAAGTTGGTAGCTGCGCGATTCGCGCGGCTGTGGCATCTGCCCGTGGGTGCGGCTCTCTCGCAGTCTCTCGATCTCGACCTCGCCGAGCGTGTCACTGATCCACTGGGCAGCTCGTGGCTCGCTGGTTTTCAGGAAGATTTTGGTCGCCGGTTGGGAGAGCATTGCTTCCGCCTGGTGGCCGTAGATGGCCTCCAACTGGCTCCGCCCCTGAAAGCACAGCACGACGGGGTTTCCCGCCTTCCGGTTTTCGGTGATCGCCGTGAGCAACTGCGGCAGCTTGTGCAACGAGGACAACTCGTCCAGCACAAACCAAACCGGGCGGGGTCCTCGTCTGCCCTGGTTCATCAGCCGGAGGATCATCATGTCCAGCCACATGCTGATGAGCGGGCGGAGTTGCTCCCTGGCTTCGGGAATGCTGGTCACAAAAACCCAGCCTTGCCGGTGCTGCGCCCATTCGGCGACGGTAAATTTTTTCACCGATCGCACTTTGTCTGGGAGTAGCCGCAGGCTGTCGGCCACCATGCTGAGGGAGGCGAACATGCCGCCGCGTTGCGGCCCGGCACTTTCGTAGATCATTGCCGCCAGGGGCGTGCCTTTCAGCCGGCGTTCAAGTTCGCGCTCGTCGCTGAGCCAGCCGAGCAATTCATCTGTTGTCGGCTTCAGATTCAGCAGATAGGCGAAGATCTTGCGCGGTCCCTGCACGAAAAACGGGTTCTCTCGGTCGGTTTCCTGGAATAGGGACGCGGCCAGCGTCAATGCTTCCGAAGGGCGCGTGACCTCGTCGCAAGGCGACCAATAGGGCATCCGCTGGTCCAGCGGATTCAGGATTACGTCGCCGCGCTGGGGAGAGTAAAACTGGCCGGTGTATTCCAGCGCCGGGTCGTAGACGACAGCAGTTTCTCCGCGGTCGGCAATCTGAGCTAAGACCTGCCGAATGAGTGAGGATTTGCCGCTCCCGGAATCCCCCATGAAGAGGAAATGGTTGTCTTCAATCGAGCGTGGAATGCATACCTGCGTGCCATTTCGGCGCAACAGCCGTTCGGAGAACGCTGGCGGTTCAAGTGTTCCGAAACCGATACCGTCAGACTGATTGCGGCGGTTGAATTCGGCGGCTGTGACCTCTTCCGGACCTCGCAGCGGTCGGCCCTGCTTGCATAGCTGCGCGTTCTGTTTGTCCTTGGAAATGGCTACTGGCAGGCCAAAGACCAGCAAGCCCATGCCGCACAGGAGTGGCAACCGGGCAAAGTCCTTGAGGCTCTGACCCCGGTACACGGCATCCCGCAGTTCGTTCTTGATCAGTTCGTTTTTCCAGGGCCTGGGCGGTGTGAGTATCAACCGCTTCCCCTGCCGCTCCGCGTCCTCGGTCAAAGCGAAAGGAATGCGGCGTCCGTCCGGCGCGGTCGTCATACCCTGCCGCACTTCGTTCTCGGTTGGCAGGTAGCCGGCTCCGTCCCGGTGCAAGACGAGCATCAAGCCGTACTTGCTGGTGGAGACATTGAATCCGGGCATGATGTTGGCGGACAGGTAGGTCATCAGCCAATACTGCTGTAGGGGTGTAAAGGCTTGGCATCGCAGCCACAGCCCGGCGCACGCGACGGTCAAGCTCAGGATCAATACGCCGTATGTCCAGACTGGCTTGTCACCCGGCCAGGACTGGGTTTCCACTCGTCCCCATTCGTCCCTCATTACTCTCACCTGCTTTCGGCCCGATAAAGGCACGTGGTATATCGCGGGGAGAGTCCCACGGTTTCAAAAATCTGT
>CAWCSJ010000004.1:0-70665 GCA_963798185.1 uncultured Acidobacteriaceae bacterium
GGTTCTGTCCCCAGGTATGGAGCAGGCCGAGGAATCCGATGTCGGCTCCCAGGTGCTGTGGATCGCGAGCAAGTTCCAGCAGCGAAGCGGCACTGGTGCGGAAGAGGAGATCGTAGAGCAGCTGTTTGTTCTGGAGGATCAAAGAGCAGAGTTCGTGCGGCAGGGTGAAGACGATGTGGAAGTAAGGCACGGGCAACAGCTCAGCCGAACGCGCGGCCAACCACTTGGCGCGCGCGTTCCCCTGGCACTTGGGACAGTGCCGATTACGGCACGAGTTGAACGAGATGGCCTGATGGCCGCAGCGAGTGCACTTATCGAGATGACCGCCGAGTGCCGCGGTACGGCAGCGGACGATGGCATCGAGTACCTTGCGATGCACCCATGCGTAGTGCGACTTGTGCTTGTCCCAGAAGCTGTCGCCCGCTGCGCGGACGATGTCGGCCACCTCGAGGGTGGGCCGGCTCATCGCTTCCTCAGTCTCCTGGAGCGCTTCACCTCGTCCGGGCTGGACACTTCGATGGCTTCCAGCGGACTGGCAACCGCCTGCAGATGGCGGCGAGACAGATGCAGGTAGAGTGCAGTATCGCTGATCTTGGCATGGCCGAGCAGAACCTGGATGGTGCGCAGGTCGGCGCCGGCTTCCAGCATGTGGGTCGCGAAGCTGTGTCGAAGCAAATGCGGTGCGACGCGATTTCTGATGCCAGCGCGCTTACCAGCCTCGTTCACGGCCTTCCACACGACCTTCGCAGTGATGGGCACATCTGCCCGCCAGTTCTTCACCGTACCCGGAAACAGATAGGTCTCAGGTTTCATCCAGCGCCAATACTCGCGCAGGGTCTGCAACAGCTTCGGGGTCAACAGGACGTCGCGGTCACGGCCACCCTT
Organism: uncultured Acidobacteriaceae bacterium; assembly: GCA_963798185.1. Taxonomy (GTDB): domain Bacteria; phylum Acidobacteriota; class Terriglobia; order Terriglobales; family Acidobacteriaceae; genus Bog-257. Next base: position 886 of record CAWCSJ010000004.1, read on the forward strand.
TCCCTGGCGAACATGAATCACCATGCGTTGGCTGTCGATATCAGAGACCTTGAGGTGGCATAGTTCAGCCCGGCGCAGGCCGGTTGCATACAGCGTCATCAGCATGGTGCGGTGCATCAGGTTCTGGGCGGAAGCAATGAGCCGCGCTACCTCTTCCTGGCTCAGTACGGTGGGCATCCGCCTTTGACGCTTGGGAAACGGAATGTGATCGGGAAGGTACGGTCGCCTCAGCGTCTTGACGAAGAGAAATCGCAGAGCGGCAGTACGACCTTCGATCGTACCCGGTGAGAGTTTGCAATCGCGAAACAGATGGACCTGGTACTCGCGAATATGCTCTAGGCCGAGGCGGCCCGGTGAACGGTGGAAGTACTTCGCAAAATCCTCCACCGCGTGGATGTAGGCGCGGACGGTGTTCTGAGCGTAGTTGCGACGCTGGAGCTCGTCCAGCATCAACTGCCGAAGATGGGTCACAAAAGCCTCCTTGTGACTCACAACTTACACAAGCGACAATGCTCGGGCGAGCCACGCGGTAGCATCCGCCGCGCCGGAGGCTTAGTTCAAACGCGCATGTGGGTACGCGTCGGGCTCGGAGTCAGTCCTCTCGGGGGGATAAATAAATTGACGAGAAGTCGGGATGTCGTCGAAGTGCCGCGATGAGATTGGTCCCCACCAGCCGGCTCCTTGGACGTGAAAGACTGATTCCTGGACGACGGCATCCGGAAACAACCCACTTCCAAAAAACGGCCATTCTAAGGCTGATCAAGAGCTGACAACGGCCTACAGGCATTCAACTTCAACCCCGTCAAAGTTCTCGATCTTCTGAAATTCCGACCCAACGGCAACTCGGGCTGCGGTAGTCCACTCCTATTGAGGGTTGTCGCTGGGGCAGCGCCAGATGGTGACCAATTGTCTGTTTCCTGCGTCTAATGTTGTGAGAACTCCCGTTGAATCCCCACACAATTCAGCCGCAGAGTTGCGCCGACTGTATAATTTCTATTTGGCCTTTGAGCCGGAGGACACTTGATGGATTCGCAAGTTTCAGGTTTCAGGCAAAAGTTCAAGGCTAATCGCTTTGCCTCAACCTTGGTGGTCTTGGCCACCTTAACGCTAGGTATTCTGATTGGCACAGTTGTTTCCGGAGGCGTAAAAGGCAAGGAGAAGAATCCCTCTGCCGACGCGACCCCCTTGCAGGTTCCCTCACCGGTGAAGATGTCGAGCGAGTTTTCCCAGATCGCTCGCGACATGGAGCCATCGGTAGTCAACATCAGCACCGAATCTACGATTAAGAATCCGCATCATGGTCGCCGTGGCGCGCCGGGCGACGAAGGCCCCGGTGGCGGCGACGACGATAGCCCCTTCCAGGATTTCTTCAACCGCTTTTTTGGTGGACAGGGACAGGGCGGCCAGGGTGGGCAGGGTGGCGGCCAGATGGGTCCTGACCAGGGCACGGGTCCCGACGATCTTCGCGAGCGGTCCCTTGGTTCTGGAGTCATCGTCGATTCCAAGGGCTACATCGTGACCAACTTTCACGTGGTCGACAAAGCCGATCGCATTCGCGTAAAGCTGATGGACGATCCTGCGACCGTGACCTACGACGCCACGGTGGTGGGTGTGGACAAGGAAACCGATCTGGCCGTCATTAAGATTGACGCCAAGAAATCGTTGCCCGCGGCCAAGCTGGGCAACTCGGACAGCATGGTGGTTGGCGACTGGGTACTCGCCGTCGGCAGTCCCTTCGGTCTCGACGAGACGGTAACCGCCGGCATCGTTTCCGCCAAGGGGCGCAATATCGTCCCCGGCCGGCAGTTTGAGTCGTTCATCCAGACCGATGCGGCCATCAATCCGGGCAACTCGGGTGGTCCGCTGGTCAACCTGGCGGGCGAGGTCATCGGCATCAACACGGCTATCTATACCAGCGGCGGCGGATACCAAGGCGTTGGCTTTGCCATGCCCTCCAACACCGTGGTGCAGGTTTACAACCAACTGATCGGGCCGGAGCACAAAGTTTCGCGTGGTTCCATTGGAGTGGAGTTCAACGCCGTGGCGAATCCGGCGGTGGCCCGCGTCTATGGAGTCACCAGCGGCGTGACCATCGCACACGTCACTCCCAACGGTCCGGCCGACAAGGCTGGCCTGAAGACCGGTGACACCATCGTTTCCGTTGATGGCAAGCAGGTGAAGAACGGCGATGAACTGGTGGCAGAGATTTCCGCCATCAAGCCGGGAAGCAACGCCAAGATCGGTTACGTCCGCAATGGCAAAACTTCTGCCGCTGAGGTGACCATTGCTGACCGCTCCAAACTGTTTGCCGCACGTCTGGGCGACCAGGAGGAGGGCGGTGAGCAGGAGAAGCCGCAGGAAAGCAAGTTCGGCCTCACGGTGCGCAGCATCACCCCCGAACTGGCCCAACGTTTCCAGTTGCCGAATTCCAAGGGCGTCATCGTACAGGACGTGAAGCCTGACGGCTTCGGCGACACCGTGGGCGTGAGCCGCGGCGACATCATCCTGGAAATCAATAAGCAGCCGGTGAACAACGAAGAGGATTTCCGCAAGGCCGAGTCGCAAATGAAGAGCGGCCAGGATGTGGTTTTCCTGGTGCGTCCACGCGGCACCAGGGACAACACCACGGTCTTCATGGGAGGGGCCCTACCGTAACCAGTAGGTACTCTCGCCTGGGACCCAGCCGTCCACAACTAAGCAACCCCACCGGTGGTACAGCCGCATCGAACTACATAGGCCGGTACCGCCGGTGATTTCATTTTGGGACGCCTGTTTCATTTTGGGATTCCTGGTCGCTTTTATTGTTTCAACCAGATGAAGGCTTCGTTACAATGAAGCCCATTCTGGCACTCATAATGTTTTCTTGAGGTGATCGTTGCCTATCGCAAATTTCATACCCCAACTCGTTGGTGTTCTTCTGGTACTGGCCCTGATGGGCGCAGCTTCAGCCACCACAACGACCAAGCCAAGCACCAAGCAGGCTAGCAAGACGCATTCCTCCTCGCATCATTCCGCCAAGCCCAGCGGCAAAAGTGCTTCGCGTTCCCACGGTCAGCGTGGGATCGACCAGCAACGCACCACCGAGATCCAGACCGCCCTCATTCGCGAGCATTACCTTAGCGGCGAGCCTTCCGGCAGCTGGGACCCGGCAACCCGCGACGCCATGACCCGTTATCAGGCCGCCAACGGCTGGCAGATCAAGCTGACCCCCGACTCCCGGGCGCTGATCAAGCTGGGACTGGGACCTGATCACAAGGGCCTGCTGAATCCGGAGACCGCGAACATTCCTTCGCCGCACGAACTCGGCGCGGACAGCGGAACGCAGCCCGGAGGCTCGACCGAGCAGCAGAAATAGCAGCAACAACATTCAGGCAAACCAGGCGCGGACGTTCCGCGCCTTTTGCATTTTCCGCCAGCGCCGGTGTGCTAATCTCATCGGTTCGTCCACGACGGACTTGAGGCAATCATGGTTCAAAAAGAGCACAACTTCCAGATGGACTACATCGAGTTCCCTGCCACCGACATTGAGGCCACCAAGCGCTTCTACCACCAGGTTTTCGGCTGGGACTTCAAGGATTGGGGACCGGGCTACACCAGCTTCCACGACGGGAGACTAGCCGGCGGTTTCAACGGCGAGTCGCAACCGGCGGGCGGCGATGGCGCCAAGACGCGCGGCGTGCTGGTCGTCATCTACGCCACTTCGCTGGACGACACCTATCGCCGGGTGAAGGAAGCTGGCGGCAAGATCGTCCGCGAAACCTTCGATTTTCCTGGTGGCAGGCGATTCCATTTCGCCGATCCCAACGGCAATGAGCTGGCAGTCTGGAGCGAGTAGGTTGACGGCGATCTCCAACATAGCGGGCCCGCCTGCCGGCGGCGTCCGCCTCAATGCCTTACTCATTCGCAGCATTGGAGTGGGCGCGCTCGGCGGTCTGCTCTTCGGCTTCGATACCGCCGTCATTGCCGGGACCACGCAGCAGCTGACGCAGGTCTTCCGCCTGACTCCGAAAGAGCTGGGCTTCACGGTATCGATCGCGCTGCTGGGGACGATCATCGGCGCCATGTTCGCGGGCATCTTGGGCGACCAGCTGGGCGGCCGTGAGAGCCTGCGCATTCTGGCGGTGTGCTACATCATCTCCGCGCTGGGCTGCGCCTTCGCGTGGAACTGGCCGGCGCTGCTGGTGTTCCGCTTCATCGGCGGGCTGGGCATTGGCGGCTCGTCGGTGCTGGGGCCGGTGTACATCGCTGAAATCGCCCCCGCGCGCTGGCGAGGACTGCTGGTCGGCACGTTCCAGATCAACATCGTGATCGGAATCCTGGTCGCGTATCTCAGCAATTACCTGATCGGATTGGGCGGCTTCGGGATGAATGAGTGGCGCTGGCAGCTGGGCATCGCTGCCGCTCCCGCCGTCTTGTTCCTGATTATGCTGTTCGGCATTCCGCAAAGTGCGCGATGGCTGGTCACGCAGTCTCGGATTCCCGAAGCGCGCCAGGTGCTGGAAAAGCTGGGTTCGGACGATCCTCAACGCGAGTTGGACGAGATTGTCGCCTCGGTGCACGTGCATACGGAAGACGCGCCCCACTCCGAACCGCTCTTCCAGCGTAAGTATCGGCTACCGATCTATCTCGCGTTTACCGTTGCGGCCTTCAACCAACTGGCCGGGATCAATGCCATCCTGTATTACCTGAATTACATTTTCGCTATGGCGGGCTTCAACAAAGTCTCGGGTGACTTGCAGGCGGTTGCGGTGGGCGCGATGAACCTGCTGGCGACGCTGCTAGGCATGTCGCTCATCGACAAATTCGGACGCAAGGCGCTGCTGTTGATTGGCGCAGTCGGCATGACGCTCTGCCTGAGCGGCGTTGCGGCCGTGTTCTTCACCAACCGGCACCAGAACCTGCTGGTGTGGCTGCTGGTGGCTTACATTGCGTGCTTCGCGATTTCCCAAGGCGCAGTCATCTGGGTGTACATCAGCGAAGTATTTCCCAACCGCGTTCGCTCGAAGGGGCAGAGCCTGGGCAGCTCGACCCACTGGATCATGAACTTCGCGATTTCGCTGGTCTTTCCCTATTTCGCGTTCCGCTTCGGCGGCGGATATCCGTTTGTGTTCTTTGCCGCGATGATGGCCGTGATGTTCTTCGTGGTGCTATTCACCTTCCCCGAGACCAAGGGCGTAACGCTGGAGCAGATGCAGCGCAAGCTGGGAATTGAGTACTAGGGCAGTTGTCAGTTGTCAGTTGTCAAAGTGAGGGGCACAAAAGCGTGTCAGTTGTTCGCTCTGGGTCACAGCGTTGGCCTTACCATGAATTGTCATCCCGAGCGAGGTCGGCGGCGACCGAGTCGAGGGACCTGCTTTTTTCTCGGAGGTAGATTCCGATGAATCGCACTCGTTGTTCTCTCTTCTTTCTTCTCCTCTCAAGCTTTGCATTCGCTCAAGCCCCCTCCGCACCTCCCGATCCATACAAGCCGGTGCTGGATCGACTGGAATCCATCACGGTCATTCCCCTACCGACATGGCAGACGCACGAGGCCGACCTTCCGCATGGAGAAGATCCGGCGATCAACACCGCCGACTGGCAGCCGGTAAAGCTGAAAGAAGATTGGAAAGGCTCGCGGTGGCTTCGCCAGACGTTCCAGATTCCAGCGCAATTGAGCGGCTACAGTTTGCTTGGCGCGCGAATTTCGCTCGACCTGCATGTCAGCAGCGACGACGCCATCCAGATCAGCGTGTTCTCGAACGGAAACATGGTGGCACGCACTGACGAAGACGGCCAGGTGCCGATTACGCTGATCGAGAACGCCCAGCCGGGACAGAAACTGGTGCTGGCGGTCCGGGTCCTCGACTCCGGTGGTGGCGGATGCTGTGGCGGCAACTCCACGCGCATCACGCAGGCCGACCTGCGCATTCAGCCTCCAACCAATCGTCCTGATCCTGCGCTGATGCGCCTGCAGATTCTCTCGGCTAAGCCGGTCATCGCCGCCTATCCCGACGGCAAGAGCGAGCGCCAACAGCAATTGGACGCGGCCGTGAAGGCGATCAATGTCGCCGCGCTCGACGAGGCCGACCAGCAGGCGTTCGACACTTCCCTGCGCGATGCGCAGAGCAAACTCGACGTGCTGCGACCATACATGAAGCAGTTCAGCATCGCGGCCGTCGGCAACAGCCACATCGACATGGCATGGCTGTGGCCGTGGACCGAGACGGTTGAGGTCGTCCGCAATACCTTCGGCACCGCACTGCAACTGATGCGCGAGTATCCCGACTTCAAGTTCACCGCCAGCACCGCCCAAGCCTACGAATGGATCGAAGAAAAGTATCCAGCAATGTTCCAGGAGATCCAGCAGCGGGTGAAAGAGGGCCGTTGGGAAGTGATCGGCGGAATGTGGGTCGAACCCGACCTCAACATGCCCGACGGCGAGTCGCTGGTGCGCCAGATTCTCTACGGCAAGCGCTACTTCCACGAGAAGTTCGGCAAGGACATCAACATCGGCTGGAACCCCGATTCGTTCGGCTACAACTGGCAACTGCCGCAGATTTACAAGCGCTCGGGCATCGACTATTTCGTCACGCAGAAACTGCTGTGGGCGTCGGAGTTCACCAAGTTTCCCTATCGGCTGTTCTGGTGGCAGGCGCCCGACGGCAGCCGTCTGCTGACCTACTTCCCCAGCGACTACGCCAACCAGATCGATCCGCAAAAGATGGCGCGCGACTCGGCCACCTATGGTCCGATGATGTGGAAGTATGACGGCGGCGCCAACTCCGCGCCCGATGGCGGGCTGGAGATGATGTATCTATATGGCGTCGGCGATCACGGTGGCGGTCCGACGCGCCAGGACCTGGACACCGCAGTGCGCTGGCAGAAGAGCGACGTAGTTTTCCCGAAGATCAATTTCTCTACCGCTGCGCAGTACTTTGACGACCTGGAGAAGAACAAAAACGAACTGAAGATCCCGACGTGGGATGGCGAACTGTATTTCCAATACCATCGTGGCGTGCAGACCACGCAGTCGGAGGAGAAGAAACTAAACCGCCGGAATGAAGGGTACCTTCTCAATGCGGAGAAGCTAGCTTCCATCGAGATGCTATTCATCCACCAATACCCCCAACCGCAGCTCGAGGAAGGGTGGAAGAATGTTCTGTTCAACCAGTTTCACGATATCCTGCCGGGCTCGGGCATTCACATCAACTACGTGGACGCGGCGCGCCGATACGATGAGACTTCGCGGATTACGTTTGAGGTCAGTCGGCTCGCACTGAACGACATTGCGTCGAGGGTAAAGACCGACGGCGTGAGCGTGCTGGTGTTCAATCCGCTGTCGTGGAGCCAGACGGGTGAGGTCCAATTCACAGTACAGTTTCCCACCGCAAAAAAGGCGGTAACAGCCATCGATCCGAATGGGAAAACGTTGCCCGTCGAGGTGCTCCAGAACGATCCAGAAAACGGCTGGCTGGTGTTGCGCTTGCTGGCTGAGAACGTCCCCGCAACTGGTTACAAGCTTATTCGGCTGGTTCCGCAAGAATCACCGGCGGCAAAACCAGTCTTGATGGCCACCGCCGACTCGCTGGAGAACGAATTTATTCGCCTCAAGGTCGATCCCAAGACTGGCTGCATCACCAGCCTCTTCGACAAGCGCAGCAAGACCGAGGCGCTGGCCCTGCCGGTGCAGAGCGAAGGCTCACCGGCGGCATCGCCGGATGGCTTGCCGTGCGGCAACCTGCTGCAGGCGTTCGTGGACAAGCCCAAGAAGTGGGACGCGTGGAACATCGACGCCGACTTCGTCAAACAGCATTGGGACCTGATGCAGGCCGACGAAGTGAAGCTGGTGGAGAGACACGCCACTGCGCGCCGTCATCCGCGTGAAGCATCACTTCCAGAAATCGAGCTTCGTGCAGGACATTACCATGTATCCCGGCGTGCCGCGGGTTGACGTCCACATGGAAGCCGACTGGCACGAGCGGCACATCCTGTTGAAGGTGGCGTTTCCGGTCAGCGCGCGCAGTGAAAAGGCGACGTACGAGATTCCCTACGGCAGTGTCGAGCGGCCCACCACGCGCAACACGCCGGCCGAGCAGGCGCAATTCGAAGTTCCGGCGTTGCGCTGGGCCGATATCTCCGACGCCACGCATGGCTTCAGCCTGTTGAACGATAGCAAGTACGGATACGATGCCCGTGACAATGTGCTGCGGCTGTCACTGCTGCGCTCGCCGACGTGGCCCGATCCCGAGACTGATCAGGGACGGCACGAATTCACTTACTCGCTGTATCCGCATGGCGGCACATGGCGTGAGGCGATGACGGTGCGCCAGGGCTACGAACTGAATTATTCGCTGATGACACAGACGACCACGCAGCATTCCGGGACGCTGCCGGCCGAGAAGTCGTTTTTCGCGACGGCGCAGGACAACGTGGTCATCACGGCAATCAAGAAAGCCGCCGACGATGATGCGCTAATCGTGCGCTTCTATGAGTGGGCCGGGAAGAAGGGCGACGTCGTGCTCCAACTTCCGTCACAGGCGACAGCAGCCGCTTGGGAGACGAACTTAATGGAGGTGGCCCCGGTCCCGCTCCAGTTGGATTCGACGGGCAATGCGGTCACCGTCCCGACAAACCCGTACGAGATCAAGACGGTAAAGGTGAAGTTCGGCAGGTAATCGGGGGATCTCTACGATGCGATCAATAGTGTTTTGTTTGGCGTTGTGGCTCCTATCGCTTTCATCGCCCGCAGCCGATTTAGGGAACCTGAAAGGAACTGTCACGGACTCGACAGGCGCTGTCATCGATCATGTTCTGATCCGCGTCGAGCATTGGGGCATCGACCCAAGTACGCGGAAAATTATTGTTGATGATGAAAAAACCATTTACACGGACGGGAAGGGGCAATACTCGTTGGAATTACGGGCGGGCGTGTATGACATCTTCTTTTCATGCGCCCCTTTCTCACCAGTAGCGAAAAAGATGGAAATAAAAAGCGGAAAGGTCACTTCCCTTTCGCCCACGATGAAGTACGACCGGCTAACAAAGTTTGTTGAAGGCCGGGGCTAAAGCCCGTGATCTAAAACGCTAATGATGGCACGACCTAGGTCGTGCCCTGACGCCGCGAAAGGGTCGCGAGCAGCGCTATACTCGGAAGGATTAGCGCTACTGCTTTTCTTTTTCCTCGCCCGGCTTAGCGGTGAGCGTTAATCCGAAGATGGACTGACTGCCCACTCCGGCGACATTGCGGCCACGCGGCTCCTCGGGGCCGGGCAGATATAGTGTCTTGCAATGCTCGCAACGATAGATTTCCATTTGATCGCCGAAGGCCTGGCGGACGTCTCCGCAGGCTTGCTCGAGGATGTCGGCAAGGTAAAACCATCGCTTTAAGTGTCCGCCGCAAAGCTTACCTTTTTCATTAGGTTCGTTGCAGGCGCGCTGGAGCGGCTTCTTGTATTTCAGCTTGTGCTTGGGAAGTTGTGGTGGATTGGTGGCGGTCGTGTCAGGCATCTTCAGCAGTATCGCGCGTCAGGAGGAATATCTCAATATCCGATTGACCTCTCCGAAGCTAAGCAGTTATGCAAAATCATCAAGGCTCTGGCCTCAGATGAATGACCTGCCCCCGCTCATGGAATCCAATCTCAAAGGAAGAGAAGATCACGTTGCGGCCCAGAATATTGCGGGAGGCATGACCGGAGAAGAACCCAACTTGCCCGGCAAAGCGGGGGCCTGCTTCTGGTAGTTGAATCTCTAGGTCGAAGAAATAGATCTCTCGCGGACCACCTAGAGTGCTTATATTCTCATGGGTTCCCACCATCACGTCTTCGATCCCGATCAATGCTGCATGCTCGGGACTGAAAACTGTGTAAGGAGAACCTGAATCGAAGATCGCGACGGTGGTTGCGGTCATGCCACCATTGAAGAGCCTCACTTCAGCGGCAGGCTGAAGGCCGCGCATGTTGGGTACCGTTCGGTAGCGAAGGGACACGGGATAGCTGACAGTTGACACGCTAGATTGTCACGGAGTTGGTTTCTTCGTCCATAGGGACGTAATAAACGAACGGAGAACGTATCTGCTGTTCTCGGATCACCGTACGCAGCACGGCAAAGTCGCGGCTGTGGACAAGCAATTCGGGTCCCTGAATAAGCAACCATTCGCCTTGGTGCTGGCCAAGTTCACGGGCGTTTCGTTCCAGCCATGCCATTTCAACAGATTCGACATTTTCTCGAACTGGTAATGTCACCCCACGTGGCGTAACCAAACCTTGAGTAAAATTCCCTGGGATTGAGACGCTCGGAACCTGAGTCATCTCGTTGCCGCGCGTGCCAAGGTCAGACAGGAAAAAATCCAGCATTGGGAACACAGGTGTTCGTTGAGACTGCGGAGATTGTGCGAGCTGTTCCTGAAGCATCATTGCAATTTCAAACCCAGTTTCCGCAATACCATCTCTTCGTCTGCATAAAGCGTTTTGGCCATTTCCTCGACCCGCTTTTCAGGCACGAAGTTCCTAATCAATTTGATGAAAATACTGCCCGGAAAGACCGCCGAACCATCAATCACAAAGGAATGATCGCCGTAGTAAACGGACACCCCGAACATCGCAGCATCCTCACTGTCTAGTGTCTTTGTGTTCACAAATCTCGTAAGGGCATCGCGGGATGGCTGCCTACTCGGTTTGACATGCAATCCGAGCGTCGTCTGATGTGACTGTGGCTCCCGTCCAATCCCCACACGCAGCCCGTCTAGCCCCGCTTGGAACAGAGAAACCAACTGTGGCGCGCGTTGCCAGTCGGGGTTAAACGCAGCCATTGTCAACCCAGCCAGCCCCACCTGAATAGTGGCAAACAGTGAAGGCACCCCGAATGTCAATTGGATTTCGCCCGCGTTCTTGGCGGCTTGATTCCAAGTAACATTTTCTAGTCCCACATGCCAAGGGGAAAGAGCTGCGAGCAGCGCCTCTATAATCTCTCCCTGTTTTCCGCCGAACCAAAGGCCTGTAAGCGGCTGCTTGAAATTGGCCCGGTACTCATAGAACGCTTGTTGAATATCAGCAATGGTGAGTTCGTCCGGCATTGTCGATCTCTCAGATTGCCAGTGTATTACGCCCACGAATGCAAGTCATGTGGATAGCACATCATACACGACACTAAGTCCGAATTGCCTGCAACAGCAGCACCGCTCCAATCACGACCAGGCCGACGTGAACGTACTTGAGAAAAGCGTAACCGTGGAGGCGGCGGTTGATCGACCTGCCGAGCAGTATCGCCGCCAAGGTGAGCGGCAGCGACATCAGGTAGTAATGGGTCACGGCGGGGACCCACAGGCCGGCCAGCCAATATCCTGCCATGCCAATCATGCTGGCGGGAAGAAAGTATCCTTGCAAGGTCGCGCGAAAATGCTGGGCCGACCAGCGGCGCATGGCGCCGTAAATTGCCAGGGGTGGGCCGTTCATTCCGTAAGCCCCTCCCAGCACGCCGGCAAGAAATCCGAAGACGAGCAGCCACAGGCGGCTGTCGCTATGCAACTCGGGAGGCTTGCGGCCGATCAGCGCATACATCGAGAACGCCATAATGACCACCGCTAGGGCGCCCTTGACGAGGCGGGAGTTGCCGCTGGTGAGCAGCAGCAGGCCCAGCGGAATACCGAAAAGGGTTGGGAGCACCAGCCATCCGGTGCTGCGCAGATGAATTTTTTGCCAGTCCTGCACGACGATCACGGCGGCGACCGTGATGGACACCAGAACTGCCAGCGGCGCAGCCACGTTGACAGGAAGCCGCAGAGCGAGCAGCGGAACAGCGATGAGCGCTTCGCCGAATCCGAAGACCGAGCGAATCAGCGTGGCGATAAAGATGACGATTAAGACGTACACGGTGGTGCCGTGCAAAGAGTTCTCCCGTGGGTACGGTATTCAGATGCGATTGCGGCGAAGCAGGCCCGCCGAGCGCAGGGCGCCCTTCAGTTTTTTCCCCCAACTCGCGCCAAACAGCACATCGATGAAGCCGTTCATCTGCTGGCGGAACTTTTGCCCGTAACCGAACCACCAGACTTTCTTCATGCCGGGAAGCAGATCGGTGTCCACGTACTTCACCTGCACCATCTCTGTCAGGCCCATCCTGCCGTGAGTGCGCCCGATGCCGCTGAGCTTGAACCCGCCGTGGGGCGCCTCGGCGATGCCAAAACACGAGATGACGTCGTTAATCATAACGGTGCCGGCCTTGATCCGCTTTGCCATGCTTTCGCCACGAACACGATTTGTCGTCCACACACTCGCAGCCAGGCCGAAATCGCTGTCGTTGGCCAGGCGAATGGCCTCGTCGTCGGTATCGAACGGCGCGACGGGAAGGACCGGGCCGAACGTCTCCTCGCGGATGATGCGCATGTCCGGCGTCACGTCGGCAAGCAGCGTCGGCGCGTAGAAGTTCGGCCCCAGTTCGCTCAGGCGCTTTCCGCCTTGAAGCAAGCGCGCGCCATGTAGCACGGCGTCTTGCACATGCTCGTCCACCATGCGCAGCTGGCGCTCGTGAATGAGCGGGCCAATTTCAACTTCCGAGCTAATCCCGTTGCCGACGCGCAGCTTGGCGATTTTGGCACCACAGGCGTCGAGGAACTTTTCGTACAGGCTGCGATGGACGTAACAGCGTTCGACCGAAAGGCACGTCTGGCCAGCATTCATGAATGCGCCCCACAGCGCGCCACTGGAGGCGACGTCCAGGTCGGCGTCGTCGAGCACGATCATGGGATCTTTGCCGCCCAACTCCAGCACCACCGGCAATAGCTTTCGCGCCGCGGCCTCAGCAACGCGCTTGCCGGTGGCAACGCTGCCGGTGAAGATGAGCTTGTCGATGGGCGAATCGATCAAGGCTGCGCCAGCCGGGCCTTCTCCGATGACGACCTGCATCAGATCTCGGCTTAACCCCGCTGCCACAAGCAAGCGCTGCAATTCCAGCGCGATCAACGGCGTGAGTTCCGATGGCTTCAGCACGACGGCGTTGCCCGTCACCAGTGCGCCGAGTGTTTCCGTGGCCGCGATGGAGAACGGATAATTCCACGGAGAGATAATGCCGATTACGCCAAACGGTTCGCGCAACAACCGGCCGCGCTTGGTCTTCATGGCGAGATTGGCGTGCGGCAATGGTTTCTCGCGCAGAAAGTCATGCGCATTGCGGATGCAGAATTCCGTCGCGTCAAGGATGACCAGAACTTCGGTGGTCAGCGCCTCGGCGGCGGGCTTGCCGGCTTCACGGCAGATCAGGTCGGCAACCTGATCGCGCTGGTCGCTAAGCAGCCGCTGGAAGCGCCGCAGCACAGCGATGCGCGCCTGCACCGGCGCGGCCTCCCATGCAGGCTGGGCCTGCTTTGCGCGCACGACGGCAGCCCGCACTTCGTTCGGAGTGGCGCAGGCCAACTCGGCCAACACTTCTCCGGTCGCGGGATTGGTGCTGACGATGGTGCTGTTTCCGACAACCTTTGCTTCAGTGGCCATTTGTATAAATCTCAATTACCTCAGGTCACCATGGCTAAAGCCATTTGAGAGCCGATCCATTTCGCCGGGCTAAAGCCCGGCGCTTCCACCGAAGTTGGAACAGCGATGAAGCGGTGCTCCACCGGCACTCCGAATTTCGCAAACCAAACTGAGCATTCGTTCTAATATTCCACGCTCACCAGATACAGTCCGCTGGCGGCCGCGGTAGGTCCGGCAGCGCTGCGATTGCGGGCGGCGTGGATTGCGGGCACATCCTCGATCTGTAGCGCGCCCTTTCCCACTTGCAAGAATGTGCCCACCAGATTTCGCACCATGTGGTGCAGGAAACCATCTCCGCGCACAGTGTAAACCAGTTCCTCTTCGGTTCTCGCCCATTGCGAGGAGTGAATGGTGCGAATATTCGTCGTGATTCCGAAGTGGGAATCTTGTGTTCCCTGCTCCGCCATGCGGGCACTGCGCTCCGGATCTGAGGCCGCGAACGAAGTGAAGTCGTGTTTGCCGACGACGTACTCCGACGCGCGAATGACGGCTTCTTCATTCATGGGATAAGGATCGTGATAGACATATCTCGCCAGAAATGGCGGACAAATATCTTTGCGGTAGATGCGGTAGCGATAGGTTTTGGCTTTGGCGGAATGCCGCGCATGGAAGTCATCGCCGACAGCTTTCACATCATTCACCCGCACCGCCGCGGGAAGAATATCGTTCAGCGCGATGACCAGATTGTGCTCGGGTATAGGACTGTCGAGCCTGACTGAGGCGACTTGGGCCAGAGCGTGGACACCGGCGTCGGTACGCCCCGAACCCTGCGGCAACACGGCTTCGCCGGTCAGTCGCTGAATGGACTCGGCCAGTGTGCCTTGCACGGTGCGCAGTCCCGGTTGGATTTGCCATCCGTGAAACTCCGACCCGTCATAGGCCAGCGTGATTTTGAGGTTGCGGCTCACCTGGTTCCACGCTGGCAAAATGCTGTTGGGCGCGAATGTAGCGTTCTGTTAAGCAGTGTAAAGGTTTGCATAGGTGCCGCAAGCGGCGGCAACGTGTCAGCTATACTATGACATTTCCTGCTGCCAATGAGGCTGGTAGCGGTTTCGCGGCCTCTGCGGCTTCGCCTAACATCGATCACTCGCGAAGTCTCCTGCGTCAGAAATATGGCGACGGACAGCTGTGAACGCCGCGAGGTCGAAGGTACCGTTAACCGCCGTTATTGGAGATGAAAGAATGTCTGGTTCGAAGTCCGTGAGGCCGGTCAGCTCACTCTTGTTATGTATATTTCTGCTGGTGGTGCTAGCCTCGGCAAGTTTCGCGCAGAGCGCAGCGCCGCAAACCGCGCCCAACAATCCTCCGTTAGACCCGCTGCCGCAGGCGCCGGCGCCGCAGCACAATGCTCATGTTTATGCCGATCAGGACTACACCCGGGGCAAGCGACAATTCCCCAATCCATTCGTGATTTACACGGCGCGTGATGTGGCCCCGTTGAACGTGACCAACTCCCCCCGTCTTGATCAGCTCATCAAAGACGGCAAGATGTACTTGTCGATGAATGATGCGGTCGCGCTGGCGCTGGAGGACAACCTCGACATCGGCATTCAGCGCTACAACCTGTCGATTGCCGACACCGATATTTTGCGGACGAGTTCGGGCGCAGTTGCTCTCGGCGTAAATGCCGGCCTGCTCCAAGGCACACCCGGAGGCACCACCGGCACAACCTCGGCCGGTGGCACGGGAACCTCCACCACGGGATCCACCGGCGGCGGCGCCGGAGGCACGACCATCGGAACGGGTGGCGCCGGTGCGGGTGTGGGAGGCATCGTGGCTTCCACGCAGGGCGAAGGCCCTCCCATCGACAGCTTTGATCCGGCGCTGACCGGGACGATGTCGATTGAGCATTCCACTACAACCGAGGCGAACACGGTTGTCACCGGCACGCCCACGCTGAACCAAACCACGACGACGGCAAACTATGCCTATACTCAGGGATTTCCTACCGGGACATTGATGACCGTGGGCTACAACAATACCCGCGTCGCGTCCAATGCGCTTTTCAACACTCTGAATCCTACGCTGACACCAAACTTCCGGTTCGAACTGCGTCAGCACCTGCTCTCGGGGTTCGGCTTCGATCCCAACTTGCGTTGGATCCGTATTGCTAGAAACAATCGCGAAATCGAAGACGTGACCTTCCGGCTACAAGTCATCCAGACGGTCTCACAGATCGAAAATATTTACTGGGACCTGGTAAATGCTTACGCCAACGTGACCGTGCAGCAGCGCGCGCTGGACCTTACCAACAAGACGCTTTCCGACACGCAGAAACAAGTGAACGCGGGGACGCTGGCGCCGCTAACGCTGGTACAGTCGCAGAGCGCCGTGGCAACGGCCAAGCAAAACCTGGTCACCGCGCAGGTAAATCTGCAGTTACAACAACTGCTGATGAAGAACGCGATCACTCGCAACATGGCCGACCCGATGCTTGCGGTAGCGCCGGTAATTCCGACCGACACGCTGAGCACCACCGAACCGTACGCGGTGCTGCCGGTTGAAGATCTGGTCGCCGAAGCTTTGAAGCAGCGCCCCGAGATCGCCACCGCTCGCCTTACTCTTACCAATAACGAAATCTCGCGCAAGTCGATTCGCAACCAGCTGCTTCCGACGGTTGATTTGTATGCGTTCTATGGCGCCTCCGCGCTGGCGGGACCACAGAACCCGCTGTGTACGAATCCCACGCGATGTCCCCCACCGGGAACAATCCCCACAACCGGTTACGGCGACGCGTTCAGCAACCTGTTTAACAGCAGCGCTCCTGACAAAGGCGTGGGAGTCAACATCAACATTCCGCTGCGTAATCGCCAGATCCAGGCTGACCAGGTGCGATCGGTACTGGAATATCGGCAGGCGCAAATGAGTCTGCAGCAAACGGAGAACACCATTCGGTTGCAAGTCCGGCAAGCGCAGTTTGCGCTGCAGCAGAATTACGTAGGCTTGCAGGCTGCCCTGGCGGCGCGCGACTATGCCGCTCAGAGCCTGGATGCCGAGCAGAAAAAGCTGCGTATGGGCGCGTCCACCAGCACGCTGGTATTGCAGGCGTCTTCGAATCTAACTCAGGCCGAGTCGAACGTGCTATCTGCCGCGACCAACTACGAAAAGTCGAAGGTGCAGCTCGATTTATCGACGGCTGACACGTTGACCCGGCTGGGTATTGATATGTCCGACGCGGAAGCTGCGCAGGTGAAGCATCCGCCGAACGTACCTGGAGTGGTGCCAGCGAATACGAATGATCTGACACAGCCTAACTTGACGCCGATCCCGGTTCCGGGACTAACGCCCCAGGAACAGCAGGGCGCGACCCCGCAAACTCCGGAGCAGACTCAACCGCCGCAGACTCCGAACCAGGCCCAACCGGCGCCGCCGCCGCAACGTTAGGTCATCCGCCGAGCGGAAGTTTGCTCGGCGGGGTTGAGCCGGAAAGGGTGACGCAAGATTCTCAGATGAAACAGTGGCGTCAGCAATATTGCACATTTAGGCTGGCTACTGAAAAATCCTTAGCGTTACAATTACTAGAGGATGTTGAGCGAATTCCAGCAACGAGACCTATGGGAGCGCTGGCTAGCGGCGGAAATGAGAAGCAATTACTTCGCCGACCGGGCACACCATTATGCGTCAATCCACGGTTGGATCACATGGGGAACGCTGCTTTCTTCCTCTGGCGCGGCAATCACGATCTTATCCGGCAGTAGTGTCCCGCAATGGATCAAACCGACTCTAGCGATTATTGCTGCGGGCCTCAGCCTGCTTTCGCTGGCTAAGCAATTCCAAAAACGCTCTTTCGAGTGCTCGGAACTGCAGTACAAATGGAACCGGCTTGCCTACGAAGCCGAATCTCTCTGGAATGACACTTGGGCAAATGACGCGGAAGCCAGGCTGCAAGAGATTGCAGAAAAAGCAGCTGAGTTGTCCAAAGCTGCTTCGACGATTCCATACAACGAGCGTGTCATGTTGAAATGGGAGAATCAAGTGCTGCAGCACCATGACCTGCAGGCAGCGGCGTAAAGAAGTCTCTTCCCTTTAAAGACCACCGCGCCGACTGGCCTCCGATTCCCAAGCCAATTCCCAAGCCACCTCCACCACCGCCCCCCCTCCCAAGAAGCAATGATTCCTGAATTGATGAGATCCATGAAGGCGCTTCTTGCTAGCCGTCCCCGCATCTACTAGCATGTAGGGTTCGTCCTTCAATGGGGTAGCTCATGTCTGATAGCCGCAAACCTGATGGGAAAGTTCTGGCTGAATCGCCCGTCACCGATCTCTTCGAGAATGGCCGCCATCCTTCCGAATCGGAAAAGCAATGGGCGGAGAAGACGCTGACCCCGAGTCTGGACAAAGGGCCGGAGAAACCCATTGGCGCGCCCACGGGCGTCAATGGCGACGAGCATGGTCACGCGCGCTACACCACCATCTCAGGCCTGCCGGTTCGCCGGCTGTACACGCCCGCCGATCTTCCGGCCGACTGGAAGTACGAAGACTACCTGAACTATCCCGGCCAGCCGCCATTTACGCGGGGCATTCACGCTTCCGGGTACCGCGGCAAGATGTGGACCATGCGCCAGTTCTCCGGCTTCGCTTCGCCGGAGGAGACCAATGAGCGCTACAAATATCTACTAGCACACGGCGGCGGAGGGCTTTCGGTCGCGTTCGATTTGCCGACGCTGATGGGTTACGACAGCGACCATCCGTTCAGCGAAGGCGAAGTCGGCAAGTGCGGCGTGGCCATCGATTCGCTGGAAGACATGGAGATCCTGTTCAACGGTATTGATCTGGAGAAGACAACGGTTTCCATGACCATCAATTCGCCGGCATCGATCCTGTGGGCGATGTATCTGGTGGTTGCGGAGAAGCAGGGCGCCGACTGGAAGAAGATTTCCGGCACCATTCAGAATGACATCCTGAAGGAATACATCGCGCAGAAGGAATACATTTATCCTCCGGCGCCATCGATGCGGCTGGTGATTGACACCTTTGAGTTCGGGTCGGTGTTTACGCCGCGCTTCAACACCATCTCAATCAGCGGCTATCACATTCGCGAAGCCGGCTCGACCGCGCTGCAGGAGTTGGCGTTCACCATTTACGACGGCGTGGAATATGTCGAATGGGCGCGCCGGCGCGGGCTTGACGTGGATGAGTTCGGCCCGCGGCTCAGCTTCTTCTTCAATGCGCACAACGATTTCTTCGAAGAGCTGGCGAAGTATCGCGCCGCGCGGAAAATCTGGTATCGGCTGATGAAGGACCGCTTCGCAGCCAAGAACCAGCGCACCTGGCTGATGCGGTTCCACACGCAAACTGCGGGCGTGTCGCTGACGGCGCAGCAGCCGATGAACAACATTGCGCGCGTGGCTTTGCAGGCGCTGGCGGCAGTGCTGGGCGGGACGCAGTCGCTGCACACCGACTCCTACGATGAAGCGCTGGCACTGCCGACGGAAGAGGCTGTACGCATCGCGCTGCGCACGCAGCAGATCATCGCGTACGAATCGGGAGTCGCGCAGACGGTCGATCCTTTGGGGGGCTCATACTTCCTGGAGCGGCTGACGCTCGACATGGAGCAGGGAGCGTTCGATTACTTCGACAAGCTCGATGCCATGGGCGGCATGGTGGCAGCCATCGAGAAGGGCTATCCGCAGAAGGAAATCGCCGAGGCCAGCTACCAATTCCAGCGGGCCACCGAGGCGCGGGAGAAAATTACGGTCGGCGCCAACGAGTTCGTCGTCGAAGAGCCGTCACCGAACATTCTCTACATCGGCGAAGAGGTGGCGCAGGCGCAGAGCAGGAAGCTGAAGGCGTTGCGCGCGCGCCGCTCCAATGACGAAGTTCGCCGCTGCCTTAATGCCTTGCGGAAGGCCGCAGCGCAGGAACCGACGGCCGGCGAGAACGGCCAAGTCTCACCGGCCAACACCATGCCTTTCATCGTCGATGCGGTGAAGGCATATGCGACGGTGGGCGAAATTTGCGAAGCGCTGCGGGACGTTTACGGAACGTACACCGAAACTGCATTCGCGTAAAAAGCAAGCCGTCAGCTATCGGCTTTCAGCCAAAGCGCGCCCCAGTCCTATGCGGACACGCGAGCGCGATGATGATTGACCCGGCCGGAGTGCTTACTCGCCAAGCGCGTATGGCTACGGGGAGCAGCACCCTTTTTGGCAACCTGCGCCTTCGCAGCCGATCCATTGTTTTGAGCAACCGACGCTTGCTCGTAGTGATCGGGGTCAACTTCCTGTTGAGCCTGGGTCAGTATGGAAAATGTGGGGACAACCCCAATTGCGAGCATGAGAGCGAGTAGCCTGAATAGTTTCATAGCAATTCTCCTCGAAGGGCGTGCTTTTCTAAGAGCAGGTTCGGTGCCATTCGTCGTGCGAGTACATGGCGTTTGCTCGTGCGCGCTAAGTGATTGATGGGACGAAGACCGGACCATTACGGCCCAGTCCAAACCGCCGGCGAAGAGGAAATCGGCCGAGCAGAACGCTATCTGAAAAGATAGTTGCCTATCCGAATGGATAGATGAGTGGCTGGGCCCGCCATACGGTCTGGTGACGCAGCTCACTTACGAAAGCGGATGCCAGGGTTTATGATTCAGTGTTCAGTTGGGAGCGGAGGCGTCAAAACCAACCGCAGGCCCCTTCGGCTCGCCCGGGAAGCGAAGAGCGAAACGCCGAACAGCGAAGAGCGAAACATGTCCCCTGACCGCAAAATCCGTGTACTGGTTGCCAAGCCGGGCCTCGACGGCCACGATCGCGGCGCCAAAGTAATTGCCCGCGCCCTGCGCGATGCCGGTATGGAAGTGATTTACACCGGACTCCGCCAAACTCCGGAAATGATCGTCAACGCCTCGCTCCAGGAAGACGTGGACGTCATTGGCCTCAGCATTCTCTCCGGAGCGCACAATGCCATTGTGCCCCGGGTGATGGACCTGCTGAGGCAAAACCAGATGGACGATGTGCTGGTACTGCTGGGCGGCATCATTCCCGATCAGGATATTGAACCGCTGAAGAAGGGCGGGGTCTCGGCCATCTTCCAGCCGGGCACGCCGATGGATTCCATCATTGAGTTCATCCGCGCCAACGTGAAGTCGCGCGGAGTGCCGGCCGCTAGTTAGTCCACCACAGAAACGCAGAAGCATATCTCTGAGTTGTCATCACGAACGGCCTTTAGGCGGTGAGGGATATGCTCTTTTCCTTTTCATCGCTCCGGTACAAGCTAAAGCAGATTCCTCGCTTCGCTCGTAATGACAACTTCAGTCGGGATGCGCAATTCCCAAGACAAACCCTCATACCGGCAAGACAAATCCGTCAATCGTTCGTGGACGGGATAACAAGGACCCGACGGTGACGCTCCCCTTCATTACCTTCTGAAACGCCTCTTGAAACTGGTTCATCTCATCGCGCGTTCCAACTGTTATGCGCGTATAGGTCGGCATCAGTGGCCAGATGCGGCCGATGAAGACGTTTTGCTGGGCCATGGCGGCGATCACCTCTTTCGCCGGCCGCTTGGTATCGAGCATGAAGCAGTTCGACACCGAAGGGATGTACGAGTATCCATTGCGATCGAGCCACTGAAATGTTTCCTCGCGGATTTCTGCATTGATACGCCGGCGCTCGAGCACCATTTGGGTGTCTCGCAGGCTCGCCGATGCAGCGCTGACGGCGGTCACGGGCATGGGATTGCCGCCGCCGTAATTCTCAAGCCTTTGCATGAGGTCAGGGCGGCCAATGGCAAATCCGCAGCGCAAGCCTGCCATGCCATAAAGCTTCGAAAAGGTGCGCAGCACGATCAGGTCGTGACCGGACGCCATCAGGTCAACGGCGGAGGGCGCATCGCAAAAGTGAATGTAGGCCTCGTCCACCAGCACAACGGAACCTTTGGGCTTGTTCTGCAGCAGGTACTCGATATCGGAATGGCTGGTCAGCGTTCCGGTGGGGTTATTCGGGGTGCAGATGTAGAACACGCCAGCGTCGGGAGCGGCGGCAATCATCGCCCGCACATCGTGCGCGTGGTTCTTGGTGAGTGGCACCTTGACGATGCGTGCGCCGGAACTCTTCGCGGCATGCATGCCAGCCTCATATCCGGGGTCGGCGGTGACGTAGCTTGCCTTGGGCGAGGCGAAGGCCATCACGGTGTAATGCAGCGGCTCGGTCGAGCCGGCAAAAATCCGGACATCGTCGGGTTCCACGCCTATGCTTGGCGCGTAAAGGCTGATCAACTCCTCCGTCAAATCGAAGCGGTAGCGTCCCGCGTCGGGCATGATGGAAGCGATTGCGCTACGCGCGGCCGCGCACGGGCCAAGCGGGTTCTCATTGGCGTTGATCCGGACGCCGCCGACAGGTGCGTGCGGCAACTCTTGCGCGTAGGCCAGCATGGGCTCGGTTACCATGCGAAACGCCAGCGCCGCCGACGCAGCGGTAGAAAGCTGCACAAACGATCTGCGGGAGAATGAACTCATGGCCGCTCCTGTTGACTTATGAACGACATCTTAACGCGTCTGGGCTAAAACCGCTTCGTAAGCCAGGTTTACGACTTCGAGTTGTCATCACGAGCGGCCGTCAGGCCGTGAGGGATCTGCTGTTCACGCAGCGATCGTTCCGGTCCTAACAAAAAGCAGATTCCTCGCTTCGCTCGTAATGACAACTCTAGGCGACGAATCGTCAGCATGGCAACGGTCAGCGCGGGTAACGATCGCACGTCAACGTTTGCTACCCTAGCTCTCGGTGCATCCTGCTTCCCAAGAAACTTTGTACATTCGCGAATCGCACGGCGATGCGGTGGTTCTGCGCCTTGTATCCGACGATGGCACGAACCGCCTTACGCGCGCCCGCGTGCAGGCTCTCACTGCGGCGTTCGAGGAACTTGCGGCGAATCCACCCGCGCGTCTGGTGATTGCCGGCAATGCGAGATTTTTTTCGGCAGGGGCCGACCTCAACGAGATTGCGGCGCTGACCGGCGCGGAAGCGTTCCGGTTCGCGCAGATGGGTCAACGGCTGATGGCTGCGGTTGCCGGCTTCCCGGCTCCGACCATCGCCGTGATTCAGGGCTACTGCATGGGTGGAGGGCTGGATCTCGCGCTGGCCTGCGGTCGGCGGATCGCCAGCGCTCATGCGATCTTTGGACATCGCGGAGCTGCCTTGGGGCTGATCACCGGGTGGGGCGGTACACAACGCATGCCGCGACTGGTGGGCAAGGCCCGCGCCCTGCAAATGTTCCTGGCAGTCGAAAAATTGCACGCGCCGCATGCGTTGCAGGCCGGCCTGGTGGATGCGGTCGTGGAGGATCCGTTGGCCGCGGCGTTGGCGGCGACATCATAGACGAATGCGCTATGCTCTCGAAATGGGCTCTCGCTTGCCTCTTGGCGATCAGAAGCTGGTGCAGATTATTGATGCCGCTCTCGCCGACACGGCCGGCCGCAGTGGCGAGTGGCTGGTCTGCAAGCTGGGATGCACGCAGTGCTGCATGGGAGCTTTCGCCATCAATCAGCTCGACGCGCTTCGGTTGCAGCAAGGGCTCGCCGATCTGGAGGTAACGGACCCGCTCCGCGCTGCACAAGTGCGCGATCGTGCCCGTGCATCGATTGGCCGGCTGGCGCAGGACTTCCCCGGAAACGCGGAGACTGGCATTCTGGATGAGGGCGAGACAGCCGAAGCGCGGTTTGCAGAATTCGCCAATGACGAACCTTGCCCGGTCCTCGATCCGCAGACTGGAGCGTGCGAGTTGTACGCGGCTCGGCCCATGACCTGCCGCGTCTTCGGACCGCCGGTGCAATCCGAAGATGGCTTGGGCGTCTGCGAGCTGTGTTATCACGGCGCCAGCGAAGAGGAAATCGCCGCCTGCGAGATGACCGTCGATCCTGACGGCGTGGAGCAGGTGTTGCTTGATGGGCTGGAACGAAGCACTGGCCAGCGTGGCAGAACCATCGTGGCATTTGCGGTGGGACGGTAGGACGCCGCGCGACACTTTGGCCTGCGCTCGATGCGTGTCGGCCACTCCTCGTATGCTGCTTTCGACTGGAGCTGCCAAAATTAGACTTCAGCGGTGGTTTGACACCTGTGCAAGTCAACGATTTTTGTGGAATCTTCTCCGTGCCCCTCCGTGTCTCCGTGGTGAACCGAGTATCTTCGCATTGCGTGCCGCGCTTCCCTGCTTTATCGTAGATAGTTTGCCCCACACTCATCATGACCGACCGTAGCCATCATTCCGGATCGCCCTCTGCGTTCGAAACCAAGGTGAAGAACGACTCGGCGCGCTTCGAACGGAATCTGAAAGCCATGGCCGAGATGGTGGCCAAGGTTCGCAATGAAGAGCAGCTCATCGCCCAGGGTGGCGGCGAAAAGGCGATCGCGTCCCAACACAAGAAAGGGCGCTTGACCGCGCGCGAGCGCATTGCATTGCTGATCGATCCTGGCACAGAGTTCTTCGAGCTGGGTGGATTTGCGGCGTGGGGAATGTACGAAGAATGGGGCGGCGCGCCTTCGGCAGGCGTGGTGACTGGATTGGCGCGGGTGAAAGGGCGCCTGGTCATGCTGATTGTGAATGATGCCACGGTGAAAGCGGGTGCGTTCTTTCCCATGACGGCCAAGAAGGTGATTCGTGCGCAGAACGTCGCCATCGACAACCGCATTCCTACGATTTACCTGGTAGATTCCGCCGGCGTGTTCCTGCCGTTGCAGGAAGACGTCTTCCCCGATACCGACGACTTTGGCCGCGTCTTCCGCAACAATGCGGTGATGTCGGCGATGGGCATTCCGCAGATTGCGGCCATCATGGGCATGTGCGTGGCGGGCGGCGCGTATCTGCCACTGATGTGTGATCACATTCTGATGACCGAAGGCAGCGGACTGTTCCTCGCCGGACCGGCGCTGGTGCAGGCTGCCATCGGCGCGAAATATTCGGCCGAGGAGTTGGGCGGCGCGAAGATGCACTCGCAGATCAGTGGCACCGTGGACTTCCGCGAGCCGGACGACGAGTCGTGCCTGACGCGCATTCGTCTGCTGGTGGACAAGATGGGCAATCGCCAACTGGGCGTGTTCGACCGCAAGAAGCCGGAAGAGCCGCGGTTCGCTGCGGAAGAAATGTACGGCATCTTCGATGGCGATCCCGCGCGCCAGTACGACATGAAGGAGATCATTGCGCGCATCGTGGACAGCAGCCAGTTCGGCGAGTACAAGTCTGAATACGGCGAAACCGTTCTTTGCGGCTATGCGCGCATTGGCGGCTTTGCAGTCGGGATTGTGGCCAACCAGAAGACGCACGTGCAGCAGGTTGATCATGCCGGTAATAAACGCACCGAGTTTGGTGGCGTCATCTACACCGAGTCGGCGGAGAAGGCGGCGCGCTTCATCATGGATTGCAACCAGAACCTGGTGCCGCTGCTCTTCCTGCACGACGTCAACGGCTTCATGGTAGGACGCGACGCCGAGTGGAGCGGCATCATTCGCGCCGGAGCGAAGATGGTGAATGCGGTGTCGAACTCGGTGGTGCCGAAGATTGCGGTCATTATTGGCGGCTCGTTTGGGGCGGGGCACTACGCTATGTGCGGCAAGGCCTACGATCCGCGCTTCCTGTTCGCATGGCCGTCGGCACGCTACGCGGTGATGGCGGGGGCGTCGGCGGCAGGAACGCTGGTGGAAATCAAGATCAAGCAACTGGAGCGCGGCGGCAAAAAGCTGAGCGAAGAGGACAAGAAGAAGCTGTTCGACGAAGTGAAGGCGACCTACGACGAGCAAACCGATCCGCGTTACGGAGCGGCGAGGCTGTGGATCGACAAGATCATCGATCCGGCGGAGACGCGGGAAGCGATTATCACGGCGCTGGAGGCGGCGGCGCTAAATCCCGAGGTGGCGAAGTTTAGCGTGGGGGTGCTTCAAACCTAGGAGGCCGCTTTTCGCCCTTCGCCCTTCGCGGTTGGCTCTTAGCTTCTGGCTATTAGCTCTTTGCGTTCCGATTTTTGTGCATGTCATCCCGAGCGGAGCGAAGCGGAGCCGAGGGATCTGCGGTCAGCTTGCTATCAGTTCGTGACCTTTCGGCTAAGAAACAGTCGCTTGGGACGACTCAGAGCTAACGGCTAAAAGCTAAGAGCTAATTGCTAATGGCTGATTCCATCAAACTCATCGAATGTCCGCGCGATGCCTGGCAAGGGCTGCCTGGGCAGATTCCCACCTCCGTCAAGGTCGAGTACCTGAAAGCCTTGATTGCTGCGGGATTCAAGCACATCGACGCCGTGTCGTTTGTCTCGCCCAAGGCGATTCCGCAGATGGCTGACTCAGAAACGGTGATAAGTGAGCTTGATCCGCCGGATGATGTCGAGATCATCGGCATTGTGGTCAACGAACGCGGGGCCGAACGGGCCATCGCAACCGATGCCGTGAGAACTTTGGGCTTCCCCTATTCGCTGTCGCCGACGTTTCTGAAGAACAACCAGAACCAGACGCTGGAAGAGAATCTCGACATTCTGGAAAAGATCAAGACGAAGGCGGATGAAAGTGGACTCAATACCGTTGCATATATTTCGATGGCGTTCGGCAATCCTTATGGCGATTTGTGGAACGCCGATGAGTTGATTGAGGGAATCAGCTTGCTTGCCGATATGGATTTGCAGGCAATTTCGCTGGCCGATACGGTAGGATTGGCGACTCCACAGCAGATCGCGAACTTGCTGGAGCCGGTGCTGGAAAGATTCGAGGGCGTCGAGATCGGAGTGCATCTGCACAGCCGCCCGGATGAAGCCGCGGCAAAAATCTTAGCGGCCTACGATGCGGGTTGCCGGCGATTCGATTCTGCTATCGGCGGCCTGGGCGGCTGCCCGTTCGCGCAGGACGTGCTGGTGGGCAATATTCCGACGGAGAAATTGCTGGAAGCGTTGAACAGCCGCGATGTCGAGTTGCCGTTGAAGAAGCCCATCACCGAACCGTTCAGAATGGCAGTAGAGATCGCCAACCGGTTCAGCGGGCCGAAGATGTGAGAAGTGCCGCTGTTCGCGGTTCGCTTTTAGCTCTTAGCATTCGAAGGCAAATGGACTACGCTAACCTCACTCTCGACTACGATGGCCGACTAGCCCTCATCACGCTGAACCGGCCCGACAAGCGTAACGCCATCAGCTACGAACTGATTGGCGAGCTGTTAGGCGCGCTGGCAGAGATCGAGAAATCGGCCGCGCAAATCCTAATCCTGACTGGCGCCGGCAGGGCATTCTGCTCAGGCATGGACCTGGACAATTTGCGCGCCATCACTGGCCGCACCGAAGCAGAAAACCTGGCCGACTCGGCCGCCATGGCGCGCCTCTTTCGCACCTTGTATGAATTTCCTAGGGTGACAATTGCCGCGGTGAACGGCGCGGCCATCGCGGGCGGCTGCGGATTGGCGACGCTCTGCGATTTCACGGTGGCCTCTGCGGAAGCCAAGTTTGGCTATACCGAGGTCCGGATTGGCTTCGTGCCGGCAATCGTCTCGGCATTTCTGCTGCGCCAGGTCGGCGAGAAACATGCGCGCGACCTGCTGCTCACGGGTCGAATCATCGGTGCCGAGGAAGCCTTCCGCTTGGGGCTGATCAACGAAGTTGTCGCGCCCGAGAAGGTTCTGGGACGCGCGCGTGAACTGGCGGCTAGTCTGCTGAGCAACAGTCCTGCCTCGCTGCTGGCGACCAAGCGCCTACTCAAGAGGTACGCATGCGGAGAGTCTCGACCGGGAGATCGCCGCGGCGATCGAGGAAAACGCGCGCATCCGCCGGACGGCCGATTTCAGCGAAGGTATAAGCTCGTTCTTGGAGAAGCGAAATCCGCGCTGGACTGGAAAGTAGTGGATGGCGGGTGCGGCCAGGTGAGCCGGTTTGCAACCGTAGGTCCGCCGTCGCAGCAGCGGGATATCGGGAAGCGCAGACCACATACGATAGAATTGGCCGTACCTTAAATTGCAATCAAACGTGAGCGATACAATGCCCGAGGTTTGTATGGTCGCGAAGCATGGCTTCAGGCATCATTCACGTTCAGGTTTTTACCAGGGAGAGTCACGATGACATTTCGTCCGCATGCCGTTGCAGCGGTAATGCTGTTTTCCACGATGGTCTACGCGCAAGCTTCGTCGCCGGGTGCGAAGCCGCAGGAGTATGCTGCGGCAAAGGCTTCCAGCAGTCGTGCCGTTTATCCGGTGATGAGCCAGGCGGCCGAGGAGCGTGCCCGGAAGCTGTTCGCGATGTTTGAAGCTGGGCAGGCAGGCGCAATTTGGGCAACTTTTTCCGCGGAAGACAAGAAGAAACCCGAGAGCGGAAAGAGGTTCGAGGCCACCGCCGAGGCATTGAAAAAAAGACTGGGCTCTGAGACCAAGGTGCGGCAGGAAAGCATCGTTCCACACATGTTGAAGCGCGCCACGATTTACACGCGGTTATCGGATTTTGCCAGCGCGAACGTTCCGGTGGCAACCGTCATCGTCATCGATGAGAATGGCGACACGGAAAATTTCGCGGTCAAACCGCTGCCTTCGCCTCCGGAAGCCCGTAATGCCGGCTACAAGGACACCACCAAGCTGAGGCTTCCCTTCTCCGGCCAATGGTTCGTGTATCAAGGCGGCCACGGCGTCTTTAACGACGCCTATCAGATGACCGACGACCAGCAGTTTGCCATGGATTTTGTCTTACTGAAGAACGGGCTCCCCTATGAAGGAGACGCCACCAAGAACGAACAGTTCTTCTGTTTTGGCCAACCCGTATTGTCGCCGGCGGACGGCACGGTGGTGCGAGCTGTAGATAACATCGGAGACAACGTCCCGGGCAAGGCCCCTCAGGATGCTTCGAACGGAAACACGATCATCATCTCGCACGCCAGTAACGAATACTCTGTGTTTTCGAACCTTAAGCAAAACAGCGTTAAGCTGAAGCATGGAGACAAGGTCAAACAAGGAGACCAGGTGGGCGAGTGTGGCAACTCGGGCAATTCGGTGGCTCCCAAGGTGCACTACCAGTTGCAAACGTCAGCCGGTTTCCCGATGGTGGCATCGTTGCCGGTGCAATTTGTCGATTACGTAGCCGACGGCAAACCGGTGGCTGAAGGTGAAGTCGTGCGCGGACAGACGGTCAGCAGCGGGCCCTCGGCAAGCGCCGCCCCCACAACCCCCGACAAGAAATAAGGCTTGCCAGGTTGAAAGCTGAAGACAAGCAGTTGCGACGGTCGGAGGCTATGGCGTACGAGACCAGATTTCGCGTGCGCTATGCGGAGACCGACCAGATGGGAGTGGTCTATCACTCGAACTTCGTCATCTGGTTTGAGGTAGGCCGGGTGGAAATGCTGCGCCAGTTGGGATTCACCTATCGGGAGATGGAAAAGCAGGACGGCACTCACATCGCCGTGGTGGATATGCGCTGCCGCTACAAGGCCCCGGCCCGCTACGATGATATGGTCACCATCCGCACGCGCCTGATGAACGTGCGCGATTCGTTGTTGCATTTCGGCTATCAGGTGCTGCGCGACGAAGACGGCTTATTGCTGGCCGAAGGCGAGACCGTGCACATTGTGGTGGATGCTGAATTCAAACGAATTCCACTGCCGCAAAAATATTTGACGTCGTTTCTGAAGGCGGCAGGAATAAACTGAAGCCAGCGGCCCGTGCAGGCCGTTCGTGATGGCGGCTCAAGATTGCCGATGAGGCCGCTTCCCGCAAGTCGAAACTGATCTCTACTCCAGAATGCAAGCACTCCACATCGACGGTAATAGTCTGAGTCTCGACGATGTTCGCCAGGTGGTCGAGGAACGCCGCCCGGTCCTGCTGCAACCCGAGGCACGTATTGCCGTGGAGCGTGCGCGCGCCGTGGTCGAAGACCTGCTGGAGAACGATCGCGTCGCCTATGCGGTGAACACCGGAGTCGGCAAGCTTGCCGATCTTCGTATCTCGCCAGAGGATATCCGCAAACTTCAGGTCAACCTATTACGGTCGCACGCGGCCGGTGTGGGCGAAGTGCTGCCAGAAGACGTTACGCGTGCCATGGTTCTGCTCCGCGCCAACTCGCTCGCCAAGGGCTTCTCGGGCGTGCGTCCGGTGGTCATCGACACGCTTTGCGAGATGCTGAACCGGGGCGTGCATCCGGTGATTCCCTCGCAGGGCAGCGTGGGGGCCAGCGGCGATTTGGCCCCGCTGGCGCATCTGGCGCTGGTGTTGATCGCCGAAGGCGAAGCCAGGTTCGGTGGAAAGCGCATCGCAGCCGGGGCGGCACTGAAGCAAGCTGGGATTGAGCCCCTGGTACTACAGGCCAAAGAGGCGATTTCGCTGATCAATGGCACGCAGGGCATGTTGGCGGTTGGATTGTTGGCGCTCTCGCAGGCCAATGTATTGGCCGACACAGCCGACGTGCTCGGGGCCCTGACGGTTGACGCGCTGAAGGGTACCGACGCCGCGTTCGATAAGCGCGTCCATCAGGCGCGACCGCATCCGGGTCAGTTGCTGGTAGCCGAGAACCTGCGCCGGATGTTGGAGGGCAGCCAGATTCGCGAATCGCACCGCGAGTGCCAAAAGGTGCAAGACGCCTATTCGCTGCGCTGCATCCCGCAGGTCCATGGTGCGGTCCGCGATACGTTGGCCCATTGCCGGCGGGTCTTCGAGATTGAAATGAACTCTGCGGTGGACAATCCGCTGGTGTTTCCCGAGGAAAGGAAAGTGGGCGCGCCGAAACGCGGGGTGGGCTCAACCGTCCCCGGCGATGTCCTGTCGGGCGGCAACTTTCACGGCGAACCGCTGGCCTTCGCGCTTGATTTTCTGGCCATTGCGTTGAGCGGATTGGCGGGCATCTCAGAACGGCGCATCGAGCGGTTGGTGAATCCGGCACTGAACGAAGGATTGCCCGCATTCCTGGCGCCGGGGGCCGGATTGAATTCTGGATTCATGATGCCGCAGGTCTCGGCGGCGGCACTGGTCAGCGAAAACAAAGTGCTGGCCCATCCTGCGTCCGTGGACTCCATCACCACCTCGGGCAATCAGGAAGACTACGTTTCCATGGGCATGATTGCGGCGAACAAGCTGCTGCGCGTGGTTGCCAACACGCGCAATGTGCTGGCCATCGAAGCGCTCGCGGTGGCCCAGGCGCTGGACTTTCGCGCTCCCCTGACGACCGGCAAGCGCGGCCAGGCGGTGTATGCAGCCATTCGGTCGGTGTCTCCCACCATCAAGGAAGATCGAATCTTGACGACGGATTTTGCCAAAGTGGCGGAGTTGATCGCCACCGGCAAACTGGCGGAGGCGCTGCGGTAGTTGGTGATGTTTCACGGTTGGCATCATCCCAGTAACCAGTCGTCCACCCTACCCCCCGGCTGTCTCTAACTGCTTTACAATAGGAACTGCTCTGAAGTTGTCTTAGAAGTTGTCTTAGACCTCGTCGATTCGGGCGAAAGTATTGCTATGCTCGCGGTGGAGCGCGCCGCTCAACGCCGGAGATCTCAGGATTTCTGCAGTAAAACGGCATCTGGAGATAACGGAAAGCGCCGTATCGCCGTCTTAGAAAGAGCGGCTTCTCTGCGTATTCATAAACGTGGCAATCAAGATCAAATTACCTGGTAGCAGGACTTCGGCGCGTCCGGCGTCTGGGAGGAATTCTTCCGGCGGACACAAGAAGCAAGCTCGGACGCAAAAGTTCTCTATTGCCGACCCGCTAGTCAAGCTGTTTTTCGCCGGCTTTATCGTCGCCAGCCTGCTCTTCCTAGGAGTGTTCAGCTTCGTCTATGTCAAGTACGGGAAGATTGTGGATCGCCGCATGTCTGGACCAATCTTCAGCAATGCAGCCAGGATCTACGCGCGCCCGCAGATGGTCACGGTCGGCGAAAAGCTCGATGCGCAAGAAGTTGCCGCTGAGTTGCGCCGCACGGGCTACACCGAGCAACGCACCAACAGCGATTCGCCGATCGGCCATTATGCCTTCACCCCACATGGCATCCAGATAATTCCCGGGCCAGAATCCTTCCACGCAGAAGAAGGCGCAGTGATCCATTTCGAAAACGGCAAAGTCGCAGCCATCGACGGAACCGGGTCGGACAACCGCAAAGTGGAAGCGTGCGAGCTGGAACCGCAACTGTTGACGGCCTTGTTTGAAGGCGAGGAGCGCTCCAAGCGCGAGCTGGTCAAGTTTGATGACATTCCGCAGGTACTGGTGGATTCGGTGCTCGCCATTGAGGACCGCCGTTTCTTTCAACATAGCGGCGTCAATTATTTCCGCCTGATGGAGGCGGCCATCATCGACGTACGCGAAGGCCGGCACGGCCAGGGCGGCTCAACTCTGACCATGCAACTCTCCCGCGGATTCTTCCTGTCGCCACAGAAGACGGTCAAGCGCAAGCTGGTTGAAATGTTGATCGCCATCGAGCTGGAACACAAGTTTTCCAAGCAGCGCATCTTTGAAATGTATGCCAACCAGGTGTACATGGGGCAGCGCGGCTCGTTCACGATCAACGGATTTGCCGAGGCTTCCAAAGCTTATTTCAACAAAGACATCAAAACCCTGACCCTGCCGGAGGCCGCTCTGCTGGCGGGGATGATCCAGCGGCCAAACTATTTGTCTCCCTACAAGAATCCGCGCCGCGCTCTGGAACGCCGCAACCTGGTGCTCGACTCCATGGTTGAAACCGGCGCCATCACGCGCGAGCGGGCCGACCAGGCGAAAGCTGCTCCTCTGAAGATTGCCGCGTTCAACGTGGAAGCCAGCGATGCTCCGTACTTCGTGGACCTGGTAAAGGACCAGCTCTCGAGCCATTTCAACGAAAGCGAACTGAGCGACGGTGCCTATCGCGTTTACACCACCATCGATCCTGACCTGCAGCGCGCCGCAGCCGAAGCGGTGGACTTGGGCATGAAGCTAGTGGACGAACAGGTGGAAAAACGGCGGACGCACAAAATCAAAGTGGGCACCGGCAAAACTGCGCAGACGGAAACCAAGATTGACACCGGTCCAATGCCGCAAGTGGCACTGGTGGCCATCGATCCTCACACCGGTGAAGTGCTGGCGCTGGTCGGGGGCAGAAACTATGGCATGAGCCAGTTGGACCACGCCATCGCCAAGCGTCCCACGGGCTCCATTTTCAAGCCCTTCGTTTATGCCGCGGCGGTTAACACCGCCGTAACGGGACAGACTCTGGTCGCCAGCGGTGGGACCGACTCGAATGGCGACCCCACGCCGAGCAACGGCGAGGCTGGTGTCTTCACACCGGCCACACTGGTGGACGATTCGCAAGTCAGCATTGCCAGCGGGGACACGGTCTATGAGCCCCGCAACTATCACGATGCCTTCAATGGAGAGGTAACCGCCCGGTATGCACTGGCGCTATCGTTAAACAATGCGACCGTCAGGATCGGCCAGGAGGTGGGCTTTGACAAGGTGGCCGCGCTGGCCAAGGCCGCTGGAATCACCAGTGTCAAGGCGACTCCGGCGATTGCCCTCGGCGCCTACGATGCCACTCCCCTGGAGATGGCCGGCGCCTATACCGTCTTTGGCAATCAAGGCACCCATCTCAATCCCGTCATGGTGAAGTCGGTGCGCGATGCTCGCGGCAAGATTCTCGACAACTATCAAACGGATAGCAAAGACGTGCTCGACCCTCGGGTCGCCTACGTTTTGACCACCATGATGGAAGCCGTCATCAACAATGGCACCGGCTATCCAGTGCGGGCTCGAGGATTTCAGGCGCCGGCAGCCGGCAAGACCGGTACCTCGCACGATGCCTGGTTCGCGGGATACACCACCAACCTGCTCTGCATCGTTTGGGTGGGCAACGATGACTACACCGATCTAAAGCTTGCGGGGGGTGCGACGGCGGCGCCGATTTGGGCTGAGTTCATGAAGCGAGCGGCCAAGCTACCGCAGTACGCGGAGATGAAGAACTTCCCTGCGCCTTCGGGGGTGGTCGAGGTGACGCTGGACAAAGTGACCAACCGGCTGGCGACTGCGTCCTGTCCGCAAACCTATACGGTGGCGTTTATCGCGGGCACCGAACCGAAAGAAACCTGCGACCAGGCGGCCGGCGATCACAAAGGCTTTTTCACCAAGATCTTCGGCCTGGGAGCGCCCGCGGTCGCGCAGCCACCGCCGACCACCAATGGCGTGGTGCAACCGGGACCGGGCGGAACGCCCGTCCAAGGCGCCGCCGGGCAGCCTCCTCCGGGGCAGCAGCCTGAACAGAAAAAGAAGCGCGGGTTTTTTGGCCGCCTCTTCGGCCGGGGCGACAACGGAAGCCAGCCACAAGAGAGTGGGACAGATAGTTCGCAGAAAGGGAACAATCCCGAGCCGAAATAGGTCTAATATTGAGCATTACCTCTGGAGGTGGGGCCATGGCTCGTCTCCCATTGCCACAAACATTACGGCGGCTCTCGTGGTGTGCGATTTTCCTGCTGGCCTTCCCGCTGGGTCTGTTGGCCATGGATCAACAACAGGTTAACGCACCGTCGCCGGTACCCAATCCCAATGCTTCCGCCAGTGAATTAGAACAACGGGGCGACGACTTGAGAGCGGAAAAGCGTTATCTCGATGCGCTCGACTTCTACTCCGCAGCCATCGCCAAGCAACCCAGCGCGCTGCTATGGAACAAGAAGGGAATGGCGTATTTGTTTCTGCAGAAATATCCAGAGGCGACGAAGTGCTTCAGCCGGGCCATCAAGGTCGATAGGAATAGTCCTGAGGGCTACAACAACCGCGGCTACATGGAGCAGCGGGACAAGGATTACAACAAAGCCATCCGCTACTACAAGAAAGCCCTGGCCTTGCAACCCAACGATGCCGTCTTCCACTACAACATGGGAAGTTCGTACTTTTGCAAGCATCAGTTTGATTTGGCCGCGCAGCAGTACCACGAGGCGTACGTCCTCGACCCAGACATTTTCAATCGAGTATCGAAGATGGGCGTGATGGCGCAATCCGGTTCACCCGAGGACCGCGCCGCCTTCTCTTTCATGGTGGCCAGAATGTACGCGCAGGCGGGCGATGTCGATCACTCGCTCGAGTATCTGCGCAAGGCCATGGAGGAAGGCTACAAGGACATCAAGAAGGTCTATACCGAGTCGGAATTCGCCACCTTGCGGACCGACAAACGCTTCGAAGAGCTGATGTCGCAAAAGCCGCAGGCGATACCGTAGCCACTAGCGGGGTATGGCTTCATCCCAAGTATCCCAGGAACTTGCCTGGTTGATTGTCGAATCCCGGAAAAACAGCATTCAAATGCGCGTTGCCGAGATGCCGCGAGACGGCTTCGCCCAGGACCCGGCGAAAATCTGTGGTGAGCGCCAGATCGCGACCTTCGTTAAGTTGTGATGGACCAAGTCCCGGCCAGCGTCCATAGACCTTCTCGCCGCGCACCGGGCCGCCCAGAATAAACATCACGTTGGCATGACCGTGATCGGTGCCGCGATTGCCGTTCTCGCGCGCGGTGCGTCCGAATTCCGACATGGTAACGATCACCGTCTCGTCGGCCAGCGGTCCCAGATCGATCCAGAATGCCGCGATGGATTGCGCGAAGTCACGCAACACATTGCCCAGTTGCCCTTCTACCGCGCCTTCGTTCACGTGGTGGTCCCAGCCACCGATGTCGGTAAAAGCAATCTGCACACCGAGGTTCGATTTGATGAGCTGCGCGGTCTGCCGCAAGGCATCGCCGAAGCGGCCACGCGGGTAATTAGCGCCGGGGGCCGGGGTGTACTTCTGCGGATCGGAGGACTTCAGCATCTTGACCGCCTCGAAGGTCTCGGCTGCGGTGCCATGCAGTACGGTATCTACCGATCCCGCATACATTGCCTCGAAAGTATTGCCCAGCGGCGCACTGGCGGGATTGCCTCCGGCGATCGCGAATCCGTTCACGTTGCTGACCGCGACGGCCGAAGCTTTGCCGGAAAGAATTCGCGGCAGCGAAGTGCCCAGCGCAATTGCGCGGAAAGGCGCATCGGTGGGGGCAGGCTCCGATTGCAGCGTGCGGTTAAGCCAGCCATCGCTGGTGGCCTTCACCCCGGGAGTGCCTGACTCCATGTAATCCTGGGCGTCGAAATGCGAACGGGTGGTGTCGGGCGAACCCGCGGCGTGAACGATAGCGAGATGACCCTGGTCCCAGATTGGTTTAAGCGGCGCCATCGCGGGATGCAGACCAAAGAAGCCGTTGAGATCGATCACCTGCTGCCGCGGAATGTTGATGCTGGGCCGCATCGCATAGTAGTTGGGCTCAGCGTAAGGCACGACAATGTTGAGGCCGTCGGCCGCGCCGCGCTGGAAGATCACGACCAGCCGCTTGTTGCTGGAGCCGGGTTGGACCGCGCCCCACGCCGCTCGCGTAAGAAATGAAGGAATCGCAGCGGTGCCGACGATGGCCATCGCTCCGCCCTTCATGAATGCCCGCCGTGTGATGCTCATGGTTCGCTACTCGCTTTTCGCTCTTCGCTAAAAGGCCCCGCCAAATCGCGTCCCCTCACTTTCGCTGAAACTCTGGCGAGCCCAGCAACAGTCCCGCGATTACGTTCACGTTCATCGGACGATTCGGGTTGGCAAATTGCGCTGCTACATCCGGACTCACAATCTTCGCTTCAATGGTCTGGTGCGTCTGCTTCGAAACGTCCCCACACAGTAACGTTTGTTCGAGATCGAGCTGTACCTGATAAGGATCGGCATCCGCGGTTGCAGCCCGATTGGTCAGGGTCGCAACATCGAAAGTGGTACCGGGCAAGCGGTTGGTCGAAAGCGCCAAGCCGAAGTTCATGCGGTCCAGCAATGCCGCCGAGTTCACCCAAACATCCGACTTAGTGGAATAGCCGGTGGGCGGCTGCGCTCCATACAGCGGCATACCCATCTTGTTGAGCGTTCCCAGCAGCGGCTGCGGATCGGCGATCTCAGCTTGCGTGGCGCGCAACGAGGACGCAACGAACTCAAGCGGAGTTTTCACGCGGGCGCGATAGGTTTCGGGCGCCCAGAATTCGGGCGAGCGGAACATAGTACGCAGCACCTCGCGAAGATCGCCGTCGGTCTTCAAGAAGGTCTTCGACATGGCGTCCACAAGCGTGGCAGGCGGATTGTCAGCGACGAAACGCTGCGCCAGTTCCGTGGAAATGAACCGCGCGGTAGCCGGACTGCGGGCGAGAATCTCGAGCACCTGCATGCCCTCTTTTTCGCCGTTCTCCTTGATGGTATGGCCCAACACAGTCTTGCTGCCGGGTTCGTGCAGCCGAGGCCGGAATATGAAACCGCCGCCTTGGAACGGTTGGTCGATGGTCCAGCCGGTGAAGACGCGCGCTACTTGCGTCACGTCCTGCTGCGTATATCCACCGTTTACGCCGAGAGTGTGCAATTCCATCAATTCGCGGGCATAGTTTTCATTCAGGCCGCCCCCGATTTTTTTCTGCGCGTTGGGTTGCGGCTGCGGACGCGGCGGGGGATAACCCGGCCAGCGCCGCGGCCCATAGGGCCCGTTCATTCTCGCCGCTTGCGCGCCCGGATGTTCGGGCACTCCACGCGCGGCATCGGAATCCGGCCCCTCACTCTGCCAGTTGTCCAAGTAGAACAACATCGCAGGACTCTGAGCTGTTGCCACCAGCAGGTCTTTGAATTTGCCGAGCACGTGCGGGCGAATGACGTCGCGCTCATAGCTGGTGACCAGGTAATGGTCAGCGCCTTTGTCGATGAAGATGTTGAAATGGTTAAACCAGAAATCGGTGAGCACTTCCTCCAGTTGACGATCGCTGTAAACGGCGCGCAATAGCTTGGCCGATTGCACTTCGTTGTTGACCACGCCCGTCGGGTTGTTCAGCGCCAGCACGGTTTCGCGTTGTTCGGGCGAGAAACCGGCAAGCAGCGCCTGACGCTTCTCTAAGGGCAGTCCCTGGGTCAGGTCGCGCTGCTGCGCCACCGGCAAGTTGAGGATGCGCTGCATGCGCTGAGCGGGAGGCAGCGCCGCCAGGTCGTCCACTAGGCTGTGCGCGTCACGCCGGTCCTGGGTCCGCTGTAGAGAAACGGGGTTTGGGGCAGGGGTCTGATTCCCCTTATCGGCATTCGCGACGGCAGCTGTGTTCTGCTTCTGCTCCTGCCGCTGCTCCACGCGGTCAATCGCGGCTACATAGATGGCGTGGCGATAAGGATCGCGGGGCATCGGCAGTTTGCCATTCTGTACCTGCTTAACAACGGGACCGGGCGGAAAGTTGAGCAGCAGGTCGCGCGAACTCATTTGCAGGCTGCGATAGTTGCTGAGCCGCGCCTGGAGAGGGGTGTCGTCGATCTTCTTTGGGTG
The DNA here is from genome assembly GCA_963798185.1 of uncultured Acidobacteriaceae bacterium. Taxonomy (GTDB): domain Bacteria; phylum Acidobacteriota; class Terriglobia; order Terriglobales; family Acidobacteriaceae; genus Bog-257. Next base: position 38,597 of record CAWCSJ010000004.1, read on the forward strand.
AAGCTGCTGCTCGATCCACTGGTCGACGCCCGTGGCCGTCACGGCTTGAATGTCGCCAGGACGCGGTCCAAAGGAGAGGCGGTCGAGAGCGTGAAGCGCGCGTTTCTGCTCAGTTGCCGGGTCGGCGTCCTTTGGTTTCTTGGCGGCGTACAGACTGGCCGCGACGACGCATAGCAATACCGCCAAACTCACCCAACGCAATGCGGGTTTATCGGTTCTGCTTTGCGCGGGGTTCATGCGACAGCGTCCTGTTTCACCAAAATAACACCTCGTCAATGACGGTCAGTCCTAATAAACCTGCGATCCGAGAAAAGTTCTGCCAGGAAGGGATTTACGGCTAAGGGAAAATCAACTGGAGGACTCCAAACAAGCACGTTCGCTTGACAATTACGGCGGCCCCCACCATACTTGCGCCGCTTGGCCGAATCAACGTCAAAGATAAATCTATGAAGAAGCCAGCCAAAAAGAAGGCCGGGAAGAAAAAAACCCACGCTCCACAGGCGAAAAAAGCAGCGGCGAAGCAAACCAAGTCGAAATCTGCGAAGACGGCCGCTGCGTCGAAACTGAAGAAAGCCGCCCCCGCCGCGCCTGATACAAGCCAGAAGCTCACCTTCAATCACGCCATGATTTATGCCAAAGACGTGGGGCGCAGCCTGGCGTTTTACCACGATATGCTGGGATTCAAGCTGATCGAGGACTTCCGTTATGAAGGTAAGTCGGTGTACGCGCGCCTGCACGCGCCCGGCGGCGACGGCACCATCGCCTTGCATCAGGCGGGACCGGGCGTTCCTCTATCCAGCGAAGGCGTGCGCCTGTACTTCGAAGTTGGCGATCTCGACGGCTTTTGCCATAAGCTTCAACAGAAGGGTTTCTACATCACCCAACTGCCGCGCATGATGCCGTGGGGCTGGCGCCACGCGTATCTCAATGATCCCGACGGCCACGAGATCAGCTTGTACTGGGCCGGCGAAAATCGCATGCGCAAGACCGTAATGCAAGCCGCAAAACAAGCTGCCCGGACGTAACCCCGCACCTGCAGCAACCTGCAAATTCACTGATTCGCGCTACAATGGCGAACCGGGAGGGCTGCCCATGGAACCGGCGATCGCCGCCAAGCAAGAAGAAGACAACGCTAAATCTCTGCTCGAACGCGCGTCCGGTCTTCTGGAAACTGACCCGCAGCAGGCGCTTGCCCTGCTGGAACCCTTTGAGACCTTGGGTCCCGATGCGGTTGAGTTGGCGGAGGCGCAATTCCTTCGCGGATGCGCACTACAAAACCTGGGCAGGCAACCGGAAGCGTTGCAGGCTTTCGAAAAGGCCCAGGCCGATTTTCCCGCCGAACTGAAGGGCCCAGGTTTTTATCTGCGCCGCGCAATCTCCTTGAATGAAGTATTGGAGCCACAAAAGGCACTTGATGAGATCAGCCTTGCCGAGCAAACTTCCGGCCCGTTTCATCAGGATGACGCCGGTCGCGGAATTCTGTTCATGCAAAAGGGCATCGCCCTCATGGGACTGGGCAAGGCTCAACAGGCATTGGAGGCGCTGACTACTGCCTCGACCCTGGTCCAACCTGGATTGGCCGCCAGCAACTGCTGGCTGCAAACAGGACGCGCCCTCGACGCTCTGGGCCAGTCCGACGAGGCGTTGAAAGCGTTTGACCGCTCGCTCGCGGAGGCCCCGCCGGGCGACGCTGCCGCCACCATCCGCATTCTGGCTGACTTCCAAAAAGCCAGCCTGTTGAACCGGCTACAGCAAAACGAAAAGTGCCTAGACGCTTTGCAGGCTGCGCTCGATGACTTTCAAAAGAGCCACCCAGTTGGGTTGCCCCCTACCTTTGAAACTACGTTGCTGATCAGCAAGGCGAATCTTCTGATTCTGCTGCGGCAATACGATCAAGCTGCTGCCCCGCTCGAGCAGGCGGAAAGGGACCGGCCCGAGTTGCGCTCCCAGGTTTCGTTCTGGGTCCTGAAAGCCAACGCGTACTTCTACGCCCGCCGCTTTGACGAAGCTCTACAGCTGCCGCCGCCGGAAATCGCAAATCATCCCATGGTTCTGGCACTCCGCGGTTTTATCTTCAACGCAAAGGGCGATCTGGAGAGCGGCCATCTTGAGTTGCAACGCGCTGCCGCTTCCGCTGCCAATGCCGGAAATGATGCCATGGCATGGACCGGCGTCGGTCTAGCCCAGGCAAGTCTGCTGAACTATCAGGTTGCGGTCGATGCGCTGGAAAAAGCGCGCCAGCTGAATCCGGCCCCTGCTGCCGTTGATCCCACCGTCACCTTTGCGCTCGGAAATTCGCTTGTGGCCTTGCAACGGTACGCCGAAGCCTGGGAGGTGCTGAAGGACCTGCCGGACACGGACGACATGCGTCTAGCCAAGGCCTTGGCGCTGCAAGGTCTGGACAAAGCTCCTCAGGCGTTGCAACTGGTAGAGCGCATCTCGCCACCTCTGCCCACGACGCCATTGTCATCGGCGCTTTCCTACTGGATTGTTCTGGGCTCGCTATTGGCAGCCGTCGAGCGTCCGGAGGAGTCGCTCAGAGCGTTCGAGACTGCTAGCGATCTGGCGCAACAACCCGCGGGCGCCCCGCTCCGGCTGTCGGCGGCAGTAGGCCGCGCAGGCGCTCTCGTCAAGCTCGAGCGGCGTGATGAAGCTGAGGATTTGCTGGTCCGCGCCACGGTTGAGACTCCGGTGGTCGGTACTCCCCGCCCGGGAGCTGGCTGGTGGTTGCTGGCGGGAATACTGGCTGAGAAAGAGAAGTTTGAGGCAGCACTGCGGGCGATCAATCGCGCCCAGGCCCTGGAGCCCGACAGCATCGACATCGGTTTGAGCAAGGGAAAAACCCTGCTCAACCTGGAGGATTATCGCCAAGCGGATGACGTTTACAGGCAGATTCTGACCGTTGCCGGGAAGGAGCATGACCGGTTCGAGGCGTTGCTTGGGCGAGGCATCGCTTTGCACGGCCTCGAGCGCCACGAGAAAGCGATTGACGTATTTCGAGACGCATTCAGTCAGGCGCCCGACGATACCTGTCGTGCGGATTCCCGCATCTGGGTCGGCTTGGGCAAGTCCTACAGCTCGCTTGACCGGCAGCAGACCGCCCTGCGCTCCTTTCAGGAAGGCTGGCGGCTCGACCTTGGCCGGAAGAAATCGAATGATCTGGCTTTGGGCGTTTCTTCCATTCTCATTGGGCAGAAGCGGGACCGTGAGGCGGTAGACTTCCTGCAGGAAGCGGAACAACGGGTTGTTCCCCACCCCGACCTCGATCTGAATCTCGGCATTGCGCTCTACCGTTTGAAGCAAAGCACCGCCGCCAAACAGGCCTGGCAAAGGGCTGCGGACACCGGCTCGCAGCAGGCCAAAGAATATCTGGAAGACATACCCAAGGCGGCTCCCGACCCCGGCGACTTGATGGGCTATTGGTTCGGCGACTTGGCACCGCGGTGGCGCAGGGTTTTCGGTGGTCTGCTGGTGTTCTGCATCCTGTTTGTGGCGACATTGCCCATCATCAGCAAGGACGCCATTCATTGGCTGCGATGGTTGAATACCGGTGAAAACTATAAGTTAGGTTGGATTTGCCTGATTCCTCTGGTGCTCATCTTCCTGGCGCCGGTGCTCACGAAAATCAGCTTCGGCCTGGGACCGGTCAAGCTCGAGGCCGCAACCCCGGGAGTCACCGCCAAACCCAACATGGATGCACTGCTCGACAAATTGCAATCAGGCGCCGGCATAGGTTTATCTTCCAGTCCCAGCGGGAGCGTGAGCCCATTGCCAAAGGCGTAGTTTGCACTGCGTGCTCTGCGCCTTCACCGACTGTGAATATTCGATGAACCGTGGGCGAATCCCGCCGCGGACACGCCAATTGGTGTTCAAGTGCTGACTGCCCCGCTACAATGAGGGTGTACCCGTACTGTCGACCTTTATGAGCACACCCGCGAAGGCCACTTTATCCAAGGCAAAGCGAACTGCTTCCCACGCAAGTCCTCATTCTGAGGTGCATGTTTCCCCGCCATCTCACCGGCAACTCGATGATCCCGAACTGTTCATTAACCGCGAACTGAGTCTGCTGGAATTCCAGAGGCGAGTTTTGGAGGAGGCGCAGGACGCCAGCAATCCGCTGCTGGAACGCCTTATGTTCCTGTCGTTCGTGGGATCGAATATCGACGAGTTTTTTATGGTGCGCGTGGCCGGACTGAAGCGGCAGATCGAAAAAGGCGTAGTGGACTCTGGTCCTGACGGAATGAGTGCAGCTGAGCAGTTGCGCGCCATCCGGGCTGGGGTAATCCGCTTGTATCGCGGCGCTCATGAGTGCTGGAGCAAGGAATTGGTGCCCGCTCTGGAGAACTCGGGAATTCGCGTTCTCAGCTATGCGAATCTAACCGACGAACAGCGTGCGGTTGCGGACTCGTACTTTCAGGAAGCCGTCTTTCCTACTCTGACGCCTTTGGCCTTCGATCCTGGCCGGCCTTTCCCACACATCTCCAACCTCAGTTTGAACCTGGCGGTGCTCTTGCGGGCGGGGGAAGGCGAGCAGCATTTCGCGCGCGTCAAGATTCCCGACACGCTGCCACAGTTTGTTCCGGTGAGCGTGGCGCCTAAAGCCAAGAGCCGCGCCAAAACGCTCGCTAAGGAGCAGAGCTTCGTGTGGCTGGAACAGCTGGTCACCGCGAACCTGGCGGCCCTGTTCCCCGGCATGGAGATTGTTGAGGCCCATCCGTTTCACATCACGCGCGATGCCGACAGCGAGATTCAAAATCTTGAAGCCGGCGATTTGCTGGAGTCCGTCGAGGAAGGTGTGTGGCAGCGCCGCTTCGCAGACGTGGTGCGCGTGGAAATCAATGAGGCGATGCCCGCCAGCGTCCTCGACATCCTCGTCGAAAACCTGGAGTTGGAGCGCGACGATATTTATAAGCTGAGCGGGCCCCTGTCTCTGGTACGAGTGCGGAATCTTTGCAAACTGGAGCGTCCTGACCTGAAGTTTGCTCCTTTTGCCGCCGCTCTGCCAGCGCCGTTGGTTAAGGAGACGGAAGAAGAGGACATCTTCGCTACCATCCGGCGCGGAGACATCCTGTTCCACCATCCGTTCGATTCGTTTCAGCCCATCCTGGGGCTGCTGCAGAAAGCCGCACGCGATCCCAACGTGCTTGCCATCAAGATCACGCTGTACCGGATTGGACGAAATGCCCCGGTCGTCGACGCGTTGCTAGAGGCCGTGGAGAACGGAAAGCAAGTCGCGGTTTTGCTGGAATTGAAGGCGCGCTTCGATGAAGAAAGCAATATCGGGTGGGCCCGCAAGCTGGAAGAGTATGGCGTCCACGTGGTGTACGGTTTGCTGGGCTTGAAGGTGCATTGCAAAGCGGCGCTGATCGTTCGCAAAGAGGGCGACGCCATCCGGCGCTACGCCCATCTGTCCACCGGAAACTACAATCACATCACCGCGCAGCTTTATACCGACATCGGAATGCTGACCTGCGACCCGGCCATCGGCGCCGACTGCACTGACCTGTTCAACTTTCTCACCGGCTATTCCGCGAAAACCTCGTATCGCAAGCTGCTGGTGGCGCCGGTGACGCTGCGCCAGCGCATGCAGGCACTGATCGAGCGCGAGATTGAACATCAGCGCAACGGACGTGGTGGCCACCTGATCATGAAGATGAACGCCCTGGTGGACAGGAAGATGATCGAATTGCTATACCAGGCATCGCGAGCCGGGGTGCGGGTTGACCTGCTGGTACGCGGCATCTGTTGCTTGCGGCCGGGCGTGGCGGGCGTCAGCGAGAACATTCGTGTCACCAGTATTGTCGGGCGTTTTTTGGAGCACAGCCGGGTGTTCTATTTCCGCAATGGCGGTAGCGAAGAAGTGTATCTGGGCAGCGCCGACCTGATGCCTCGCAACCTGAATCGCAGAGTGGAGGTGGATTTCCCCGTTCAGGACAAGGACCTGGTGCGCGTCCTTCGCGATGAGATTCTCGGCACCTACCTCAAAGACAAGGCCAAAGCCAGGCATATGAACTCCGAGGGCAAATACCTGCGCGACCCGGATTTTCAGAAGAAGAGTGCCCTTAACAGCCAGGAGGCATTCATTGCGCGAGTCAGCAAGTGGCAAGGGTTGACCGCGGCTTCGCGAACCAAGACGGCGGTAGCAGCCACAGCAGCGAAGCAGCAATCGCCGGCGAACCGGGCAATGAGGAATCGCGATGCCGCTGAACTCCCGTGAGCTGAGCCGCCGGCTGCGGCAGTTGCGTAAAAGTCTGAAAGGTTTTCCCAAGAATCCCACGGTTGAGGAAGTGCACGACCTGCGCACTCGTGCGCGCCGGGTGGAGTACATCCTGGAAGCACTTGAGCTGGACTCGGAAGGAAATGAAAAAAGAGTTCTCGATCATCTCAAGTCAATTCGCGCGCTGGGAGGTAAAGTGCGCGATCGGGATGTTTTCACCTCTTACGTTGTAGGACTCGGGATGGACGAGGACCCTGACGGCGTGATCAGACTGCTCCATCACCTCGGCGTGCAACGCCATCGTTATGCCGGCAAGCTCCATACCCTCGTCCAACGCGATGCCAAAGACCTGCGCCGCCGTTTGCGGCGCTCGCAGAACAAAGTGGAATCGCTGGTGCAGCGATTCGCTAAAACCACGGTGGACTTGGCGCGCAAGCCGTCGCCTGACGAGGAGGCCCCGCTGCATGCCGTCAGCGTGGCGCTTCGATTGTCCAAGGAGTTGGCCGCCGTGAACCATCTCGGCCCGAAGAATCTGCACGCTTATCGCATCGAGGTAAAACGCCTTCGCTCCATACTGGAAATGGCGGGAGAAGAGACCGGCGAACAGCGAAAGTTGATGGAAGAGTTGAAACGGGTGCAGGACGCGATCGGCGAGTGGCACGATTGGGTGGAGCTGAGTGGCATTGCCCAGAAAGTATTACAGCACCGGAAGAACAGCGGAGTGGTAAAGAAAATCGGGACGATGACGCACAGCAAGTACAATGAAGCGCTGCGCATTACCGAGCAGTTAAGGCAACGATATCTCCGAGGGACAGTACCTGGCGGAAAAGGCGGCAAGAGAGGTGCCTCCAGAGGCATGACAGGCTTTTCCGCTCCGGTACTGGCGGCCACCGCTGAAATGGTGAGCTGAGTTTCAATCTATACAAGACGGGAGGACGCATGCGCGAAGTGATCGCGACCAACGACGGACCCAAGGCGATTGGGCCTTATTCTCAAGCCGTCAAGGCTAACGGTCTGGTGTTTCTCTCAGGACAGATTGCGCTTGACCCTGCGACCCAGCAGCTCATCTCTGGCGATGTGTCGGCACAGACGGAACGCGTACTGCAAAATCTGGCAGGCATCCTTAAAGCCGCTGGCAGCTCGCTGCCGCAGGTTGTGAAGACCACGGTATTTCTCAAGAACATGTCGGACTTTGCCGCCATGAACGAAGTCTATGGGCGCCACTTTACCGAAGCGCCGCCCGCACGCTCCACGGTCGAAGTGGCGCGCTTGCCCAAGGATGTGCTGGTGGAGATCGACGTCATCGCGCTCACTTGACGGGAAGCTATCCTGGACCTTGCCGACCGCATTTACGTCGGGGTGCACGTCGCGCTGACCGCGTTGGTCTGTGCGCGCTATCAGCGCGTGGAGCACTGGCCGCTCTATGTCGTATGGAATATCTGCGCGATAGCAGTGATCTTGTTGCTGGCTCGCAAGCAGCGCGGGGGCGCAGGTTGGGCGTTCGCCCAAGACTGGCTGCCGGCGATCTTCTTCATCAGTGTGTTCGAAGAGATCTCCTATCTGTCGCTATCGCTTCGAGGCGACTGGCAGAGTGCCCACATCGTTGCGTTCGAATCGCTGTGGTTCGCCGTTCCACCCGCCCTATGGATGCATCAGCGCGCCGCGCCATGGCTGGTGCAGTTTCTGGAATTCGGCTACTTCACGTTTTATCCACTGTACCCGGTTGTGGGAGGTCTCTTGTGGGCTTGGCGCGCCCGCCCGCCGTTCATCAATGCGTTCCGCAGGCTGACCGGCGCGCTTAGCGTGGGATATTTGATTTGCTACACAACCTATCTGCTCTTCCCGACCCGCAGCCCGGCGAACAGTGACGGAGTGCAACAATTCGGCGGTGGCCACGGAGGGCTGTTCCAGGCCCTTGTGCAACTCATTCAAAATCACGCCGGCGTACACGGGAATGCGTTTCCCAGCGCACATATCATGCTGGCATTTGTGGTCCTGATCTTCGCGTACCAATTTCTGCCACGCCTGGCGCCGTGGCTCCTGTTCCCGGTTGTGCTGATGTGCTTCGGCGCAGTTTACGACGGATATCATTACGCCAGTGACGTGATGGTTGGCGCGGCGCTGGGAATTGTGGTGGGACTGACGTTCGCGGGTCGCGAGATAGAGATTCCGCGGACCAACAAATAACCCTCTCGAATCCGAGAGGGTTACAAATGCGAAGACTTAAGGCTTAGGCCTTGGTTACTTTGCCGCTGCGCAGGCAACTGGCGCACACCCGCATCCGCTTGTTGCCGGTCTTGGTTTTAGCGTGTACCGGGCGCAGATTGACATTCCACCGCCGACGGGTGACGTTATGCGCGTGACTGATGTTGTTGCCGAACTGCGGGCCTTTGCCGCATATTTCACAAACTTGTGCCATATCAACTCCAGAAAATTGCCGAACTGGCTGGGTAAACATCTATGATACCTGACCGGCCGGATTTCTGCCACCCTAAGTCTTTTCCAATACAAGATGAGCCTGAAGGAGGGATCAGTTTCTAACACAAGATGAGCCTGGAGCGGGTGACATGCTGAGGATTGACAACCAGCGTGCACGAAGCAGAGAACTTGAGTCTGGAGCGGATCGCGGCCTTTCTCCAGGCCAGCGAAGAAATCCACTTCCTCGGCGAAAACCGGCAGCAGGTCTATGCCTGGATCGAGCAGGTCCTGCGTCAACAACAGTACGTACAGCAAGGCCGCAAGGCGCGGGGCTTAGTGCGCCGCTATGTGGAGAAGATGACGGGCCTGAGCCGGGCGCAGGTGACGCGGCTGATTGCCCGCTATCAGGCCAGCAGCACGGTGCAGGTGGCGAGCTATCGGCGGCATCGCTTTGCGCAGCGTTACACGCGGGCCGATATCGAGCTGCTGGCCGCCGTCGACGAGGCGCACGGCACCCTCAGCGGGCCGGCCACGCGGCGCATTCTCGAGCGCGAGTATCAGCACTACGGCAAGCCGGAGTACCAGCAGCTGGCGACCATTTCGGTGGCCCACCTGTACAATCTGCGCCACCAGCCGCGCTATCGCGAGCGTCGTCTGACCTATCACAAGACGAGGCCCACCACCGTGAGCATTGCAGAGCGGCGGCGGCCCGATCCCCAAGGTCAGCCTGGTTATCTGCGCGTGGACACGGTGCACCAGGGCGATCAAAACTCGGCCAAAGGCGTCTACCACATCAATGCCGTCGATGAAGTCACGCAGTGGCAAATCGTAGCCGCCAGCGAACGCATCAGCGAGGCCTGGCTGGAGCCGGTACTGGCCGCGCTGCTACGCCAGTTTCCCTTCCGCATTCGCGGCTTTCACTCCGACAACGGCAGCGAGTTTATCAACCAGACCGTGGCCCGCCTGCTCAACAAGCTGCTGATCGAGCAGACTAAAAGCCGCCCCCGGCACAGCAACGACAACGGGCTGGTGGAAAGCAAGAATGGCGCCATCCTTCGCAAGCACATGGGCTACGGCTACATCGCCGGCGAACACGCCCAGGCTATCCATCGCTTCTACGCCGAACACCTCAATCCCTACCTGAACTACCATCGCCCCTGCGCCCAAGCTGACATCGAGGTCGACGCAAAAGGCCGTCAACGGCGTTTCTACCGGCGCTATCAGACTCCCATCGAGACCTTGTTGAAGCTACCCCATCCGGCCCAGTACCTGCGCGAAGGACTTACGATCGCGACCCTGCAACGCATTGCCGCCGTACGCAGCGACACCGAGGCGGCGCAGCAGATGCAGCACGCCAAGCGCCAGCTCTTCGAACAGTTCCGGCCGGCAGCCTTAGGACGGTGGAAGTGACGTCAGGCGGAAAAATCGCGGTGGAAATGACGGTTGGTGGAAAGCCCAAAAGCGGGGCTTCCCACCAACCTTGGAAATCGCTGTGCGATTCCCACATTCCCACCGCGCGACTACTGCTATATATTTTTCTAAAACCTTTTTCCCGAAAGGAGCCTTCCTCACCGCCTGCACCTTCTCGCTTCAGGCTCATTCTTCGATTAGAAAAGACTCCCTAGAGGCCACTTCTCCGGCTCTGGTTCGTCGCTCCGCGTGATCGGCTCTCAAGAAAAGAACGCGAGAAATTGTTGAGCCACCTCGTCTGGTAGTTGCTCGCGATTCGATTTCTGCAACAAGCCGTGGCCTGCACCTTCGATCGGAATCAGTTTTGTGCGCGCAGGAATCAGCTTGATCGCTCTTTCCAATTCCTCGATTGAACCGAACGCGTCGCGCGTACCACTAATGAAGAGAACCGGTTTCTGCAGGCTGGGAAAATGCGCAGTCCGCGGCTGCGCCGGACGGCCCGGCGCATGCAGCGGGTAGGAAAGCAGTAGCAACCCATCGACCAGGGTTGGATCCGCAGCCACCAGCATGCTCGCCTGCCGTCCCCCGTATGACGCGCCGCCAAGAAACGCTCGCCCCGCAAACTGTTTCCTCATCAGCTCGACGGCCCGCCGCAGTCCATCCTGATCATGCTTGGCATCGGAGGGAGACGGCGGTCCCTTCGGACGCCGCTGGCGAAACGGCAGATCGCAGCGCAGCGTGGCCAGCCCCGCTACTGCAAATTTGTCCGCCAGTGCAACCAGCAGCGGTGCATTGCAATTGCCGCCCGCGCCGTGGGTGAGCACCACAAATCCACCGCCATTTTTTGCTGCGCGATGAATAAACCCACTTACGGGCGCTTCACCCGGCGTGTGGTCGACAAACTGTTGAGCGTCTTTCTTGATCATCTACCGCTTGTGCGCTTGGCGTCCATGTAGGCGCGCAGTATCGCATTGATTCGGGTCTGGTAACCCTGGTTACGACGGAACCAGTCCAGGAGGTCTGCATCGAGCCGCATAGTGACGGTTTTCTTGGAACGAGGCATGACCAGCTTGGCCTTGGCCCAGAAGGCCTGGTCTGTCGGGATTATGTCCGGATCGCTGTTGAGGGCCATCCGGATCTTTTTGTTTGTCATTGAGCGAAGCCGCTTCCAATTGGTGCGCGGCTCAGTCGCCCTTCTTTTCGAGACTTTGCCAGTAGTAGCGACGCTCATGCGGTTCTGATCTCCATGCCGATACTAAATGCCGTTCCCCGTTTTCACGGTCAGTGTAGATAACCGTGATCTCAAGGCCGTTCCAAGTGAATCGCATCTCAATATTTACGCAATGTATTTACAGCCGTCAAGGCCTTCTACCCTAGCGCCCCAACTTTTTGGCCTCGCATGCCACCACGACCTTTGACGGATCGATGGCGTCGGAGTCGAGTTGCATCTCGATGACCTTACCGTCTTTGTCGATGAGGTAATTGACCCGCCGCGCGGCCTTGTATTTGGGATTGTAGAGACCATACTCCTTGGTCACGTCGCCGCCCCAGTCGCTGAGCAACGGGAAGGTAACGCCAATCTTTTCCGCCCACGCCTTATTCGAGAAGGGAGAATCCATGCTCACACCCAGTACCTGGGTATCGGCGGCTTCCAGCTTGGCGAGGTTCTGCTGGAAAGCCTGCATCTGCTTTTGTCAACCACCGGTGAAGGCGAAGATGTAGAACGCCAGGGCGACGTTCTTTTTCCCTTTGAAATCGTGCAGCGAAACCTTGTTTCCGCTCTGGTCCTGCAGCGTGAAATCCGGTGCCATGTCGCCGACTTTGATTTTGGGCGGCGGCGCGTCGCTCGGCTTGTCGGCCGCTCGACTCAAGGGTAACAATGACGCCGTTAGCAACAGCGCCAGCAACAATTTCTTCATGAAGATTCCCCTTCTACGGTGCCAGTCCCCAAGAACTGGCTGTTGAACTATTGTGCCATCAAACCGGCGCTTCCGCGATTAGCACACCTGTCGCCGCAATCGAATGTGGCCTAAACGGCACGCCAAAAGCAAACCGGCGGCACGCGGCCGCCGGCTGGGATTGCATTCGAGCGACTCTACCACCGACCTGTGCTGGCTAGGAAGTCGTCGTCGCGCCGCTGCAGCGTGGGGTGGTCGTCGCCATCTTTGGGTTTGCCCTTATCGCTGTCGGCGGTCTGAGTGCGCCGCAGCGAGGGCTTGTTGTTGTCTTTTTCTTCGATGCCCTTCTTGCGATTTTCTAAAGCACCCAAGCGGGCCTTCACCTCATTAAACTCAGACGTATTGACGATGTATTCCGGACGCGCAGGAAGGACGTTGCGTATTTCTTCCTGGCTTTTGAGAATTCGATCGGGAGTCGGCGGATGCGAAGCGAACGCCTTGGCGATCGTGCCCGGCTGCTTCTTCTCCTGCGCCTCGATTTTCTCGAAGAAAGAGACGAACGCCTGCGGATCGTAGCCGGCCTTATACATGTACTGCAGCCCCAGATAATCGGCTTGCGCCTCGAAGCCGCGCGAGAATTTCATAAACGCCATGGGCAGCGCCAGGCTCAGGGCTGCGCTGGCACCCTCATACAGGCCCCAACTGCCCACGAACATCAGCGGGAGGGACGCGAAGCTGGCGTAGTTTTCACGCGTCATTTCCCGGGTCGCATGGCGGCAGGCAACGTGCGCGATTTCGTGCGCCATCACGCCCGCCAGTTCGGCTTCATCATCTGCGGCTAGTATGAGGCCGCTATTGACGTAGAAGAATCCGCCGGGCAAGGCAAAGGCATTGATGTCGTCGGAGTCAACAACCTTGATGGTAAACGGCACCTTGGCGTCAGAGTTGCGGACCAGGTTCTGGCCGATGCGGTTTACGTACTCAACCACCACTGGATCCTGAATCATGCGCGCACTCGACTCCACCATCATGGCGTACTGCTTGCCCATCTTGATGTCGGTGTCGATAGAGTACCAATCGCCCAGGCTTTTTCCGGTGCTGCCCACTTTGCGATTGCCGATGTCGTCGATATCGTTCTTGCCCTTATCGTGGGTTTCCTTCGGCGCATTCTGGGTGGATGCCGAAGGCGACGCGCTGTCAATGGGAGCAGGCGGATTGGCGTTGTCGTCTGCCGCGGGTTGAGTTTGGTCTGGTTGGTTGCTGGGTGCCTGCGCTGAGGGGGTCTGGCTTTGCGTGGTGTTTTGCGCGAACGAAGGAACCACGAGCAGAACGCTCAACAACATTGCGGTTGCAACGGCGAGAGGGCGTGACTTCATGGAAAACTCCAGTGCCGAACGCTGATCCACTTGGCCGGGGTGGGTACTTTGCCCCATTATAGACTTGGAGCCACTTTATGGCACATTGGATTCCCGGAAACTTCGCACGCCTCAAAGATTTATTTGTTCCTTGCGTCCTGCCTGGTCATAGCTGAGCGGAGGCACGCTCGCCACAATCCTTCGGTGTGGAAGGCCGGGAAAATTCTCATCGGCCCTGCAGCCGGGTTAGAATAAGCGATTCCGAGGAGGTCGACGCGGGAAATGGCTACGTCCACGGATCGGGCAACGCGAACAATTTCAGTGCAGCACTTCATCGACGGGTTGCGTCAGCTTAAGCCGGACGACTTCACTGGAGTCGAGGGCACGCTGCAGTATTTGCGTCAGAATGCCGTTGACCCCGAGTCGCTGAAGCCCTACCTGTTCTGGAACGCGCAACACTATACTCGCAACCTGATTGACAAGACCGACCTGTATGAACTGCTCGCCATCTGCTGGGAGGTCGGCATGGTCAGCTCTATCCACAATCACCAGGGACAGAATTGCTGGATGGCTGCGCCTATCGGCCGCCTTGCCGTGCAGAATTTCCGCCTCATCTCCGAGGATTTGGCAGCTCATCAATGCAACATCGTGCCTACTAATGTGGTCGAGATCACACCAGAAAATCCCGTCGCGGTCGATCCCCTGAATCCGGTGCATGACGTCCGCAATCCTCGCGAATGGGGACAGCGCGCCGTGAGCCTGCACATTTATTCGCGACCCTTCAACTCCTGCATTGTGTACTCGGTCGAGCAGCGGAGTTGCGGCCAGATTGCCCTGAATTACACCTCGATGTACGGAAAGCTGGTTTGAACCGGCATTCAGCATTCAGCACCCAGAATGCAGCATGATCCGCCTCACCCTAATAGCTGAGAGCTGACGGCTGAATGCTGCTTCTCCCACGTTTGGGGAATGCCAGTTCCCTCGCCGAGGTTGAATTCTCTAGGTGTCATGCGCATGAGTTCCTATAATTAATCTGTGGGCGTTTGCCCGGGCTCATATTTTCTTTTCCTACTACGAGGCCGCATGACAGTCATCCAGCAAGACGATCTTATCCAGAGTGTTGCCGACGCTCTGCAATACATTTCCTACTACCACCCAGTGGATTTCATTCAGAGCCTGGCGGCCGCGTATGAAAAAGAGCAGTCGCCTGCGGCTCGCGATGCGATGGCCCAGATACTGATTAACTCGCGCATGTGCGCTGAAGGCCATCGGCCGATTTGTCAGGACACCGGCATCGTGTCGGTTTTTTTGAAGGTCGGAATGAAGGTGCAGTGGGACGCGACCATGAGCGTGGAAGACATGGTCAACGAGGGCGTGCGCCGCGCATATCTGCACCCCGACAATAAACTACGCGCCAGCGTGCTGGCCGATCCGGCCGGCGAGCGCAAGAACACCAAGGACAACACTCCGGCCGTCGTAAATATGACGCTCGTCCCCGGCGACAAGGTGGACGTCATTGTTGCCGCAAAAGGCGGCGGCTCGGAGGCCAAGGCAAAGTTCGCGATGCTGAATCCTTCCGACTCCATTGTCGAATGGGTGTTGAAGACGGTACCCACAATGGGCGCGGGCTGGTGTCCTCCAGGAATTATCGGCATCGGCATCGGCGGCACGGCCGAAAAGGCGATGCTGCTGGCCAAAGAAGCACTGATGGAGCCGATCGACATTCAGGAACTGGTTGCTCGCGGGCCGAAGAACCGTGCCGAGGAGTTGCGCCTCGAACTCTATAAGAAAATCAATGCGCTGGGGATCGGTGCGCAAGGCCTGGGCGGGCTGACTACGGTGCTTGACGTGAAGGTAAAGGACTATCCGACGCACGCCGCCAACCTGCCGATAGCGATGATTCCAAACTGTGCGGCCACGCGTCATGCGCACTTCGTGCTCGACGGCTCGGGCGCGGTCGCGTTGAAACCGCCGTCGCTGAAGGATTGGCCGGAGTTGACCTACAATCCGGCGGGCGCGCGGCGCGTCAACCTCGACAACGTGACGCGCGAGGAAGTAGCGACGTGGAAGACCGGCGAAGTGATTCTGCTCAGTGGTAAGTTGCTCACCGGCCGCGATGCCGCGCACAAGCGCATGACCGAGATGCTAAAGCGCGGCGAACAGCTTCCCGTGGACTTCACCAATCGCTTCATCTACTACGTCGGGCCGGTCGATCCGGTGAGGGACGAAGTTGTCGGCCCTGCCGGTCCTACCACCGCGACTCGCATGGACAAGTTCACGCGCCAGATGCTGAAAGAGACTGGCCTGCTCGGCATGGTGGGCAAGTCGGAACGCGGGCCGGAGGGCATTTCAGCCATTCGCGATTACAAAGCAGTGTTCCTGATGGCGGTGGGCGGCGCCGCATACCTGGTATCGAAGGCCATCAAGAAATCGCGCGTGCTGGGCTTCGCCGATCTCGGCATGGAAGCCATCTACGAATTCGAGGTCGAGGACATGCCGGTCACCGTAGCCGTGGATGTGAACGGCAACTCCGTGCATGAGTCCGGCCCGAAGGAGTGGCAGGCGAAGATCGCGGAGTTGGTGGGGATTGGGTGAATAACGGCAGTCCCACTAAGTGGGACGGCATAAGATAGCCCGGCGCTCCAGCGCTGGGCAAGCTTCCCTACATCCCGAGTCCCTTCGGGGGCGCGGTCCGGACCGGGGAGGCCGACAGGCAACCGCATCAACAATATTCGGGTTTAAAAAACTTTCCCAATTACTTGCATTTTTCGAGAAGTCGATTACCGTAAGGTCTAGGAGCCTGGAATGATAGATCTAACGCAAACCGAAGAGATAGCCTGCTCGATTTGTAGCAAACCACTTATGTTCACTGAGGTTTCGGCGGGCGCTCCTGCGTAAAGTCTAGCATCCTACCGGGTGTACCAGTGTATTATCCGGGCCCGCGCCCAGACACCCTGCGTGACGCCGCTATCTAAAAGTGGTAGAAAGAGACAGAAAGCCAAAGAACATGGCAACTCTGGAGTGGTCGCAGTGTCCTGCGGTTGAAAGCGTGCCGGGCAGACTCGGCGGCGCGTGGGTGTTTCGCGATACCCGGATGCCCATCTCCGCCGTCTTTGAGAACCTCGAAGCCGGAGCCACTGTGGACGAGATCACCGAGTGGTTTCACATCGACAAGGAGCGGATCATCGAGGTGCTGGAATTTGCCGCCCGCAGCGCCGCTGCTCAGCAGGCGCCCCTCGAGACGGCACCCCCGACGTCCTCACCCGATGCTCGTACTCTTTGATCACAGTACTCCTGCCCCGTTGTCGTCCCGGCTTACGGGCCATACCATCACCGAGGCAAGAGACCGGCGATGCGACAAACTGTCCAATGGAGACTTGCTGACCGAGGCCGAGCGCGCTGGTTTCGACGTGCTCCTTACCGCCGACAAGAACATGCGCCATCAGCAGAACCTGAGAGGCCGTAGAATCGCGCTCGTCGTGTTGAGTACTCCGCGGTGGCCGTCGCTCCGCTTACATGTCGCTAAAATTTCAGCGGCAATAGCCACAGCAACGCCCGGTAGCTGTATTGAGGTGGAGATACCGGTAGAGTAGAGCAGTGGGTGGGGGACGTGTGTTGCGCTCCTCCAGGTCGCCGTCGATATAATCGCAGTCCGGCTCGTAGTCCGTCTTGAGATATTCTTCCAGCGCCAAATGTGTGGTCGTCATGGAGGCCGCTCCTGGCTGGTGGAAACCCCTGTCGTCCCTACGGGACTCGGTATTCATAATAAACGCCTACCCAGCGCTGAAGCGCTGGGCTAAGCTATACCGTGCCTTCGGCACTGTTTGGTCGCTGTCGATAAGCGCGACGCATCAACTTGAGAGATCATCTGTTTAGACGGAGGCTGAACCATGCCCAAGGCAACTCCCTCAAGCACCCGCACCGAAAAGGACTCTCTCGGCACCAAAGAAATTCCCGCCGACGTTCACTACGGCATACAAACGGCGCGCGCGGTGGAGAACTTCCCCATCAGCGGGCTGCGGGCCCATCCCTCTCTCATCCGCGCTATCGCGATGGTGAAGGAAGCCGCGGCGCTGGCCAATCGCGAAATCGGCCTGGTGGATGAGAAGACGGCCAACGCCATCATTGAGGCCTCCAAAGAAGTTGAGCAGGGCAAGTGGGACCAGGAATTCGTGGTCGACGTTTTTCAGGCGGGCGCCGGCGTTAGCTTCCACATGAACGCTAACGAGGTCATCGCCAACCGCGCCTCCGAGTTGCTGGGCGGCAAGCTGGGCGAGTACACGCACGTCCATCCCAACGATCACGTCAACTACGGGCAATCGACCAACGACGTCTTTCCTACTGCGATGCGCCTAGCGGCGTTGCTCGAACTGGACAAGTTATATCCCACGCTCGATGGCCTGATTGCTGCGCTCGACGAAAAAGGCAAAGAGTTCCACAACATCCTGAAGTCGGGCCGCACACACATGATGGACGCAGTGCCCATGCGGCTGGGTCAGGAGTTTCGCGCTTACGCGGGCGCGATCAAGCGCGCGAAGAAGTCCATCGAGCAACAATCGGAGCTGCTGCGCGAGGTTGGACTGGGTGGCTCGGCGGTCGGCACCGGCATCAACACTCATCCCGATTATCGCGAGAAGGCGATCGCCAATCTGTCGCGTATCTCGGGGCAGAAGCTGAAGGTAGTGGACGACATGCGCTATGCCATGCAGTCAAACCTGGCGATGTCGTCGGTCAGCTCGGCGCTGCGCAATCTGGCGCTGGAGGTCATCCGCATCTCCAACGACCTGCGCCTGCTCTCGTCGGGCCCGAACACAGGACTGGCGGAGATCAATTTGCCCGCGCTACAGCCGGGCTCATCCATCATGCCGGGCAAGATAAATCCGGTGATGGCGGAGCTGGCGGCGATGGTGTCGTTCCAGGTCGTCGGTTACGACACGACGGTTGCGCTCGCGGTGCAGGCCGGTCAGCTCGAACTCAACGTCATGATGCCGGCCATGGCGTATAGCGTGCTCACGTCGATCACCATCATGACGAACATGCTGCGACGGCTCACTGAGTTTTGCATCAAGGGCATCACGGTCAACCAGAAGCGCACCGATTTTTACGTGCAGAGCACGGTGTCGCTGGCCACTGCGCTGAACCCGTACATCGGTTACGCCCAAGCGGCGGAGATCGCCAAGGAGTCGGTGAAGACGGGAAAGTCGATCATCGAGATTGCCCGCGAGCGGGGCGAGCTGACCGACGCCCAAATCAAGGAGATTCTTGATCCAACGCGTATGACTGAACCGGTGCGTCCGCTGGACGCAGCGAAAGAGCGGGAGAAAATCAAAACGAAGTAGCAGTCAAATTCTAGACAGCTACCGCGGCCTTGATCTCGACCTCGATTTGCGGCGGGTGCATTAGCGTGGCGTGGATAAGACAACGATGCACCGCTTCCTCGAGGCCTTTCAAATGCTGGTCGTTCAGTTCCCCAGGAACATCAACTTCGATCTTGAAGTCGTCCAGGCGGAATGGTCCCTTGACCTTTTCTGCTGTCACCCGGACCTTTGTGCCCTCCGGTGAAAGTTTGTTGCGGTTCAGATAGTCGACCGCATAATACGCCGCACACGTACCTAAGGACGCGAGCAACAGCTCGGGAGGCGTCATGCCTTCGTCATAGCCGTTGTTTTCCGCGGGCTGATCGCAAATCATCGTGTGTTGCCGCGCCTTGATTTCGAACTGCACTGCGCCGAGGTGTTGAATGAAAACTTCCATGATGCCTCCCAAACCTTAGTAAGATTGCTGCGAATCCGTGGTTGCGTTTGTTCGGGGAACCAGCGCCGCATCCATGTAGCAGCGCAAGTTGGCCCTGGCGCGATGCAATCGCGACTTCATGGCCGCCAGGGTAATGTTGAGCTTTACGGCTGTCTCGTCTCCACCTAATTCCTCGATATCGCGTAGCAAGTAGACCTGACGTTCCGCTTCGGGTAATGACTGAATCGCCCGTTGCAGCAGCCTTTTCATCTCGTTCAGGGCAGCTTGCATCTCGACCGACGGAAGTTCGGAAGCCAGTTCCACGCCTTCCCCTTCCATTGCAGACAGCTGCATGAGCGGCAGCAACGCCTCGCGTTCCTTCAGTTGCCAGCACACGCGACGCCCAATCTGCGCCAGCCACGAGCGAAATGCCTTCGATTCTCGAAGTTGGTCGAGGCTGCGATAAGCTTTCACCAACGCCTCGATCAGCACGTCCTCGGCATCTTCCCGGTTTCCGCAAGCGCGAACGAGTTGGCGATACACGGCGTCTTTGTGCTCGTTGGCAAGAGCCTCGAAATCCATATCCTGATTCTGTCACGCCGCGAGCGCTCAGGTGCAGCAATTCGCGTCAGAGGAGCGCTTCAGTTCCAGTTTGGCTCTCCGCGTGGAGTTCCAGGGCATCTTCGTCAACAGCATCGCCATCCCGCAGATGTTAGTGGCGCCTGCGAACGTGAGTCCGGCGCCCACGACCATCGCCAGATAAGCCCATTTGGCGCTGATCAAAATCGAAAGCAGCGTGCCGGCAAGGACTAGCAATCCGGCAATTAGCCTCACCTGCCGCTCCAAGGTCCATCGGCAGGGGGCACACACGACCAGCGGATGGCCGGCGTTTCTCCACGCACGCGTACCGCCTTCGAGCAGGGTTATGTCGCGTTGTCCAGCGAGCCATCCACCAACAATTTCTGCACGCTTGCCACTTTCGCAGATTAGTACGAGCGGGCCCGCCGGCAGGTCTTGCATCCGCGATTCCACCTGCTCCATCGGTATGTTTATCGCACCTGGAATGTGGCCGGTTGCAAATTCAGCGGCCGAGCGCACGTCAAGTGCTCCGACCGGCGCACGGTCAATCAACAGTCTGCGAAGATTTTCAGTCCGGATGGTAGCGATCACTGGTGCCCTCTATATGGGAAGAGCGGCATCCAGACGAAAAGGATTCGGACAGAAAGAGTTTTGTGCTGTGGATTAGGTAACCCCCGTGGGCGGCGTGCTCTGCGTCAGTACGCCCAGCGCAGCAGCGTCGCCCCGGAAGTGAATCCCGCGCCTACCGCGGCCAGCAACACCGTGTTGCCCTTCTTCAGCTTGCCTTCGTCGAGAGCGGTCTGCATGGCCAGCGGAATGGTTCCCGCCGTGGTATTGCCGTAGCGGTCAATGTTGATGACGACCTTCTCGATCGGCATCTTGAGACGGTCTGCTGTGGCCTTGATGATGCGCATGTTCGCCTGGTGCGCGATGAAGCAATCAATATCCTTCCCGGTGAGACCATTCTTGCGCAGAACACGCTCGGTCATCTCCGACATCTTCTTCACCGCATACTTGAATACCTGCTGCCCATCTTGATGAATATAATGCATCTTATTGTCCACAGTTTCGTGGGAAGCAGGGTTCAGACTTCCGCCCCCCGGCATGTACAGGTATTGGCCGCCCATGCCTTCAATCTGGGCCTCGTAGTCGATAATTCCGTCCTCACCTTCTTCCGCCGGTTCCAGCAACACTGCGCCAGCGCCGTCGCCGAAGATGATGCACACGGCGCGATCGGTGAAGTCGGTCATCGAAGAGTTCACGTCGGCGCCGACCACCAGTACCTTCTTCGCCCGGCCCGACTCGATGAACTGCGCGCCCGCGTTCAACGCATACACAAATCCTGAGCATCCCGCCGAAACGTCGAAGCCCCAGGTGCGCGCGATGCCAAGTTTGTACTGCACCAGGCACGCCGTCGAGGGGTACATCATGTCGGGCGTGACCGTGCCGACGACGATAACATCCACTTCCTGAAGATCGAAGGGATGTGACTGCACCAGCTTCTTGATGGCCTCGACCGCCAAATCGCTGGCTGCCACGCCTTTGTCCGCCAAGTGGCGTTCGCGGATTCCGGTCCGCTCCAATATCCATTGGTCGGTGGTGTCCACCATTTTCTCCAATTCTTTATTGGTGAGGACACGCGGCGGGACATAGGTGCCGAGCGCAGTAATCTTGGCGCGACGAGAGTTTGGCAATCGAGGGCTCCGTGTTCGCTCTTCGCCATTCGCTTTTCGCTCTTCGCCAGAGAACCTCGGTCCATCGACCGGCGGATTTTCCAGCGATCCGCGTGGCAAAACAACGCGAGACTTCATAACGGAAAGCGAATAGCGAAAAGCGAATAGCGGCTCTGTTGCCAGGCGCCAGTTGACCGCTGCACCCGCACTAGCCTGCTACCGTTGCTTCCTTCCGGACCTGGCGGGATTCACAAGATTGCGTTGCGCGGGACCAGCGCCCGACCATTCACTATAACATTCCAAAGCGAGGGCGTGCCGGGACCCAACCCGGCGCCGCGCACAACCTTAACTGCTCTCGGGGCCGCGGAAAACAATGGTAAAATAGAGAAATCGCATGCCGCCAAGAAACGATTCTGTAGCCCTGCTGGAAGTTCCGGCAACTCGCGCCAACGCTGCGAGTTTTCACGGGTCCGCATCTGAGCCCAGCTCCGTGGCTGCTCCCAAGAAAATTGGTTTTGTCAGCCTGGGCTGCCCCAAGAATCTGGTGGACAGCGAGGTGATGATGGGCCTGCTGGCCCAGGGCGGCGCGCAAATCACCTGCAACGCGGAAGACGCCGACATTATCGTCGTGAATACCTGCTCGTTCATCGACTCGGCCAAGCAGGAATCGGTTGACACGATCCTGGAAATGGCCCAGCACAAGATCGCGGGACGCGCGCAGAAATTGATCGTCGCCGGATGCCTGGTGGAACGCTATCGCAACGAAATCCAGAAAAGCATTCCTGAAGTTGACGCCGTTGTGGGTACCGGTGAGCTGCAGAAGATTCTCAGCGCAGCCGGACTTGCACCGCCATCGGCTGCCGGTTCACCTTTCGTAGTCTTGAACTCGCGTTCCGAAGGAGATGCGCGCGAGGCTGCCGGCCGCTTCTCGAAGGCGGAGTGGGACGGCGCGATTGCCGATCTGCCAAACTACTTGTACGACGAAAACACGCCCCGCGTGCTTGCGACTCCGAAATATTCGGCCTACATCAAGATCGCCGAAGGCTGTGATCATCCCTGCTCGTTTTGCATCATTCCCCAATTGCGCGGCAAGTTCCGTTCCCGGCGATTTGAGTCGGTGATCGCCGAGGCGCAGCGGCTCGCCGAACAAGGCGTTCGCGAGATCACCTTGATCGGGCAAGACACGACCTGCTACGGAGAAGATCTGGGCCTGAAGAATGGCCTGGCGCTGCTGCTGGAGCGGCTGGCGCAAATCGAGAAACTCCGCTGGGTGCGCTTTCTTTACGCCTATCCCAACAAGATTACGGGGCAACTGCTGCAGACGATCGCTGGGCATGAAAAGATTTGCTCCTATATCGACGTGCCTTTGCAACACGCAGCGCCTGAGGTTTTGAAGCGCATGAAACGCGGCGCCGGCGCAGACATCTTCCTGCGCTCGATCCAGAAAATGCGGCGCGAGATTCCGGGCGTCACGCTGCGTACGTCGTTCATCGTGGGCTTCCCCGGCGAGCGGCAAGAAGATTTCGAACAACTCTGCCAGTTCGTGCGGGAAGCACAATTCGACTGGCTGGGAGTGTTCGGCTACTCTGACGAAGAGGGCGCGGGAGCGTTTGCACTGGCCGACAAAATCCCGCGCAGAGAGATCGAGAGGCGCCGCAAGAAGCTAATGTCTTTACAGAGACAGATCAGCCGCAAGAAAAAGCGTGCCCTCGTGGGGCAGTCGTTCGATTTGCTTGTCATGGGGCCGTCGGCAGAAACCGAGTTGCTGTGGGAAGGCCGGACGGCGATGCATGCTCCCGAGATCGATGGCACGGTTTACGTCAACGATTTTGCCGAAGGCAAAGACATTCGCGAAGGCGAGTTTTACCGCTGTGAGATTACCGAAGCGCACGACTACGATTTGGTGGCGCGCATCGTGTAACAGTTGTCAGTAGCCAGTTCTCAGTTGTCAGTAACCCCTGAACGATTAAAATTGGATTCGCATTTTCTGTTTCGGCCGCGGGCTTACGGACATCAAACCTGGAAATTGAAGAGTTTCCGTGGGATGGTTATCGGTCCAAACTGGCAACTGACCACTGATAACTGACAACTGCTTTATGAAGAAACAGGTTCGCAGCTTACGTTGTCCAACTTGCAGAAAGATCGTGCTGGCCAACGATCCCGAGTATCCTTTCTGCAGTGAGCACTGCCGCGCGATCGATCTGGGCAAGTGGGCGAGCGGCCGCTATGTCATCTCTACCCCGCTGAACGATCCGGAGACCGACGATTCCAACTACCCGAGCCAGCGAAGCAAGAAGCCTCAATGAGCCGAACCTGATGGGAACTCCGGCGCCACGATGGGCCACCCTCGTCGCCACATTTTTCGGCGCCGGCCGATTGCGCCCCGCACCGGGGACGTGGGGATCGCTGGCGACCGTTTTGTTGTGGTGGCTGCTGGCCTCGCATCTACCGCCCCCGGCACGGATTCCGGCAATCGTTCTGTTGATCGTGCTGGTGGTGGCGATTGGCATACCTGCCGCGACCCTGGAAGAGCGCGGCTGCGGCAAGAAAGATCCGTCGCATGTGGTGATTGACGAAGTCGCCGGGCAACTGCTCACGCTGGTGGCGTGTCCCATTATGTGGCCAGCGCTGCTCGCCGGCTTTATACTTTTCCGTGCTTTCGATATTGTTAAACCGCCGCCAGTGCGTAGCCTGGAACGGTTGCCGGAAGGCACTGGAATTGTAGTAGACGACCTGGGCGCAGGTGTTTACGCGCTGATTGTCTTGCAGTTGTTGCTTCACTTTTGGGGTCATACGCTGACGGGATACGGGATGGGCAGATGATGGAACGGAAGACGGGCGCAAAAAACGTAAACGGCAACCCCCATATCGATTCCGTCGATCCCATTTGTGCTCTGCCCGGAGGCGAGATTCGCATCAGCGGCAGTGGACTTAGGCCCCGTGAATTGCGCCGGCCGCGGGTGCGATTCGGCGAGGTGGACGGCTCGATCGTCATCAGTTCCGAACAATTCATCGTGGCGCGCGTGCCCGATGGGGCTGCTTCGGGCGAAGTCGTGGTCGCCACTAATGGTCACAAGAGCAATCCCGGCGAGGTGCGGGTCGGGGTTCCCATCGCGGAGAATCTGCATCCGGTTACGAACCCGGCGATCGATCAGGACGGAAACATTTATGTTACGTTCTCCGGATCGCGCGGCCAGAAGGTCCCGGTTGCGATCTACCGCATCGACAACCACTACAACGTCAAACCCTTCGTCCACGAAATGATGAACGCGACCGGCATGGCGTTCGACCGTGCCGGCAGTCTGTATGTTTCGTCGCGCTATGACGGCACGGTGTACCGGGTGGCGCAAAACGGTACGATGACTTCGTACGCCGAAGGCATGGGCGTCGCGACCGGAATTGCCTTCGACCCTGCCGGAAATCTCTACGTCGGCGACCGCAGCGGAACCATTTTCAAGATCGATCGTGATCGCCAGATTTTCGTGTTTGCCATGTTGGAGCCGAGTGTCTCCGCCTATCATCTGGCCTTCGGCAGCAACGGAAATCTGTATGTCACCGGGCCGACGACTTCGAGCTTCGATGCCATTCAGCAAATCGATCCCCATGGCGCCGTAAGCGTCTTCTACCGCGGATTGGGACGCCCCCAGGGGCTGGCGGTGGATGTTAACGACAACCTTTACGTCGCGGCTTCGCTCAACGGACGCCGCGGCATTGTGCGGGTTACACCCGAGCGTAAGGCCTCGTTGGTGGTGTCGGGACAAAATTTGGTTGGACTGGCGTTCGCGCCCGACGCCTCTGCTGTGCTCGCCACCACTACTGGCGTGCACCACCTCTCCTGGGATATCGAGGGACGGGATTTGGTTCCGGTGAGTTAGCAGTTAGCCATTAGCATTTAGCGTTTAGTCCGCAGACCCTATCACTTCATCCCGTCGTTGGTATTTCGCTCGAACTTTTCTATCTGGCGAAGAGCGCGTTCGTTTTGGTGCAGCCCTGAAAGGGCTCTAATTCTTGTCGGCGACCTCCCCAGGACTTACGTCCTGGGCTATTGTTGTTCCGCCCTCCGGGCTGGTTTATGCGCATTCCTTATTTTCCGCCACCCTCAGCCAGAGCTGATTGCCCGGTGCTAGATGGTAGTTGCTAGTTGCCAAATGCCACTAGCTAGTGTCCGGTTAAGGATTCACTGGTTTCGTGTAAATCAATGCTGTACTGCAATTTAAGCATGTTGAGTCTCGTAATCGATTTGAACTGCAAAAGAGCAATCCGTTGGCCGGTGCCGTCACAATGGCGGCATCATGAACAGCGGACAATCTCTGTTTGCACAGTTGACCGATCATTTGCCCCGCCACGAGTTTCGCCAATGCGTCGCGCGTTACGCTGGCCATTACCGGGTGCGGAGTTTCTCCTGCTGGGACCAGTTTCTCTGCCTGGCCTTTGCCCAGTTGACCTTCCGCGAGAGTTTGCGCGACATCGTGGCTTGCCTGCGCTCGCAAGAGCGTCGACTGTACCACCTGGGAATTCGCGGCACGGTCTCGCGCAGCACCTTGGCCGATGCCAACGAATCCCGCGACTGGCGAATCTATGCGGATTTCGCTCACCTCCTCATCGCGCAAGCACGAGCGCTTTATGTTCACGAGGACTTGGGACTGGATCTGGCCAACACGGTGTATGCGCTGGATTCGACCATCATCGATTTGTGCATGACCCTGTTTCCCTGGGCGCGCTACAAGAGCAATCAGAACGCCCTGAAATTGCACACCCTGCTCGACCTGCGCGGCTCCATTCCTACGTTTGTGCGCGTGACTGCGGCCCACATCCACGATGTGAACATCCTCGATCTGCTCACTCCCGAAGCAGGCGCGTTTTACGTCATGGATCGCGGCTACCTGGATTTCCAACGGCTCTACCGCTGGAGCTTGGCGGGGGCGTTCTTCGTTACCCGGGCCCGCAAGAACTTCCGCTTCCGCCGACTGGTTTCGCACCCGGTGGACAAGAGCAGCGGGGTGCAGTGCGATCAAACCATCTCGCTGGTATGGTTCTATACTCGCAAGAGTTATCCCGCTCGGCTGCGCCGCATCCGTTACGGGGATGGCGTGCATGGCCGGCGGCTGATCTTCCTGACCAACAATTTTGCCCTGCCGGCGCTGACCATTGCCGAGTTGTACCGGCGCCGCTGGCAAATCGAGTTGTTCTTCAAGTGGATCAAACAGCATCTGCGAATCAAAGCTTTCTACGGCACTTCGGAAAATGCCGTCAAGACGCAAATCTGGATTGCAGTGTGCAGTTACCTGTTGGTCGCCATCGTGCGCAAGCGCCTCCATCTGCCCGTCAGCCTGTACACCATGCTGCAAATCCTGAGCGTCTCATTGTTCGAGAAAACGCCCATAAATCAAGCTTTTTTGCCCAACAACTTGCTTCCCGAAGGAGGCGAAAATCCTAACCAGTTGTGTTTACTCGACTTTTAACCGGACACTACTGGCCTACTAGCTAGTACCGTGACCGCGTGATTGTGTAGCCAAACTTCTTGCGAGCCTGCTTGCGAGTAAAGCTCCACTGGATTTTGACTCGGTGCGATTCATGCGACGGTTCCAAGCCTGAGTTTGTTTGCGCAGAGAAACTCGATCTCCGATCCGGCGTTGGCCGAAGCATTGCCGGGAGAGTAAGCTGATGGCGATCTCGCCTGGTTGAACCAACTGCCGTGCTTCGGAGTGTAGTGCGCGGTGAACCGATTCCACAGCCAATCGCCGGCCTCTGCGCCAAAGCGTTCGACGACCGCTTTGCGGGTGTGCGAACTCAGATTGTCCATCACCAGATGGATGGTATCGGCCTCGGGGTAACGCACAGCAGTCCAGCAGGTAATCGGCAAACTCGGGCGAGAGCGGTGGTTGGTACTTTGGTGAAATGCGCCCCGCTTTGGGTTGGACGCCGCAGAACACGTTGGCGGTTCCGCAACGCTGATATTCGCCATCGCGACGGGCGACCCGTCCTGGCTGCAGGGCTACCGGAGGCCGAACTTCCTGATGCAGCACCACCGGTTTCTCATCGATACACACCACCGGTTCCCGTACCGAGAGCGGCTTTTCATACACGGCCAGCACGTCCTCCATGCGCGCGATATATTCCTCATCGAGTTCGGCCACGCACCACATTTTTTTCCCGCCACGGTTTCAGGTCGTGGTTTTCGAGCAGGATTCGGACCGTCTCTCGTCCCACCGCGGCACCAGCTTGCGCTTCACCGCTTCCTCGGCCAGCAAGCGCACCGTCCACCGCGCGCGGCCCTCGGGCGGCGGACGCACACCAGGGCTACGATGCGCTGCCGCTGTTGGGCATCCAACCGCGCTTCTTTCCCCGGGCGCGCCCGCTCATACAAGGCTCGCTCCAGACCGCCTTGCTGATAGCGTTGGCTGGTCAGCCACACCGTCTTCGGGGTCAAGCCCACGTTGCGGGCTACCTTGCGAATCGCTTGCCCATCCGCCAGTTGCCGCAGCACCAAGGCTCGCAGCACGGTCGTACCGGCTGCAGACCGCCGCTCAACAAGTCATCCAATTGCTGCTGCTCCGGCTTGGACAACCGAACCTGAACTTTCCTGCCGTCTCCCATGCCCCAGCAATACGCTCGGACATGTCCGCTGACAAGTATCTAACTGTATTACTATCTATGTGGTCATAGTACTAGTGTCCGGTTAAGGATTCACTGGTTTCGTGTAAATCAATGCTGTACTGCAATTTAAGCATGTTGAGTCTCGTAATCGATTTGAACTGCAAAAGAGCAATCCGTTGGCCGGTGCCGTCACAATGGCGGCATCATGAACAGCGGACAATCTCTGTTTGCACAGTTGACCGATCATTTGCCCCGCCACGAGTTTCGCCAATGCGTCGCGCGTTACGCTGGCCATTACCGGGTGCGGAGTTTCTCCTGCTGGGACCAGTTTCTCTGCCTGGCCTTTGCCCAGTTGACCTTCCGCGAGAGTTTGCGCGACATCGTGGCTTGCCTGCGCTCGCAAGAGCGTCGACTGTACCACCTGGGAATTCGCGGCACGGTCTCGCGCAGCACCTTGGCCGATGCCAACGAATCCCGCGACTGGCGAATCTATGCGGATTTCGCTCACCTCCTCATCGCGCAAGCACGAGCGCTTTATGTTCACGAGGACTTGGGACTGGATCTGGCCAACACGGTGTATGCGCTGGATTCGACCATCATCGATTTGTGCATGACCCTGTTTCCCTGGGCGCGCTACAAGAGCAATCAGAACGCCCTGAAATTGCACACCCTGCTCGACCTGCGCGGCTCCATTCCTACGTTTGTGCGCGTGACTGCGGCCCACATCCACGATGTGAACATCCTCGATCTGCTCACTCCCGAAGCAGGCGCGTTTTACGTCATGGATCGCGGCTACCTGGATTTCCAACGGCTCTACCGCTGGAGCTTGGCGGGGGCGTTCTTCGTTACCCGGGCCCGCAAGAACTTCCGCTTCCGCCGACTGGTTTCGCACCCGGTGGACAAGAGCAGCGGGGTGCAGTGCGATCAAACCATCTCGCTGGTATGGTTCTATACTCGCAAGAGTTATCCCGCTCGGCTGCGCCGCATCCGTTACGGGGATGGCGTGCATGGCCGGCGGCTGATCTTCCTGACCAACAATTTTGCCCTGCCGGCGCTGACCATTGCCGAGTTGTACCGGCGCCGCTGGCAAATCGAGTTGTTCTTCAAGTGGATCAAACAGCATCTGCGAATCAAAGCTTTCTACGGCACTTCGGAAAATGCCGTCAAGACGCAAATCTGGATTGCAGTGTGCAGTTACCTGTTGGTCGCCATCGTGCGCAAGCGCCTCCATCTGCCCGTCAGCCTGTACACCATGCTGCAAATCCTGAGCGTCTCATTGTTCGAGAAAACGCCCATAAATCAAGCTTTTTTGCCCAACAACTTGCTTCCCCAAGGAGGCGAAAATCCTAACCAGTTGTGTTTACTCGACTTTTAACCGGACACTACTGGTCAGTCGTACAGTAGTCAGTTGTCAGTCGTCAGTTGTCAGTTATTTGCTGGTCGATGGTCATCCTGGCGACGAGCCGTGCGAGAATTCGAAGAACCCTATACGGGTGCGCAATCAAAGTGGCCGAGCGCAGCCTCGAGATCTGTGGTCATTCTACGACGTGATGGTGTACCAGAAATGCTTTGGTTGAAATCGAACTTCAGCAGCGATGAATCCAGTCCGCGAAGCGGACTAAATAGGAGAGCCCACGGCTTTAGCGGTGGGTGAGCGTAAATGAACGAACCGAGTCCCGCGGGGACGGCACAGATCCCGCGGAACAAGAGAGTTTCCAGCCGTTCGACTGCGCACAGCGCCCGCCGCTGGCGAACGCGTGCTACGCTCAGACAGCGGTAAGGGGGTTGCACGCGCGTGACGCTAACTCCTGGCTACGACTAACAGCAACTGCGAAGAGACTACTGGCTGCTGGCTACTGACTACTGACAACTGCCCATGCCTAAGAAACTCGATCACACTGCCGCCCTGGAACACCTTTCGCGGGCCGATCGCCGGCTGGCTCGGATCATCCTGCGCCACGGCGAATGCAGCCTGCGGCAGGAAACCACGCAGAGTATTTTCGAGGCGCTGCTGGAGTCGATCATTTATCAGCAGCTCAACGGCAAGGCCGCGGCCGCCATCACCGAGCGCGTCAAAGCGCTGTTTCCCGAGAACACCAAGCGGCTTCGCACCCGCCGCGGACTGGTTGCAGGCTTTCCCAGTCCGGAGCAAATTCTAGCGGCGCCGGAAGCATTGCTGCGTTCGGCGGGACTGTCGCGCGCCAAGATGCTGGCCATTCGCGATCTCGCGGCCAAGACGCTCGACGGCACCGTGCCCACGGTCAAGCAAGCCCACCGCATGAGCGATGAGGAACTGATCGAAAGGCTGGACAGCGTGCGCGGCATCGGCCGCTGGACGGTGGAGATGCTGCTGATATTTCGCCTTGCCCGTCCCGATGTGCTGGCGGTTGATGACTACGGCATCCGCAAGGGCTTCGCCAAATTGCACAAACTCGCCGAACTGCCGAAGCCGAAAGAGCTGCTGGCCTATGGCGAGCGCTGGCGTCCGTATCGCAGCGTGGCTTCGTGGTACCTGTGGCGCGCGGCCGAGATGAAAGACCTTCCCATGGCGGGTGAGCAGGCGAAGAAAAAAGCAGGCGCAAAGAAGGCTGTCGCGACAAAAAAGATTGCCGTCAGGCGATCCAGAAAAGCGCCCGCCGGACCAGGCGCTCAACTACCGAGGTAGTATTTTCCTGATTCTATTGACTTTCGATGTTGGCCAGATTAAATTTCCTCAGCCGTTGCTTACGTCACGTGGATACAATCGGCGGTTTTCAAATTCCGACGGTCGTGCCTCCAGCCTGCCCCCTTAGACAAAGCAATTCATGAGGACAACAATGAAGCTTTTGCGAATATTCCCATTCGCCGCGCTGGTGCTGTGTTTTGCCACCACGATGGCAAACGCACAAACCTGGACACGAACAACCAACAACCCTCCGGCCAACCTTGGAACTCCTCTTTTACTGACTGACGGTACCGTCATCGCCCACGAAGAAAGTGACCAGGACGGAAACGTGGCGACGAACCACTGGTACAAGTTGACCCCCGATATTAATGGCAGCTATATCAACGGGACCTGGACCCAGATCGGCTCCATGCCGTCCAACTATGGACCACTGTTCTTCGGATCGGCCGTATTGCCCGATGGCCGCGTCATTGCGGAGGGCGGTGAATACAATCAATATGGCGGTGGTTTTACCAAACTAGGGGCCATTTACGATCCGGTAGCCGACGCCTGGACTGCGGTAAACCCTCCGGCCGGCTGGTCGGCCATTGGCGATGCCTCAACCGTGGTCTTGACTAATGGGACGTTGATGCTGGCCAACACCCTTACCAGACAAGCGGCCTTGTTGAATGCCTCCAACTTGACATGGACTGCCACGGGTACCGGCAAGTTCGATGTCAACGACGAAGAAGGTTGGAACCTGCTGCCGGGCGGGAAGGTGCTGACGGTGGACGCCTACGTCGGGATGTGGCAGGCCAACGGAATGAATTATGAGATCTACAATCCGAGTACAGGTTCCTGGTCGGTAGCCGGCGCCACGCCGGTCCAACTTTGGGACTCGGCCGCAAACTGCGGCGGGGAAAACAACGCATCGTTTGAAGTCGGTCCGGCCTTATTGTTGCCCAACGGCACGGTTTACGCGACTGGGGCAAACACCTGTGGCGCCGGCCATACCGCGGTTTACAACGCGAGCGCTGGTACCTGGACTGCCGGTCCAGATTTTCCCGGCACCTATGATATTGCCGACGGCCCGGCCGCTCTCGAACCCAACGGCAAAATGCTCATGATGGCCAGCCCGGGGATCTATAACAATGGTTCGGTATTTTTTGAGTGGGACGGCAGCTCGCTCACATCGGTCGTCGGCCCGCCCAATGCGCACAACGTTTCCTCGTTTCAAGGGCACTTGCTGGTGCTGCCGACGGGGCAGATCCTGTACACCGACTACACCAACGACGTAGAGATATTCACTGCGACACCGGGCACGTACAATTGGCAACCCTCGGCGCTGCTGACGTCGGCGGTGTTGTCTCGCGGTAGTTCCTTCACGCTGTATGGTTTCAAGTTCAACGGCCTCTCGCAAGCCAGCGCTTATGGCGACGATCTGCAGAATGCCACCAACTATCCTATTGTGCGCATTACCAACGCCGCCACCAACCATGTTTTCTACTGCCGCACTCACAACCACAACACCATGGCGGTAGGCTA
>CAWCSJ010000005.1:0-115110 GCA_963798185.1 uncultured Acidobacteriaceae bacterium
ATCCATCTGAGCTACAGGGCCGCTGCCAAGTAAGCCCATTATCTCATCTCAATTAAGCGTGAACGCGCGGGCCGCGAAGTCCAGCTTGGCGTCTCGCTTACCTCCCTGCTGGTTTCTCCAGGTGGCCACCGAATTCGTAACGCATCGCCGACAAAAGTTTGTCGGCAAAGTCGGCCTCGCCGCGAGAGCTGAAGCGCTCATAAAGCGCGCTTGTAAGCACGGGACTAGGCACGGCTTCATCGATGGAAGCCTTGATGGTCCAGCGTCCCTCGCCCGAGTCCGACACCCGTCCTGTAAATTTGGAGAGCTGAGGATCGGCGGCCAAGGCGGACGTCGTCAGGTCCAACAGCCATGACGCGATCACGCTGCCTCGCCTCCAGACTTCGGTGACGTCGGTCAGATTGAAGTCGTACTGATAGTGTTCCGGATCACGTAAAGGGGTGGTCTCCGCGTCGGCTGCGTGGGTCTGCTTGCCGACATTGGCAGCGCGCAGAATGTTTAGCCCTTCGGCATAAGCGGCCATAATGCCGTACTCGATACCGTTGTGCACCATCTTGACGAAGTGCCCGCCGCCGCTTGGGCCGCAGTGCAGATAACCCTGTTCGGCCGTGCCACCCGACTTCTCGCGTCCTGGTGTCCGCGGGATATTTCCGATACCGGGAGCAATACTTTTGAAGATTGGATCGAGATGCTGCACCGCCGATTCCGGGCCGCCGATCATCATGCAGTAGCCGCGCTCCAGGCCCCACACGCCGCCGCTGGTGCCGACATCCACGTAGTGAATTCCCTTGGCTGAGAGCTCTTTCGCCCGGCGAATATCGTCAATGTAGTAGGAGTTGCCGCCGTCAATGAGGATGTCACCGGCTTCAAGATAAGGCACGATTTCGGCTATGGTCTGGTCCACAACACCTGCCGGAATCATCAACCATATCGCGCGCGGTTTCGTCAGTTTGGCAGCAAAATCTTTCAGCGACGATGAGCCTACCGCTTTGTCCTTCACCAACTCTTCCACTGATTTTGGCGACACGTCGAAGACCACGCATTCGTGGCCCGCCTTGATGAGCCGGCGAACCATGTTGGCGCCCATTCTTCCCAGACCTACCATTCCGAGTTGCATAGATCACCCTCTTTCACAACCGAGCAACGTTATATGGCTCTAGCTTTCCAGTTGTTCCTGGCTCTTCTTGAGCTGTTCTCTTTCCAGTGCGAGTCGCGCCTCAGCCTTCTTTAATTGCGCTTTTGCTTTGTCGCGCTCGCGTGTTGCCTTGTCAACCCGTTGCTGGAAATTCTTGATTGCAGAAATTGCCTTCTTATGTGATTGCAGCATGCACCCTAGTTTAGACCCGCCGGGTCATGGCGCGCTGGGTGAAGACGATGCAATCTGGAAGCGCAACACCGACTCCGCAATCTGATATTGATATTTGGCGGCAGCGAACTGGATGGCGGCTTCCGTCTGCTGCAATTGCGCCTGACTCAATTCGACAATCGAACTCAATCCGAGGCTGTAGCGGGTCTGCGATAAGTCAACCGCAAGGTTGGTTTGATCCACAAACTGCTGGGTCACGCCAATCCGGTTAAATGCGGTGATGGCGTTCAGCCAACTGCCACGAACATCGTTGGCAATCCGGTCTTTCAAATCCCTAAGCTGCTCCTCGTCGGCCTGTGCGCGCAGCGCTGCCTCCTTCGAACGGGAAGGATAAAGGAAGCCGTTGAAGATTGGAATGTTGACGTTAACTCCCACCGCTCCGTACCAACTGGTGAAGGGCGAGACGCCAGCAATGGTGTTGCTGTAGGGAGTCCGGCCCACCACCCCCAAGGCATCAACGCTGGGAAACATCAAGTCTCGCTCCGCTTTCTGAAAGCGCTGTGCGGCCTGGTATTCATAGCTTTGCGCGGCAATTTCCGGCCGGTTGCTGAAGGCCTCGTCCACCAGCTTACTGACCGAATCTGGCGGAGGCTTCAACTGCGCTGCGGAGTCCACCAGTTCGAATTCTTGCTGCGTGGCGTAGCCCAGTATCTGGGACAGCGCGGAAAGTGCGGCCTGCTGATTATTTTGCGCATCCAGCAGCAACAACTTGGCCTGCGCCACATTTGCGCTGGCAAAACTGACGTCGAGCTGCGACCGTAATTTGTTCTGAAACAGCGTCGTGATCTGGTCCGACACCAGTTGCCGCGCGGCGACCGTCTGCTCGGCTACTTTAAGTAACGCGACCGTCTGGAGCGCATTGTAGAAGGCCTGGTCCACGGCCAGCTTGACTTGGTCGGCCGTGGCGAGCGCATTCATGTCGGATGCCTTAGCGCGAAGCGCGGCAGTGGCGACCAGGTTGTTGGTGCGTCCGAAGTCCGTGATGAGTTGCGACAAAGTGAGTCCACCGGCAGCACGCTCATAGACGATTGGGTTGTTCAGATTGCCCGCCGCGATGCGACTTCCCTCTTTCGAGTCGACCCCGGTCAGACTACCGTACACGTCGGGGTAGTACGCAGCCTTCTGCTGGCGTGTGACTTGCTGGGAAGCCAGGGCCAGCAGATGGTAAACCGAAATCTGCGGATTGTTCTTCAGTGCCAGCGCCTCCGCGTCCTGCACCGTAAGGCGTCGCCGCGTTCCGGTGGTGGGCAACTGAGCTGGCGTCTGCGTGCCGGGGATGGTCTGCATCGGCGGCGACGCGGGAGCAGCAGGCGGCGTTGGTTGCGTTGGGACTGTTTCCTGCGTCGGCAGTGTCTGGGTTGCAGGTATTGGTTGAGTTGGTGCGCTTTGCTGTGGAGGCGTTGCTGGCGGCGCCGGCGAACGAGTTTGTGCCGCCAGAGAGCAACTGCCTAGGGAAATGACAAGCCAGAGGATCTTCGGTCTCAAGCCTGCACCTCCGCGGTAGGCTGGGCTTCTTCCCTGCGATGGATCAGCAAGTACGCCGCCGGAACAATGAACACGGTCAGCACCACCGACACCAGCAGGCCCCCGATGATGGAGCGTGCCAGCGGCGCGTACTGCTCGCTGCCCGCTTCCAGGGCCAAAGCCATGGGCACAAGCCCCAACAAGGTCGCGAGCGACGTCATCAGGATGGGGCGCAGCCGGACGCGACAGGCCAGTGCAACCGCCTCCCGAATTGCCATGCCCTCCTCACGATACTTCCGAGCCACATCCACGATCAGAATGCTGTTAGACACCACGATGCCGGTCATCATCAGCACACCCATCAGCGACATAACATTCAGCGTCGTTCCGGTCAGGAGAAGAAACAAAATCACGCCGGTAATGCCTGACGGAATCGCCAGCAGGATGATGAAGGGATCGATGAAAGATGCAAACTGCGCCATCAGGATCAGGTACACCAGAACAATCGCCAACAGCAGTCCAACGCCAAAGCTGACGAATGACTGATGCATGGCCTTTACTGAACCGCGCATCTCGACTCGCGTGTTGGGCGGCAGCTTGGTATTGTCGATGATCTTCTGCACCTGGCTGGCGAGCGCGCCCAGGGCTTCACCCTTGGGCGAAACATACACGTCTATCTTGCGGAAGAGTTGGTAGTGGTCCACTTCAGTCGGGGTGTTGATCATCTTGATGTCGGCCACGTTCTCCAGCATGGTGGTGCTGCTGTTGTCTTTGGCGTGAAGTGGAATCTGCTTGAAATCGTCCATGGTCATCGTATTGAGCTGATGATTGGCGTACTGCACCGTCAAAAAGTAGTTGTTGCCGCTCTTGGGATCGACCCAGTAGCTGGGCGCAATCATGCCGTTTGAGGTCAGTGCGGTCACCACGTTATCAACCACGTCCGTTGCGTTAAGTCCGAGGCGCGCTGCCATCTCCCGCCTGACATTCAGCTCGATTCCGGGATAATCCAGGTCCTGCGGAATCAGCACGTCGCTCACGTCATTCAACTGCCGCACCTTCGCCGCCATCTCACTGGCTGCGGCATACGCCGCGTGTTGGTCGTTGCCGCTCACTTGGATGTCGATGGGCGCGGGCATACCCATGTTGACCACGGAATCTACCAGACCTCCCGTTTGAAAATAAGTGGAGAGTTCGGGCACGTCGGAATCCAACTTCCGGCGTACGCGGTCCATATAGGCAAAGGTGCTGACCTTGTGCTCCTTGACCAAACTCACCTGCACGAAGGCGGTGTGCTGAGCCGAATTGCTGGTGTAGATGGCCGATAGGTCAGGCGTCATTCCGATGTTGGAGACAACCATTTGCAGATCATCTTTTCCGATTACGTCGCGGATGTCGCTCTCCACTCGCGCGATGTACTGATTGGTCATCTCCAGTCGCGACCCGGTAGGTGCCTTCACATTGATGACAAACTGGCCGGGGTCGGTGCGCGGGAAAAACGCCACGCCCAGCAACGGCAAAAGTGCCAGGCTCAATACAAAGCTGCCCATGATGATGCCCACTGTGGCCGCTGGGCGCGTAAGCGCTTTGGCGACCGCGGCGTCGTAACGGCCCAACATGCGGTTGTAGCGATGGTTGAATCCGGCAACAAACTTTCCAAACATTGACTTGGTTTCCTGGTGCCCGCCGTGGCCATGCGCCATCTTGATGAACTTCGCGCAGAACAGTGGCACAACCGTCATCGCCACCAGGTAGGAGGCCGCCAATGCGAGCACTACGCCGAGCGCCAGGGCGGTGAACAGGTACTTGCTGACGCCGTACAGGAAAACGACCGGAAAGAAAACGATTGCGGTGGTGAAAGTGGCGGCCAGCACTGCAAGTTGGACCTCGTCGCCTCCGCGTTCGGCTGCGGTCACGGCGTCCTCGCCTTCCTCCATGTGGCGAAAGATATTTTCCAGCACGACCACGGAGTTGTCGATCAATCGCGAGAGCACCAGCGCCAGTCCGCCCAACACCATTGTGTTGATGGTCCCGCCGAAGACATTCAACAGCAAAAACGCCGCCAGGCAGGAAACTGGAATCGAGATCAGCACCGATATGGTTCCGCGCATCGAGCCCAGAAAGATCAGGATCATCACGGCGGTCAGGATCAGGCCGATGCCGCCTTCGCGTAGCACATTGGAGACGGCAATCTTCACGTATTCCGACTGGTCAAAAACCACGGTGGCTTTCAGCGACGACGGAATATCCAGCAGATGTTTAACCCGGTCGCGCACTCCATCCACGATCGAAATGGTGTTGCTGTTGCCGCCCTGCTTCAAGATAGGCAGGTAAACGGATTTCTGGCCGTCCACCCGAACAATGTTGTACTGAATGGCCGACGAGTCCTCTGCATGCCCGATGTCTCCAAAGCGAAGCACTCCGTTGCCGATGGCCTTCAGCGGCACATCGTTCATCTGCGCGATGTTCGGAAGTTGGGCATTGCTGTAAATGTTGTAGTCTTTGGGACCGATGCGAACATCGCCTGCCGGCAGAATTTTGTTGGAGTTGTTGATGACGTTGACCACGTCCATGGGGCTCATCTGCGCCGCTTCCAGTTTCACGGGATCAACATAAAACTGGATCTGGCGATACTTGCCGCCATAGGGCTGCGGCACCGACGCGCCCGGCACGTTGGCAATCTGGTTGCGAACGTTGAACTGTCCTTCATCGTGCAGAGCGGTCTCGCTCAAGCCTTGCCCCTTCAGGGTCACAAGACAAACCGGCAGGCTGGAGGCGTCAAATTTCAGCACCACGGGAGGCAGCGTACCCTGTGGCAGGCGCCGCAAGTCGGCCATGGCGAGGTTGGCGATCTCACTGGCAGCGGCATCGGCGTCGGTGCCGGGCTGGAAATACACTTTGATCAGGCTCACCCCGGTCAGAGAGCGGGATTCGATGTGGTCAATATTGCTCCCCAGCGTGAAGAAACGCTCAAAGGTATCGGTGATGTTGGCCTCGATCTGCTGCGGAGGCATGCCGCCGTAGAAAGTCGCCACCACGACCACGGGAATGTCGATGGGCGGAAAAAGATCGACGGGCATGCGAAACACCGTCACCACGCCCACCACGATGATGGCGAGGCACAACATCAAAATGAAAAACGGGTACTTGATTGCAAAAGTAGGCATTGGCGATTACTCCGAATCCTGGCTGTTGCCGGCGAACACGGCCTCTTTAGGCCGCACTAACTCGCCTGGCTGATAGCTTCCCAGATTGCCGACGATCACACGTTCACCCGCGGTTAGGCCCGACACAATCTCGACGCTGTTATTGCTTTCGACTCCCAGTTGGACCTCGCGAGACTGGACCCGATTCCGCGAATCCACCACCAGCACTTTCACGTTATTCTGCTCGCGCTGAATGGCATTGACCGGGACGATGAGGGCATCCTGCTTGCCGTCGGAGGCCAGCACCACATCCGCATACATGCCTGGTTGCAGGCGATAAGTGGGATTGGGAACGTCGATTTCCACCTGCATGGTGCGAGTCGTGGGATCGAGGGCGTCGGTGAAGCGGGCAATTTTGCCGGTGAAATGCTCGCCGGTGGCCTGTATCTTTACGTCGGCGGAATCGCCGATCCGGACTTTGGCAGCAATGGTCTCCGGAACCGGGATGCGTAAACGCAGTTGATTGATTTGTGCCACCGTAACCACCGGAAGGCCGCTCGTGTTCGACGTTCCCGCTTGCACCAGCGCTCCTTTATCGGAGAAGCGCCAGGTCACGACGCCGTCATAGGGAGCGATAATCCGCGTGTAGTCGGATAACGCGGAATAATGCTGCGCATCGGCCTTGGCAACTTCAAGTTGCTGCTTCGCTGCGGCCAGCTCCGAAGTTGCGGCGTCGACTTGCGCCCCAGAAGCGCGGTCCTTGGCGTTGGCATCGTCCAACTCCTGCTGCGCGATCAAACCCGGTCTAACCTTGTCGGTGTTGACCAGCCGCTCGGCATTGGCGTGCAAAGCCACGTGGTCGGCCTCCGCGCGTGCCACGTCGCTCTTGGCGCGGGCAATTTCCTCTTCCGCGTGGTGCGTGCCCGCGTTCGCTTCATTCACCTGCGCCACCAGCTCAGGCACCTCAAGAACCGCGAGCACCTGCCCGGTATGCACGTGGTCGCCGATGTCAACCGAAATGCTCTTGATGTAGCCTGCGACCTTGGCGTGCAGTTCGACATTCTGGTAAGGCAGGAACTGGCCGGCAATAGAAAATGTGTTGACGATGGGACCACGCGCCACCGGAGCGACGGCCGCGAAAGGCACGTTGTCGCCCGACTCAGCCGTCTTCCCGTGGGATGAACCGCCGGCGCGCACCCGCTGGACCTGCCAGACCGCAATGATCAGGCAGAACAAAATCGCGCCGAACACAAGCAGCGTGTTTCGACGAATCGTCATGACTTACCTCAAATTCGTTTGAACTTAATTTGCCAACTGGGCATTCACGAAAAGCGTGTCATACCCGGGGCCGGAACCCAATCAAAAATCGGGCTTATGAGGAAAACCTTTGGCTAATTATCGAACCGGAGGAGGGCGAAGACAATGACGCCAGTGCAACAAACTGAGGCGGGCGGGGGCCGGAGCGCGAAAAAGAGTTGGGACACCAAACCGGCGGTGTAAATGAAGATAATTGATAAACAGGATCGCAAACCAGATCAGCAGAGTGCCAGACGGCGACTGGGGCTCGACGTCCGTCTTCTCTGCGTTGACCCACAACTTCGCCGCCGTGGAAGCAGTCACTTTGACCTCAGTGCCGCTGCCGTACACTCCTGTTTTTGCGTGAAAGGCAAACAGGAACACCACTACCGCCGCGAGCGCTATCCACGGCATTCGCCATTTTGCTTCAGGATGTAGTGTTCTAAGACCCACCGATGAAGTCGCCCCACCCACAATACTAGACGTATAAACACCAACTTGGAAAGCAAGTTGCCTTCGAAGAGGACCTCGGCTCGACCGATACGCCGCGAAAAAGCCTCCAGCGACTAGACTGGTGGTTAGGCGTACGCTGAAGCGCAATCATACGGAAGGCAATTCTTATGGCAAATGTGAACAGCAAAAAAGGCGTCATCGGAATCCTCACTGGAGGTGGTGATGTCCCGGGCTTGAACCCGGCCATCCGGGCGGTCACCATCAGGGCCATCCGCGAAGGCTATGAAGTCATCGGCTTGCGGCGGGGCTGGGCCAGCCTGGTGGACATGGTCCGCGAAGACAATTACGACAACAGCGACAACTTCCAAACCCTCACCGAAGAATTGGTGAATCGCGCCGGCCGCACCGGCGGCACCTTCCTTCATACTTCGCGCACCAATCCCGCGCGAGTCACTCCAGCGAATCTTCCGCCTCATCTGCAGGATTCTTATCCGGCCGCCGTCAACGATCTCACCGCCGAAGTCCTCAAGAACCTGGAGTGGCTGGGAATCGACAGCCTGATACCGATCGGAGGCGACGACACTCTCAGCTACGGTGTGCGGTTGCATCGGGAAGGGGTGAAGGTAGTTGCCATCCCCAAAACGATGGACAACGACGTACCCGGTACAGACTATTGCATCGGCTTCAGCACCTGCGTGACCCGCACCATCGAAATGACCAATCGGCTGCGGACCTCCGCCGGCTCGCACGAACGGCTGCTCGTACTGGAGGTTTTCGGCCGCTACGCAGGCTTTACGGCCATGGTGCCCACCATGGCTGGAGCAGCCAATCGCTGTGTGATTCCCGAACACAAATTCAACATCGAGCGTCTGGCCGAGTTGCTCATGGCGGACCGGCAGAAGAACCCCAGCAAGTATTCGGTGGTGCTGATCTCCGAAGGCGCAACCTTTGAAGGCGCCGAAATGATCTTCTCGCACGACACCGCAGACGCGTTTGGCCATAAGAAACTGGGGGGCATCGGCGACAAGGTTTCCGACCAGCTGAAGGAACTCTCGCCGCGTTACAACAACCGCAAGGCCGTCGATACCATCAGCCAGAATCTCGGCTACCTGGTCCGCTGCGGCGATCCCGACGCCATCGACTCCATCGTCCCCATGGCCTACGGAAATATTGCGTTGGACCTGCTGCTACGCGGGATTCATGGAAGGCTCGTGGTGCTGAACAACGGCCGTTACGGCGACGTGCCGATTGATACCGTGGTGGCCTCGAAGAAAGTGGTTAACGTGAAGGAGCAATACAATACCGAACGATTGCGGCCGTACTACAAGAGCTTTGAGGACAAGCCACTTTTCATGATGACCGGCGAGGGTTGAACCGCTCGTCAACCGGGGATGTCATCCTGAGCGAAGCGCCCGCGGAGACTTTCCGACCCGCTTCCTTTGCGGGGCGGGCGCGCAGTCGAAGGATCTGCGGTTGCGAAACCTATTTTATCGTCCGGCGTTCTGACCCTAACCTCAGAACAAGGTCTTTCAATCCCCGATGTTGCTGAAGGAGCCGCAGGTACTCTCTTTCGTCGGCGGCCACCTTGGCGCGAATAATATCTGCCAATCCCTGCTTCTGCTGCTTCGTCCAACGCTTCAGTTCGGGCGCCAGCAACAGAACCAATGCAAAATTCTCGAACGCCTCGCGTTCCAGCGGACTCCACGTTGCTGGGCTGATCTCTAGATTCTGGGACAACGCCTTCGTGGCGGCCTGCCGCATCTTCTCAGTATCGCCGGCGAATCGTTCCGCCATCCGCCGCTGCACGGCCAGTCCGATCGTTCGCGTCGAGAAGT
This sequence comes from uncultured Acidobacteriaceae bacterium, assembly GCA_963798185.1. GTDB lineage: Bacteria > Acidobacteriota > Terriglobia > Terriglobales > Acidobacteriaceae > Bog-257. Next base: position 9,558 of record CAWCSJ010000005.1, read on the forward strand.
TATCCCATTGCCCGGCCGGTTCCTTGCCGAACTCATAGAACACATGCTCTGCCGCCAACTGCCGCAGAGTGCGCGACGAAGTCCGGTGAGCGGGCTGGCGAACCATCCTCGCTTCCTCCCGCCTGGTGATCGCAAGCAGTTCGGGAGTTCCCGGACGAAACCCCAGCTTGCGATAGAACCAGAAAGCGCCGGACTTGATGGCCTCTTCGTTCTCATGACCGAGCTGATACGGATAGACCGAAAAACAGGTCACGCCGGTAAGCTGATGCAGGAAGTGGAGGACCTTCGAGTAGACCCACGCGGTCTCTCCATCGCGGAAGGCGTAATACGTGTTGAATCCGACCTCCATCCACTCAAACAGCGAGATGCCCTCGATGTAATTGATGGGAACGCCATTCTTCAGCGTCAGGCCGGCATGATAGGCGCGTAGCGGCAAACGCCGGTCGGGCGGCAATCCCCACAGGAAAATCTGCACACCGCGTCCGACACTCGCCTCGAAAACCAGCTTCGCGTCGCCGCGAGTGGTGCCGTACAGTTCGCGATAGCGGAGGGTGAGAGCGGTGCGCGTCAGATCCAGCACTTCTTCGCCTTCGCGGCGCGAAAGCCTGCGTACCGGCAGCGGCGGCGAACTCATCTCGTCGGCCAGCGATACCTGGTTGCGACGAAGCAGTGGCTGGCGGTGGTAAAACAATCGCGATACTTTTCGCCGAAAGCGCGTCCGGCTGGCCGAAGAGTCGCCTAGCTTCCACAACACCCTGACCTTTAGCGAGTCGTAGAGGGACGTCTTCCCCAGGCTGCAAACTGGCATATCCGCGACGCGCTGTAACAGCCATGGCAGTATTTTTTTTGTGCCGCCAGCAGCACTCGCCATCCAGTCGAGGAAAGGCGTATCGGCCTCGACCAGCGAATCGTCTGCGAGCAGCGGAATAAAAAGCGGCAACGTCACCGCCATCTGGCGGCCCTGCTCCTCGAAATCCCACTCCACGCTGAGTTGCTGCGGATAGCGCTGCGCCAGCCATCGCGCCACATCGTAGGTGAAGGTGTCGCTGATGGTGGTTCCGGCGATACCCGAGAACTGCTCGTCGTCGAACAGTTCCATGTCAGCATCCGAAGCCTGAAGTTTTTCCACTCGCCGCGCAATTCCGGTCAGCAAATTATCGGCCAGTTCCGCAACTTTGCGGCTTTGCGGAAACGCCCGCAAGAACAGAAGCAGGTCATGAAAGGCGATGAGCGATTCGGCATCGTCGAATGTGACCCGCCGTATCGCAGACAGGAGCGCTTCGACCTTCTTGGCACACCCGCGCCCGTATTGATGTTTGGAAAGTTGCAGTTCCGTCCAAGGAGAGGTTGTGCTGGCCGTCACGTTTCACCCTGGCTTGCGGCAGAGGTCTTTATGGCAGCGGGAACGTTAGCCGGGAGTGGATTCAGCCCCGCCATCGCGTGAGGCATTTCGGTTGACGGCCCTCCGAGGGCCGCGGCTTTGGGGCATCTCACGGCCCCCGCCACCACAAACAAGTTGGTCACCAACACAACGGTGAATGCCATCGCGGGCAGAAACGCAAACACCTGTCCGCGGACATTGACAATCTCCATCGCCAACACAGCCGTGACCAGCCCGCGGGGCAGCATCCAGAACAACAACTCGGTCTCTCTGCGGGTCGCATCCCGGATCGCCCACCGGCTGGCCTGCATGGCGAGAAAGCGCGCCAGTAGCAGCGCAGCGAGAATGCCGGCGATGGGAAGCAGGTATTTGCGGCCGACAAACTCGGCAACGATGCCCAGCAGAACGAAAAAGAATGATCGCACCAGAAAGCTGAGCTCGGCATGGAAGGCGAGCAGGCGCGCGCCCTGTCGAGCCATGTGGGGCGTACGCGGCACATTCGCCAGGGTGATTCCAAAAATCAATACCGCCAGCAGACCGCTGCCGCCAAAGTAACGCACCAGCCCATACACACCCAGCAGCACTCCCAGGTTCGCGATGTTGGCATTGGGCTGGCTGGCAAGCATCGGCCACAGCCGCGACCAGATGGCGCCCACCACCACGCCCACCAGTAGCGCAATCACAATGTGATGGGAGAAGTCGACCGCCATGCCGAACACCACTGACTGGCTTGCACTCGCATTCAGCAAGCTGCCGATCAGCAACACGGCGATCACTTCGCCGAAGGTAGATTCCAGGGTCAGGGTGACTTTGACGGGTTCAGGCGCATAAATCTGCTCCAGGGCCGGTATGACAATAGTGCCGCTGGTGCAACCCAAGGCCGCTCCCAGAAGCACGCAATCGATCCACTGGAGGTGCAGCAGTGCGCGGCCCATCAAGGCAATTAACCCCAGGCTGAGCCCATAGCTGACGATCATCAACAACAGCGCAACAGGAGCGTAGTGGGCGGCCTCTCGCAACCTGAGTTCGGCCCCACCGGCGAAAAGAATCAGGATCAGCGCCAGCGTTCCGAGAATATCGATAGTGCCCTGAAATGTTGCGGGCCGGATCCAATGCAATATCGGACCCAGGGTGACACCGATCAACAGCAACACAACCAGGTCGGGCACGCGTGTCAGACGCGACAAGCGGTTGGCAAGGTATGCCACCAGCAGCAGAATGCCAACTATCCCGAATATGCGCGCCAATTCCACGATGAGGATCTCGCCAGCAAGCTGAAGTTCAAGCTAAAGTTAATGGAAGGACACATCATATACGGAAGTGCGGCCAGGCCATAGCCAGATAAATAGCCCGTTACGCAGGCTTGTTCCGAAATCTTGCCCACGCGAACCACCCCGCTGTGAGCAGCGTGAGCACGGCAATAATTCCTTGCGAGATGACGCAGTAAAGACACCACACTTCCAGAACATGGGCCTCGATGTTCGTCAGATACAAAGCGAATCCGAGGCCAACCAGCACGCACACCAGCAGAAGGCCGCGCCGGCGCATAAACCCCAAGACGCCGATGACCAGGTACCCAACGATCCCGATGGCCGCCACCGGCACGCCGGCGATCATTGCGTAGGGGCTGTGGTTCACGACACCGCAATCCCACTTCTCATTAATACTGCACGGCTCCGAACCCGTATCGTAGTGGACCTTCAGGGCCAGCACCGAAACCACGATCCCGGCGATCGCCAGCAGAACGATGAGGTAGCGCACAAGGTTTCTCCGAGTAACACTCAAATCCCCGCCAGTTCGGGCGGATTGACCCGATTGTACTTTGCTGGTGGTGACGATCAGTAGTGGAAGCGCCAACGAAATTCCGCATAGATCTGCCGTGGATCGTTCCAGTGAAATCCGCCAAAGGTCAGGCTGTTATCCAACTGCACGCGACGGTTGGCCACATTCAGCGCGGTGACGGAAATGGCATATTTGTTCTCAACGAAGCTCTTGCCGAGCGAAAGGTCAACCGTGGTGTGGCTCGGCAGATAGGGCCCGGGATATTGTGCCTGCGGCGTCCCATATAACCCGTTCGTGAATCCCGAGCCGTAGTACACGTTCCCCGAAGCATAGCTCTGCCACGGAAGACTCGTATTGACGCCCCAGTTCAATGTGTTTCTCTGGTCATGGTCCGCCGGGGAATAGCCTGGCGGTATGTAGAGCGGGCAGGTTTGGTCATTAGGATTGGGACAGATCAGGCCGCCGTTGATGGGCGAAGTGGCCTGCGCAATCTGGTTGGCGTAAACCAGATGGGCCTGGAAGCGATGCCACAGCATGGGCGATCGCAACATGATATCCCAGCCTTGAATCAACGCCGCGTACCAGGTGATCGGCCAGAACAGGTTCGAGTTCCCAATGTTGTTATGGTCGAGCCAGTTCCTCGCGTTGGTCTGATAGTTGTCAACCTCAAGGTTCCAGCCGCGATACGGGATGATGAGGCTGGCTTCCCACTGCTTGTCGCGCTCGCCGTGAAGCGGCGCGAACGTGAAGTTTTGGCTGTTGGCATAGCCGAGGAGCGGGCCGGTGGCTGTTACCAGCGGCGGCGGCTGGTAATAGTGGCCGTAGAAGGCGCGCAAGACCCAATTCAACCGTGGGACCCTAATGGCAACACCCACTCGCGGGTCGGCCTGATTTTCTGCAATCGACGAGCGGAACTGGCTGCCGCGCAGGCCGGCGATGATGGTCAACCATCTGGTAGCGTTGAACCGGTCGCTGATGAATTCTTCTGCGACTCCTCCGTTCACGCTGACGGAAGAAGCAGGAAAATTCGGCGTGCCATCCGTGAAGACGTTGTCGAAATAGTTGTACTGGTGCTGAAAGAAGCCATACACTCCGGCCTCCAGGTCGTTTCTCCAGAAGCTCTTGTTGACGACCCCCTGAAAACCGACGTAGTTTGCCGCCAGATTTACATTTGTGCTGACCGGATAGTCGTCTGGACTTGCCTGATAATTCGCCGCATTGTAGTGATAGAACGGAGACAGCGTCAGCAGCGTGGTCGGGTTGAAGGTGTGGATCCACGAGAAGGTGAGGTAGCCGTCGGGCTCACGCTCGGCATCACGCAGGGCGTAACTGGGAACATTACCGGACGATGCCAAGATCTGATTTCCCGTTGAGTTGGGATCAGGGTCGATGGGGATCTGGTAATAATCCTGCCGCAAAGAAGTGACCACCCGAAACTGGTTTTTGGGATCGTGATTGAAGATGAACGAAGCGAACCCTCCGTAGCCATTCTCCGCATCATGAATCACCTGCGGGATGGGGGTCTGAAGTCCGTAATTGCTCCGATTTCCATTCAAGCTGACATAGTATGCAAATCGCTGCGTATGTCCGCCGCAACTGATTTGGTCGTCCGTTTGATAGAAATTTCCAGCGGCCATCACTAGATCGCATTGCCGGTCGCGTTCAAACCCGGTTCGCGGTGCGATGTTGAACATTCCATAAGTGCGGTCTCCATAGCTAGCGTCGTAGCTTCCCTGCAGAACTTCCAGATAATCGATGTCCTTGGGGTCGATCTGCGGTCCCAGATTGGTGGCGATGTTGGTGTTGGGAATGGAGACGCCGTCTATCAGCCACTCGACCTGGTGGCCCCCGTTCATGTGCAGCATGTCGTGCGTCACATAGGTAGCCGGCACGTAGTCGGTGATCATCTCCAAACTGTTGGTGCGGTCCGCTCCGGGAGTTTCCTGAATGTCTTCGCGGCTAAGCATCGTGGTCGGCGTGACGCTGTCCGTGGGCGCTGCCACGGGAGTTCCCGATACAATGACGTTTTCCTTCGTGCCGGCGACTGCCAATTTGAAATGCAGCACCGGGCTCGTATCGGACTCAACAATCACATCTTGTTGAACCTGCAGGAAACCCTGGGACGAGACTGTGACAGTGTAGGTCCCTATGGGGACTGAACTGAAATCAAACTCACCGCTGTCGCTGGAGTCTTGGGACTGTACCCAGTCGGAGGTTTGGGCCTTCAGCGTAACGTGTGCACCTTGAATGGGACGGTGCTGCGGATCGTGAACGATGCCTCGAACACTGCCGAAGATAGTTGCCCATAAGGGCGTGCCTGAAAGTAAGAACGCAACCATCAAGCATGCAAAAATCGCATCTGCTTTCCCTGGCATTCGATAGCTTTTCACTGCAGTTCTCCCCTAATCTCGGTGCCTTACATGGATCGTAGCCAGTTCATTCCTACGAAGAGTTATTAAGAGAGAAGGCATGCCCCGAAAGCACCACGTGCTGTTCTTCGTTCAGGAATGGAGCTTAAGACCGAGAAACAGCTCGAGAGCGCAGACTAACGGGCATCCACGGTCGCACCGAGGGTGGCGGATGCATAGAATCTTCCGTTGGCAAAGTTCTGCAATCTGAGCTGAATTTAGGAGAAAGGAGGCGCACGTTCTTGACAGCTTTTTGCAACGCGAAACGTTAGTCGCAAAGGCGCGGGTGATTGTATCGTGCCTTGCAGCTCCGATCGGGTCGCATCCTGGCGACCTACCGCAAGCACTTTTGCCTTGGTTGGTAGAACACGAAGGCACCGATAGGGGCAAGCCATCGCCGCCGACTCGAACCCGTCGGCTCGCATGGTGCGCATGCAATGATGCTTGCCGCCACGCCTGCAACATGCGGGAACAACTGCGGGGGACGCCTGGAGTAATGGCAGCAACGCGCTGCCACAAATCAGCGTCAGCATCAAACTAGACAGGTAACGCCGCATGTGAGTGGCGATTCTACCACGTCACGCGCGTGTGGGCTCTGGCTGGCTTCACCGGTTTTGTAGCTTCAGAGTATGTTCACCGCCCTCGCGGCCAGCAACACAATGATGGTCAAAGAGATTAGCGATTGCACCATCATCAGGACCTTCGCCCATCGCGAGAGAATCTGCGTATCGGTGGGAGACAATGCTGTGCTGGTGTTGAAAGAAAGAAAAAGATAGTCGATGAAGCGCGGATGCCAATTGGGGAGCCTCAGCGGAGATTCCTCGTGCAGCGCCATCTGCGGAAAAAGAAACGCGCCGAGCTCATGATTCTTCGTTCTTTCTCGCTGGCCGGGCCCTCCTGCGTCCAGCTTCCAGTACCAGGCGGAAAACACCAGCACGTTGCTAACCCAGAGGGAAGCTGCCGATTGCAGCAGATGAACGGGCGACTGTCTGTGGCTTGGCAGGAAACGTACCAACAGGATAAGGGATGTGATCACGGCCAGGGTGACGGAACCGATGAGAAACAACCCGCCAACGTAGGTCACTGGCTCTGCGCCCCTCGCATGAGATATCAGGACCAACGTGGCCAGCACGGCGAACACTGTAACCAACAGCCAACTGGGCCCGAGGCTGAGTACCTGAGGTAAGGCGAAATGAAGGGCCACAACGGCTGCCAGCGCCAGAGTGACTGGCCAGCGAGGCTCGACGTAACCAGATCGATTGGGCATCCATTCGATAATACTGCTTACTATGCTGTTCAGCGGAACGAAGCCGGGGAGGTCCCCTGCCGATAAACGTCCATGCCCGCACTTGCATCGAATTATCCTGGGACTGTCCTCGGGCAACGAATCCTCGTCCAATGTGGGTTGAAGGCCGCCAACGGAAGGTTGCGTACCGTGGGTATACCCTATGATCGAACATCATGAATTTGTCCCCTAGCTCTACGTGGTACAAAAACGCCATCATCTACGAAGTGCACGTGCGTGCTTTCTTCGACAGCAACACGGACGGAATCGGCGACTTCGCAGGCCTGACGCAAAAACTTGATTTCCTCGAAGACCTTGGGATAACGGCCATATGGCTCCTGCCTTTTTGTCCTTCGCCATTGCGCGACGACGGCTACGACATCGCCAACTACACCGACGTCCATCCCGCGTATGGGACATTGAGGGATTTCCAGCGCTTCCTGCGCGAGGCGCATCGCCGCGGCTTGCGTGTGATCACCGAACTGGTGTTGAACCACACCTCCGACCAGCACGTGTGGTTTCAGCGCTCCCGGCGGGCGCCTTCGGGCAGCCGTTGGCGCAATTACTACGTGTGGAGCGACACTCCGGAAAAGTATCGCGACGCTCGCATCATCTTTAAAGATTTCGAAAGTTCGAACTGGTCCTGGGACCCGATTGCCAAGGCTTATTATTGGCATCGCTTCTACTCGCACCAGCCTGACTTGAACTGGGACAATCCCGAGGTCCGGGACGCCATGTTCGCGGCCGTGGATTTCTGGCTGGACCTGGGCGTGGACGGGTTGCGGCTCGACGCGGTCCCTTACCTGTTCGAACGGGAAGGCACCAATTGCGAAAATCTGCCGGAGACCCATCAGGCGCTGCGCGATCTGCGCAAGCACGTTGACCAGAAGTACCTTGATCGCATGCTGCTGGCGGAAGCCAACCAATGGCCGGAAGACGCCGTGGCCTACTTCGGAAATGGCGACGAATGTCACATGGCGTTTCACTTCCCGGTGATGCCGCGGCTGTTTATGTCGCTGCGCATGGAAGACCGCTATCCCATTACCGACATTCTGAAGCTCACGCCGCCCATTCCCGAAAGCTGTCAGTGGGCGCTCTTTCTGCGCAACCATGACGAGCTGACGCTGGAGATGGTGACCGACGAAGAGCGCGATTACATGAATCGCACCTACGCTCGCGATCGCGAGACGCGGATTAATCTCGGCATTCGCCGCCGCCTGGCGCCGCTGCTGGAAAACGATCGCCGAAGGATCGAGCTGATGAATGCCCTGCTGTTTTCGCTGCCGGGTACTCCCGTTACTTATTACGGCGACGAAATCGGCATGGGCGACAACGTCTTCCTGGGGGACCGCAACGGAGTGCGCACTCCCATGCAATGGAGTTCGGACCGCAATGCCGGCTTTTCGCGCACCAATCCTCAGCGCCTCTATCTGCCGGTCAATATCGATCCCGAGTATCACTATGAGACGGTCAATGTCGAGGCCCAGCAGAACAATCCTCATTCGCTGCTGTGGTGGACCAAGCGCCTGATCCAGCAACGCAAGCAGTTTGTTGCTTTCGGCAGTGGCAGCCTGAAGTTTCTTTTTCCCAGCAATCGCAAGGTGCTAGCCTTCATCCGCCAGTTCGAGGACGAAAAGATCCTGGTGGTGGCGAATCTCTCGCGATTTACCCAGTCGGTTGAGCTTGATCTCGCCGGCCTTCAGGGCGCGACGCCGGTAGAGGTCTTCGGCCGCAGCAAGTTCCCCAGCATCGGCGAACACTTTTATCCGCTATCGCTCGGACCGCATGCTTTTTACTGGTTCCATCTGCAACCCCGCGAGTCGACCCAGGAATCGCTTAACGTGAGTGGTGCTGCCCGCGAATTACCCGTGGTGTCAGTTGGACCATCCGAAGATGTTTTCACAGAAGACACTCTGCAAAAACTGCAGCACATTATCCCCAACGCGCTGCGCAGCCGTCCGTGGTTTTTGGGCAAGGGGCGCTATATCACGCATCTCGCAATGCAGAACGTAGTTTCCCTGCCCGAAACGTCGGCGCATCTGCTGTTCTTGAATGTCGAATATGGAGACAATGATCCAGAAGTCTATCTGGTGCCACTCTCGGTCGCGACCGGCGCAAAGTCAGAGGCGATATTGCACGACCGCCCGGATGTAGTGTTGGCCCGCCTGGACGGCCCCGGACCCGAGACTACTGCGATTCTCTACGCGGCCACTCTTGACCGCGACTTCGCCGATTCTCTGTTGCGCGCCATCGTTCGGCGCCGCCGAATTCGTGGCGAATTCGGCGAACTGGTCGGCGCTCATACCCGCGAGTTTCGCAAGGCGTGGACTTCGGTCCGCTCCAACCTGGAGCCTTCCCCCCAAGCGGTTGACCAGTGTTTCACCGTAATCAACTACGGCGAAGATTTCGTATTGAAGCTGTATCGCAAGCTGGAAGAGGGCATCAATCCCGGACGGGAGGTGCCGGAATTCCTGGCGGAGCAAACTACGTTCAAAGCCATCCCCCGCCCGTTGGGTTCGCTGGATTTCCGCCGCGAATCTGCCCCGATGGTTTCAGAGACCTGTATCGGGACGCTTAGCAGCTATGTCCAACACGCAACCAATGGATGGAGCTTCGTGGTGGACCATCTCGGCCTGTTTTTCGAACACGCGCTGGCCATTCCTCCCGACGACCAGCGGGTCCATCAACTCGAATTAGCGGATCCTCCTCCGGCTGCGAACGCGCCCGTTCCGCAGATTATTGCCGAGTTGCTGGGGAACTCCCTCGACAGCATTCGGATGCTGGCGCTGCGAACCGCGGAAATGCACATCGCGCTCAGCAGCCGCGCCAACTTGCCAGACTTTGCTCCCGAGCCCTTTACCACGTTTTACCGGCAAAGTATCTACCATGGAATCCTGGGACAGATGAATCGTTCGTTCGACGCGTTACGGAGCGAACTTGGCACGCTCCCCGCCGAAGCACAGTCTGATGTTTCAGAGGTGCTTGGTCGCGAAGCCGATATCCGCAATCGCCTGTTGCTGCTGCGCGACAAACGGCTCTCCGGCAACCGGGTTCGGCAACATGGAGACTATCAGTTGAACAACGTTGTCTATTCCGGCAGCGATTGGATCATCACCAATTTCGAGGGCGACCCCTATCGCCCGCTGAGCGAGCGTCGTATCAAGCGTTCGGCCCTGCGGGATGTGGCCATCATGTTACGGTCCTTCCACTACGTTTCTCACGCCGCATTGTTTGGCGATGTTCCGGGCATCGTTCCCAGCCGTGAAGCGCAACCTCAATTAGAGAAGTGGGCAAGGACTTGGTATCAATGGGTTAGCAGTACCTTCCTCGAGACTTACTTGAAGGCGGGTGCGGGCAGTTCCTTCCTGCCGCAGACCGATGAGGAGATCAATATCCTGCTGGGCGCTTACATGTTCGAGCGAGCGTTGACCGAGATTGAGCACGAACTGGAACACCGGCCGCAGTGGATTCGCATTCCGCTGCACGGAATTCTTGAACAACTCAAAGCGGCATAATCGCTACTTGTTCGGAACCAGTCTGGCATTCTCGTACTGACTGAAGACGGCATTAGCGCCTTCGTGCGCAGGCGTTCCCGCCAGCAACTGTTCTTTGCGGTAAACCAAGCTGCTGGCATTGTAGGTCGCCAGCTCGAAGCCGTGACCATGTGTGATGGCGTCTGTGGGACACGCTTCCACGCAGTAGCCGCAAAAGATGCAACGGTTGTAGTCGATGTTGTAAACCTTGGCGTAACGTTCGGCGCCGCTCACGCGTTTTTCCGCAGTGTTCTCGGCGGCTTCGATGTAGATGCAGTTTGAAGGACAGGCTGCGGCGCACAGGAAGCACGCAACACACTTCTCCAGCCCATTCTCGTCGCGCTGCAACACGTGCATTCCGCGAAAACGCTCCTGAAACATCGCGCCCCGGGTCGGACCAGGGCCGTCAGGATAGTTCTCCACGATGGTTGGCTTGAACATTTCCATGAAGGTAACGCTCATGCCCTTGGCGATGGCCGCGATATTTTTCACGATTCCCATGCTTGTGTTCAGTATAACAATCCACGCGGAGGGCTGCCGCCGCTAACGAGCAGCTCCAGCACGCTGCGCGAGACCCGCTTTCAGCCCTTCCAGATGATGTTGCGCGTGTCCGGCCGTAATATAAGCCATGGCGCGGACCGTGACTGCATTTCCATTGGCAATGCCCGATCGCTTCTCCGCCTGCGGAGGCAGCGAGCCGAACAGAGCAATGCTGGCTTTGCGGATGCTCTCGAGTTCGGTCAGCAGGTCGTCCACACTGCGCGAATTGGAGTGCGCTTCGCGGACGTAATCGTCCTGCTCGAAACCACGCAATTCACTGGCATCGCCACGCGCAAAGCGTAGCGCGCGGTAGGCCTGGACGCGCTCGGTATCGCACAGGTGCCCCAGTACCTGCTTGATGCTCCACTTCCCCGGCGCTGGGGCCGCGGTGGCTGCCTCGTCGGAAACCTTCGCCAGCAGCCGCTTGTACTCTGCAAGTTGCTTGGCGAGGAAATCGAGGACTGGTCCTTCGGGTACGCGAGCGATGTAGCTTTTGTAGAACTCAGCATATTCGGTAGGAGCGGGACGGGTAAGCATAGCGATAAAACTTTGCCACAAATTACTGCAGCAGGCAAACTGGAATGGCTGCTTTCAGCCGACAGCAGGGTGCCCCGGGTCTCGCGCTGTTCGAGACCCGGGACTTGGCGCTACTCCAGCCCAAACTCTTTCCACCGTTTCGTTACCTGCGCCTTGGTCTTCTCGTCCATCCTGATTTCGTCCGGCCAGGGGCGCGTAAATCCCTCGCTGGGCCACTTGCGCGTGGCATCGACGCCCATTTTCGAGCCGAAGTCCGGCAGGCGCGAGGCGTGGTCGAGAGAATCCACCGGCCCCAGCGTGAACTGGATATCGCGTTCGGGATCGATGTGGTTCAGCACTTTGAGGGTCACGTCGCGGATGTCCTGCACGTCCACGTCCTCATCCACCACCAGAATGCATTTCGTGGACATCGCCTGCCCCAGCGACCAGATTCCGTTCATCACCTTGCGCGCCTGGCCGGGATACGATTTCTTGATGGAGACAATCATCAGGTTGTGAAAGATGCCTTCGATCGGCAGGTTCACGTCCACAATCTCGGGGATGGTCACGCGCATCAGCGGCAGGAAAATCCGCTCCACCGCTTTGCCCATCCACGCGTCCTCCATCGGAGGCTTGCCCACGATGGTCGTCGAGTAGATTGGGTCCTTGCGATGGGTGATGCAGGTAACGTGAAACACCGGGTAAAGATCCTCGGGCGTGTAGAAGCCGGTGTGGTCGCCGAACGGGCCTTCCATGCGTAGCTCGTCCAATAGCACGTAGCCTTCGAGCACGATTTCCGACGAGGCCGGCACCTCCAGATCGACCGTCTCACACTTCACCAGCTCGACCGGCTTCTGTCGCAAAAATCCGGCGATCATGTATTCCTCGATGTCGGGCGGTGCGGGAACGATGGACGAAAACATCATTGCCGGATCGGTGCCGATGGCGACGGCCACATCCATCTTCCCTGCCACCTGCTTCCCTTCCGCTACGCGCGAGCCTCCGCCCGAGCGTGCCATCATGTCCAGGGCCGCAGTCGCGGGATGCGCCTCGCCGGCCGCGGCTGCCTGGCGCATCTGCTGGCGATAATGCTCGGCTCCCTGCTTCTGCCGTTGCCAATGCATTCCAGCGCTGCGCCCGTCATACACCTGCATTCGATAGGTACCGGAATTGCGCTTGCCGGTCTTGAGGTCTTTGGTGATCACCGACGGCAGCGTGATGAAGCGGCCTCCGTCCTGCGGCCAGCATTGCAGGATGGGAAAATCCAGCAGCGAGAAATTGTCGCGCTTGATGACTTCCTTGCACGGACCAGTCGAGACTTCCTTGGGGAAAAATTTGCCCATCTCCGCCAGCATGGGCAGCATTTTGATTTTGTCGAGCAGCCCTTGCGGCGACTTCACGTCCATAAAATATTTGATCCGGTCGGCGATCTCGTCGAGCGAATCCACGTCGAGCGCCAGGCGCATGCGGCGTTCGGAGCCGAACTGGTTGATGAGCAGCTTCGCGCCGGGATAACCTTTGATGTTTTCGAACAGCAACGCTGGTCCGCCCGGACCGTGCTTGCCGCGAGGTCCCCACTTGGAGACGCGGTCGGTGATCTCGGCGATCTCCAGCACGGGATCGGCTTCCGCTTTAACGCGCTTCAACTCTCCCGCTTTGTCGAGCGCAGAGATCCAATCTCGCAGGTCGTAATAGGCCAAGCCAACCTCGCTTCAGTGGTCGCCGCGGCCAAGCCGCCGAGCCACTGTTGGTGGTTCAGGATTCGAGTAACTGACGATTATAGTGGGCAACCGCACAAAGTCCGGCGGTTGAGCTCGATCGCTGGTTAAACCAGGACTTGATGACTCCTGACCAACTCTAACGTCACGCCGCTCATCCAAGTAAATGCGACCACAACGCCCGATTCGCTGGGCAAACGCCGCATCAGTCTTCAGTTAAGGACCTCACAACGAATGCCCAAGGCAGATAAGACAACGTCCGCGGAGATTCACGCCCTATCGCAGTTGACGCTCGCCCCGCAAAACGCCGGGCAGGCCGTCAGCTTTGTCGCCGGCCTCAGTGATGTGCAACGTGACCGACTGGTCGCGCTGGCCGACGCCAACCATGTGGTGATTCGCGCCTTCAGCGTGGTCGCGCAGCAGGCGGGCAAAAATGCGGCTTTGACGGATTGGGCCAATGGCGTGGTCGCCAAAGAGACCGCGCGCATACAGAACGCGCTCACGTTCCTGCACAACATCTGCACCGAACTGGAAAATGGTGGCTGTCCGACGACAGTAATGAAGTCGCTCGACCACTGGCCCGACCTCGGCAACGACCTCGACCTCTACACCACGGCCGACGAACGCCGCGTCATCCACATCATGCTGAACCGCATGGGTGCCCACATTGAGGCCCGCAGTTGGGGCGATCGCCTGGCAAATAAGTGGAATTTTGCCATCCCCGGATTGCCCGAGTCGGTCGAAGTCCACGCTAAGCGCCTGGGACAAACCGGCGAGCACACCGCAATGGCAAAGCGGTTTGTGTCCCGCCGCGTTCCCAAGACGCTGATGAATCTCACCTTCCTCGTCCCCGCGCCGGAGGAAAGTCTCATAGTGGCCACGCTGCAGCGCATGTATCGCCATTTCTACTTTCGCATCTGCGACATCGTAAACACGGCCAGGCTTCTGGAGTCTGGGCAACTGGATATTGCCGAACTGCAACGTGCCGCAAACATCGGCGGCATCTGGCCCGGCGTCGCCACTTATCTCAAGATTGTTTGTGACTACGTTCGCCAGTACCGGGGCTCAGCCCCCGAACTTCCGAGCGACGTGATCGCGGCCGCCCGCTTCGGCGGAGAGGCGATCTTTGTTCGCGGCAAGTTCCTGCGTGTTCCTATCGTGCCTAACGGCGCCGATCTCTACACCCGTCAAGTCACCCACGTCGCGTTGCGCGGAGATGTTGCCGCCACGCTGCGTCTGTCGCTGCTTCCCTACCTCGCGTCCGCAGCCGCAGTCGCGTTTCGAATTACGGGCAGCGATAAAGGGATTTGGTAGCTGCATATCTGGTTCTCGACCTTAATCCACTCGCATATGTCTGGTGCTAGACATTAATTCGCCAGAATTTCGCTGGCACCGAAGTGTTGCGCCTTTGATTCCCTCCGGTAGCAACTTTATTGCCAATAATTTTCTGAAATCCACTTGAATCTGCGGCCTCGATTCCCTAATCTGTTACGACATTGGGGAGAGCGGCAACGTTACGTCTCATGTCGCTCATCGGTATTCTTAGCAGTCCGATTTTGCATCGATTGTTTTTGCCGTGAGAGTTTTCACCTACTTCGGCCATCCTTGCAACCCTCATGCCCCTTTTGTGTCATCTTGGCGGCCCACCCAGAAGCATACAATCAAGAGGCGGCAGCCAATAATCATTCCCGCTAACAACAGAGGAAGGTTACTATGCCCGTGACTCGCATCGATTTCCCTCTAGATGAACTGACGCGTTCTCAATCCGAAGAGGAGATTCAACGAAAACTCGCGCAGGAACGTGCGCGCCTCGCCAGCATGATGGGCCTCGATAGCGGCCCTGTCCGGCACTTCCGCCGCCCCGCCGAGAAGCCCTTCACCGCCGAAGAGCGCGGCAAGGTGACCATTCTTTTCGGCGGCCTTACCTGGAAACACGAGCGCGTCATCCAGGCGGTGTTTGAGGGCTGCGGATATCGCTGCGACATTCTGCCGGTGCCCAACGTCTCCGCCTTTCAACTGGGCAAAGAGTACGGCAACAACGGGCAGTGCAATCCCACCTACTTCACCGTCGGCAACCTGGTGCAATACCTCCAGAGCCTGGAAGCGCGGGGGATGACCAAAGACGAGATCATCAACAACCATGTTTTCTTTACCGCCGGCTCATGCGGGCCGTGCCGCTTCGGCATGTACGAGTCCGAGTATCGCCTGGCTCTGCAAAATGCGGGCTTCGAGGGCTTCCGCGTACTGCTGTTCCAGCAGAATGATGGCGTGAAGGCCGCCTCCGGCGAAGCCGGGCTGAAGTTTACGGTGGACTTCGGCATGGGCATGTTCAATGCCCTTAATCTCGGCGACATCATGAACGAGATGATTTACCGCATCCGCCCGTACGAAGCTGAGAAGGGCAAGACCGACGAAGTTTTCCAGTCTTCCATCGACGGCCTATGCCGACTGCTGCGCGAGCGCAAGCCGTTCGAAGACCACGAAGACCTGCCGGAGTGGATGGCCAAGAAAGTCCGCGCCAACAAGGGCAAGAAGTGGGAGATCTGGGTCAACTCGCTGGGCAAGGTCCGCGAGCAGCTTTACGGCAACCCGTACAAAGACGCGCTGGCAGCCGTCCGCGAACAACTCGCCACCATTGAGGTTGACCGCCTGCGGGTGAAGCCGGTGGTCAAGATCATCGGCGAGTTCTGGGCGCAGATTACCGAAGGCGATGGCAACTTCCACATGTTTGAGTTTCTGGAGCGCGAAGGCGCGCAGGTGCTGGTCGAGCCCATCGGGACCTGGGTGATGTACATGATGTATCAGGCCAAGGCGCGCGCCGCGGCCCGCCGCTCGCTCGACGCTCCCTACAAGAAAGTGCAGTGGTACGAGCTGCACAAGATGGCGGTGAACGAATTGAAGTTCCGCCAGAAGCAATGGTTGTTCGGCATTGGCGAACGGGTTTACGCGCGCCAATACCATCGCGTGGTCGAGGGCCTGGGCGACATCGCGCACCATCTGGTGGACCAGAAAGAAATGGCCGCGATGGCCAACCCGTTCTATAACGAATTCGCCCGCGGCGGCGAAGGCCATCTCGAGGTCGGCAAGAACGTCTGGTACACCAAGAACCGTCTCTGCCACATGGTGCTGGCGCTGAAACCCTTCGGATGTATGCCGTCGTCACAATCAGACGGTGTGCAGTCGGCGGTGGCCAATCACTTCAAGGAGATGATCTTCCTGCCCATCGAAACCTCGGGCGAAGGCGAAATCAATGCCCACAGTCGCGTGCAGATGGCGCTCGGTGAGACCAAGGTCAAAGCTCGCATGGAGTTTGACGAGGCACTGAAGTCAACCGGCAAACGGTTGGACGACATCAAGGACTACGTGGCCAGGCATCCGGAGCTGCGCAATCTGTTTTATCCGGTACCGCACGTTAATGGATACGCCGGCGTGGCGGCGAATTTCGTGCTGCACGTCAACGACCTGATGAACGGCAAGAAGCGCCTGGCTCGCGTGCCGGCGATTCCTTCGCAGAAGCAGAAGCTGACGGTGGCCGCTGCATACGGCGACTAATGGCAATTTAACGTTTTCGTTGGAACCCTAGCAGGAAGGAAGGTCACCCCTACATGCCGGAAATGCAGGTACCGGAAGGGACGCAGGCTGCGCCGACGTATCGCCTTGATGTGCAGCTACACGATTTGCTCATGAAGCCGCCCGAGCAACCGCGGCTGTTGCCACCGGTTCCCAGTGGCAAAGAGCAGAAACTGCCGACGCCCGTGTTTCCGCAGTATCCCGAGCTGATGACGGCCCGGGATGAGGATTTCTTTCCCCAGAACGGCCGTCGTAAGTACAAGGCCAAGCACATTTACCGCGCGGCGAAAGGATGGGCGTTCCCATTCCTTCGCTCGCGCATCCTGCCGGGCGAATTCCATCCCATCATTGCCTATCTGTTCAATGAGTGGAAGTGCAACCTCGACTGTCATTACTGCTGGGCCTTCGACAACAGCGTGCGTGGCATGACCGAAGATGTCGCCAAGCGCTCGGTCGATTGGCTGCACGATACCGGATGCCGGGTGCTGGCGCTGATGGGCGGCGAGCCACTTCTGCGTCCCGACTTTGCCCACAAAATCATCTACTATGCGGCCAAGCGGGACTTCTGGATTTACCTGCCGACCAATGGCCGCCTGCTGCGGCCCGATGTAATCGACAAGGTTACCGATGCCGGCGTGGCCACGGTGAACCTCGCCGTCGATGCCTGGGACATTAAGCCGGGATTGCCGAAAGCAATGGTTCCCATCCGCTCATATTTCGACTACCTGGTCAAGAAGCAGTACAAGTACGGTTACAGCGTCTTCCTCAACATCAACATCTGTCACAACAACATGGACGATGTGCGGCAGTTGACGGAACTGGCGCACGACAACGGCATCGCCACCGACTATCACATCTGCGAGTCGCCGATGACCGAGCAGCCGCACTTCAAGCACCTGTACACCAATCCGACCTTCATCCGCGAGGAAGACCACCCCATGGTGTGCGAGCTGGTTGACTGGCTGGTGGAAAAGCAGAAGTCCGGCTACCACATGGTGAACTCGGTGGAGCGGCTTTCCCAGATGAAGCAATTCATCCAGGGCGAATTGGAAGACTGGAACTGCCGCGCCGGCCATAATTCGCTGATCGTTCGCGTGGACGGTACTCTGGCGCCCTGCTTCCCCATGTACTCCGCCGGATACGACTGGGGAACCATCGAGAACCAAAAGTTTGAAAGCAAGCAGTTGAAAGAAATGAAGAAAGAGTGCCAGAAGAATTGCTTCTCGACCCTGAACCACATCCTGGCGTTTTGCTACAACGATCAGCGAGTGATTCGCTGGTTGTTCACGCAGGCCAAGCATGGGTTTCAGGGCGTAAAGGGAAATTTTGGCGACTGACATTGTGCGTCACCGGTTCGTTTTTGTGGAGGATTAGTGGGTTCGCATTCTCATCAACACGGTTCGTGCAGCACGGGAGAACAGAAAGTTGACGTTCAGCTCGACGCTCTTCTGACCCCGACGCCCGTTGAAGACTCACTTCCCGCGAGGGTTTTGGCTCGTTCCCGCGAGGTGACCTCGCAGTCGGGTTTCAAGGCGGTTTACACCGTCGGCATGGATGTTGGCTCGACCACGGTGAAGGCGGTCATCGTCAACGCCGAGACCGACCAGATCATCTGGCAGGACTACCAGCGGCACGAAACCAAGCAGCCCGAAAAACTGCTGGAGTTCCTCAAGAGAATGCAAGACGAGGTCGGCATTGCTCCGCACAACTGCCGCATCTTCATTACCGGCTCGGGCGGTGGCGCGCTTGCCAATCTGGTCGGCGCCAAGTTCGTGCAGGAAGTTACGGCCGTCTCTCTGGCGGTCGAAAAGCTGCACCCCGAAGTGAATTCGGTCATTGAATTGGGCGGACAGGATGCCAAGATCATCGTCTTCAAGGAAGACGAGAATACCGGGCGCAAGAAAAAAATCCCGTCGATGAACGACAAGTGCGCTGGCGGCACGGGCGCTGTCATTGACAAGATCAACGCGAAGCTCAAGATTCCAGCCGCAGAGCTTTGCGACCAGGGCTACATCGGCATCAAACTGCATCCCGTCGCCGGCAAGTGCGGAGTATTTGCGGAAACCGATATCAACGGCCTGCAAAAGCAGGGTATCCCGCCCGATCAGTTGATGGCTTCGCTGTTTGACGCCATCGTCCTGCAAAACCTGACCGTGCTTACCCGCGGACATACTTTGCGTCCACACGTATTATTGCTCGGCGGGCCAAACAGTTTCATCCGCGGCATGAAGGAAGCCTGGCAGCAGAACATTCCTCGTACCTGGGAGGAGCGTAAGGTCCAGCTTCCCGACGGCGCCAAGCCGGAAGATCTCATCAAGGTCCCAGACAACGCGCAGTATTTCGCAGCCCTGGGCGCAGTGGAATTCGGCAAGGACGAAGAGTCCGAAGTCGGCATCTACATGGGCACCGAGTGCCTGGAAGACTACATCTCGGTCGGCCGGCAAGCGGAGAAAGCGAAATCAGGCGCGGCTGGCTTGAGCACCTCTGCGGAGGACCTCGCCGGCTTCAAGACGAAGTACGCCATTCCGAAATTCATTGGCGCGAAGTTCGGTGTTGGCGAGACGGTTCGCGGATTCGTCGGCCTTGACGGCGGTTCAACCTCGACCAAAGCTGTGCTGCTCTCAGAAGCGGGCGACGTGCTCTGCAAGGCCTATCAACTGTCGGGCGGCAATCCCATCCAGGACACCATCGACATGTTCGTCGCCCTCCGCCAGCAGGTGGAGTCGCAGGGCGCAACGTTGGAAGTCCTCGGCGTCGGCACCACCGGATACGCCAAAGACGTTTTGAAGGACGTGCTGAAAGCCGATGTCGCGCTGGTAGAGACCGTAGCGCACACCGAATCGGCCATGAAGTTCTACAAGAATCCCCACGTCATCGTGGATGTGGGCGGCCAGGACATCAAGCTCATCGTCCTGAAGGACGGTCGCGTCAAGGACTTCAAGCTCAACACCCAGTGTTCGGCCGGAAACGGTTACTTCCTCCAAGGCACCGCCGAGTCGCTCGGTTACAAGGTGGAAGAGTACGCCGACATTGCGTTCTCGGCCAACACGATGCCGATCTTCGGCTATGGTTGCGCGGTATTCATGCAGTCAGACATCGTGAACTTTCAGCGGCAGGGTTGGCGCGGCGAAGAAATTCTCGCCGGCCTGGCGAACGTTCTGCCCAAGAATATTTTTCTTTACGTTGCCGGAATTCCGAACCTCGCAAAGCTGGGCTCGCGCTTCATACTGCAAGGCGGAACTCAGAAGAACCTGGCCGCGGTGAAGTCGGAAGTCGATTTCATTCACTCGCACTTCCACGGCGCGGGGCACGAGCCGGAAGTCATCGTGCACGAACACTGCGGCGAGTCGGGGGCGATTGGCGCGGGAGTGGAAGCCGTGCGGCTCTATAAAAATGGCCACCGCACAACCTTTATCGGCCTCGATGCAGTGCAGAACATTGGCTATCGCACCACGCGCAATGAGGAAACGCGCTGCTATTTCTGCAAGAACAATTGCCTGCGCACTTTCATCGACGTCAACGTTGGTGGCGACCAGCTTGAGCCCGCCTCGCCGCTGCCGGTATTCAAGTCGAAGGTCCCGCTGCAAGCCGGTGAGCGGCGCCTCATCATTTCCACCTGCGAAAAAGGACAGGTTGAGGACGTTGGCGCGATGCGCGGCATCAAGGCCGGCCTGGACGCGATAAAGAATGCGAATCCGAATTTTGTTGACCTCGCCGCTCGCGAAGTCTGGCGCTCGCGCAATCCCCAGAAAGTTGCCGACCCGATTCCCAAGCCGAGCCGCTGGAAGAGTGCCGTAAATCAGCGCATAGAGCTGATGAAGAAGCGCCCGAGCTTACGCGTCGGGATGCCGCGGGTGCTGAACATGTATCTGTACGCGACGCTGTTCAGCGCGTACCTGGAGAGCCTGGGCCTGGAGCCGGAGAACCTCGTGTACTCTGAGTTCACCGGCCAGGACATGTACCGTGCCGGCGCGGGCCGCGGCGCCATCGATCCCTGCTTCCCCTCGAAGATCGGTATTCCGCACATTTACAACCTGATCTTCCAGAAGCACCAGAAGAAGCCGCTGGACGCCATCTTCTTCCCCATGATCGACACCATGACCCAGCCGCTGAAGAATTGCAGTGGCAGCAATGCCTGCCCCACGGTGACCGCCACGCCGAACGCGGTGAAGGCGGCGTTCATTAAAGAGAGCGATGTCTTCAAGGAAAACGGAATCACGTATCTTGACCCCATCGTGAACCTTGACGACAAGAAGCTGTTCACGTTGCAAATGTTCCAGACCTGGGCGCCGATTCTCGGGCTGTCGGAAGAAGAGAACGAGCGCGCCATCGAGGCTGGCTTCAAGGCCTTCGAAGACTTCGACGCCAACATGCGCAAGCGCGCCCGCGAGGTGCTCGACACCCTGGAGCGCGAGAACCGTCTGGGCATTGTCATGCTGGGCCGCGTCTATCATCACGATCCCGGCCTTAACCACGAGATCATGGAGGAGTTCCAGAAGCTCGGCTACCCGGTATTCTCGCAGAGTATGCTGCCCATGGACGAAGACCTGCTCGACCGTCTCTTCGGCGAAGAGGTCCGCTCCGGCTCTATCACCCATGCGCTCGATATCAAGGACGTGTGGAAGAACGCCTACTCGGGCAGTACCAATGTGAAAATCTGGGCTGCGAAATTCACCGCGCGTCATCCCAACCTGGTCGCACTGGAGATCAGCAACTTCAAATGCGGGCACGACGCGCCCATCTACACCGTGATCGAAGACATCATCGAAAACTCGGGTACGCCTTATTTCTCTTTCAAAGACCTTGACGAGAACAAGCCGACGGGCTCCATCAAGATCCGCGTCGAGACCATTGACTACTTTTTGAAGCGCTACCAGGAAACCTTGACGAAGAAGGCGGACAACGCGCAACAACTAGAGCAGCAACTGGCGGAGTACGAGCGTTCATTGCGAATGAAGTTGACTCGCCAATCGCACATGGCGGAAGATATTTCGTTGGGATTTCCGCAGGTTGCGCCCGAACGGGAACCTGCGACGGCGGCCGGAGACGATTAGCCATGCCCCTGATGACCGACACCAAGAAAGTGATGTTCGAGATCTATCGCGAGGCCAATTACGGTGGCCGCTACAAGGTGGTGTACTTCACGGAACTCGGCGAGCACGACAAGGAGACCGAGATCCAGGAAGCCATGCGCGGGGAGCACGTCTATGACGGCTTTCTACTGCACCGCGAGCGTAATCAGGCCAAGCAGGTCGTGGACGAAATCCTGGAGCGGCTAAACCGCGGCGAAGACATCGACCCAACCACCATCGAGCAGAACCTTCAGCCCTATCTCGCCTGAACTTTCATTTCAGCTCATCGTTCTGCAGATTGAAACATCTCCCGCTCTTGACACGTATATACATAACGTATATACTTTGGCTTGAGGTGAATGGATGGGCACAGCTCGTATCTTTAAGTCTGGCAATAGCCAGGCGGTGCGTCTGCCAAAGCAATTTCGCTTCGATGTCAATGAGGTGGAGATTCTTCGCCGCGGAGATGAGGTTGTTTTGAGAAAACCAAAACGCAATCTGGGCCGTGCGTTCGACACATTGGCGGCCATGCCTGACGATTTTATGTCGCACGGACGGCAGGACCGACCACCCCAGAAGCGGGATGAGCTATGAAGACTCGCTACATGCTGGATACGAACATCTGCATCTACATCGCCAAACACCGGCCAGCGGAGGTCCGGGCTCATTTCGAGCGACTAAAACCTGGACAATTGATTATGTCCGCGATCACCTATGGAGAACTCCGTTACGGCGTGAGCAAGAGCAACCAGCAAGCCAAGGCTCTCGCCCAGTTGCAGGAACTGGTCCAGGATGTACCGATTGAGGCACTGGACTACAGGGTGGCGGAAGCGTACGGAGAAATCCGGGCCGCGCTGGAGACGGAAGGCAGGCCCATTGGTAATAACGACCTGTGGATTGGCGCCCATGCTTTGGCGCTAAATCTCACGCTTGCGACGAACAACGAGCGCGAGTTCAAGCGGATCCCGGGGCTTTCGTTGGAGAACTGGACGAAATAGGCAGCGGTACCCTTCCCGAATCTATCTCTTCTTCTTTTTCGCGGGTTTCTTTGCGGGCGCCTTCTTGGATGGCGGCTTCTTGGCCGCGGCCTTCTTCCCTACAGCTTTTTTCTTTGCGGGAGCGGCCTTTCTCGCAGCCGGTTTCGCCGGCTTCTTTGCGACTTTCGCTGGCTCCGCCTTCTTGGGTGCTGCCGGTTTTGTTGCCGCAGCCTTCTTCGCCTCAGGAGCCGCTACCGCTTTCTTAGCCTCCGGTGCGGGTTGCGCAACAACCGGCGCGGCTACGGCGGCCGCGGGGGTGATTGCTGGCGCCGTCGCTGCCTTCGCCTTGCGTCCCCGCTTGGCCGGAACCGGCGCTTCTCCGGCGGGGGCAACGCCTTTTGCAGCCGCGGCTTTACCGCGTCCACGCTTGGGCGCTGGTGGAGGCGGTGGCGGCGGCGGTTCATACGGCTTCAAGAAGTTCATGATCTCCGTATGCGACCGCAGTTTGCCATCGAGCAGCATCAGAAAAGCTTCGTCCATCAGTTTGGGATAATCCAGCAACTGAGGCGTAATGCGTAATTCCGCCATCTCCGGGAATGGCAACTTCTCTTTCACCTGCCGCCATTTGCCGAAGAAGTTTTTCAGCTTCAGATCGACGGCCTGTTGTTTCGTCGTCAGACTCAAGAACAGAATATTCTCCGGCGAAGCATGCGACAGCACCTTCCATGCTCCCGAGGGTGTCCCGGCCTCTTTGCTGGTCAACTTCTTCGCCAGGTCCTTGGCCCCATTTTCCAGGTGCTTCCACTTGTCCACGAAATCGCGCCGGGGAATCATCCGCTGGATATCCGAGGTGTCCTTATCGCCCATGCGCCGGGTCAGGAAGTACATCACGATCGGGCCGGCCTCTACCGAGTAACCGAGGTCGTTCATCATCTGGCGCGTCTTCACCACATGCCCCAGTTCGGGGGAGTCAACCTTGGCCAGGCTCCAATGCGGATGCAGTATCTTCAGCCAGCCTTCTTTGTCGAGCGCGCGCATGATGTGCACGGGATCGTCTTCGTGCGCGAGTTGTTCCAGTTCGTAACCGACGGGCCGCTTGGTGATGTTCTCGATGTAGTTGTTCTCTTTAGCGGCGTCATAGCGCGCTTGCGTCCGCTCTTCCAGCGGCCAATGGAAACGCGCGCTCAGCCGGATCGCCCTGATCAGCCGGACCGGCTCTTCCAGAAACGCATAGTTATGCAGGACGCGCAGCACTTTGGCTTCAATGTCGGCGACCCCATTGAACGGGTCCAGCAATAATCCACGCGAGCCCTCATTCAGCGAGAGGGCCATGGCGTTGACCGTAAAGTCGCGACGCCTGAGATCTTCGTTGATGGTGGCCGACGCAATGCTCGGAGGCTTGCCGGGATGGTCATACGTCTCCGACCGCGTCATGTTCAACTCGGCCCGCACGTTACCCGGCATCAGCAGGTAAAGGGACCGAAGGTCCTCATCGACTCCCTGCACCGATATACCCGCCTTCTCAAGTTCTTTCTGCAGCTTGAGAGGATTGCCTTGGATGCTGAGGTCGATGTCGCGGATGGGAAAGCCGGTTATGAGGTCCCGGATGGTGCCGCCGGTGAGATAAAGGTTGAGCCCCGCATGTCGGGCAATTTCCTGCACCAGGTTCACACCACTTTGTTGGTCCGGTGTGAGCCGGGTTTCCATGCTATAGATGTAGTCTGCCATCTAAATGTGTGTTTCTAAAGGCGAACTCGCACAACGAATAGGCCCCGGCCAGAGGGCAAACCATACCAGAAGGCCTGAATTTTTTCCTGGTTTCGCTACTTACACACCCTGAAATCGCCCGAAAGGCCGCACCTAACCTTGCAACTCGCTCTTTTGATGTAACTTAAGGGATTTTTGCTCCTGAGGCCGCCGCCAAGCGAACAATAACACAATAGTTGCCGATTTGGCTACAAGGTAGCTTCTAAGGGGCACATTATGAGCAAAAGTGCGACAATCGGCTGAGCGATTCGTTTCCGCCTATGTCCACCACACACAAGAAGGTGATCGTCCGCAAGATGGACCGCGACACCATAAATGGTTACGTTGGCCAGGTGTTTATTGCCGACGGCAAGCTGGAGTTGCTGAACACGGCCGGCAATGTGGTGTCCATCGAACTGCGCGAGGTCAAAGGGGTCTATTTCGTTCGTGAATTTGGCGATTCCGAATCGCTCACCCGCAAGACATTCACTTCCCGGCCTCGCACGGAAGGATTGTGGGTCCGGCTGCGTTTCCGCGACAATGAGACGATTGAAGGCATGATGCCCAATGACCTGCTGCAGGATGGGAGCGACGGCTTTTCCATTATTCCGCCCGATACCCGTTCCAACACCCAGCGAATTTTTGTTCCCCGCTCGGCGCTGGCGGAAATGACCGTGATGGGCGTCATTGGCGACAAGAAATCGCAGCGCCGCGGCCGCCGTCCGGAAGACACGCGTCAGGTGCCCTTGTTCGGTCAAAGTTCTGTTTAGCGGCGAAGTTCCGCAACTTGAGATCTACCGACTATGAAACTCGCCGAAATCGCTTCCGCGCTGGGCGCCACCCTGGAAAACGGCGACCCCAACGCAGACATTACGGGCGTTGCCGGAATCGAACAAGCCGGCCTGGGGCAGATTACCTTCGTCGCTAATCCCAAATACGCGGCTGCCGCCAAAACCACTGCCGCCTCTGCCGTTATCGTGGCCGAAGACTTTCCCGCTATTTCGACCGGCATGTTGCGGAGCAAGAATCCGTACCTCGCGTTTGCCAAGGCGATCAACCTGTTTTACCAGGCGCCGCGATATGAAGCCGGCGTGCATCCGACCGCCGTAATCGCCCCTACGGCCACAATAGGCAAGAATGCCCACGTTTCCGCCTATGTGGTGATCGACGACGATGTCGAGATTGGAAGCGACGCTGTGCTCTTGCCGCATGTGGTCATCTATCGCGGCGCACGCATTGGCAAACATTTCTTCGCGCATGCCCACGCTGTCGTGCGCGAAAACTGTATCCTCGGCGACCACGTCATCCTGCAGAATGGGGCGGTTGTGGGATGCGACGGATTTGGCTTTGCCCGCGACGGCGAGGGTTGGGAAAAGATCACCCAATCCGGTCCCACGGTGCTGGAAAACGATGTTGAAGTGCAGGCGAACTCCTGCGTGGACCGCGCCAGCGTTGGCGAAACCCGTATTGGGCGCGGGGTTAAGATCGACAACCTGGTGCAGGTTGGCCACGGCTCAGAGGTCGGCGAGCACACTCTTCTGTGCTCCCAGGTGGGACTGGCCGGCTCAACCGTGGTGGGCAAGAAAGTCATCCTTGCCGGCCAGGTAGGCGTCGCCGGTCACTGCAATATTGGCGATGACGTAGTCGTGACCGCCCAGGCTGGAACTCACGGAGACATTCCCGCCGGGTCTGTGGTCAGCGGGTCTCCCGCGTTCGACCACAAAGAATGGTTGCGAGCCGTCGCCCTATTCACTAAACTCCCAGAAATTGCCAAAGCGGTCCGGGCGATCATGGCCAACCAGAAAAATGATCCCTCCGCTGGAACAAACAAACCCTGATTGCTGCGTTGTTTCCACTCGTCTACGGCACTTTTTTCGAGTAAGATGCCCGATTAATTCGACTGGAGGAACGCTGTGATGAGGGTTTCACCGTCAGTCTTACAACTCCTGATCTTTATCGCCATTGCGCAACCGGGCTGGTCCCAGCAGAAGGCTTTAGACCGCACCGTCCTGCCTATTCCCGAACCGCCGCCGCCGGTGTTCACTGAACTCGATGCCCGTAACGCCAAAGCGCCGCCGCGTTTCGATCTCACCGCGCCGAAAGGCGCTCCGAACGTCGTTATCGTGTTGCTCGATGATATGGGTTTTGGGCAGTCCAGCGCGTTTGGGGGGCCCATCCACATGAACACGCTCGACACGCTGGCGGCCCATGGGCTGCGCTACAACAACTTTCACACCACAGCGCTCTGTTCGCCGACACGCAACGCTCTACTGACCGGACGCAACCACCACGTTGCCAACTCGGGCGCTATTGCAGAGCTGGCCACCTCATTCCCCGGCAATACCGGCATTCGTCCCCTGAACGTGGCGCCGCTGGCCGAAATGCTACGTCTCAACGGCTACAGCACCGCGGCATTCGGTAAGTATCACGAGACCCCGCCCTGGGAAGTTTCTGTCTCCGGGCCGTACGACCGCTGGCCGACCCACTCGGGCTTCGACAAGTTCTACGGGTTCATCGGCGGCGAAACCAATCAGTGGGTGCCCGCTTTGTTTGACGGCACTGCCCGCGTGGAAGTGCCGCACGATCCCAATTACCACCTCACGGTTGACTTGACCAATCAGGCAATCAACTGGATGCAGGCGCAGCATGCCTTGACGCCAGACGAGCCTTTCTTCGTTTACTTCGCACCCGGCGCAGTTCACGGACCGCATCATGTGTTCAAGGAATACATCGAACGCTACAAGGGAAAGTTCGATCAGGGGTGGGACCAGCTGAACCAGCAGACCTACGCGCGCCAGAAGCAAATGGGTGTCATTCCGGCCAATGCAGACTTGACCGCACGTCCAAAAGAGATTCCCTCCTGGGACTCGCAAACCCCCGACGAGAAAAAGCTGGAAGAACGGCAGATGGAAACCTTCGCCGGCTTTGGCGAGCACACGGATGAGCAAATCGGGCGGCTGGTGGACACTCTGAATGAGATGGGCGTAATGGACAATACCCTGTTCTTCTACATTGTCGGGGATAACGGCGCCAGCGCGGAAGGTGGTCCGTTGGGAGCCTACAACGAGATGATGGCGCTTAACGGTCTCGCCCAGAACGCCGCGATCAATATGCCGCATCTGGACGAGTGGGGCGGTCCAAGTACATTTCCTCATTATGCGATTGGCTGGGCATGGGCCGGTGACACTCCCTTCCAATGGACCAAGCAAATTGCCTCACACTATGGCGGGACCACAAACGGATTGGTGGTCCATTGGCCGGCCCGCATCAAGGACAACGGGCAGATCCGTTCGCAGTTCACTTACGTCACCGATATTGCGCCGACCGTGCTACAAGCAGCCGGCCTGCCTTTTCCCAGGAGCGTGAACGGGACAGTGCAGCGGCCTTTCGATGGAACTTCGATGATCTATAGCTTCGACAATCCCCAGGCCAAGGAGACGCACACTACGCAGTACTTCGAGATGTTCGGCAACCGGGGCATTTATCACGACGGATGGATCGCAGCGACGCGTCATTCCATTCCATGGATCCAGGTGCAAAATCCGCCGCTCACCGAGGACGTGTGGGAGCTTTACCATATCACTGACGATTTCAGCGAGGCCCACGATCTTGCGGCAACAAACCCTGCGAAGCTGAAAGAAATGCAGGCCCTCTTCATGAAGCAGGCGATCCACAATCACGTGTTGCCCATCGACGACCGCCGGTCGGAGCGCTTCAATCCCGTGCTCGCGGGACGGCCCGACCTCATGGGAAACCGCACTACACTGACCGTCTATCCCGGGATGGTGGGCATGATGGAGAACGCCTTCATGAATACGAAGAACCGTCATTACACGATCACCGCACCGGTGGAATTGCACGACGGCAACACCAATGGCGTGATCATCGCGCAAGGTGGCAGGTTCGCAGGCTGGACCCTCTACATGAAAGACGGGAAGGTCCATCATGAATACAACTACTTTGGGGTGGAGAGAACCAAAATCGCCGATCCTTCGGCACTTTCCGCGGGCAAGCACGTCATTAAGTACGAGTTCATTCCCGACGCGCCGAAGCCAGGAACGGGTGGCAAGTGCATGCTCTTCGTCGATGGAAAGCAGGTGGCGCAAGGATATATTCCCAAGACCGTGCCCTTCGCCTTCTCGGGAGACGAGGGCGCGGACGTTGGAATGGACGCTGAAACCGCGGTGTCCGACGACTACAAGGAAGGCGATAACAAGTTCACCGGAACGATCGCCAAAGTCACGATTGACGTGTCACCATCTACGCTGAGCCCGGCTGATCAAAAAGCCCTGGCTGACGCAGAGGACGCGGCTGCTTTGTCAGAAGATTGACACGCCAGCGTTTAGATTTATAAGTATTAACGACACACTGGGTTACCGGGAACCCCTAAGGTGCTTCTAACTTAAGTGATGAACGAAGATATTTCGAATTCGGTAGCGTCGCCAGAGGCCGGTCCGCAGGCCGTCACTGTCACTCCCATCCGCGTCCTGCTGCTCGACGATCGCGAAGACAACCTGGTGCTGCGCTCGGCCATACTTCGGCAAAAGGGCTATCAGGTAGTGACCTCCAGCTCCATCGAAGAGGCTGAAGCCAAACTGCAAGGTATCGACATTGCAGTTCTCGATTATCACCTGGGAGCCGGCAAATTCGGCACCGACGTTGCCGAGACGCTGCGCCGCAAACGTCCCCAGGTTCCGATCATCATCTTGTCGGCGACGCTGGAGCGCAAGTTCGGCGGCATCGCCGACATGCACCTGTTGAAGGGATATAGCTCGGTGGACGACCTGGTTTCCGCGCTGCGTTCGTTCGAGGCCAAGAAGCGTGGCCGTCCCGTCGTCGTGGACGCGCGCGATTTTTATTACTCACGCATCTCCATGGCCATGGGAGAAGACATTGTTTTGGAGATCCTCGACCGGGACGGGACCTGGCAGTTCGTGAACGACTACTTCGCGGCCTTGAACGGACACAAACGGGCTTGGTTCGTCGGCAAGAACCTGTTTGAACAATTCCCGCAAATGGGAGACGAGTGGCGCGACATCGTGGCCACCGTGGCCGACACCCGCGAAACCTACATTGACCGCCGCGGCTTCCAAGGAGCGTCACATCTGCCCAGACAGAGTCCGCACTGGAACTGGAACGTACTGATTTTCCCAATCAAGCTCCACGACGACCGCGACGGCGCCGTGCTCACCGCGCGCCTGATCGAAAAAAAGTAGGACGAAATCTTCAGCGTCGCTCCGCCGGCAATGCACTGGCAACCGTTTGCGCAACCGCCTTCATCAACGCATCCCGATCAGGATAACTGCGCGGATCGATGGGCTTGTGAAACACCACCGTCACCGTTCCCGGCCGCAAGCCAAAATGCCCCTTCGGCCATAGCTCGTAGGTCCCGAGCATGGTGACCGGAACGATAAACACTCCCGACTCAATCGCCAAATGAAACGGCCCCTTCTTGAACGGCAACAGTTTGCCATCAGCGGAACGCGTGCCCTCGGGAAAAATAAGCATGTGCAGTCCCTGGCGCAACACCGCGGTGGCCGCATTCACGCTTTCGATGGCCGCCTCGCGATTGCTTCGATCTACCGGCACCAGCGATGCCATTTTCATGCCGGTGCCGAGGATCGGAATGCGGAACAGCTCCTTCTTCACCAGCACCGAACAGCGGCCCGGAATCACCGGGAGCAGGACCGGCGGATCCAGGTTCGAAGTGTGGTTCGCCATGAAGATGTAATTGCGCCCCGCCTCCAGGTTCTCCCTGCCGCGAATGTTAATCTTCACCCCGACCAGGCGAACGCCAGATATCGCCAGCCGGTTCGATATGTTGTAAAGCGGATTGATGTTCCCACTGACTAGCGCATACAAAAGCAGCACGGGGCCCGCAATAAGAATAGACACGCCCCAGAACGTCAGCAGGATGAGTGCGCGGATCAAGGCGCTCCTTTGCTCTCATCGTCACCCTGGATCCATGCTTTGCGATGGGCACGCTGCTCCTGGGTGACCGACGGCACGTCCTCGAGGTTGTATATCTGCTTCTCGCGCAGGCCGAGTTTCAGCTTCACATCATGTTGGCCTTTTCGGTTTTCAATGCGAAGATATACGGTCCTTCCCGGCAGCATCTGCGCGAGTCGGTAGTCGAGCGAGCCATCGGCAGGTTCTCCATCGATGGCGACCACGCGATCTCCCTTGGTGATACCGGCAACGGCGGCGCTGCTGTCCGGATCAACCTGGGCCACCTCCGGCTCCGCTCCCAGGTTTGCTGTGGTCGTGAACCCGGCCGATCCCACCTTTACCGTCTGCGCGACTAAGTGCAATCCCACGAACTGAAAAAAATCATCGTAGGGAATTTCTTCCGTTCCGGATACGTAGTCACGAAAGAATCCGGCAAAGCTCTTACCCGCAACCGCCTCCGCCGCTTCCTCCACTCCTTGGGAATCGGGAAAGAACTGATGCTGCCTGGCATAATGTTCATTCATCCACTGCAGCAGATCGCGCAACGATTTTTCTCCGCGTGTCATCTGGCGAATCCGTAAATCCAAAAG
The DNA here is from genome assembly GCA_963798185.1 of uncultured Acidobacteriaceae bacterium. Taxonomy (GTDB): domain Bacteria; phylum Acidobacteriota; class Terriglobia; order Terriglobales; family Acidobacteriaceae; genus Bog-257. The sequence goes on from CAWCSJ010000005.1 coordinate 40,625, forward strand.
AGTGCCCAGAAGCTCACCCTTGTTGTAATAGCTGATGCTCCGTTCGGGCGACCGGTAATACGCATAGCCTTCAAACCAGGCATCGAGACTTGACTCCTCCGCCGATTGCCAACGATGCGCGGAACGCCGTTGCAGTACCGTAATTTCGTCCGATACGCTCAGTAGGTAACTCTTCTCATCGATCAATCCTGCGCGCGCCAGCAGTATGTTTGCCACAGTACTGGTTACGCCTTCGCTGAACCAGAGAGCGCGCGTGTCGTTTTCGTGCTGATAATCGATTGGCTCCAACGACTGAGGCCGGATACGCTTCACATTCCACAAGTGGAAAAACTCATGCGCGCTCACACTGGCGAGTGGCAGCAAAGACTCGCGCAGCTCGTTCGCGCTCACTTCAATGGCAGCGCCGTAAGCGTGTTCCATGCCTCCGCCCCCGGGCCCGCGTGGCAGGTGATAAAGAAATGTGTACTCCTCGTAGGGACGGTCTTGCATCCAGTCCACGGCGGCGTGGGTCACGCGGCCCAGCACCTCGTCGAGCTTCGCCATATCGTAGTCGAGAGGATTGTCATCTACCACAATGTGGTATATCGCTCCGTCTTGCCGAAATTGCGACTGGCGAAACGCTCCCATCTCAACTGGGCTGTCCGCCAGTTCGTCGTAATTATGGGCCACGCCGGTGATCGGCTCGGCTTGTCCGGGCTCAGCGCCTCCCAGCACATGAACATCGCGCAGGCCCCAGGTGGCGGGAACGTCGAGTAGCCGGATGCTCACCGGTTCCGAGCGCAACGCGGGAGCATACATCAGCACCATCGCCCAATTGAAGAAGCCTCCGTCGGCGCTAAGCGAGCTGCCGAAAGGACCGGGAACATCGAGGTGGATATCGTAGCTGACCACAGCACAACCCGGCGGGGCCGTGACTGTCCACTCACTGGTGGTGGTCTTGCGGACTTGCGCAGCCGCGCCAGAAGCATCTTGCGCGCGCACATCCATCACGTTCGCGGCAAAATTGCGCACCTGATACAACGCGTTCCACACTGGCATTGCAAGCGTGCGCGCCCCTTGCGGCAGTCTGATGCTCACATGGGCAAGGTGTTCGGCATGATCGGCCAGGGAAACGAAATACTCGGTTGGTTGAGGCTGAGCACTGACTGGAGCGCTGCAACTTACAGGCGTGGCCGCGGAGGCGCGAGCGCCAGGACACAAGCAGCTCAGCAACGCCATCGCGAGCACTGCAAAACGCGGCGGGGTCACGCTGGCGTCGAGACCTCAGTGCGGGCCCTGAGCCTTGCCGGCAGCTTCTCGTAAATTCCGGCGAATCCTCCGTTGGACAGAATGGCAACCACGTCTCCCGTCCGCAGTTCGGGCGCGATCGAATCCACGATCGCGTCGGCGGTATCCAGCAGCCGCGCCGGCTTTCCCGCCGCGCGCAACTTCGCAATCACTGCGGCGGCATCCAGTCGCTCATGCTCGGGAATGGCTTCCGACTTGAAGATGGCCGCCACCACCACTTCGTCAGCTATGGAAAGACTGCGCGCTAACTCATCCTGGAAGACCTTGCGCCGGAGCGTGTTGGACCGGGGTTCGAGAATTGCCCACAGACGCCTGCCGGCATAACGCGTGCGCAGCGCCTTAAGCGTCTCCGCGATGGCGGTAGGATGGTGAGCAAAATCGTCGATGATGGTGATCCCGTGGATCTCGGCGGTGACCTCCAGCCGCCGCTTCACGCTCCGGAAGCTGCGTAATCCCTCGGCAATTGCCTCCACTGCAATACCGTAGTCCGCGGCCAGCGCCGCTGCTGCGGTCGCGTTCAGTACGTTGTATTCGCCTGCCAGAGAAAAGGCAAATTCGCCCCACGGTTCGCCATCGCGTAACAGGCGCCAGCTTGTAACGGCACGCGTGTATTCCACATCAACCACGCGCCATTTCGATTGCTCGTGGAATCCATAGCGTTCGACCCGGCAGAATGCGCGGCCCACACATTCGTCAACATTGGAATGCCCGTCCCATGCGACCAGGAGTCCTCGACGCGGGACCAAATTCACCAGGCGCGCGAACGCCGTCTTTACTTCGTCAAGGTTCTGGTAAATGTCGGCGTGGTCGAACTCGACCGACGTGAGCACCACGGCATCAGGAAAGTAGTGCAGAAACTTCGGCCCCTTGTCGAAGAATGCGGTGTCGTATTCGTCGCCCTCCAGAATGAACTCCCGTCCTGCGCCCAAAGCAAACGAACTGCCAAAATTCTCCGGGATTCCGCCGATCAGGAAACTGGGCGCACGTCCCGCCTGGTGGAACAGCCACGCCAGCATCGAAGAGGTGGTCGTCTTCCCGTGCGTACCAGCGACTACGAGTCGTTCGCGGCCCACTAGAAATTCGTCGTGCAAGACGCGAGACATGGATTCGAACAGAATCCGCCGGTCGAGTACATACTCCAGTTCCAGGTTGCCGCGCGATATGGCATTGCCCACCACCACCAGGTCAGGCTCAGGCTGCAGGTTGCCTTCGCTGAATGGCTGCAAAATGGGGATGTTCAGCGTGGCCAGAAAGTCTGACATCGGAGGATATGCGGCATTGTCTGATCCGGTGACGTGAAAGCCGCGCTGCTTGAGCATCCCGGCGAGCGAGGCCATTGCCGTGCCGCAAATGCCAATCAGGTGGATATGCTTCGGTTTCATGAGTGCGACACTCGGACGGATGCTGGTGACTCAGCCTGCACTGCGGCGTCAATCTTCAGTGCGACGTTCTCTCTGACGCTTAGCGTCGCGTTCACTCCAAACGGCAGCGTAAAACTCTCGCTGGACACGTGTCCCGATCTAAGTCCAAACGCGATCGGAACTTTAAGCTCACCAAGAATACGGACCACGATATCCCGAAGGGTGAGGTCCGTAGCGCTCTGCTGGCCGCAGTCGAGCATCTCGCCAAAAATAATTCCGTTCACCGCGTCGAACTTTCCCGCAAGTTTCAGCTGCATCAGCATGCGATCGATCTGGTATGGCTTTTCTCCACGGTCCTCCACAAACAGAATCTTCCCCTTCGTGTGGATCTCATACGGAGTGCCCAGCGACGCGCAAAGTAACGACAAACAGCCGCCATAAAGCGTGCCCTCAGCATCGCCTTCAATCAGCGGCTGAACTTCATCGGGGCCAAACGTCCGCGGGTAGGGCTTTCCGGACGACACCACTGCCGACCACGCATCCGTATCAATCCCGTTGGGTCGTGAGAAATCTCCCGCGACCATGGGCGCATGAAAGGTAACCAATCCGGTGCGGTCGAACAAGTAGGTGAGCAAGGTGGTCACATCGCTGCAGCCGGCAAAAATCTTTGGGTTGGCGCGGATGAGTTCCAGGTCAAGATGCGGCAGCAGATAGTTGCAACCATAGCCTCCGCGTGCGCACAGAATCGCCCGCACTTCGGCCCGGCTGAACATCTCATGCAATTCGCTGAGCCGCCGCTCCAGCGAGCCCGCAAAATAGAGGTCGCGTTCAAAAATTGAAGGCAGATAAAAGGGCCGGTAGCCGAGTTGGCAAAGCCTGGCACATCCGGCCTCAAAATCTTCGCGCCGAAATCCGCTTGCCGGCGCGATAATGCCGACGGTGTCGCCTGGCCGCAACGCGGCAGGACGTAAGCGTTCAGGTTGTGCGGACGAGATCATCAGGATGGCTTATCTTAAATGAAAAACTCGCCCCGGCAGAGTAGCGTCGCGGGACCGTAGAGAAACACTTCTGTGTTCCATTCGACAGTTTGCGTTCCACCCTGAGCATGCACTCGCACCGGCGACTTCACTTTCCCGGCGTGGATGGAGGCTACCGCGGCCGCGCAAGAACCCGTGCCGGAAGACATGGTTTCGCCCACCCCGCGCTCGCAGAAGCGCACTTCAATATCACTTTTATTCAAGATCTTTACCAGCTCAACATTCATCCCATACTTGAAGTCGTGATGAGTTGAGATTTGTTGCGCCACCGCCTGCCAACCCAGGTCAAATTCGGGCACATGAACCACGTAATGAGGATTGCCCATGGACACGGGAATACCGCAAAACTCTCCATAGGTGAGCTTGATGCAGAACTCATCACCCACCTCCGGCGCGCCCATGGAACTGCGAAACTCGAAATTATTTCCGTCGCGGGCGGTCAGCTCGCAGGTCTTCAGTCCGGCGCCGGTACGAATGACGACCGAGTTGCAATGGTTCTGGTCGCAGTACCAGGCCGCCACGCAGCGCGTTCCATTGCCCGAGATTTCCGCCTCCGAACCATCGGCGTTCAACAATCGCAGCCGCAGGTCCGCGTCGGTTGCCGGCAGTACCCACTCCACTCCATCAGCGCCGACACCATTATGCCGATCGCAGATGCGCCTGGTGAAAGCATAGATATCGCTGGGCGCGTGGGCAAAGTCGACGACCAGAAAATCGTTGCCGCAAGCGGTCGCTTTAACGAACGGAAGGCTCGCCATTTCATTTGGACTCAATGCGCGGATTGTAACAAACGGCGCGGATAGAAGGATTGGCAGGCGCATTCTGGAAGGGCGGTCGATACGGCTGTCGGAGATGCCTGCGTGATAAACTGTGAGCCAAATCGAGGGCCAGCCATGAAGCTCGAGGACTATAAAACGGTCTTGTACCGTCAGCCAGACGGCGCGTGGGTTGCAGAAATTCCCGCCATCCCAGGGTGCTACGCGCTGATGCCGACCCGCGAAGAGGCACTGAGGGAATTAGCCGACGTTTTCCAGATGATCGCAGAGGAGTATCGGGAAAAGGGCGTCCCCTTACCCGCCGACACTACCGAAATCGTACAGGCCTAGCAGCACCGCCCGCGACTTCCAGAACGCAGCGCGTAAGCTCGGCTTTTCGCTGACAAGGCAGACCGGCAGCCACGAACGTTGGAACCATCCTGATGGGCGCGGCGTCACCATTCCAATTCACGGAGGACGCGAGATCGGGCCTCCGTTGTTCTTCAAGATACTCCGTCAAGCTTGGCATTACGCAGGAGGATTTCCAAAATTTACGGTAAGGCCGACATTACTGTCGCCCGCGTTTGTACACCGTGCAGCGCGATTGGCCGGGAACGCGGATGGACAGCACTTCCGTCAATTGTGCCGGCTGGCTTCGCACCGCCGCCCACACCGGATCGCCCTGACAGGCAATCACGTAGTCCGCATATCGCGCCGGATCCAGCAGCGCCCAATCCCAGTCCGGATGCTCACCCTCGGATATGATTCGCCGCCACGGAATTCCCGCCCGCTGCAGAGCGCCAGGGTACTCGGCTCCATACATCAACAGCGTCGCTGAGTGTGGCAATCCCTCAAGAGATCCGGCCAGTGCGCGTTCCATCACGGTGCGGCCCGCGGAGTTCGCTTGTGCTTCTCGTAACGTGATCGGGGTTTGACGATAGACCGATGCATAGCCGCCCGCTACAACCGCCATCATTACTGCCACCGCAATCCGGCCCGCCGATCCATGCAACCGCTGCAGGATGAAGTCCGTCAGTACGGCGATAAAAACTGCAAACACGGGAAGCAGTTCAAGTCCGTAGCGCACGTTGTAATACGAGAACGGGTACCACACCGGCAGATAGATAGGCACACTGCCGGAGGCGATGGAAAGCGCGTAGAACGCGAGCGGGAGCCAGAGCAACAGGAACAAACCGTAGCGGCGGAACTTCCACACCGCCATGATTGTCCCAGCCAGCGCCAGCGCAAAAAGCGCCTGTCCCCAGAAGGCTGCTCCCACATTCAGCTTGGCTGATTTCAAAAAGTACAGTGCGGAGGTGAACAAATCGTGCTGCCCCGGATAGGGGTGCGCACCCTGGGCCGTCGTTCGCAGCGCGATGGCTTTAGCCGAATAAGGGCCATTCAGGAAATCAAGTCCATAGCCTGACACACAGTACGTGTACACAAACCAGTACACCGGAACCAGCGCATTCAGCACTAGAACTTCAACCAGCGATTTCAGCATCGGCTTTCGCTGCGCGTTGTCCTCCGCCCGCCGCCACCAGCGCGCGAAAATGCCGAGAATTACGACAATTACAACCGTAGCAACAAACCATCCGTCGTACCGCGTATAAGCCCCGCCAGCCAGAGTTATTCCGCAGGCTTGGAGCGCGCGTTCGGGCTTCATGCGCGACGGCATTCCGGGAGTGCCGATCGCTTGTGCCGAGGTGGCGCGCAGGAATTCGTCGAGATAGACCAACGTCCAGATGAAGAACGCGAGGAAGATCGGCTCATTCATCGCTGTGGTCTGCAGGTAGAGCAGGTTCGGATTAAGCGCGTAAATGGCTGCAGCGCAACAGGCGGCCGTGGCCGCCGCGCGTCCTCTCACCAGGCGAAATACTCCCAGCGTCCCCAAAATGTACGCCACCATGCTGGGAATGGCTCCGGCAATGCCGCTGCGCCAGAGGGCGTCAATCCATACGAACGGCAGCATGGCAACGTGTTGCAGGGGCAACCACACGGTGCCCAGTTGCCCGTACGATTGCAGCGGATGTCGGTTGTCCACCACACGGCGCGCAATGTTGATGTGCGCGACAGCGTCACCGTAAAGCAGCAGTTGCCGATGGGCGTAGTAGGAGAAAAGCGCAGCTATCGAGAGCACGCCGATGAGCAGCGTGAAGAGCGCCTCACGCCGCTCTTGTTGGAAGGTTTGATACTCGGGCGTACGATTCGATCCCCTCACACTTATGGCCTGTATGGAGTGACTTCGCCTTTACGGCCATCTCCGTGCCCCATGCACAATATTGAGAACCCAGACTCGCTGCTGGAGAACTCTGTAAACCACAATGTAGGGAAGGCGCGGAACCAGCAGCTCACGTGTGTCGTTGACACGTCCTTCGCGCCCACGATTTGGCATCTTCGCAAGCTTTGTACCGCGTCGTAAATCGTTCGCGTAATCCGGTTCGCAATCTCCAGGTTGCGATCCCCTTCGATGTATCCAGAAATTGCTTTCAGGTCCGAGACTGCGCTCGTCGACCATTCGATTCGCACTTAGGTACGTTCTCGTTGCTCGACCCACGCGCGGACATCTTCGTCCGGAACCGTTCCGCCTCGTTCCGCCACCGCCAAACTGTTCTTTACTTTGCGCTCGAACCACTCGTTGTAAGCAATCAGGTGATCCACCGCTTCGTCCAGCAGTTCTTCTTTGCGCCTGTGGGTGCGCTCCGCAAGCTGGTTCAGTTTGGCTTCCGTTTCGGGAGTCATGTGCACATCCATAGTTTGAAGTTTACCGTCTTCTCGAAGCAGAAAGCACTGTTTTTTGACAGCTCATCCACCAATTCGTCAGAAGCCTTCGTGGCCCTAGTCCAGATGCGTCAGCTCGCGGAAGATCTTAAACCGCTCGTCGATCTCTTCGCGAGTGAGCGATTGCAGTCGCTCCGTGCCAAACCGTTCCACCGAAAACGAGCCCATCACGCTGCCATAGAACATGGCGTGTTTGAGCACTCGACGGCTTATCTCACCCTGCGAGGCGATATAGCCCATGAAGCCCCCGGCAAAACTGTCACCGGCTCCGGTGGGATCGCGCACTTCGTCCAACGGCAATGCCGGAGCGCGAAACGGATGATTCCCTGCCCCGAATTCCCCGTCCCCAAAGAAAATGGTCGCGCCATACTCACCATGCTTGATGACCAACGCCCGCGGCCCCAGTTGCAGCACCTTGCGGGCCGCCCGCGGCAGGCTGTTATCACCCGCCAGCATCTTGGCTTCGCCGTCGTTGATCAGCAGAATGTCCACCCGCTTCAACATCTCGCCCAGCTTTTCCCGCTGTCCGCTGATCCAGAAGTTCATGGTGTCGCCGCCTACCAGCTTCACGCCACGCATGGCGTCGCGCACGCGCGTTTGCAGCGTCGGATCGATGTTCGCCAGAAACAGGAAGTCCGAGTCGTTGTACGCGGCCGGAATTTGCGGCTGAAAGCTCTCAAAAACATTCAACTCCGTGTTCAGCGTCTTTGCTTCGTTCAGGTTTTCGCCATACTCGCCGGTCCAGTGAAAGGTCTTGCCTTTGGCATGCTGAATTCCGCGCGTGTCGATCCCGCGACGGGTCATCACGGCCTCGTTCTCGGCGGTGAAGTCCTCGCCTACCACCGCAATCACGCGAACATCAGTAAAGTAGCTGGCCGACAGAGAGAAGTACGTCGCCGCGCCACCCAGGATCTTCTGGCGCTCGCCGTAAGCAGTTTTGAGGGTATCGAATGCGACCGAACCGACCACAAGAATGGACAATCCTATGTTCCCGCTTTCTCTTCAGAGTTGAAATACTTGCCAACCAGAAGTTGCAGGCGTTGCAGCGTGCCGGCAGGCACCGCGTCCTTCTGCGTGATGATGGCATTCTTCAACGCCGAACCGCACTTGCAACCACACGTCTTCGGCATCGCCGCCACGGCTTCCCGCACCACGTCGCACGCATGCTCTGCGTTCTTCAGCAGCACCGCAATAATCTGGTCCACGCTGACGTGATCGTGCTCCTCATGCCAGCAATCGTAATCCGTCACCATGGCGACGGTGACGTAGCACAGCTCGGCCTCCCGGGCCAGCCTGGCCTCCGTGAGGTTGGTCATGCCGATCACGTCCATGCCCCAACTGCGATACAAATTGGACTCAGCTTTCGTCGAGAACTGCGGACCTTCCATGTTGAGGTAGGTGCCGCCCCGCTTCACATTCACACCGGCGCGACGGCAAGCCTCGGCCAGCACGCCGGCTTCTTCCGCGCAAACCGGATGCCCCAATCCGACATGTACAACCAGTCCGTCGCCAAAAAACGTGTCGACACGATGGCGCGTGCGATCGACAAACTGATCGGGAATGACAAAGTCGAGCGGCCGGTGCTCTTCTTTCAGCGAGCCCACAGCAGACAGGGAAATAATCCGCGACACCCCAAGTTGTTTGAACCCGTAAATGTTGGCGCGATAATTCAGCTCGGTCGGCATGAAACGATGTCCGCGAGCGTGCCGCGCCAGAAAAGCGACGCTTCGACCTGCCAGGGTACCAAGCACGTAGGCGTCGGAAGGCGCTCCAAATGGGGTCTCCAGCGCCACTTCGCGCACGTCGGTGAGCCCCGGCATGGAATACAGACCGCTTCCGCCAATGATGCCAATTTCCGCCTGCGGCAACAGATTCTCCTGAGCGATGGGGTGCAAACCAACGATTATACAAAACCCGGCGGCACGAATCGGTGATCGCTTTGCGTCAGTCGCCCGGCTCGAAGCGGTATCCCACCCACGGCTCGGTCAGGATATATTTCGGTGAGCTGGCGTCAGGCTCCAGCTTCTTGCGCAACTGGCCAACAAAGACCCGTAGATATTCGTTTTGCTCAACGCTGTTGCTGCCCCACACCGCATTCAAGATTGCGCGGTGCGTCAATACCTTGCGCGGATGTTGCGCCATGTATGCCAGCACATCGAATTCCTTGGGCGTCAGCCGCACTTCTTTGCCCCCGACCCCAACCGAATGCGCGTCGAGATCGATGTGGAAATCACCCAGGTCAATCTTGGTTTGCGGCTCGCTGCTGCTCGGTGGGGAACGCCGGAGCGCCGCACGAATTCTCGCCAACAGCTCACCGGTGCTGAAGGGTTTGGTCACGTAGTCATCGGCGCCAGAGTCGAGCGCTTCAATCTTGGCGCGCTCTTCGCCGCGCACCGAAAGCACCAGGATGGGGACTTGCGACATCTTGCGCAATCGGCGGCATAGCTCAATGCCGTTCATGTTAGGCATGGCCAGATCGGTGATGACCAGGTCGGGCGCGAAGTCTTTCACAATCTCCAGCGCGGTTTCACCGTCATTGGCCACGCGGATTTCGTAGCCTTGAGCATTGAGGCTAGTCCGCAACACTCGCGTGATTTGCGGCTCATCGTCAACGACTAGAATGTGCGGACGCGTATACATCTTGAGTGCAGTTTCGAGTTTCAGGTTTCGAGTTTCGAGTTATGAGTCTAGCGACCCCATTAATCCACTCAGCATTCGGACATCTCGATATGAACAAGACATAAGAACTCCATGCGAATCCACCAACTTGAAACTAGCAACTTCAATTGGACTTTCACTCCAAATCCACTACTTGAAACTAGAAACTCGAAACTCGAAACTTCAATTGGGCTGCTGTTTCACGATGTGAACGTCCACCGCCGGCGCGTCGCGAAGGAAGCGATGCACCGCCGACATGAACAGATACTTGCGCCAGCCGCTGGTGGCGGAGTGCCCGAAAATCATTTGCGTGATGTGCTTCTCGCGGACGAACTCCGCCATGACTTTGGCAACGTCCTTGCCCTTGAGCCGCACAATCTTTGCTCCCAGGTTCTCGGCAAAATGAAGATTCGCCTGCAGCGAACGCTCTCTCTCCGGGTCGTCGCCATCCACTCCCGTATCGACATACAAGACGTACAGTTCCCCATTGATCGCCTGCGCCATGCGTGAGGCCCTGGCCACCAGATACTGCGCCGCCGGATTGGAACTGACGCCGACTCCAATGCGCTCCGCTACGTTCAAGTCGCGGCTGGACGGGCCTTCGCTCTCCAGATAGGGTTCCAGGCTGCGGTCCACCACCTGCGCCACGTGCCGCAGGGCGACTTCACGCAAGGCAATCAGATTACTGGAGCGGAAGAAGTTCCCCAGGGCGCGGTCCACGCGCTCCATGGGATAGATATCGCCGCGGCGCATCCGCGTCTGCAGCGCTTCCGGCGTAACATCCACCATTACAATCTCATCGACTCGCTTCAAAACCCAGTCGGGCACGGTCTCGCGCACCAGCACGCCGGTGATTTTGTGCACCATCGGCGTAACACTTTCCAGATGCTGCACGTTCATGGTGGAGACCACGTCGATCTTGTTGTCGAGCAATTCGAAAACATCTTCGTAGCGTTTGTGGTGCTTGCTGCCCTCAATGTTGGTGTGGGCCAGTTCGTCCACCAGCACGACTTGCGGATGGCGGGCCAGAATGGCGTCCACGTCCATCTCTTCAAAGAGTGTTCCTTTGTAGTCGATCTTTCTGCGCGGCACCGCCTCCAAGCGCGAGGCAATTTCCTGCGTCGCCTTGCGTCCGTGCGTCTCGATCACCCCGATGACCACATCTTCGCCGCGACTTTTCCGCCGGATGGCCTCGCTCAGCATGGCATAGGTCTTGCCTACACCCGGCGCGTACCCCAGGAACAGCTTGAAGACACCGGCCTTTTTCGCCGGCGCTGTCTCCTCTAACCATTCCGCGGGAGTTTTTTGCATGGCGCAACTATTCTGCGGCAGCAGGCTGAAAAAGTCGATTCGATACAATCAAGGCGTGATTCCACGACCATTGGAACCCGGGCAGGCTGGGCGGCATTCTTTTGCTCTCGCTTCGCAGCGCATAAAGACCGCTTTCTATCACTATGCGGTCGCGATGGGAACGATCGCCATCGTGGCGTGGGCCTATCGCCGTCTGCCCAACGTGAATCCGACGACCGTGGCGCTTACCTTCTTGCTGGTGGTGCTGTTGTTAGCCAGCCGCTGGGGACTGACCATTGCTATCACCACGGCCGTGGTGGCCACGCTGGCGTTCAATTACTATTTCCTTCCGCCGCTTCATACTTTCACCATCGCCGAACCGCAGAATTGGATTGCGTTGCTGGCTTTTCTGACCAGCGCTATCGTAGCCAGCCGGCTTTCCGAACGGGCCCGGCGCGAGATGCTCAACGCCACCCGCCGCCGCAAAGAAGTGGAGCGGCTGTACTCCCTCAGCCAGCAATTGCTGGCCACCGATAATGTGATGGAGTTGCTGAATTCCATCCCATCGTACGTGCTCGAAGCCTTCGGCCTGAAAGCGGCGGCGATGTATTTACCCAAGCGCAAAGAGGTGTATCGCACTGGCGTTGACCACCCCGAACTCAGCCAGGAAGAGCTGGAGTCGGTAAGCGGCCGCGGCGAGCTGGTCATGGATGTGGAAAAGCAATTGTGCTTCGTGCCTCTGCGCGTGGGCGTCCGGCCGGTGGGCAGCCTGGGACTGGAGGGCGCCGTCCTGTCGCGCGAAACTCTGGAGGCAGTCGGCAGCTTAATCGCGATTTCGATCGAGCGCGCAGGCGCCGTAGAAACTCTCACCCGCGCCGAGGCCGCCCGCGAAAGCGAACAACTTCGTTCCGCCCTGCTGGATAGTGTCACCCATGAATTCCGGACTCCTCTCACCTCCATCAAAGCTTCGGTAACCACGCTGCTTTCGCCGTCGCCAATCGATTCCGAAGGGCAGCGGGAGCTGCTCACCGTGATCGACGAGGAAACCGACCGGCTTAACCGTCTGGTGGGCGAGGCGGCGGAGATGGCGCAACTCGACGCCCAGCAAGTGGAGTTACGTCGTGAGACCTATCCGGTTCGCCGGGTGGTCGAAAGGGCACTGGAAGAAGCAAAGCAGGGGCTGGCGGGACGCGAGGTCAAGCTGTGCCTTCCCGAGTCGTTGCCGCCCGTCCGCATTGATTTGGAGCGCATTGCCGAAGTGCTGGAGCAGTTGCTGGAGAATGCCGCCAAGTACTCGCCCGCCGGAACGCCGATTACCATCAGCGCCGAACCCGCCGGAAAAATGGTGAGCATCAGCGTCGCCGATCGCGGCCCCGGCATTGATGATATGGAGCAGTCGCTCATCTTCGAGAAGTTTTATCGCGGACGCGATCAGCGTTATCGGGTGCAAGGCACGGGCATGGGACTCGCCATCGCCAAGGCCATCGTGGAAGCGCACGGCGGGACCATCGGCGTTACCTCACAACTCGGCAGTGGCTCGGTATTTCACTTCACTGTCCCGGCGGGAGAGGCAGCAATTAGCAACAGCTAGTCCCTGAGATGAAGAATGAAAGCAATTGCGCCGCCCACGAGTAGGGCACCAATCAAAAACCATCTTGCGATGGGAAGACCAACGACGACTACAGTCACGACACCGGCCGCTATGAGAATGCCAGCAAATCCAGGGTTGACCTTCATCAGGCGAAAGGGTCCGGGATGCGGCGGCGGCGGTGTATCCGGGGGCTTCACGAAGCCAATTGTCTCACCACACGAAGAATTTTCAACAATCTATCTAGTCCCGCACCTCATTTGCAGTGGCGTGATTAAGGCGGTACACATGTGATCGCTGAATGCTGAGTGCTGAGTGCTGAATGCTTCTGTCAATATCCCTTCGCCTTGTCCACCATCCACAGCAACGTATCCCCGGCAAGAAACCGCCGCAGGTTCTTCGTGTACTGCTCGTAATGGCGCTCCCACATCTTTTCCGTCAATCCAGCGATGTGAGGCGTGATCAAAACATTCTCCATCTCCCACAGCGGAGATTCGGGCGGAAGCGGCTCCTCGGCGGTGACATCGAGCGCCGCGCCGCCGAAGCTCTTCGCGCGCAGAGCATCTACCAGAGCAGCTTCGTCAACCAGAACCCCACGGCCCACGTTGATCAGGTAGGCATCCGGCTTCAGCCGAGCCAGACGCCCGGCATCCATCAGGTGGCGGGTCTTGGGAGTGATAGGGACCGCCAGCACCACAAAATCGCCCTCACCCAACGCCTGGTCAAGTTCGTCAAAACCGTACACCGCATCCGCCACTTCACTTCTCCGCTGCGGATGCTCGCGCACACCGATCACGCGCATGCCCAGCGATTTCGCCAGACGCGCCAGCGGCGCGCCGATGGCGCCCAGGCCGACGATGGTCATGGTGGCGCCCTTCAATTCGCGCGGCCGAGGCTGCCCGTCCCATAGGTCGTCCTGCGCCCAGTGTTTTTCCTGCTGATACCGCACTGCCTGCGGCAATCGTTTGGCGAGCGCAAAGGCCAGCGCGATCGCGTGTTCGGCAACCACCGGCCCGTGGACATCGCGCGCGTTGGTCACCACGATATCGCTGGCCAGCAGTTCGGGCGTCATAAGGTGATGGACGGCTGCGGCCGTCGAATGGATCCATCGCAGTTTCCTGGCTGTCGTGATTTGTTCTCCGCGCAGCGACCACGAGATCGCGATGTCGGCGTCGGCGATTTCTTCTGTCACCCGATCGTAGTCGGGCAGATGCACCACCTCGAGTTGCGGAAAATCGCGCCGCAGCCGCTCGGTGAACCATGGTGGGACCCGCCAGAGCGGAAAGCGGTGATGGAGGGCGATGAGAAGCTTCACGAGAATTATTTACCACAGAGGCACAGAGACACAGAGGACTTTCCTGTTTTCACCATGAGACCTTCAGGGTGAGCTCCGCGGATATTCAACCACATATTGCTAGCGGATTTGCGGGTCGCAAAATTTTAAATTCTCTGTGTCTCTGTGTCTCTGTGCCTCTGTGGTGATCACTTCTGCGCTTCGCTTTTGGCAAACACCCGCAGATCATGTCCCGTCATTTCCTTCGGTTGCGGCAGACCGAGAATCCCCAGCATGGTCGGAGCAATGTCTTGCAGCGCGCCGTCGGGACGCAGCGTGAATCGTCGCACGTCTCCCTTGAACTGGTCTGGGGTGACCGCATATTGTGCCGCCACGATGAAGGGCACAGGATTGGTGGTGTGCGCCGTCTGCGGGCCGCCCGTCGCGGGATCGATCATCTGCTCGGCGTTGCCGTGGTCAGCGGTGACAATCATGGCCCCGCCACGTTGACGCAGGGCCGCATAAATCTGCCCCAGACAGCCGTCAACGGTTTCGACCGCCGTAATCGTCGGCGGAATCTTGCCCGAGTGCCCCACCATATCGGCGTTGGCAAAATTCACCACCATCACGTCGAAGGTATTATCGGCGATCGCCTTCACCACCGCATCGGCAACTCCCTGCGCCGACATCTCCGGCTTCAGATCGTAGGTTGCGACCTTGGGCGACTGCACCATCACGCGCTCCTCGCCGGGGAATGGCTTCTCGATCCCGCCGTTAAAGAAGTAGGTCACGTGGGCGTACTTTTCGGTCTCGGCCACACGCAGATTGCGCAGGTTACGGTCAGCCATCACGTTCGCCAGAATGTTGGTGAGTGACTCGGGCGGCGACACCACTGGCAGGGTAAAGTTCTTGTCATAGCGCGTCATGCAGATGTAGGTCAGGTCTTTGGGGACGCGCTCGCGCGGGATAATGCGGTCAAGATCTTCCCAGCCTTCCAGGTCGCGCCCGTCCTGCGGCGTGAAATGGCTGTTGCGCGCCAGGCAGCGCGTGATTTGCCGCGCGCGATCAGCGCGAAAATTGAAGTTGATGCAAACATCACCGTCGCGAATGGTGCCCACGGGTTCGGCGCGATCATCCATGACGACAAACGGAATGGTGAACTCGTCAGTCAGTCCCCGGTTGTAAGAATCCTTCACGCCCTGCACCGGGTCGCTGTGGCGGCCGCCTTCCGCTTCCCCATACACCATTGCGTCAAAGGCCTTCTTTTCGCGCTCCCATTTCTGGTCGCGGTCCATGGCGTAGTAGCGCCCGCTGACGCTGGCGATTTGCCCGACATTGTACTCGCGCATCTTTTGCTGCAACTGCTCGATGTAGCCCGCGCCGTTGGTCGGCAGCGTGTCGCGCCCATCCATGAACCCGTGCACGAAGACGCGTTCCACGCCGTTTTGCTTGGCCATGCGCAGCAGTGCGTAAAGATGGTTCTGGTGCGAATGCACGCCGCCGTCGGAGAGCAGTCCGAAAAGATGCAGACGACGGTCGCCTGTCCGCGCCGTCTTCATGGCCTCGACCAGTGCCGGATTGGAAAAGAATTCACCATTCTCGATCATGAGATCAATCTTGGTGATGTCCATGTACACCACGCGCCCGGCGCCGATGTTCAGATGTCCGACTTCGCTGTTGCCCATCTGCCCGGTAGGCAGCCCCACGAAGCGCCCGCTGGTGTGGATCAGCGTGTTGGGAAATTCGGCGAGCAGCCGATCGTAGTTGGGCTTGCGCGCCAGCGAGATGGCATTCGCCTTGGACGGCGCAGCATAGCCCCAGCCATCGAGGATGATGAGGATCAGCGGACGTGGAGTGCTCACAAGTTTTTCTACCTTCCTGGAGTTCCTCAATCACAGAACTCCACGAGGACTAGAGGAGCTCGAAGTACCGTTCCCGGCTCATGCCCGAGGTGCGCAGGAGATTCTTGATGATGAAAACAGGAACTTCCTGATAGATGGGAATCACGAGCGGGGCGCTTCACGCCGGGCTTAGTGTAGATGAGATGGTCACCGTGCTGGCGGTGGAAAGTAAATCCATCCCGCTCGAAAATTCTCACGAGCGTTGTATAGGGAACCGGACGGATGGCCGGCATTACGGTACGCTCGCCACCAACCTGTCAAGCGAAATGAACTCCGGGGTCCGCCAGGAATCGCCTT
Source organism: uncultured Acidobacteriaceae bacterium (assembly GCA_963798185.1). Lineage (GTDB taxonomy): Bacteria > Acidobacteriota > Terriglobia > Terriglobales > Acidobacteriaceae > Bog-257. The sequence continues at coordinate 56,853 of CAWCSJ010000005.1, forward strand.
CCTGTGCGTAGCCGGACTCCTCGAGGATTTCCCCCAGAGTACCCATCTCCGCGCTGGTCTCAAGGAATCCCTGCACCGCATCCCGGATGTTCCTTCTCGCCTGGTCGTTCGTGTCGGCGCAGCTTGAAAGATCAAGCTCCGGAACGTAAGCGACATAGGTTTCTCCCTCTTTAAAGGTGTGAACGGTATATGAAATGTCATGCATAAGGTCGTGCCTGATTATAACAACCGCTGGCTGCGTTCGACGACGGCGCATAGCCCCAGCCATCGAGGATGATGAGGACGAGAGGGCGAGGAGGAGTCACGATTATGTACTCATGTTGATTTTCAGTTCTGTTTCAGCCGAAGAGTTCACGCTCCAGATCGGCCCGAGACAATTCCAAATAGGCGGACACGTCCTTAAGAATGCTGGCGAGCGTTCCGACCCTAAGGCTCATATGAGCAGGAACTGCGATGTGATGCTGCTTACCCGAATGTTTGAAGTGAGGCGAATGTGGCTGCCGGCTTGGCGCGTAGGCTCGTATCCATAGCGACGAAGCAGCTTCGATAAACCAGAGCCGCTGAGGTCGCGCGGCAACTTCAAGCGGAGATTACCTCGTCATGCACAAAGTGCAACCTGATTACCTCCGGCATATCCTCCGGCTCGAAAAAGCAGTGCACCGCATCCCGGACCATCTCCCTCAGCTCCTCTAGGGAGTCGCCCTGGGTAAAAATCGAGTATCCGAGCGCGCGAGCCTCATACCCGCCCTCGGGCGACTCCTCCACGGCGAAGATGATCTCAGAGTCTTTCATCAGGCGTGATTATATCAATGCTTACGATGTGGAGAACCGCAGATCCCTCGGCTCGGTCGTCGCCGCGACCTCGCTCGGGATGACAATTTGGGGGTGTATCAGGGTCCCGAATTCCAAACTCGAGTTTGCAAACCAAACTCGAAGTCTGCAACCCGACAGTCGAAACTTGACACTCGAAACTCGAAGCTATCCCCTGGCTCCTACCTTCTTCCCCGCCAGTTCCCCGTGATAATTCAGCGCCTTCAATCCCAGAAACCTCGCCGCCGGACCAAGTTCTTCTTCGATGCGCAGCAACTGGTTGTATTTGGCAATGCGATCGGTGCGCGAGGCTGAGCCCGTCTTGATCTGCCCTGCGCCGGTCGCCACGGCAAGATCAGCGATGAACGTGTCTTCCGTTTCGCCGGAACGATGGGAGATCACCGCGGTGTAGCCGTTCTGGCGCGCCAGATTGATGGCGTCAATGGTTTCGCTAACCGAGCCAATCTGGTTCAACTTGATGAGGATGGAATTCGCCACACCCGCGTCGATCCCGCGCTGGAAAATCTCAATGTTGGTGACGAAAATATCGTCGCCCACCAGCTGGATTTTGCCGCCCAACTCATCGGTCACCAGCTTCCAGCCCTGCCAATCATCCTCGGCAAAGCCGTCTTCCAGCGACACGATGGGATACTGCCGCGCCCAGTCAGCCCAGAACTTCACCATCTCTTCGCTGGAGTGTTCGCTCTTGTCGGACTTTTTGAAGACATACTTCTTTTTCGCGCTGTCGTAGAACTCGCTGGCCGCCGGATCGAGCGCCACCGCAATCTGCTCTCCCGGCTTGTAGCCCGCCTGCGTGATCGCTTCGAGGATGACTTCGATGGCTTCGCTATTCGACTTCACCGACGGCGCAAAGCCACCTTCATCGCCCACTGCGGTGTTATAGCCGCGCTTCTTGAGCACGCCTTTCAGCACGTGGAAGGTCTCGACGCCCCAGCGCAGGCCTTCGCTGAACGACTTTGCGCCCACCGGCATGATCAGGAATTCCTGGAAGTCCACGTTGTTGTCGGCATGGACGCCACCATTCAAGATGTTCATCTGGGGCGTTGGCAGCAGGCCGGCCGTGAAGCCGCCGAGATATTGATACAGCTCCACGCCCAAATGGTCAGCCATAGCGCGCGACGCCGCCATTGAGACCGCCAGAATCGCGTTCGCCCCCAGCTTGCTCTTGGTTGGCGTCCCGTCCAGCGCCAGCATGGCATTGTCGAGGTCGCGCTGTTCGCTGGCGTCCATCCCTTCGAGCTCAGGCCCAATGACCTCGTTGATGTTGGCGACTGCCTTCAGCACGCCCTTGCCGGCATAGCGGCCCTTGTCGCCATCGCGTAACTCCAGCGCCTCGTGCTCGCCGGTGGAGGCGCCGCTGGGCACCGCCGCACGCCCGCGGGCCCCGCTCTCCAGAATGACGTCGGCTTCTACCGTAGGATTACCGCGCGAATCCAGAATTTCGCGGGCCAAAATCAGCTCAATTTGTGTCATGGAAATAAGTCCTGAATCTCTCGCCGGTGGATTTGCTTGCGCGTGGGCAAGAGGATATGAACCCCTGCGATTATACGGGAGCCGGAGCCGAGGAATTTGTGACAGACGAACTTCGGCCAGACTTCAGGGGACGAATGAAACCGGAGCATCCCAGCAACAAGTACTAGAAATAACGCAGGATGTTGCCGCGCTTAAGGTTGCGATGGATAATGCCCCGTTGATGGACTGTCCTGAGCACTGCGGTAATTGGCTTTGTGTCTGGCAGCAGACAGGCAATCTGACCTCCCTTGCGCTACGCTACCGCCCCCCTGCTCCGACCTTTCGTATCCTCCGCCTCAGCTGCAGCAGCGGGTTTCTTTCCAAATATTTCGGCTTCTGCTCGGAGCCAATCTTCCATGTCGTGACCTTGTTCACATCCCCGATCCTGGTAAAACTGATAGGCACGTACCCGAATTAATTCCTCGGTCAATTCCAGCGAGCCTTCCTGGGGCTTCGCGGGTGAAAGACTTGCAGTTTTATGTCGCATGGTAAACCTCCTTGCATTGTTAACGACGCAATGCAACGTTGAAGAATGAGAGACCGACGGGAGAGAGATATCCGGCACAAAGACGAGAGTCAGTGCAACCGTTGTACCCATGTTCTCACTACCTTTTTTCGGACGTCAAGTGACTCCCATCTTGACTATTCGCCTTTTATTCGCCCACGCATACATTGCGTGCCCGGTGCTCTTCTAATATTGGTTCTGTATCGGTTGCCCCGCGTCAACGATGTGCGCTTTGCTCACCTGGCCCTTGCTGTCGCGGATGAACATATAGCCCTTATCTACTCGACAATGTATCCGCTGTCCTGAGTTCATCTCCACATTAGGCCCGGGCAGCGCAATCTGATAATTCATTCTTCCAAGCCGAACAAAGTACAAAACGTTGTTGCGCGTCATAGACGAAGTCTGCGAATACGCCTCGTTAGCCCACATGGTTACGTCGCAGGTTTTGTATGACTGGGCAAACCCTGATGCGGCGGTCAGCAGCATAAACCAGAGGCAGCGTTTCATAGCCACAAGTCCTCCACTAGTGGAACTTAGCAACACCCAAATGCTTGTTTGGCGTACCTTCTGCCGCAGCAATCTTAGCGTCGTGAGGCAGCGTTATGGTTGCCAAATATCTTGGGAGTCGCCGAGTAGTCACCGCCGCTTTTTCCCACTGGGTCGCGCCTTTCGGTGGAAGTGACTGCAGGCCTATTAGTGCGCCCCAGGGGCGCCGCGACTAACGCCACAAACCGCTCCACAAGTGCCTGAGCGTTTACATGAGCCAAGGCCGCGAGCCCGGCAGCTCATATCGACCAGCGTGCGGACACTGGTATGCGCCCCGGCGGATTCGCCCCTCTGCTGGCCCAGGGCGTGGTGGACGAATTGATTTACAGCGAAACGGGCAATGAAGTCCTGATGATTAAACACACGACGTGAGAAAGTTCACAGTAGTGTCTTGTCTGGATTATCAACGGAGCTTACCTGACACGTTGTAAGACGTAGATGACCCAGGGAGCGATCTTCGTTTCGCTCACCCAGGAATAGGGCTCGTCGCCTTTGGCCAGAGGCTTAAAGACCTGAACCGCTTCGAGACCTGCTTCCTGGTAAACCTTGCGATACGATTCGTCGGTCCAGAGGATGTCGTCGACGGGCCTCGGGTCATGGTGATCGGTAACTACAATGCGCACCAGATCACCGCTGCGTGCAAGCGTATTCTCAGGAAAGTCTTTCGTAGTGAAGGAAGCCCATTCATGCGTGTAGATCTCGGGTGACGAAACCAGATTGACGATGGTTCCAGTGAGCGTCAGCAGCCTGCGGAGGTCGCAAAAGATTCTTGCCTTCATTCTTCCGGGAACGTTTTTCAGCAGCCTGCCGTGCCCCTTCAAAACCTAGAGCATTCATCTTGCGAACAGATGAACCGGCTAAAACGCCTGCGCCACACCGCTCGGCCGTCGCTCAAGTCTTGCTCTGAGCAGCACCCGGGAGAACACGATATCATCTCTAACGCGGTGACGTGGATGAAAGAGATCGCTTCATGGGCTTTGGAAACGGCCAAGCTACGCGGGGCTTCGCACGCGGAGGCCCGCATTGTTGACGAACGCAACCGTTCGCTGGCCACCAAGAACGGCAGAATCGCCAGCGCCGCCGACTCCGAATCCATGGGCATCGGCATTCGCGTCATTGCCAATGGTGCATTCGGTTTTGCCGCCACCGATGACCTCTCGCGCGAAGGTGTACAGGGCTGTGCAGCAAGGGCCGTCGAGATTGCGCGCGCATCGTCGAGCGTGAAGTCGCAAGAACTGTATCTGGTGCCTGAGCCACCCGCCAAAGCTGATTGGGCTTCGCCCTGCAAGAGTGATCCGTTCCGCATCGCCATCGAAAAAAATCTGGACCTGCTGTTTGCCATTGATGCTGCCCTGCTGGCGGTGAAAGGCGTGACGCTGGCCGAGACCAACATGAACTTCCGCCGCTATGAGCAGTGGTTCTACTCGTCGGAGGGCTCCGAGATACACCAGACAACGGTAACTTCTGGGGCGGGCTACGTGGCGTATTCGTTCGCGGGGACGGAGATCCAGAAGCGGTCGTATCCCAACTCGTACGGCGGTCAGTTCCAGGGCAGAGGCTATGAACTGATCGAGGAATTGCGGCTGCTGGAACATGCCACCGAAACGGCCGAGCAGGCGGTCGCGTTGCATTCGGCCGCGCAATGTCCGGAAGGCAAATTCAACATCATTCTCGACTCGTCGCAGCTGGCGCTGCAGATTCACGAGTCCATTGGTCATCCCATTGAACTGGATCGCGTGCTGGGCATGGAAGCAAATTTCGCGGGTACGTCGTTTCTCACGCTCGACAAACTGCGCAGCTTGCAATACGGCAGCGAAATCGTGAATGCGGTCGCCGATGCCACTCCGGCGCACGGGCCGGGCCTGGGTACATTTGCCTACGACGACGAAGGCGTGGCGGCGCAGTGCACTCCGATCATTACTAACGGCCGCTTCACCGGATACCTCACTTCGCGCGATACCGCGGCCGCGATTGGCGCGAAACGCAGCGGAGGATGTTTGCGCGCCGAAAACTGGAACCGGCTGCCCATCGTTCGCATGACCAACGTGAGCGTCCTTCCTGGCGAGTCGCCGCTGACGCTGGAGCAACTGATCGCGTCCACCGAGCAGGGGGTTTTGATGGAGACCAATCGCTCCTGGTCCATCGACGACAAGCGTTACAACTTCCAGTTCGGTTGCGAGATAGGCTGGGAGATTCGTGGCGGCAAGCGCGGACGGATGCTGAAGAACCCGTCCTACTCCGGCATTACGACCGAGTTCTGGAATTCTATGGACTCCATTTGCTCCCGCGACGAGTGGACGTTGTGGGGCACTCCGAACTGCGGCAAGGGCCAGCCCCAGCAGGTGATGGGAACCGGCCATGGCGCCGCGCCCGCGCGCTTTCGCAATATCGAGGCCGGCACTGCGTATAAAGGGGCCGAATAGCGATGCTCGATCGCGATCAGGCCAACGACATCTTCGACAAACTGCGGCGGCTGTCGCAGGCGGACGAGATCGAGTTGCTCATCTCCGGGGGCCATAGCGCGCTGACTCGCTTCGCGAACAACACCATTCATCAGAACGTCGCGGAAGAGGAGTACCACATTTCGGTGCGCTCTGCGTTTGGAAACCGCACCGCTCGTGCCAGCACCAACAAGCACGACGACGAGAGCCTGCGTCGCGTGGTGCAGTCATCGGAGATGCTGGCCCAAGTGCAGCACTCCGATCCTGATCTGCTGCCGATGCCAACGCCCCAAGAAGTGGCCGCGGCGAATGTGGATTCCGCTGACGGAGGGGTCAATCGCTATTGCGAAGCTACGGTCCGCCTGACTCCACAGGACCGCGCCCAGGGCGTCGCGACCATGGTGGAGGTCGCGAAGAAGCACAATCTAACGGCTGCGGGCATCTTCTCTTCCGCGGAGATTGTGGAAGGCATCTTCAACTCGAAAGGCGTGAGCCACTGGTACGAACAGACCCTGGCCGAGGTTTCGGCGAGCATGCTCGACAGCTCTTCGTCGGGATGGCAGAAGGCAAACTCGCCCGACGTAGCGGAACTCGACCCCGGGCACATGGCCGAAGTTGCTGCTGTGAAAGCCATCGCGTCGAGGAATCCTCGGGACTTGCCGCCGGGGAAATACACGGTCATCCTTGAACCGGCGGCGGTGCTCGATATCGTGGGGTTCATGTTCTGGGATTTTGGCGGCTCGGCATTGCTCGACCAGAGATCGTTTCTCAACGATCGCATCGGCACGCAACTGTTCGGCGAGAACATAACAGTCTGGGACGACGTGTATCACCCATTGCAGGCGGGAGTTCCTTTCGACGGCGAAGGCATGAGACGACAACGCGTGAAGCTGATCGAGAATGGCGTCGTCCGTGCGGTGACGTACTCGCGCGCGAATGCCAAGCGAATGCACGCGTCTGAGATGGCTGGCAAGGTTGGGCCGGTCCGTCCCACCGGCCATGGCTTTGCGCTGCCCAGCGAGATTGGCGAAGCGCCGTTGAATATTGTGTTTGCCCGCCCACCCGAAGGCGAAGCGCGGACCGTGGAGCAGATGGTCGCCTCCACTGAGCGCGGCATACTGGTAACCCGGTTGTGGTACATCCGCGAAGTTGATCCCTACGAAAAAATCCTCACCGGCATGACCCGCGACGGCACATTCCTGGTCGAGGACGGCAAGGCAGTCTGCGGGATCCGAAACTTTCGTTTCAATGAAAGCCTCTTGCACATGTTGCAGAACGTCGAGGTGATGGGGTTGCCCGCCCGCTCGAGTGGAGAGGAGTCGTTCGACATGGTTGTGCCCCCCATGAAAGTCCGCCAGTTTAACTTCACCGAAACGACGAAGTTTTAGCGGCCAGGTCCGGGCCCGCGAGATGACTCTAAACGGCTAAAAAGATGCAAGTTAGGTGACTTTTTCTACCGGCCATACTGCCTGGCATCCAGCCGCAAGGTCCCGCTCGGAGCAGTTCCCTCGAGGTTACAGGCAGTCCCCCGCCTGGCCTTATTTCGAAAATCGCTATCTCCGGCAAAATCGTAATTATCTTTGGTCACATACCACAAAGGTACTTTAGTAACAAGCCATGGGCCGGTTCTGGATGTATAGTCTCTAGTAAGTACCCGGTCATGTATACGCGCCACGATCCTGACCTTCGTAACTCTGTTCGGTTCCCTCTGCATCTACAGGTAACCTTGAAAACCCCCACGGCTGAATACCGTGCTAAGACGACGGATATTTCAGCTGGCGGAATCTTGTTTCATACCGAATCCGATATCGCGGTGGGCTCCGAGGTTGAATTCACCATTGAGATGCCGAATGACGTCTTGGGCACCAAGAATCCGGTGCTGGTAAGGTGCCAGGGCCGCGTGGTGCGATTTGCGGAAGAAGGTTCAGGCCGGAGCGTAGCGGTGGTCATCGATGAATATCACTTCGAGCGGATCTAAACCGACAGGCTCAGTTCCTCGCGCCCGCAACGGCGACCGGGACAGCCCGCTTCCTCCTCCTGCTCCGCAAACCGCAGAACAGGAACCCAGCCGGATTCGAATTATCCTGGCTGACTCGGAAGCGATCTTTCGCATGGGAATGGCCAGAATTTTTTCGAGCGAAAGCGATTTGGAGGTGGTCGCGCAAACCGATACCCTCGCGCAGACCGTTGTCGCCGTGGCTGAGTCACCCGCCGATGTGATCCTCTTCGAGGCCGGACTATCACCCACGCCGGCCGAGGCGGTCAGCGAAGTGATGCGACGAGCTGTCCTTCCCGCTGCGAAATTGATCCTGGTCACGCTGCCTGCGGGCGAGCAGGAAACGGTGGATTATCTGCGCCGCGGAGTTCGCGGCATTCTGACGCGCACGGTATCGCCCGAATTGCTGGTGCGCTGTGTGCGCAAGGTTGCCGCCGGCGAAACCTGGCTCGACAAGCAAGGCGTGAACTGGGTCATTCAAGCCTATCGCTCGCAAGCTCTACAGAGCAGCGCCCCCAAACAACAGTTGCGGCTCAGCGAAAAGGAAATGCTGATCATCAGCGGGGTGACGCAAGGGCTCAAGAACAAAGACATCGCTCGCGAGGTCGGCACCACGGAGCAAGTGGTGAAAAACTATCTGCGCAAGATTTACGACAAGCTCCAGATCACCGACCGGCTGGAATTAGCGCTCTACAGCATGCATCATCGCCTGTTGGACGGCTACATCCCGCGCCCGGTTCGGGAGCAGCGGCCGCCGGTTGCGGCCCCAGGAGAAGCCGCAGAGATCGTTCAAGTGACGGCCGTGGCGGCTGTGGCAGCCTCTTCCGGCAGCAGTGGAAAAGCTCCCGAATCCAAACCGCAACGGCGTCATTCCGATTCGAACCATAGCTAGAACCGGTAACTGCAACGGCCACCCTGGTTCGCGCAATCACAGATGCAGCCCGCCCCGATTGTGCGTTAGCCTATTTCCATCCCAGTGTTTTATTCCGAGGAAATCATGAGCCGATTGAATTCCGACTTCCGGAAGTACTCAATATCGAGTGTTGTTCTTTTTGTACTGGTTAGTCTTTCCGCCTTGGCGCAAACGGCGCCATCACTGGCTCCGGATTTGCGCAGCAAAATTGACGGCATCGCGCATCAAGTGCTGCAGACAACCGGCGTTCCCAGCGCTTCGCTGGCGGTGGTGAAGGATGGCAAGGTGGTGTACCTGCAAGCCTACGGCGATGCGCGTCTCGATCCGCGCACTCCCGCGCAACCGCAGATGCGGTACAGCAATTGGGTCGATCAGCAAGCAGTTCACCGCCGCCGCGATCCTGATGCTGGCCGAAGAGGGCAAGTTGTCGCTCGATGATCCGGTCTCGAAGTACGTTCCCGGCCTAACGCGGGGAAATGAAGTGACGATTCGTGAACTGCTGTCGCACACCTCCGGTTACCAGGATTTCTGGCCGCAGGATTACGTTCCGCCATTGATGCTGCAACCCGTAACCGCTGATGGCATCATGGATCGCTGGGCACGCAAACCGCTGGATTTCGATCCGGGCACCAAGTGGCAGTACAGCAACACGAATTATGTGATTGCCGGTGTAATTGTGGAGAAGGTTTCGGGGATGCCGCTGTTGCAACTGCTGAACCAGCGGATCTTCTCTCCGCTGGGAATGAAAAGCATCGCCGATACCAATGCGCACCAGCTTCCCGCCACCGATCCCGGCGGCTATTTCCGTTATGCGATAGGGCCGCTGCATCCTGCGCCCAAGGAGGGAGTGGGTTGGATGTTCGCGGCCGGCGAACTGGCGATGACCGCCGAAGATCTGGCCACGTGGGACATCTCGATAATCAAGGGGACGATCCTCAAGCCGGCTTCGTATCGCGAGATGGAAACCGAGGTCCAAACCAAGAATGGAGTCGGCTCGCGCTATGGCCTGGGTGTGCAAGTGATGAACGTCGGCGGCCATCGTGTGCTGGAGCATGGAGGGGAAGTTTCGGGATTCACGGCCGAGAACATCGTTATGCCCGACGATGGGATTGCGGTGGTGGTGCTGACCAATCAGGATGCAGCCGAAGCCGCTTCCGAGATCGGAGGCCAGGTCCGGACGCTGATTCTGCAAAGTCAGAATGCGCAAGACCCAAAGCAGGACGCGCTGATCCGCAAGGTGTATGACGGACTGCAGCAGGGCAAGATCAACCGGTCGCTGTTCACCGACAACGCCAATTCGTATTTCACCGAGCAGGCATTAAAAGACTATGCCGGCAGCCTCGGTCCACTGGGCGCGCCCCTCAGTTTCACGCAAGATCGTGTGTCGTCGCGTGGCGGGATGACGGAAAGGATCTATGGCGTGGGCTACGCGAACAAGAGTCTGGTCATCATCATCTACGAAATGCCCGATGGCAAGTTCGAGCAGTACATGATTGCGGAAAAGTAACCTCGGAGAGCGGTCGTAAGGCTACTTATAGCGATATCGTGGTTGACGGATTACAATGAGGCGTTCCGGCAAAGCGCATTTTTTTCTGCATGTAGCTAGCTCCGAATTGTGTCCACTTACGCAAGTCAACGAGGCGATATGAAGGGTGATCCCAAAGTAATTGCTTTCCTAAACCAGGTATTAAAGGCCGAATTGACGGCCATCAATCAGTACTTCCTGCACGCCGAAATGTGCGCGAACTGGGGCTACAAGCGGATGGCCAAACTGGCCAAGAAGGAATCCATCGAAGAGATGGTTCATGCCGAGAAGTGCATGGAGAGGATTCTGTATCTCGACGGCACGCCCAACATGACCGACTACTTCAAAATCAATATTGGAGCTACGGTTGAGGCACAGTTGAAGAACGATTTGCAGTTGGAATACGACGCGGTCAAGCGCCTGAATGACGGCATAAAGCTGTGTACGGCCGCTAACGACGCAGGCTCGCGCGAACTGGCGGAAAAGATCCTCAGCGACGAGGAGCACCACATCGATTGGCTCGAAGGCCAATTGCACGCCATCAGCGAGATGGGAATCGCGAACTATCTGGCGCAGCAGTTGAAGGAAGGTGACTGAGCGGGAGCACGGCGCCTCTTCCCCAACTTGCGGCGCTGTCTGAAATCCATCCTGACACGTTATTTCATTCGCGAGGGTTCATAGCCCTCGCGAGCAATTTTTTCGCCCGTGCGGTGAGCGCATTCCCTGCGCCTCGCTCGATGGCCCCTTCCCTGCCATGACATTTGTCATCCCCGTTCGCTGACAATCCACACTACCGACCTGTCGTTCCATAGCCGATGATCGCAAGCGTGGCCCGAAAGAAACCGGGCGCACGGGAGCGAACGATGTCAACAGCTTTAGCCGAAGTACCACGCGGCACAACAGCCTTCCGGCGGGTCAGCGTGGCCAGCAGCCGCAATGTGAAGAAAAGCTACGGAGAGGTAGTTGCGCTGCGTGACTTGAATCTGGAAATCTACGCCGGCGAATTGCTGGCGCTGCTGGGCCCCAACGGCGCCGGCAAGACCACGCTGGTGCGAATGCTGCTGGGCCTGGCGCGGCCTGATGCGGGCCGCATTTCGGTGCTGGGATCGGACCCCCATCTCGGCCATGTACAAACTCGCGTGGGCGCCATGCTCCAGGTTGGGCGTGTGCCCGAGACGCTTAAGGTACGCGAACACATTGACTTGTTTTCGTCCTACTATCCGGCGCCTTTGCCTGTCGCGGAGACGCTCAGGATCGCGGGACTCGAAGACATCAAGGACCGTCCCTACGGCGAGCTTTCGGGAGGCCAGAAGCAGCGGGTGCTGTTCGGCATCGCTCTGTGCGGCAATCCGGACTTGCTTTTTCTTGACGAGCCCACGGTGGGCATGGACGTGGAAGCGCGCCGCCTGATGTGGGCGCAAATTCGCACCCTTATCGAGCGCGGCAAGACGGTACTGCTCACCACTCATTACCTGAACGAAGCAGACGCTCTGGCCGATCGCATTCTGGTGCTGGATAAGGGCTCGATCGTTGCTGAGGGCACACCTGCCGAAATCAAGGCGCGCGTCATGGGCAAACAGATTCGCTGCACCAGCCGGCTGTCGCTGCAAGAGGTCCGGCAGATTCCCGGGGTGCTCAGCGCCAAGGCTGACCGCAACGCGTTTGAGCTGCAAGTGAACACCGCCGAACCGGTAGTGCGCGAGTTGTTACAGCGCGACTCCTGGCTGGGCGATCTGGAAGTCACCAATGCAGGCCTGGAAGAGGCATTCCTGGCGCTGACGCAAAACCATAACCATGATGCCTCGAAGGGAAGGAACTAACATGACTTCCGCAACGTTTCCCACGACTCTCGCCATAACGCGCCGCTCGCCGACCAGGAACATCGCACTCTTCTACAAAGAAACCAAGTACGAGCTGCTGAAGAACATGCGCATTCCGGTGTATGCGATGTCAACAGTCGCATTTCCGCTGATGTTTTACGTGTTGTTCGGCATCGTGCTGGGATCGGGAAATCCGGTGAACCGCAACCAAACCGCCGTGTACATGCTGGCGACCATGGGGTGCTTCGGCGTGATGGCAGTCTCGCTGTTCGGTTTCGGGGTGAGCCTTGCGATCGAGCGCGGCCAGGGCTGGCTGCAAGTGAAGCGGGCGTCGCCCATGCCGATTGCCGCCTACTTTTTCGCCAAGCTGTTCTCGGCGATCGTATTCAGCACGGTGATCATGGTCCTGCTGCTGGCGGTCGGGGTTGCATTCGGAGGCGTACGCTTGCCGGTGATGACGTCGGTGCGTCTGCTCGCCATCCTGGTCGCGGGGTCGATTCCGTTCAGCTCGATGGGACTGGCGATCGGTTACTTCGCGAAACCGAATTCCGCTCCGGCAGTGGTCAATCTGATCTACTTGCCGATGTCGTTCTGCTCCGGATTGTGGATTCCGCTCTTCATGCTGCCGCACGGATTGCGGATGTTCGCCAACTTCCTACCCCCATTCCACATGAGCCAGCTTGCTCTGAATGTGGTCGGCATGGGCATTGCGCCGGTTTCCACCTGGCAACACGTCGAGGGACTGCTGTCGTTTAGCCTGCTCTTCCTGGGATTGGCAGCCTGGGGCTACTGGCGGGATGAAGGCAAGCTGTATGGGTGAAGAGGCAGTTGTCAGTAGTCAGTTGCCGGTTGTCGGTTGCCAGTTGAGTAGTCAAATCTCACAAATCGTTAGGGCGATAGGCAGAAAAATGCGGAGCCGCAGATGACTTGTATCAGGGCATGGCTTTAGCCGTGCCGTAACGGGCCCAACAATAATTCGGGCTTTAGCCCCGGAAGTCGGAGGGTGATCATGAAAAGCAATGTGACGCAATGGATTCTGTGGGCCGTGGCCATGGTCATCTTCACGGCGCTCACGCTCAGTGGCCACTGGAACTGGCTGGGCATGGCGATCATGGCAGTGGCCGTGATCTGGTACACGGTTGTGCCCAAGGGCCATTCCAGACAACAATAGGGATCGAGTAGACGATGACTAACCTTCGAACAATCTGGTGGAGGATCTATCCGAACCGTGAGCGGCATCGGTGGATGCCACTCATATGGCTGCCGTTCATGGTGTGGTTCTTTGTGGACCCGATCGTGAGACATGTGGGGCCGCTGTTTTTGATAGGGAACACGCTGTTCGGTCTTGTCTTCGTATTGCTGTATCTGTATTCGTTCTCCCGGCCCGAGCCGCGCCGGCTGTACACGATTCTGGCGATGATCGCGATGGCGGCGGTCGCCATGCCGTTTAACGGTGGCGGCGTGGGCCTGCTCGTCTACGCGAGTGCGGCTGCCGGCTTCACCCCGAATCTCCGACGCGCACTTGTCCTCACCGTGCTGCTGGTTGCCATCCTTGGATTGTTCGTGCAGCGCCACCATCTGCCGGTGGAATTTTGGGGTTCGATGCTGCTGTTAATCATTGTGGTGGGAATGGGAAACCACTACGGGGCGGTCTCGCATTGCACGTCGGCAAAACTGCAACTGGCGCAGGAAGAGATCGAACATCTCGCCAAGGTCGCCGAGCGCGAACGCATTGCGCGTGACCTGCACGATCTGCTGGGACACACACTATCGCTCATCACTCTGAAGGCGGAGTTGGCGCGCAAGCTGGTGGACCGTGATCCGCAACGGGCTAAGCAGGAAATGCAGGACGTGGAGCATACCTCGCGCGCTGCGTTGGCCGACGTGCGCGAGGCCATCGGCGGATATCGCGGGCAGGGATTCGCCGCCGAGTTGGTGCGCGCCCGCAAGACGCTGGAAACCGCCGGCATCACCGTGGACTGCGAAGCCTCGGAGGTGCCGCTTAGCCCGGCGCAGGAAACTGTTCTCGCCCTGGCCCTGCGGGAAGCGGTGACCAACGTGGTTCGTCATGCGCAGGCGCAGACCTGCAGTGTGCGCCTGGCTCGTGAGGAACAGCTCTGCACTCTGGAGATCGCCGACAATGGGTGCGGCGCCGACGGTCCGGAGGGCAACGGCCTGCGCGGCATGCGCGAACGCCTGGAGGCGATTGGCGGCTCGCTACAGCGCCAGACCGTCGCCGGCACCCGCCTGGTGATTCATTTACCGCTCGCGCCCATGGCCTCCGCTCTGCGAAACTGAGAGCATGCCCGCTGCCGCCAAGCGCGACAAAATCAAAGTAGTCCTCGCGGAAGACCAGGCCATGGTGCTGGGTGCGCTGGCCGCGCTGCTCGAGATGGAAAGCGATATCGAGGTGGTCGCGCGTGCAGGCTCGGGCGAGGAAGCCCTGCGTATCGTGCAGCAAACCCGCCCCGACGTCTTCATCACCGACATCGAGATGCCCACGCTGACCGGCTTGGAAGTGGCAGCCGAACTGAAGCGCCGCGCAGTGCCGGTGCGCGTCATTATTCTCACTACGTTCGCGCGCGCTGGATACCTGCGCCGAGCTCTTGATGCCGGAGCGTCCGGCTACCTCCTGAAAGACATGCCCGCCGAACAACTTGCCGATGCGGTGCGCCGGGTGCATCGCGGACTGCGCGTCATCGATCCGCAACTGGCCGCCGAGGCCTGGACCGACGAGGCCGATCCGCTCACCGAGCGCGAGCGCCAGGTACTGCGTCTGGCCGGAGAAGGCAAAGCCAGTTCTGAAATTGCGATGGAATTGAATTTGTCGGAAGGCACCGTGCGCAACTACCTGTCGGAAGCCATCAGCAAACTCGGCGCCGCCAATCGCGTCGAGGCCGCGCGCATCGCCCGCACGAAGGGCTGGCTGTAAAGAGCAGGCGAAAGTGGACCTACTTCACCAAGCCTTCGCGTAATCAGGCTGCTTTTCGATTGGCTTTAGCGGCGCTGCGACCGTTCGCCTTAGGCCGACGGTTATTCTTAGGCGTCCGCGCATTCTTCTTGGAAGCGGCTACGTAGCGAACAGGACGTTCCTGCAACAGAAGCTCGGTGGCTTGCACGCGAGCATCGCGGTGAAACCAGTTTTGCACCACGCGGCCTTGCAGGAAGTTGGCGATCGAGAGCATGCTCATGCCCTGGTGATGAGTCATCCACGTGCGCACCAGGGTGTAGCGGTGAAACCATTTCTGCTGCGGACTGGGAGTAAAGTCAACCGACTCGTAGAAGCCATAGGGCCCGAACCAGCCTTTCTTGTTCATCCAGCGCAAGTGCTCGACCGCCGGCAAGGAACCGATTCCCAGCGCCAACATCGTGGCATACGGAGCCACGACCAGCCGGTCTTCCTCCTGCCGCAAGGCCAGTTGCGGCACGCCGAAGGCGCGATAGCTGTAGTTGGCTTCCTCGTCCATCTCGGCATAGGCACACTCCGAAATGCCCCATGGAATATGTTTGTGCGCCGCGTACGTCTGCTGGGCCTGCACCGCGACCTCCTGGCTGCGCTCCAGCAGGGTATCGGGATACGAGCGCATCCAAAGCCCGGGCATCAGGTACTCGAACATCGTACCCGTCCACGACAGCAGCACCGGACGGCCGTCGGCAACGACGTGCGAACGGCTCATCAGGAACCAGCTCTCCTGCGGGATGTCGCCTTTGGCCACCGCGATAAAGCTGGCGATACGCGCCTCCGACGCCAGCAGGTCGTAGCACGACCCATGTACTTTTGCGGCTTCGACGTCGTAGCCAATCGACAGCAACTTGCGCCGGCGGTCGTACAGAAAAGTGAATTCCATTTCGCCGACGAGCTGTTCGCTAAGCGCAACGATGCGCCGCAGATCGTCGATGAGTTGCAGGCAGCGCAGGCGCGCATCGGGTAGCCGGGCGAGCAAATCTTCGGTCAAGCCGCGGGACTGGCTACCGCGGAGCAGCGCCGCTTGCAGTTGGAGCTGAAGTTGTTCGATGAAATTGGGCAGGCGCGCAAGCGGAACCTGATCGGCGCTGCCGGGCAGTTGGAGCGAGGGATCGGCGCGCAGAGGCCCGTATTCCGGCAGCAACCAGGGAATGTACAAGCTGATGGACTGTTTGATCTGGTCGATGAGGTCGGCGGTCTGGCGCGCGAACCATTGTGCCTCGTCCGGGTCCTTACACTTCTTGCCGATCTCCGGCGATTCCGCTGAAGCCAGCAGACGATCGAGCCACGGGGTCTCGCTGCGCTTCTCGAAGGAGTGAGCCCGCCGATTGGAAACCACTTTCAGCTCTGACAATACGCAGAGATGGTCAGCATAGCCTTCCAGCAGAGCGGAACCGAGCAACGGCTTCTGTAGCAATTCCAGGCTGCCGTTTTTCAAGGTGATTAGCGAAGCCGCAAGGTTCCCGCTGTCGACGGTCGAAATGAAACGCGGAGTCAACGGCTGCAGGGTCTGCGTGTCGTACCAGTTGTAAAGGTGTCCCCGTTCCCGTGGCAGACCTAAAACTGTATTCATGGTGCGCATGGTCTGCGCGATGAATTCCGGAACCGTCAGGTACCCGAACTCACACGCCACCTGGCGGACGTTCAACAACATTCCGAGATTGGTTGGCGATATGCGAGCGGCGATCTTGGCCGGGTCTTCCTGAATGTTGTCGGGAATGAGCCAGTTGTGTTCCTGATTCGAATAGGTCGCAAAATATCGCCAGGTGTACAACGCCACACGCCGCAAGAACCGGCGATCTTTCGGGGCCGACACCTTCTGCGATGGCCGGGGAGAGCGGTTCAACCACGCGGACACCGGTTTGCTGAATGCCCAAAGAATGAGAATCGGCAGCGCCGCGGCGAAGGAATGGCGATGCGAGAAATACACGATCGCGCCGACGATCAAGGCGACGACGGGCGTCCAGTTCAGCAGGACATCCACGAACGTGAGCTTGCCGCTGCCCATCTCTGCCTCGGCCGCCGTCTCCCATTGCAGCAAGCGCTGCCGCGAAACTACGCGGCGATAAAAGGTGCGCAAAACGGCATCGGCGGAAAGCAGCGTTTGATGGGCCAGGAAGGTGAGGGTCAGAAATTCGTTCAGCGTGGCGGCGCCCAGAGCGATGAAAGCGTCGCGAATGAGAGTGAGTTGGCGCGACATCAGCGCACGCGCCACCGAAAATGCAAACTCAAACCACGGCGGTACAAACAGTACCGATATCGTGATCAGTGTCCAGTAGATTGGACGCCCGGGGAGCACCGTCCATCCCAGCACCAGCAGCAGGAAGATTCCGGGTTCGACCAGACTGCGGCGCAAATTATCGAGAATCTTCCAGCGCGAGAGAAATGAAATCGGGTTAGGAACCCGGCGTCCGTTCTCGTCGGGCACGCGCCCGAACAGCCAGCCCACAATTTGCCAGTCGCCGCGCAACCAGCGATGCTTGCGGCGGGTGTAAGCGCTATAGTGCGACGGATAATCGTCGATGACCTCAACGTCGCTGACTAATCCCGCGCGCGCGTAAGCGCCTTCGATCAGGTCATGACTAAGCAATGCATTGCGCGGGAAGCGGTGCTCCAGCACCTGGTTCAGGGTCTCAACTTCGTAAATGCCTTTACCGGTAAAAATGCCCTCGCCGTTAAGGTCCTGATAGACATCGGAAATGGCCCGCGAATAAATGTCGAAGCCGGTTTGTCCGGAATAAATGCTGGCCAAGCGGGAGCGCGCGGCGCTGGTCACGCTGATGCCCACGCGCGGCTGCAAAATCCCATAGCCGGCGGTGACCAGGTTGGCATGCGGATCGATGATGGCCTGGTTCAAAGGGTGCGCCAGAGCGCCCACCAGGCGAAGCGCGGTGCCGCGCGGCAGTTCGGTGTCGGAGTCAAGGGTCAAAACAAAACGCACACTGCGCAGAAGAGCCAGGTCTCCGACCTTGGTGGGGAAACTGTCATACTCGCCTTTAATCAGCCGGTTGAAATCGAGCAGCTTGCCACGCTTGCGCTCCCATCCCATCCATACGCCTTCGCGCGGGTTGTAGATGCGGTTGCGATGGAACAGGGAAAACGTACCCTTGCGATGGGCGGAATACTTTTCATTGAGCTCGCGAATCAATTGTTGGCAAAGATCGGCCAACGGGTCGTCATGGTTGGGCGTTTCCGTGGAATCGGGCAAATCGGTCAGCAGCGCGTAATGCAAGTTGGGACTGGTGTTGCCGAGATATCGGACTTCCAGGTCTTCTACCAGGCGATGGACCTGCTTCTCGTTGAGCAGCAAAGTGGGAACCACGACCATGGTGACACAGTCGCTGGGGATGCCCTCGCTGAAGTCGAGCTTGGGGAGAATGCGCGGCGGCAACAAGGCAGTCGTGAAATAGTTCATCACTTCCACGGCGCTCTGGCTGCATGGAATCAGGAGCAACAGAATGGTAAGAAGCCGCCCGTAAAGGGTGTTGAATGCGTTATAGACCGGGCTCATGACCGCGATGACGATCAGCAGCGTGAGCACCTCGATGCCACCGAGATAGAACTCGGCGGGATGGCGGCGCAGAAACGCCTGCACTCGCTCGCCAAACGGGAGCCGCACTCCCGCGCGCCGCCGCAGTACATCGGCGCCCTCTCCGATCAGGTAATAGCCGACATGGGCCTTGCGCTGCGCCAAACGGGGATCCGATTCCCGATGCTTCTTCGAATCGCGCGCGAACTCGACGGCAAGTTGTGCAATCTCCAACTCGGAGCAATCGGAATATTCCGCGAAGTGCGCCACGGTATGCCGATAAAGATCGCGGCTCTGGAAATCCATCCGCGAATAAGCCCCCGCAGGATCGGTGGCCAGTATTGGCTCGAAGGCGATCAACTTCTCCAGCATCTCCTGCCAAGGTGCTTCGCTTAGGTAGCGCAGGCTGATGATCAACTCGCTTATCTGCTGCGGCGTATCAGCGTCGGCCAGTGCTTTGTCGGCCCGCGCCGTCAGTTCTTCCAGCAATACCAGTTTCAGAGCAGGTACGATGTAAGAAAGCTCGCGCATCTTGAGAGCTGTGACTTGCTGGAAGGCCTCAACATAGACAGCAAAGGCGTGGTCGGAATAACGGTACGCAAGCGAACTCAGCAGGTCCTGGGCGGCGGCAACCACCCGAGGAGTGATGATCGCGCCGGGCGCGCGAACGTGAGGCACGCGGCGCAAAGCGCCGGTTGACTCTTGTACATCTCTTTGCGCGGCGCGTATGAGACGCAGATTGTCGTCCAGCCAGCGCACGTCTTCGGAAAGATCGGTTGCGGAGGCAGCGCGCGCGTCGAGCGTGGCGACAGCCTTGTCGAGCCTGCGATTCAGAGCGTTGATCCGCTCTTCGACATGCGCCGATTCAACCACCGCCGGGAGCCAAGCCAACCGGTGCGCCCACTCCTGAGCTTGCTGCGCCAACTCGGTGTCGTGCGACGGCGTTTCGACCGCGGGTTCGTTCACCCGGTCAGATCGTTCCGTCAGCTCAGTCAGCACGCCGCGATAGTTGTTGTTGGTCATGGGTCTAAGAAAATCTCACCGATAACTGGCTGCCTGCATTTCAAACATTTCGGCGTAGGAGCCGCCGAGCGCCATCAATTGTTGATGACTGCCGTCTTCGGCGATCTGTCCATCAGTCAGTACGACGATCCGGTCAGCCATTCGCACCGTTGAAAATCGGTGCGAGATGAACAGCGCCATCTTCCCTTCCGTCAGTTCCGCGAAACGTTCGAACACTTCAAACTCGCTGCGCGCGTCGAGCGCCGCCGTGGGCTCGTCCAAGATCAGCAACTGCGCGTCGCGCAGGTAGGCTCGGGCCAGCGCCAGCTTTTGCCATTCGCCGCCCGACAGATCGACGCCGCTCTCGAAGCGCCGTCCCAGCATCTGCTCGTATCCACCCGGCAGCTTGGCAACCACTTCGTCGGCGAGGCTCTTATGCGCCGCCGTCTGGATTGCCGGGAGGTCCTCCAGTTCTTCGATGCGTCCGACGGCCACGTTCTCGCGCGCGGTCATCTCATAGCGCATAAAATCCTGGAAAATGACGCCAATCTCGCGGTAGAGATCTTCCAGGCTGTACTCCCGCAGGTCGACTCCGTCAAGCAAGACCTGCCCCTCGGTGGGGTCGTAGAGACGGGTAATCAGCTTTACGATGGTGGTCTTACCCTGTCCGTTTTCGCCGATCAGCGCCACCCGCTCGCCGGGATGAAACGTAAAGTTGAAGTTCTTCAGAATGAGCCTCGAGCTTCCCGGATAAGCAAAGGAAACATTGCGGAACTCGAAGCCCCGCATGATGGGACGAGGCGCTGGTAGTGCGTTAGGCTTGGAGCGGATGGTGGGCTGCATCTCGAAGAACGCCAGCAGGTCGGTGAGGAACAATGCCTGGTCGGCCACTCCCGACAACGTGGAGAAAATCTGCTGGATGTTGGTGCTGGCTTGTAGAATCGCGCCTGCCAGGAAATACAGCGAGCCAATGCTGAGCGCTCCAG
Source organism: uncultured Acidobacteriaceae bacterium (assembly GCA_963798185.1). Lineage (GTDB taxonomy): Bacteria > Acidobacteriota > Terriglobia > Terriglobales > Acidobacteriaceae > Bog-257. The sequence continues at coordinate 77,424 of CAWCSJ010000005.1, forward strand.
TTACCGTCTTCCAGATCACGTAAACATAAGCCGAGTAGTAGCCGAGCGATCCGACGATCGAGAGCACCGCGCCGGCAATCAGTTTGCGCTTGGAAAGTGAGACGTTCTCTTCGTAAACCTGGTCGGAAAGCCGGGTGAAGCGCTCGGTAAGGAATTTGCTCAGCCCGAACAGCTTCAGCTCCTTGGCCGCCTCCTTACTGCCGCCGAGCAGGCGCAGATAATCAAGCTGGCGCCGCACCGGCGTCTGGCGGAAATTCTTGGCATAGCCAAGAAAAGCGAAATGGCTCTCACCGACAAATGCGGGAAGAACGCCGGCAATCAAAAGCAGCAGGAGCCAGGGCGAGAAGTAGATGATCGATGCCGAAAGCGTGATGGTGGTGATCACTTGCTGAATCAGGCGGCCCAGCATCTGGATCATGGCCAGCCGGTCGGTGGCTTGCACCCGAGCGCGCTCCAGCCGGTCGTAGAAGACGGGATCTTCGTAGGCGATCACGTCGAGCTCGGCGGCGTGCTTCATCACCTGAATGCTGACGTGGCGCGTGTACTTGTCGGCCAGCAACGAATCGAGGTAGTCAATAATGCGCGTGACCACGTTGCCCAGGACCGCAATGAGGAACTCGACTGCCACCAGCCACCAAAGCCTGACCGGAATTGGCTGGTGCTTTGTAAGAACGGTGACGATCAAATCGATGATCAGCTTGCTGACATAGAGCAATCCCAGCGGCTGTAGCGAGCTGATCAGCCGAAACACCAGACCCAGCGTCACCACTGCCGGCCCCGACCGCCATACAATGGCGAGGACAGGCGGCAGATTGCGCAAGGCCGACATGCGCTCGCGCCATGCCTTTCCGAAGTTCTTTTCCTGGTGAGTCATTCGCCCAGCGTTACCTCAGTGTCGCCGCTGCCGATAGGTTCTGGTTTCGAACAAAGAAGTGCACATCAAGCCAAGATTGCTCTAAGTAGAGATGCGAAAAACGGCGGCACAGTTTTATCAGCCACATTTATCAGCTGTTTAGACGTGCGGCGTCGTAAGAAAGTGGTGCGAATTGGACAGGCGAGGAATATGATTAGAGTTTTAGACGTAACCTTCATCTGGAGGAAGAAATGGGTCCCCTTAGAGCAGTCTTCATTGCCCTTCTCTTATCGTTCATGACCAGCGCCGCGGCGGCCCAGCAAACGCCCCCAACTGGAACGGTTACCTGCAGCTTCAACGGCGACAAGGAAGTAACCGCGGAGTATCAGAAGATTCCGTTTACCGTGAAGAAGCCGCTTTTCGGACGTGAAATTCCCTACGGGAAAGCCTGGGCCCCGGGTGGAAAGCCGCTGACTTTGTTCACGAACTCGAATATGCAAATTGGCGGGAAGACAGTTCCGGTGGGCGCGTACACAATGTTTTTGCTGCCCACGCCGAAGCAGTGGACACTCATTATCTCCAAGAGTACGGACCTGACGGGCAAGTATGACGAACATCAGGACCTGGTGCGGGTAACGATGGAAACAGGGGAACTCCCGATGTTCGAACCTCAGCTTAGCGTTTCCTTCGCCCATGTCGCGCCCAACCAGTGCAGCCTTCGTCTTGAAATGGCCAACGCGGGCAATTGGGTCACATTTCAGGCGCAGTGAAGTTGTTCGTGTGCCACGGATCGGGTCGAGTATTGCAGGATTTCGTCGCCGCAGTTAATCCGCGAAAACCGGGACTTCTTCCTTCTTGGCTTTGGTACGTTTTCCGAAAAGAAGGCGTACCACCCAATCCTTGAAGAGTTCCATGTACAGATAAACGACGGGTGTTGTGTATAAGGTCAGCGCCTGGCTGACGATGAGCCCGCCGACGATGGCAATACCGAGTGGGCGGCGAATCTCAGAGCCCACCCCTCGGCCAAACGCCAGCGGGACCGCACCCAGCATGGCCGCGGCGGTGGTCATCATGATCGGACGGAAGCGGACCAGCGCCGCTTCGTGGATCGCTTCCTCGGCGGTCTTGCCGGTGCGCTCCACCTCCAGCGCAAAATCAATCATCATGATGGCGTTCTTCTTCACGATGCCAATCAGCAGGATAATGCCAATCAGGGCGATCACATCGAGCTGCATGTGAAACAGCAACAACGCCAGCAGCGCGCCGGTGCCGGCCGAAGGCAGCGTGGAAAGAATGGTGATGGGATGAATATAGCTTTCGTACAGCATTCCGAGCACGATATAAACGGCCACCAGCGCTGCGAGAATCAAGATGGGTTCCGAGGATAGCGAATCCTGGAAGGCGGCGGCGGTTCCCTGGAAGCTGCCATGAATGGTCGCCGGAATGCGCATCTGCAATTCTGCATCGGAGATGGCGCGGGTAGCGGTACCCAGGTCGCCGCCCGGCGCCAAGTTGAAGGAGATGGTCACGGCGGGAAATTGTCCCTGATGGTTCACCGCGAGCGAGGTAGTGGCCTGCCCAAAGTGAGCAAAGGCCGACAGCGGCACTTGCGCTCCCTGGCTGGTGATGACATACACGCTCTTTAAGGCATCCGGCGTCATCTGGTAGCGGGGATCGACTTCAAGCACAACGTGATATTGGTTCAAAGTCCGGTAGATGGTCGAAATCTGCCGCTGTCCGAACGCGTCATAGAGAATGTTGTCAATCTGAGAGGGCGTGATCCCCAAACGTGAGGCCGTGTCACGATCGATGACGACATTTTCCTCCAGTCCGCTGACCTGCTGATCACTGTTCACGTCTTTGAGTTGGGGAATTTTGCGGAGCGTCTGTAAGAGCTTGGGCGCCCATTCATAAAGTTCGCTCAGGTTCTCGCCCGACAGCGTGTACTGAAATTGCGCGTTGGACGAGCGCCCGCCGATCTGCAAATCCTGCACGCCTTGGAAGTACAACGTCGCGCCGGCAACGTGCGCTATCTTGGGGCGCAGCCGGGCGATCACCTGGTCCACGCTGATCTTGCGTACCGACAGAGGCTTGAGGGTCACGAACATGCGTCCCTGGTTCTGGGCGGCGTTGCCGCCGACAAAAGCCAGAACGTTCTCGATCGCCGGGTCCTGCTTAACGATTCGGATGAACTGGTTGGTTTTGACGTTCATGTCCTGGAACGAGACATCCTGGTCGCCCATGATGGTGCCAACCATGCGTCCGGTATCTTGCTGTGGAAAGAATCCTTTAGGGACCTTGATATAAAGCCATACATTAACCACGACCATGAGGATGGCGACGGTGAACGTAAATCGCTTATGGCGCAAAACCCAGCCAACTGTGGTCTGGTACGTGCGATTCATCCACAGCCAACCGCTCTCGCTCAGGCGGTATAGCGCGCCGTGAGAGCCGGGATCATGTGCCTTCAGGAAGCGGGCGCAAAGCATGGGTGTAGTGGTAAGAGAGACCACCAACGAAACCGCGATGGCGGCGCTCAGCGTGACGGCGAATTCGCGGAACAGCCGGCCCACGATGCCGCCCATCAGCAGAATGGGAATGAAGACGGCGATCAGCGACGTGCTCATCGAGACCACCGTGAAGCCGATCTCGCGCGCGCCCAGCAGCGCAGCTTCGTAAGGCTTCATTCCAGCTTCGACGTGGCGCATTACGTTTTCCAGCACCACGATGGCATCATCTACCACGAAGCCGGTGGAAATGGTAAGCGCCATCAGGGAGAGATTGTTCAGGGAAAACCCGCACAGGTACATGATCCCGAACGTGCCCACGATGGCCAGCGGCACGGCCACACTGGGAATCATGGTGGCGCGCACTTCCCGCAAAAAAATGAACACCACCAGGGTCACCAGGATGACGGAAATAACCAGGGTGCGTTGAACGTCGCTCACCGAGGCCCGCACGGTGGTGGTGCGGTCCAGACCAACCACCAGGTTGATACTGGCCGGCAGGGACGCCTTAAGGAAGGGCAACGCGGCAATCACGCGATCCGCGGTGGCGATCATGTTGGCACCCGGCTGGCGGAAGATGACGACCAGTACGCTGGGCTTGCCGTTAAAACTCCCCGCGTTGTTGATGTTGGAGAAGGAGTCCTGCACGTCGGCGACGTCGCTCAACCTGACTGCGCTGCCGTTTCTGTAGGCGACAATGATGGGGCGATAGTCCGCTGCTTTCTTGAGCTGATCGTTGGCCCTGACCATCCAGGTCTTGTTGCCGTCGTCGAGAGAGCCTTTGGCGACATTGGCGTTCTGCGACGCCACCGCCGACCGTACCGCGTCGAGACCGATATTGAGCTTGTTCAGGACATTGGGATTGGCTTCAATGCGGACGGCAGGCTGCGATGAGCCCCACACAAAAACCTGGCCCACTCCTTCCACCTGCGCCAGCTTCTGGCCCATGATCGAGTCGGCCGCGTCGTACATCTGGTCCTGCGTCATCGCGTCCGAGGTCAGGACCAGAATCATGACCGGTGCGTCGGCGGGATTGATCTTGCGGTAAGTCGGGTTGCTGGGCAGATCGGCGGGCAGATATCCGCGCGCGGCGTTGATGGCAGCCTGCACATCGCGCGCGGCCGCATCAATGTTGCGGTCCAGGTCGAACTGCATGGTCACGCCCGTAGAACCGAGCTGGCTCGACGACGTCATCTGGTTGATGCCGGCGATGCGGCCGAATTGCCGCTCCAGCGGAGTTGCCACCGAGGATGCCATCGTCTCCGGACTGGCGCCCGGCAGACTGGCGCCGACCGAGATGACGGGGAAATCAATCTGCGGCAAGGGCGCAACCGGAAGCTGCATGTAGGCAAGGGCCCCGGCAAGAAGCAGAGCTGCGGTCAGCAGGCTGGTCGCTACGGGGCGTTCGATAGCTGGGGCGGAGATGTTCATTGAAGTACAGCTTTAAGAAGTCTGGCTATCTGTCTTTGTTACTGCCCCTCCAGGCGTATCCAACCGCAGTTCGTGCGACTCGGCAACGGCAGCCAATTGTGCGAACCCTTTCAGCCAGAGTTACAACTGTTGACGTAAGACGGTCGATTCGTTCGGTCACTTGGTTTATGTGTTCGCTCCAACGGTCGTTCTCAAACGCTGCCATATCGGTCGCCCTCTCCGGTCAGGTATACTGCCCCACCGAGTCATTTCCCTTGCCACTGGTACGCACTAATTTTTGCAACCCGCGTCATCATTATTGCCTAGTCTCCGGTGGCCTCCGCTGGTCTGGGCGCGCGCATATGGCGCAGCGCTTCGCCCAGCCGGTCGAACCACAAATAGACAACCGGTGTCGTGTACAGCGTCAGCAGTTGGCTGACCAGAAGGCCGCCGATAATCGTGACGCCTAACGGACGACGCAGTTCGGAACCAGTCCCCGATCCCAGAGCCAGCGGCACTGCGCCAAAGAGCGCCGCGAAGGTCGTCATCATGATGGGACGGAAGCGCAGCAGGCACGCTTCGTAGATGGCGTCCACCGGCTTCTTGCCTTCTTTGCGCTCCGCTTCCAGAGCGAAGTCGATCATCATGATGGCGTTCTTCTTCACGATGCCGATCAGCAGGATGATGCCGATCAAGGCCATCACCCCCAGGTCCATGTGGAAGAGCGTGAGCGCGAGAATGGCGCCGACGCCCGCCGACGGCAACGTGGAAAGAATCGTGATGGGATGAATGTAGCTTTCATAGAGAACTCCCAGCACGATGTACACCGTGATGATGGCCGCTAAAATCAGCCAGCCTTCATTGGCCAGCGAAGCCTGAAAGGCCCGCGCCGTGCCCTGGAAGGCGACCTGGATACTCGGCGGCAATCCAATATCGGCGGCCGCTCCGTCGATCACCTTGACGGCCTCGCCCAGGGAAGCTCCATTGCCGAGGTTGAAAGAAATCGTGACCGCCGGGAACTGGCCCTGGTGATTGATGGTGAGAGGTCCGGTGGTAGTTTCGAAGTGAGCGATTGCGCTCAGCGGCACCTGTTGCGCGGTGGCGGCCAAAACGCCGGTGCTGGGGGCATTGGCGACGGGAGCGTTCCCGCCTTGCGTGGCGGGGCTTTGACCGCCACCCGCCGGTACGTAGATGTCCTTCAGAGAATCCGGATCGGCACGGAAGCTGGGATCGACTTCGAGCACCACGTGGTACTGATTCAACTGGGTGAACATGATCGACACCAGGCGTTGGCCGAAGGCGTCATACAAAGTGTTGTCGATCGCACTGGCTGTCACCCCCAAGCGCGATGCGGTGGCGCGATCAATCACCAGGTTGGCTTGCGCGGCCAGGTTTTGCTGGTCAGTTGCAATGTCGCGCAGTTCCGGCAATGTCTTCAGCTTGGCCAGCAACTTCGTGGTCCACGACGCCAGTTCAACGGGATCGGCGTCCTCCAGGCTGAACTGATACTGGGTGCGGCTGACGCGGTCCTCCACCGTCAAGTCCTGCACCGGTTGCATGTACAGGGTGATGCCTTCGACTCCGGCCACCTCTTGTTGCAGTCGAAGCATGATGGCAGTGATGTCATCGCTGCGAGCATCGCGCGACTTGAGATTGATCTGCATGCGCCCGCTATTGGGCGTGGTATTGGTGCCATCCACTCCGATGAACGAGGAAAGGCTTTCGACATCTTTGTCCTTCAAGATCGCCGCCGCCAATTCGCGCTGCCGTTCCGACATGGCGGCAAAAGAAATGCTCTCCGGCGCATCGGTGATACCCATGATCACGCCGGTATCCTGCACCGGGAAGAAGCCTTTGGGCACCATGATGTACATGAAAATGGTGGCAACCAGCGTTCCAATGGTGACCAGCAAAGTCACGGTCTGGTGCTTCAGCACAAACTGGACGGTGCGGCCATAGAACGCGATGGTGTTGTTGAAGGCGCGCTCCGACCATTCATAGAAGCGCCCGTGCTTCGCCTGGTCCTTATGGCGCAACAGCAGCGAGCACATCATTGGGGTCAGCGTCAGTGAAATGATCGCCGAGAAGAGAATGGTGACGCTGAGGGTCACGGCGAATTCGCGAAAGAGCCGGCCCACGATGTCGCCCATGAAGAGCAGCGGGATGAGCACGGCGATCAGCGAAACGGTCAGCGATACAATCGTGAAGCCAATCTGCGCCGAGCCTTGCAACGCAGCTTCCAGCGGGGTGTGGCCCTCCTCGATGTAGCGCTCGATGTTCTCGATCATCACGATGGCATCGTCCACAACGAAGCCGGTGGAAATGGTCAAGGCCATCAACGAGAGGTTGTCGAGCGAATAGCCCAGCAGGTACATCACACCAAAGGTGCCCACCAATGAGAGCGGCAAGGCGATGCTGGGGATGACCGTCGCCGCCAAAGTGCGCAAAAACACGAAGATGACCAACACCACCAGCACGATAGTGAGCATCATTTCGTACTGAACATCTTTGACGCTGGCGCGGATGGTGTTGGTGCGGTCCGTCAGGATGCTGACCTTCACCGAGGCCGGCAAGTTCGATTGCAACTGCTTCAGCCGCAGCTTGATGCTATCGACCACCTTGATGATGTTCGCGCCCGGCTGCCGCTGAATGTTCAGGATGACCGCCGGCGTGTTGTTCATCCACGCCGCCTGATTCACATTCTCCGGACCCGTGATCACGGTGGCGACGTCGGACATGCGCACCGGATTGCCGTTCTTGTAGGCGACGATGGTGTCGGCATAACCCTGGGGGCTCAGCAACTGGTCATTGGCGCCGATGGTGAACGCCTGCCGGTTGTCTTGCAGTTGTCCCTTGGCCTGATCGACATTGACCTGAGCGATCACGGTGCGCAGTTGTTCCAGGCTCATCCCATACGAAGCCAGCGCCGTGGGATTTGCCATGATGCGGACCGCAGGCTTTTGCCCGCCGCTGATGCTCACCAGTCCGACGCCAGGCAACTGGGAAATCTTCTGCGCGAAGGTCGTATCGGCCAGATCTTCCACCTGTGGAAGTGGCATGCTGTCGGATGTCATCCCCAGGGTCAAAATGGGCGCGTCGGCCGGATTCACTTTGCTATAAATCGGCGGCGTCGGCAGATCGGCCGGCAGGTAGGTCTGCGCAGAATTGATCGCCGCCTGTACCTCTTGCTCGGCGACATCAATGTTTTCTTCCAAGGTGAATTGCAAGGTGACGACCGAGGCCCCGAACGAACTGCTCGAAGTCATCTGGCTAAGGCCGGGGAGTTCTCCGAATTGGCGCTCCAGCGGCGCTGTAATCGAAGAGGCCGTTACATCGGGGCTGGCGCCCGGATAAAAGGTCACAACCTGGATGGTCGGATAGTCCACCTGCGGCAGGGCGGAGATGGGAAGCTGCCGGTAGGCGACGATGCCAACCAGCAACAGCCCCGTCATCAGCAACGACGTGGCGATGGGACGAAGAATAAATGGCCGCGAAATACTCATGTTTGCGATCCGATGTTGCCGCTGCTTTGGTTCAGCCGGGCGGGCGCCTGTGGCGCCACGCGGCTTCCCGCTTGCAACTTCTCTTGCCCATCCGTCACCACTTTTTCGCCGGCTTGCAGGCCCGAGGCGACTACCGCCGTCGCCCCCTGGGTGAGAGCGATCTGCAGTTTCCTCATTTGCACCGTATTGTTGTTGTCCACCACGTAGGCGAAGGTGCCGTCGGGACCACGTTGCAGGGCAGCGGCCGGTATAGTGATGGCGTTCTTGCGGACTTCGAGCAGCAAGTGTGCGTTGACGAATTGATTCGGCCAGAGATTATTGTCGGGATTATCGAAGACTGCCTTCAGCTTGACCGTACCCGTCGTCGGGTCAATCTGATTGTCGATGGTCAGCAGTTTTCCCACGGACAACTTGGTCTGGTCATCGCTGCTATAGGCGTCCACCTCCAACGAGCCGCCGCGCATGTGATCGCGTACCTGCTGCAACTGGTCTTCGGGAATGGTGAAGATTACGGCGATGGGATGAAGCTGCGTAATCACGAGCATGGCGGTGCCACTGGATGCTGTGACGTAATTACCGGGATCGACCTGCCGCAATCCGATGCGCCCGTCAATGGGAGACTTTAAGTAGCAGTAGGTCAAGTTCAGCTGGGCATTCTGGATGGCGGCTTTGTCGGAAGCGATGGTACCTTCGTAGGTCCCAAACGACGCCTGTAGGGTGTCGAGGTCCTGCTTGGCTATGACGCCTTGCTCGTAGAGGACTTTGTTGCGCTCGTATTGCGCCTTGGCGTTCGTCAGTTGGGCTTCGTCTTTCTGCAGATTGGCCTGCGCCTGCGCCAGGGCCACCTCGTACGGACGGGGATCAATGACGATCAGAGTCTCGCCTTTCTTCACGTCCTGACCCTCGCGAAAGTTCACCTCCATGATCTGTCCGTCAATGCGGGTCTTCAGCGAAACCGTGTAGAAGGCGTCGACCGAACCCAGTCCGTTGAGATAAACATTAAAATCGCCCTGTTTAGCGCCAGCAACTCCCACCGGAATTGCCGGCGGCGGTGTATTGGCCTTCGCGCCTTTTGCCGCCTGTGAACTGCACCCGGCAAGTACACCACAGATGGCCAGTAGCCCCCCCAGTCCCCAGAATGCCCGTGTCTTCACTAACTCCTCCTGAATTCCGCGGACCCATCCTTCACAGAGATGCAATCACGCCCGCCCCTTGCCGTTCAACCGCAACTCGCCCCTTACCTTGCAGTACTATTAACTCATATTATTAGACCGGATGGGGGTAAGTGCAGCCGTTAAGACAGGGTGAAGGAAAGTTAAGATTTGTGAAGGATACAAATACATCCCGAAACAATTCTTCACCGCACGCTCAGGCGGGGAAGGGCAGAATAAGTCCGGTGAATCGTCTCCTCATTATCGACGACGACCACGGGCTGGTGAATCTGCTCAAGCGCTTTCTGGAAGGCGAAGGCTTTCACGTGGACGCCGCCTACGATCAAGCCTCGGGACTGAGCGCGGCTTTATCCGACGGTCATGAACTGATCATTCTCGACGTGATGCTGCCCGGCGGAACGGGATTTGAGTTGCTCAAGTCGTTGCGCGTGCAGTCGTCGGTTCCGGTTCTGCTGTTGACGGCGCGCGGAGAAGCGGTTGACCGCATCCTGGGCCTAGAAATCGGAGCGGATGACTATCTGGCCAAGCCGTTCGATCCTCGCGAACTGGTGGCCAGAATACGCGCCATATTTCGCCGGACGCGCGAGACCGCATCCGTTGCCCGCAGCGAGCACGATGAAGTCCTCAGCGTGGGTGAAATAAAAATGTCACTCGGAACCCGCACCGTCACCTGTTCGAATACGCCGGTCGATCTCACATCGGTGGAATTTAACGTTCTGGAACTGCTGCTGCGCCATGCGGGCAACGTGGTTACGCGAGAGCAAATCGCCGAAGTAGCGCTGGGACGGCCCCTGAACATATTTGACCGCAGCGTCGATGTTCACGTCAGCCGGTTGCGCAAGAAACTGGGCGTTTCTTCCGGTAGCGACGAGTTGATCCGGCCGATTCGCGGGACCGGTTATTTCCTGGCGTCCAAGACGCCGGAGAAGAGCAGGACATGAACCGGCGCCTGTTCTGGAAGATATTTCTGCCCTTCTGGCTGGCCCAGGCGGTGTTGCTGGGTGCGCTGTATCTTCGCATTCATTACCGCATTTCCTCTGAACATCCGTGGTGGATCCAGCCCGAACGCCGCGAAATGCCGGTGTTGGCCGATTATGCGGCGAAGGTGTACGAGCAACAAGGTCAGGCGGGGCTGGCGCCGTTACTGAATAATCTGTCGCTGCAGAACCGCTCGAAGTTCTGGTTGGTGGATGCCAGCGGTAGCGAACTTTCCGGACGTCCGATTCCCGAACAGGTGCTTCGCGACGCCTCCGCCGCGGAGAAATCCGAAGGCCTTCATCATTCCTTTGAAACCAACGTGCTGGCAGCCCCGACCGCGACGACCAAGGGACACTACGTTCTTATCGCCGAACTTGTGCCTCCCAAACTGTCGGAGCGCGTTCCGGGCGACATCTTGTGGACGTTGAAGCTCGGCACTGTTTTATCGGCCATCATATGTTTCCTGATCGCACATTATTTAAGTAAGCCGATCGAGCGCTTGCGCGACGCGACCCACGAACTGGCACGCGGGAACCTCGACATACGGGCGGGAGACAACCTGGGAAACCGCCGCGACGAAATTGCTGACTTGGTCCGCGATTTCGATACGATGGCGGGCGAGCTGCGTACGCTGATCCAAAGTGAACGGAACCTGCTCAGTGGGGTCTCGCACGAACTGCGCTCGCCCATTGCGCGCATCCGGCTGGCCTTGACCCTGGCGCGCGGTCCCGGTGAAGACGAACGCAAAGAGATGCTCGACCGCATCGAGCAAGACACCATCCAACTGGATTCCATGCTGGAGCAAATTCTGACCGTGGCGCGGCTGGAGAGTGGACAGCACAAGCCCCGATTCGAGCCGGTTTCGCTAAACGACATCGTCGACGATGTGCTTCACGATGCCAAATTTGAAGCCGCAGCGACCGACGCGACCATAAGCTTCGAGGGCGAGAATGAAATCCGCGTAAATGGCGATGCCGGACTGTTGCGCAGCGCAGCCGAGAATGTCGTGCGCAATGCCATCTTTTATTCTGGTCGGGGCGGCAAAGTTGACGTTCGATTAGCCCAGGAAAATGGCGCAGCAATTATTTCGGTTCGAGACAACGGGCCGGGAGTTCCCGAAACTGCCATCCCCCTGTTGTTCAAGCCGTTTTATCGGGTGGACGATTCGCGTGGCACCACGACGGGCGGGATGGGACTGGGACTGGCGATTGTGCGCAATGCAGCACTCGCGCATGGCGGCAGCGTCACCGCGAGAAACGTAGCGCCCCATGGGCTCGAGGTGGAACTGCGTCTGCCGGTGCTGGCGTCTTCCCCGGGCGATGCCTCCCGGCCTCAACAAGAACTGCGGCAACCGGTGCGGCCCTAAACTGAACACTCCTGCAAAACCCTACCCGTACTAACCGACGCCGACACGCGAACGGAGGCTTATTTCTGCAGCTCGGCGAGGTAAGCGGCAAATGGTTCCAGCGAAAGTTGCTTGACAGAAGAATTGTTCTGCAACGACGTCTGAGTGGTAAGCAACGTCTTGGCTGAGCCCGAGCCGAAGCCCTGCTTGGCAAGATCGAAGCTCACCTTTTGCGGCTTCGCAGACATGTTGATCACCACAATAACCGCATCGTCTCCGGAACGCCGCAGGTACGACAACACATTGGGATCGTCCTGATTCAACGCAACGTAATCGCCATCCAGCAGGGCTTTGTCGTGATGCCGCAACGCCAGTAGTCCCTTGTACCAGTTCAGGATCGAATTGGGGTCCTTCAGTTCGTCGGCGACGTTGTACGTCTTGTAGGTGGAAGGAACCGGCAGCCAGGGAGTTCCCGTGGTGAAGCCGGCGTTGGAAGTGTCATTCCATTGCATGGGAGTGCGCTCGCCGTCACGTCCGATCTCCTGCGGCCATCCGATTTGACCGATCGGGTCCTTCACATCTTGCTTGCGCTTGGGATTATTGTTCTGCATCCCGATCTCTTCGCCGTAATACATGATGGCCGTGCCGCGCAAGGTCAGATACATCGCAGCCATGTCTCGGGCGATCTGGTCGTTGTGCTGGCCGTCGCCGTAGCGGTTCCAGGAACGGACGATGTCGTGGTTGCCGATGACATAGGTCGGCCACTCGCCCGAGGCATCGACCGCTGCGATGTGCTGGCGGAACACCGGCGCCGAGAACTTGAGTTTGGTCATCATCAGGTCCATGGGCATCTGGAGCTCATCGTGGTTCGCGCCGTAGTACCGCTTTAACTGCGCGACATTATCAGTCCAGGTTTCGCCAATCAGAACTGCGCCGTAGGGGTCGGCAGCCTTGCGCAGGGCCTTCAGCACATCGTGTACCTCAGGCAGGTTGTCATTGTACTTGTTCTCTACATTCGGGTCGCCATAAGCGTTTTTTCCCGGACGTACCGGGTCGTCTTTCAAGTTGGGATCTTCGAAGAGCGTGTCCACCGCGTCCAGACGAAAACCGGCGACTCCGCGCTTGTACCACCACTCAGAAATACCGTACATTGCCTTGGCGACCGACGGATTACGCCAGTTCAGGTCGGGCTGCTGCTTATAAAAGAAGTGGTAGTAATACTGATTGGTTTTGGCATCCCATTGCCACGCAGGTCCGCCAAACAGCGAGACCCAGTTGTTGGGAGGCTGGTTCGGCCCTTTGCCATCTCGCCAGACGTACCAGTCGCGCTTTTCCGCAATCTTTGACGAGCGCGAGTTGATGAACCAGGGATGCTGGTCGGAGGTGTGGTTCACCACGAAATCCAGGATGATCTTGACACCGTGCTCCTGCCCTAACTTCTCCAGGCGATCGAAGTCGGCGAGCGTGCCGTACGTCTTGTCGATGTCCTCGTAGTTGGAGACATCGTAGCCAAAATCCACCTGGGGCGAGGGGAAACACGGCGTAATCCAGATGGCATCGACGCCCAGCGCGTGGAGGTAGTCCAGCTTTGCGGCAATGCCGTTCAAATCGCCGTAACCATCGCCATTGCTGTCAGCGAAGCTGCGCGGATAAATCTCGTAGAAAACAGCGTGCTGCCACCAGGGATGCCCTTCGGCATCCGGAGATTTCTGAGCATGAACCAGCGTGGATGTAAGACCAAGACCGACGACTAAGGCCAGTAGTCGTGCCACAATTCTGAGCATCGAAAAGTTCCCTTTCGCATCGTGATGATAATGCACATGCACGGGCGAGCGCCCGCTGGCGCTCGGAAGAGTCTAATTCAGATCAGCTCCCTGACCTTGCTTTGGTCGTAGATGTAAGGTGGGAATGCGGTGTCGCCTGCAAGCAGCCAATTTCAAAAGAGTCTCAGCGCAGCGACTTCACATAGGTGATGACCTGCCAAATCTGAGAGTCGCCCAACTTGACCCACGAAGGCATACCCTGGCTACGGTTTCCGTTCACCAGCAACCAATGAAGGTCTCCGTCGGTGGCCTCTTGCTGCACGCGGGCGCTGCGCAGTGGCGGGCGCTTTTTAGTTCCTTCCGCGTCCTTGCCATGACACTGGGCACAGTGTTCGAAGAAAATTCGCCGCCCCGCGATTGCCGCGTCCGGTTGGTCGCGATAGGGATTCACGCGCTCGCGCTCGTTTGGGGAAACGTTCCTCATCCATCCGCCATTTGAGGTGGCGAATACGATTGCGCAAGAGCAAATGACAAAAGCCACAACGGCAAAGAGAACCGGCTTGCTGCTCATTGCCCGCTCCTATGGAAGTGACTGAAAAACTGTTGGAATTCGTAAGACAGCGAGAAACGGTACAAGACGGGAATGCTGTAGCCATTCAGCCCAAACTGCGGTGAAAACGTCACCGTTATTCCATTGGGCGCATTCCAGTTCACGGTGGGACCCAGATATTGCGAGGTGAGGGACAGCCCGAAACCATCGGTATCGCCCAAACCCCCGTACAGTTCAACTCCGGCTTGAATCTTCTCCGGGCAAAAAACGCACTCGTGCGCGCTGGCGGCCAGTTGCAGGGGCCGGCTGGCCGCGAACGCATACCCGAACTCCCACGGATCGCCAGCTAAATTCTTTTCCCCGATGAAATTTTCGCTGATGTTCCAGCCCCGAACGTTGCTGCCCAGAATCAATTTGAGCTCGAGCTCGCGTTCTTTGTTCATGTGCGCCAGCCGGTTCGGCACCAGGAAGTCATCTTTGCTGTCGTGACCGACGACCTCGCGAATAGTTTTGTCGGCGCTGGTGTCTTCGAACTCGGCGTAGAGCACAGGATTGATCCAGCGCTCGCGGGAGAGCGGCCGGAAGCGGTTTTCCCAGCGGAATCCGGTAAAGACGGTGCTTTCGTTCTGCGTCGCCTGGCCGTCGAGATAAAACTCCGTCGTCCACCAACCCTTCAGGCCATATTCAAATTCAACATCCGACCCAATAAAGCTGTTGCCACCCGGAGGGCTGCCTACCGCGTTAAACATTTCGATGTCGAGATTTCCTGGCTCCTCCATCTCCTGTGAGTAGGTGACGAAGTACGGGTATTCCTGAGCATGACTCTCGAGCCAGGATGGGAGCACCATGCCGGCAAGCAGCAACGCGGCGCAGCCGATTCGCGCCCCTGCCGCCCGCACCAACGTTGCCAGAATTTTTCTCAACGACACTTCCCTGCTGACGTCTAAGTTTCTACTTGCGACTCGGTCGCATCTAGTGCTAACCTTCCTATGCTGGCGGTACGCGGGGACTGCTGTCAAGGATTGCCCCAAGATTTCGTCGCAGCCGTGTTGCGACCAGTTGCAACACGGGAGGAAACGACCTTATGCCTCTACCGGAATCCCAGATTCCAGGCCGTCTGCAGGCTTATTTCAGCGAGCGCGGCATTCGCATCACCCAGCAGCGGCGCGCCGTTCTGCGCGTCATTGAAACTGCCACCAAGCATCTGGATGCCAGCCAGATCCTGCGGAAAGTACAAAGAGTGGATGCTTCCGTGGACCGGAGCACGGTGTATCGGACATTGCGGCTGCTCAAGCGGCATGGGTTGATCGACGAGCTCGACCTGATGCACATTCGCGGGGATGGCCATTACTACGAACGGAAAATGAACCGCGAGCATATTCACATCGCCTGCCTGCGCTGCGGCACCATCACGGAGTTCGTGAGCGCCACCTACGAAAAACTCAAGCAGCAGGTAGAAAAGGATTGCCAGTTCAAGATTCTTGTTTCCCGCTTAGAGGTTGGCGGCTATTGTTCGGCTTGCCGTCAATAGGAGCGGAAGGCGATGCGCGAGTTCAGAGATCACCCCCGATTGCAGTTTTCTTTTCTGGGATCAAAAGCGGAGTAGTTTACTCCGAGTAGCCGTCCTCGTCATCCTCATCGTCGCCGTCATCGTCGCTGTCATCGTCCTCTTCCTCGTCGTCCTCTTCTTCCTCGTCTTCATCTGGGGCACGGGCAATGGAGCTAATCAGTCGCTTGGGTGGGCCGTCTTGAAGCATTTCGGGCATGACCCATGGTACGCCCAACGATACGAAGAGTCGCTCGGCTCGGGGGACTACGGATGACGCCTTGCCGTCGCGCTTGCGAGGCACCGTACAATCGATCCATGCCCCGCTTGAAAATGGCCTGCCGATGGTTCGCAGCGATGGTTGTGTGCATCGCGGCATTTCCAGCCATAGCAGGCGATCCTGGCATTTCGACGTTGCAGAAAGCGGTCGCTGGAGCGATGGCGGGCCACAGGGGCACGGCAGTAGTCCTCGACGTTCAATCTGGACATGTCCTGGCGGCTTATCATCTCGATGTGGCGGCGCGTCGCGTGGCGCATCCCGGATCCAGCATTAAACCCTTTACGCTGTTGGCGCTGTTGCAAGCTGGGAAGCTCGACGCGCACACCGCGCTGATGTGCAAGCGCGCGCTGTCGATTGACGGCCATAAACTCGACTGCACTCATCCGGCAACCCCGGCCCCGCTGGTCCCGGCGAGCGCGCTGGCGTACTCGTGCAACTCGTACTTCACGAACGTCGCGACCCGCCTGACACCCGCACAATTGCGCGACAGCTTCGGGCGCTCCGGCTTCAACTCCCCCACCGGGGTGTCTCCCGACGAGGTGGCGGGCAACGTCGCGCTGGCCCATTCGCCGGAGGAATTGCAACTGCAAGCTATCGGCGAGTGGGGGATCAGCGTGACTCCGCTGGAATTGCTGCACGGCTATCGTGATTTTGCGGCCCTCGCCGCGCGTGATCGGAACGGCAAGCTCTCGCCAATTTTGGACGGACTGCAACAATCGGTTGCCTACGGAATGGCACGCATGGCGCAGCCGGAGCCGCCGATGAAAGTCGCGGGCAAGACTGGAACTGCGCAGGCTGACGAAGGTCCATGGACGCATGCCTGGTTTGCCGGTTATGCGCCGGCCGAAGATCCGCAGATCGTGCTGGTCGTATTTCTGGAAAAAGGGCGAGGTGGCGCCGATGCCGCGCGCGTCGCACGCGAGATATTCGCCGCTTTCGCGGCAGGCCAGAGGGTTGCGGTCGTTGAAGCCGCAAAAGGAGCGCGAAAGTGAAGCGTTCGCTGGCGACTTTCAGTCTGCTGCTCCTGCTATGTGTGGCGGGCAATGCCGAGTTGGGCGATCGCGGCACTGCCAAAGCTCCTCGCACTGGATTTCCCCAGACCGTCCGAGTGCGCCTGTGGTATCTGCATCCGCCGCATGAGTTGCAAGTTCATGCCGACGCCGGTCGCGCGCAGATGCGAACCTGCCTTGCCTGCCCAGCATCCACGGTCACGGCTGCCACCTTGCGCGCTACAGGATCGAGGATCGCGACAGACAGTAATAGGTCGTCGTTCTCCGAACTTGCCTTGAGTGGTACTTATCGAATGAACGCCGTAGGCGACCCGCCCCTGCGCGCCGATTTTCCCCTGGAGATTCGCGCCAGTGAAGGCCATCTCGTCATCACCGCGCTCATGCCGATGGAGGAGTACATAGCCGGCGTGCTCGCGGGGGAAACCGGGAACTTCAAGTCCGATGAGGCCCTGAAAGCGATGGCGGTTGCGGCGCGTACCTACGCGATTCATTTTGGCAGCCGCCATGCCGTGGAAGGATTCGACTTCTGTGACACCACGCATTGCCAGGACTTGCGGATCGCCGGCATTGACGCCCATTTGCGCTCTATCGCCGCGGCGACTGCAGGCGAGGTCCTCTGGTACGACGGTGAACCGGCAGCCACCTACTATCACGCCAACTGCGGAGGGACGACTGAAGACGGGCGCTCGATTCTGGGAAACAATGAGGCCCCGGCGCCATTTCTCATTCAGCACTCGGACCAGTACTGTTTGCGCAACGGAAGTACCCAGTGGCGCACCGAGGTTGCAAAGCGCGAGTTGCAACGGGCGCTCGCCGCGGATGGCATCGTGGTTCCCGGCACCCTGCGTACGGTGTCCGTTCTGCATCGCACCTCCAGCGGGCGCGTCGAGTTTCTGCGCGTTACCGGCAGCGCTACGCTCACCCTTCCGGCTGTGGGTTTTCGCTCGGCCATCGGCCGGCACATTGGATGGGACCGCTTGAAGAGCAATTGGTACGACGTGAGTGACGCCGGCGACAGCCTGACGTTTCACGGCCGGGGCTCCGGACACGGAGTTGGTCTTTGCCAGGTCGGCGCCGAAGTCATGGGCGAGGAAGGCCACTCGTACCGCGAGATCCTCAGCTTCTACTATCCTGGAACGCGGCTGGGCGTCAGCGCACAGGGCATACCGTGGCAGCAGCTCACCAACGAAGACGTCACCCTGCTGACCACGCTTCCTGACCGTGATCGGCCGCTTTTGACGTTGGCGACGAGGCTTTTACATGAGGCGGAAGAAAGTACCGGACTGGTTTATCGCGCATCGCCGCGGCTGAAGGTTTATCCCACGGTTGCAGCTTTTCGCAACTCTACCGGCGAGCCGGGATGGGTGGCAGCGGCAACTCGGGGACGCACCATCCAGATGCAACCTTCCAACGTGTTGCGCGAGACCGGCACGCTGGAGAGCACAATCCGCCACGAACTTTTGCATATGCTGATCGATTCCTACGCGCTGCCGGGAACGCCGCTATGGTTTCGTGAAGGGCTGGTGCTTTACCTCACCGCGCCCGACGCGGCCGCGAAACAAAGTGAGACCGTCGATGATTTGAAGAGCCTGGAAAAGTCGCTGCGAGCTCCGGCCAGTGAAGAGGAGCTACGTCGCGCTTATGCTGACGCCCGTGCCCGAGTAGCACAACTGGCGCGGCAGCACGGCAAGGACGCGTTGCTGGGGTGGGTACAGAATGGGCTGCCTGCCAACCTCGCGGCGAGTGGAGCTCAGCGCCCAGAAGGCCGTTGAAGCTGAGCAGGCATTCCGTTGACAGGGTGATTACGGGCATGTCAAAATACGTTGCGTAGTGAACTAACTAATTAGTTCACAAAAACTAAGGAGGGATCGCCATGAACATCAAGGAAGGCCGTAAGATGCCAATGGTGATCTCAGCCCTGGCTGCTCGTACCCAGTTTGGCCAGATTATGCGCCGGGCTAGTCAGCGACAGGAACGATTTGTGGTCGACAAGAGGGGCGAGCCACAAGTGGTGATTATGGGAGTTAAAGACTTCTTGAAGGCCGTTGCTCCGGAGCCGAGTGTCATGGCGGCAATTCGGGCCGAAGCCAAACGCAATAAGAAGTCAACCCTGACCATGCGGCAGATCGATCGGGAAATCGCGGCATGGCGTCGAGAAAGAAGACTCAGCCATGCCACGTCCAAGCGTCGTGCTTGATACGAATGTGGTTGTCTCTGCCCACCTCAAGTCCGACGGTTTGGAAAGGTTTGTTTTGGATCTGGCCCTTTCCGGGGCCATCAAACTCTACATGTCGTACGAGATTCTCGAGGAATACCGCGGCGTGCTGGGTCGAGCCAGGCTTGGAATTTCCCCTGATCTCGCTGCCAACTCGTTGGACCTCGTTCGGAAAGTGGCGAAATTCGCCCGACCCAAACAGACCGTCAGTATTTCTTCCGATTCAGACGACAATAAGTTTCTGGAGTGCGCCGAGGAAACGGGGGCCAATTATCTCGTGACTGGCAACAAGCGCCATTTTCCCAAGGCTTGGGGCCGAACTCGCGTCGTCAGCGCTCGCGAGCTGTTGGAAGAAATTATTCCCACGCTGAAAAGCTGAGTCGCTTCCCATAAACAAGCCGGTCTGCTGCATTAGGGATAGGCAATAACCTTCGATCCTGTACATCACTCCCCTTCGGGAATGGCGGAGTCTATACCTGGCGAGTTAGAGCCCAGCGCAATTGGCTCAGGATCCTCTTTCTCCACCCGCGTGCCGACGACCAACAGAAGCGCGATCCACGCCGAAATCAGGATTACGTAAGCCAGTAGGAATCGGAGTCCCATGCTCCATGCCTGTCGTCTCAGATCGCTGAGATCAGGTATCCACCAGACCAATTTGTACGGAACATACGCCCCGACCAGCAGCAGCGCGCACAACCATAACCAATAAGCCAGTCGCCGCAATACCCGCAGCGAGCGCACCAGGTGCTTGAATCTGGCTCCGGCAGCTGCAATCGTGGTGGCAATGGGCAGCCAAATCGCAGGAATGACCAGCCCAACCAGCAGCACGATCAAATAGTTGAGATCGCGTGTGACATTGCGCGGCGACGGACCGGCGCCCAGCTTCTGCCGCATCCAGACGCCCGCCTGTGGGGTATAGGTACGGAGACTCCAGAGCAACCAGATCAGCGCGGCACCTGCGGCAGCCCAGATCGCCAGCGCGACCATATGTCGCACGGAACGGCGAAAGGCGCGCCACACAGTTGCATTGTCTCGAAACTCTCCAACCCTGAAGTAGGCGAAGGTGCCGGCGCGCAGCCACACCCCAGAAAAGATGACAGCGACTGCAGCCAGCGCCGAGACTCCTACCTGCCAGCCATGCGCATCCGGCAGGAGCAGCCAGAAATAAGCCGCAGCCAGCAGCGCGGCATTGCCGAACAGGTTCAGCAGCCACAACTTCGCCACGCCACTATGTTTCGCTGTCATTTCACCGTCACCGTCAAGGCGTCGCTGGTGGAAAGATACTCGGGCTGATACATCGGTTCCACGCTGGTCGGGCTCACCCGGAAGACGCCGGGGTTCACCACCTTTAGCAGGTACATGTATTCATGCTGTCCCTGCGGGAAGTACCAGTTGAAGAAGGTGGTGCGATCATCGCGCAACTCGCGATTGCTGAACCACCAGCCCCACCACGCGGGCCGATCGTCCAGTTCATAAAGATCGTCACGCGCGATCGACTCCGTACCCGACGGGATTGGATCTTCGATCATCAGGTACCTCCAGTCGTTACCGCCGACGCTGAGGCGCACCGCCAGAGTGTCGCCGACCTGCACCGGTCCTGCGAGTTTGTCGAGGTGGTACACAACGCGGCCATCCTTCTGCTGCGGCGAGAGGCGGTAATATTCGCGCACCACGCTTAGTTTGAAGCTGCCGGTGTTCACCACTTTCGCCTCGTTGGAGTAATACTCTGCCCGCGCCGACCAGTACAGCCGGCCGTCGCCCGACTTCGCGATGCGAATCTGGTTTGTTCCCGGCGCCAGTTGCGACTCATTCAGCACGATCGTCGTCGCGGGAGCCAGCGCATCGGCGGCGGTGAACTTCTTGGTCGCCACCGTCTTGCCATTCACCTGCACCTCGACGCTGTAGTTCGGCTGCAATTCTTTTGTGCGTTCCAGGTAATCGGTGAGCCCGTAAATCACCATCGCCGTCTGCTCGGTTGACTCCCAGTAGTAACCCTGGTCGCGATGATTCACGAGATAAACCGCGGCCTTGGTCAGCAACGGGCTCGCCTCATCGGTACGGTCGATGAGCTTCAGCGCATACGCTGTCGTCTCCGGCGTCGTATCGCCACTAAACTCCATCAGATAGTTGGTGTCGCTGGGCCACCAGGCTTGCGAGTCGTCTTGCTTAGCCTCAGCTTCAATTTGTTTGCTCAATTCGTTCGCCCTGCCATCGTTCATCTCCAGCATGGCCAGTCCGAGCAACGCTTGCCCGTAGGCGGTCAACGTCGAGCGCTGGTTCCACACGGAATCGAGCACCACCGTGTCATGAGTGCCGCTCAACACCAGAGCGTAAGCCATGTAGGCGCGCAAATCGGTCTTCACTTTTCCCGACCGATCAAACTGCGGGCGCAACCAGCCATTGCCCCGATCAATCGCGTCCTGCTTGACCTCAAATCCCGCCGCCTTCGCCTGGCTCAGCCCGGCGAGCACGTAGGCCGTCATGAATTCACTGCTATCGTCGGTCTGCCACCAGCCCCATCCGCCGTCGGGATGTTGATAGTTGTAGAGCCGGTCGAGCCCCGCCTGTACCTGCTTATTCAACACCCGCGGATCGATGTTCGACTTCACGCTCAGCTTCTTCAGCGAGTTTGCCACCAGCACATCGGGCAGGAAACTCGACATAGTTTGCTCGGTGCAACCATAGGGATACGAAGTGAGGAAATCGAGTGCGGCGAACACTGTGCCGGCAATCGAGGGGGTCACGCCGATGGTCAGCTTGCGAGTTCCTGCCTCGGCGCCCGCCGGGAAGGTCAACGGCTGCAACGTGTCGCTCTTGTTCGGGCCCGCAACCGATCCCGACTTCGCCTCGGCCAGCTTAACGCCGAAGGGCACGACGGGCAGCGTCAATTCCATCGCGTCACTTTCGACGTCAGTCAGCGCCTTGCCCAGCACGCGGGCCGAATCCACATCGAGCACGCGCACGCGATAATCCACTTTCATCAATCCTCGGCTCGGAACGTTGACATCGCGTTGCCCGCCCTCGATCACCTGCAGGCCGTCGAACTGCATCGACACCTGGGCAACTTTGGCTGTGGGCAGATAGTTCTGCACGATGGTCGAGATGGTAATCTCGTCGCCGCGGCGGAAGAACCGCGGCACCACCAGCCGCACCATCAGGTTCTTGCGCACGATGGTGTTCACCACTGCGCTGCCAACTTTGGTGTCTTGCGTGACACCGCGCGTGGTCGCGCGCCACGACGTGATGGCATCCGGATAGTCGAAGTGCACGGTGGCTTGTCCATTGCTGCCGGTGCGCACGTCCGCCATCCAATACGCAGTGTCGGGGAATGCCTTGCGTATCTTGGGCTGCACCAGCCGTTCAGGCTTCAGTTGCGCCATGGCTTTCGAGGAGCGCACGGCCGCCAACTGCATCGCGCGCTTCCCTGCCTGCCCGCTGAAGTAATACGTCAGTGAAGTCTCCGTGTTCACTCGCGAATACACACGGCCATAAAACGCGCTCACGATACTGCCCACCGTCTCCGGTTTGATCGCGTAAATTGCCTCGTCCACCACGCCCAGGCTGAACTCGGCCGCTACCGGCTTGCCGCTGAAGTCCGTCGCTTTGATGGCGTAACTCGCAGCTTCGCCCGGCTGGTACTGCGGCTTGGAAGGCAGCAATTGCACATTCAACTCGTGCTGAACCGGCGGCACGGTGAGACTCTTGGATCCCTGGTACAGCTTGTTACCGCGAATGAAAACCGCGGCGACGTAAAAGTTTGGCGCATATTCCGGTTTGATAGGAACATCCACCGTGATGCTGCCGCCGCTACTCTTGATCACTTGGCCGGAGTAGAGTCCGTTGCCTTCCGCCGTCACCAGAACTGAAGCCGGCTCCTTGCCAGTGACAATCAGCACATGCGCCGTGTCACCCGGCTGATAGGTCTTTTTGTCTGGAACAATCTGGACGCGCTCCTCCGCAGGTCCACTCCACCACAGACTTTCGCCAGGAGCCCATAGGAACCCGTCGGTTTCAACTGTGCGATTCTCTGGAGCCGTAGCGGTGACGCGAACGAGGAACTCGCCAGCATCAGGGATAGTGAGCCTGATCTGCGCCTTTCCGCTGGCATCGGTTTGGCCTTGCGTGGCCGTGACCGATTGCCCAGTGCGTTTGCGCCAGTCCCAGCGATTTATTTCTACTTGAAACGACGTTTGCACCGGCTTTTTGTCGTAGTCTTGCGCGGTGACATTAATGGTCGCGGTGCTGCCCTTGGTGTAAACGTACGAATCCGGCTCGGCGGTCAAGAAAAAGCTGGCGTAGGTCGCGAGCGCAAAGCCGTGTCCCGCGATCTCGCGATTGCCGGCATCGGTCACGCGCGCCTCGATGCGATAAGTCAGGTCCTGCTTCTTGCTGTCAACTTTCGTCGGAATCGTAATCTGCAGCTTGCCGCCAGCGTCGAGCGTGCCGCTGTTCTCGCTCTCCTGATCACCGCCGTACGTGTCATCGCCTTCTCCATTGTCAGCGTCGGGATTGTCCCCTACCTGATCCGCGCCAGCCTCGTCGTCACCCTCACCGCGCCCCATGGGCCAATAGGTCGAGGTGTGCACCACCCATTTCACCTTGGCATTCGCGACGGGCTCGCCGAAGTAGTAGCGCGCGTCAATCGTCGCCTTGATCGGTTGCCCTTGCAGCACGCGCGGAGTCTGCGCCGTGACCTTCACCTGATACTCAGGCTTTTTGTAATCCTCAACCGAAAAGCTGGTGCCTTCGACGTAACGCTCGCCCATCTGCATCGAGAGGTAATACATCCCGAGATTGGCGTCAGCGGTGACCACATAATTCCATTCCGCCGTACCCATGTCGGAAACCTTCACGGTCCGCTGCCAAATGGTCTTGTAGTCGCGCGGATCGCGCATCTCCAATTTCAGTTCGCGACTTTGCGGAACCACCAGGCCGCTCACCGTCTGCGCGCGAACGATTGACTTGAAATGCACCGTATCGCCGGGCCGATACACCGGCCGATCGGTATAGGTGTAGCTGCGCAAATTGCTGTCAGGATCATTGCCCAGGTTCCATGCGCCGGGTGTGTTGATAGCGAATTGGTCTGCGCTGGTCGCCACGACCGCAACGTTCTCGGGCCTGGCGTCGGTCAGGGTGGTATCCGATAATCCTTGCTGGTCGGTCGCTTTGGCCGCAACTTCTATCTGGTCGACCCACACGCGTACCGTGGTCCCCGCGATGGGATCGCCGCTACGGCGATTGACCACGAAACTCATCAGCCGTCCCGGTGCAGCTTTGGTGATAACCGCGATCTCGGTAATGACGATGATGGTGTAGGCGCGAAGCGTGCCATTGGTCGCTTCGACCAGATAAACACCCTTGTCGCTGACGGGGACTGCGACATTCACACTCTCCCATCGCTCGTGCGACGGCACCGTCCAATTCCAAACCGAAACCACCTGCTGTTGATTCAGCACCGGCACTTGGGCGTAGCTTTCAACCTTTGGTCCCGATTTCTTCTCGCCGCCGCCCATCTGCCACAGACGAATCTGCTGGCGCGACTCGGGCGAAAACTGCGCCCGCACGAAGTCGCGAATCCACGCCCACAGGCGGTGCTTCCAGGCGTGAAACTTTTCCAGGAAAGTGCGTCTCTGCTTGGGCAGGCTCGGCGCGCGACCGCCGAAGCTATGCAGCTCCTGCATCTGGCTGAAGAATTTCACCGGATCGTTTACCCGGTAGACGCGGAACTCCAGCGCGTTTACGTTGTGGGAATAGACCGAGACCTCCGGCTTTTCGCCGGGCAGGTAGGTGCGTTGGCTGGTCAGCGAAAACGATTGCTCGGTGGCGTTATCGACGTCCTCTTGCGCGAACATCGGCAACACCAGTGCGTGACACAGAAGAATTGCGACGAAAGCGGATTTCAGGCGCATCAGTCCGCTCCCCGCAAGATGTTCCAGCGATAAACACCCAGAAAGCCGGGATTGGCTGATGTCGGCCGCCAGCTGGCATCGGGATAGTTCAACAGTTGCGCAACCGCCAAACGACGGATTTCTCCCGGCGCGCGCCCACTCGGACCGGTGTGATAGACGACGTACTGTTCGTTGTCGGGTGCAATCTGACTCTGTCCGAGAAAGATCATCGCGTGGAAGGGCATCCGGTGACCATCCTGGCGGAAGAACAGCAGATCGCCAGGCTGGGCACGCACTAAGTTGCGGCCAACAAAGTGGGTGTTATGCCGCCAAAGCGTTTCCACATCCGCAAATTGCGCGAAGGCGCCGTCGCGCAAATCGTTGGGCTGAAAGCTGCCCCCGCGCACGCGAAACAGGGCCGCCGCCAGCGGGGTGTACGGATATTGATATTGCTGGATGTCGCTTGCTGAAGCTGGAGCCGGCAGCGCCATCGCGCGCGCCCAGTTAGCGTCGTGCGGACTCAGGGCTTCGCGATAGGCGAAGCGCAAGAGCGCAGCGCAATCGTCGATTTCCGCCGGAAGCGCCTGGCCGCGAAAATACTGCGCTTCAGCCAGGAAGGTAAACCACCGGCGAAAAGAAATGCGATCGGCAGGATCGTGCAGTCGCAGGAAGTCCGGAGTGCCATCTCCGGCTGTGTCACCGGTGTCGAGCGTTGTATGTAATTCAATCTCCCACGCCGGGAAACCGGCAGCGGCGATGCGCACCCTGGTCTCCCCCGGTAACACGCCGGCACGCACCGAAGCGGTTGCCGTGGCGCCGTCAAATGTCACCGATTCCACCGCGATCCGATGCGGATCCTGCACCGTGAGCTGCAAGTCGCGCAGTGGACGACCGTTGGAGGCCGTGATTTTGAGCTCTGTGGAAGTGAAGCCGTCAGCCGGAATTGCGGTTGGGAAGTATTGCAATATAAAGTTCGCGGGCGCCATCGCGCGTCGAACGGTGAACGCACATACCACCGCCCCTGTTGCGACCACACACAACACTGCCACCCAGCGAGGCACGCCGCGCATGAATCGTTATCCTCCGAGGGAGAACGGATTATAACGCACGCACCCGCCCGCGGCTGATTCACCAGGGCAAAGTAGGAAGGCGCCCGGCCCGGGAGGCAGCATAGGTCTTTTTCACGGAACTCTTTTACACTGGCAGAGGGGTAGGTCTAATGGAAACCAGCACAGACTACAAAGCTCGCATCCTCTCTTATGTCGAAGGCAAAGATCCTGTCGAGGTCCAGCGCAAGACGCCAGAACTCTTGGCAGACTTGACGGTTTCAGTGCCGGAAAAGAAACTCTGCGAACGCCCGTCGCCGGACAAATGGTCGGTGGCAGAATTGCTGGCGCACTTTGCTGATGCCGAAATTGTCATCACCTGGCGCTACCGCCAGATGATCGAGGATCCCGGATGCCCGCTACCAGGCTACGATCAGGAGTTGTGGCACAAGCTGGGCGATTACCCATCGCGCAGGCCCGAACCATCATTGATGTTGTTTCGCCTGCTGCGCGAGGCCAACCTGCGAATGTTAGCGCGGCTCACGGCCGAACAATGGCAGCGCAACGGCATTCACGCCGAGCGTGGTCCAATGACCGTCCGCGACTTGGCACTGCAAGTCGCCGGTCACGACCTCAACCATCTCGAACAGATACGAAAGGTCCTGCTGTAATAGCTTCCCAAGGTCCGCCGGCAGACAGACGAGGCCAGAACGCTCCGGCCCGCAACTGATTTAATTCAAGTAAGTTATGGCGGAGAGACAGGGATTCGTCCAAAGCTCATTTGGTCAAGTTGTAGGCAATTAGGGGACTTAGCCATAACATGTTGTTTGTAATAGGTTTGATACGCCTCTAATCCGTGTCCGACGATTCCGTGCCTTCCGGCCATTCCGATCCTAAACCTCAATAATAGCTAACAAAAGCTAACAAATTGCCTGAGCGGCGAAGTCGCCTTGCAACCCGCTGGCAGTTCTTTGACTCACGTCCACCGTCCTGCCAGGCACCCTTTCCAATTTCTTGATTGCCGACCACGCGCCCAGGAGCGAACATATTCGTTACACACTGGCCGACCTCCCAGTAGTAATCCGATGATAGCCACTTCCGCGACTTGCCGACAACCCGTCAAAGTGGATTGCTTCCGCGTAACCGACCACCTGGAGCTTCCCTCGCCGCCTTTGCGCCTATTCCTTTATAACGCTAGGTTCCGCTCTCGACATGCTCCTGCCAGAGCCGCCGTTCGTTGACTACCGGATACTGCGTCTTTAAGATAGAGCGACACCAAAGCCACGTTTCTCACCTCAATCATCAATGATCGGCCAAACCATCTCCCATTACCGCATCGTCGAAAAACTCGGCGGCGGCGGCATGGGTGTCGTCTACAAGGCCGAGGACACCGAGCTTGGCCGCTTCGTCGCCCTGAAGTTCCTGCCCGACGATGTGGCGCAAGATCCGCAGGCCCTGGAACGATTCCGCCGCGAAGCCCGGGCCGCCTCGGCTCTCAATCATCCCAACATCTGCACCATTTACGAAATCGGCAAGCACGGCGGGCAGGCCTTCATCGCCATGGAGTTCCTCGATGGCATGACCCTGAAGCATCTCATCGCGGGCAGGCCGCTGGAGATCGAGACCCTTCTGCCCCTTGCCATCGAGATCGCCGACGCGCTCGACGCCGCCCACGCCGAGGGCATCGTTCACCGCGACATCAAGCCCGCCAACATCTTCGTCACCAAGCGCGGCCACGCCAAGATTCTCGACTTCGGGCTGGCGAAGGTCGACGCTGCAAGCTGCCGGCAGGCTCGCGATCGGCCACAGCCATGGCCGACGCCGAGCCGCAGCAACTGACCAGTCCCGGGCAGCGATGCTGGGCACCGTCGCTTACATGTCGCCGGAGCAGGTGCGGGCCAAGGAACTGGACGCGCGCACCGACCTGTTTTCGTTCGGAGCCGTGCTGTACGAGATGGCGACCGGCCAGCTGCCGTTCCGAGGCGAGACTTCGGCGTCATCTTCAAAGCCATTCTGGATCGCGACTCCCACGCCCGCCGTGCGACTGAATCCCGAGGTGCCGCCCAAGCTGGAAGACATCATCGGTAAGGCGCTGGAGAAGGACCGTGAATTACGCTACCAGCATGCGTCCGATATGCGGGCCGACCTGAAGCGCCTGAAGCGCGAGTCCGAGTCCGGCAACTCTGCTGCGCAAGAAGAGGCAGCGATCTCTTCGCGTTGGCTGGCTCGTCCAAGGTCCTGGGTCGCGGCAGCCGTCGTTATTGTCGTACTGGGAGCCGGTTATGCTGGTTTCCATTGGTACGGGAGGCGGCCTGCGCCTGCTGCATCTGCGGAAGCAACTAAACCTTCCGTTGCTGTTCTTCCGCTACGGAACCTGAGCGGGGATGCGGCCAACGACTACTTCAGCGACGGCATGTCGGAGGAAATCAGCACCAAGCTCTCCCGCATTCACGCCCTGACGGTTGCACCCTACTCTTCCACTGCGCGCCTCAAAGCGGAACAGAAGTCCCCTCAGGAGATTGCTCGTGAACTGAACGTCCGCTACCTGCTCGACGGCAGTGTTCGCAAGGCAGGCGATCAGGTGAAAGTCAACGTCCGCTTATTCGACGCCACCAACGGGACGCAGGCCTGGGCTGACGACTTTGTGGGCGAAATGAAAGACGTGTTTTCGCTCCAGGAGCAAACAGCCTTAAAGATCGCACAGGCGCTCAATGTTCAACTCAGCCCGCAAGAGCAGCAGGCCGTCAAACGGCGTTACACGCAGAATGCACAAGCCTACGAGGAATTCCTGATCGGCCGCTCGCTCGTTGTGTATGGTGATTCCGCAGCCTGGGAGGCTGCAAGGCGACATTTTGAAGCCGCCCTCAAGCTCGATCCCAACTATGCTCCGGCTCTCGCCGGACTCTCGCAGGTTGAACAACTCTATTATCGGGATGTCGATTCCAACCCGGAAAATCTCCGACGCGCCGAACAATTCGTCAAGCAAGCTTTGGCCATCGACCCGCAACTCCCCGAGGCTCATGTTGCTCTAGGTCGTGTTTTGGGCGCGCAATACTACTACCCGGACGCGGCACGCGAGTTTCGACTTGCCACTGAGTCGGAACCCGATAATGCTAATGCCTGGGATATGTTGTCATGGGCGCTGGCCTACCAAACCCCTCCTCAGCCTGTCGAGGCAGAAAAGGCCGCGCGAGAGGCCATTCGACTCGACCCCGCCCTCGCCTATGCCCAGTACCACCTCGGAAGAGCACTGTATATGCAGAATCGGTTCCCGGAGGCGATGGC
The DNA here is from genome assembly GCA_963798185.1 of uncultured Acidobacteriaceae bacterium. Taxonomy (GTDB): domain Bacteria; phylum Acidobacteriota; class Terriglobia; order Terriglobales; family Acidobacteriaceae; genus Bog-257. Next base: position 106,775 of record CAWCSJ010000005.1, read on the forward strand.
CGCTTTTGCCCGCTGTGAAGAGATCAGCGGAAATTTTGGTTTAGCGGACATGGGCAGAGCACAATCACTCGCTGCTCAAAACCGCTATGCGGAGGCCTTGGTCGCGATGTTAAAGAGGGGGAAACCCGCGAACTCGATTGGATGGTACTGGCTGAGTTCTTTCTACGCGGGAAACGGGGACAAAGAAAAAGCTCTGGCGACGTTGCAAAAAGCCTTAGAGCTCGGCTTCCGGGATTTTGCCGCCATCGACGCCAATCCTGCCTTCACTTCCCTCCGCGGCAATCCCAGCTTCCAACAACTCCTCTCCCGTTATCGCCACTGAGGTCACTTCCGAGAGGCGCTGCCACGGTAAGTCACCCGTTGCCATCCAGCAGCGCCTACAAGCCACGATCCATGCGGGCGACTCTCCCGCCGTCTTGAATGACAAAGTCGATTGGAAGTTGACTCCGATCTCGACCGAACAAGCCCATCTCACACCCTATCCGTCCCGCACAAGATGATCAGCGAATCCCCCGCTTGTCTTGATTGTCCATAAAACGGGGTTCGCGAAAGCTTCGTCGGGCCGCTCGTGAAGTCCACTTACATCAATTTGACGTAAAACGCCCGACGCGTCTGCGTGCAGGCATAGGCTCTTGGCCAGCCGCGGTGGAGGCGGCTGGAATGAGCAGACACGCCAAGCGGAAATCCTCGAAACTAAAGCGGCCGAAAACAAAGCTCGGCCTCCCTGATCTGGACCACAGCAAATCGGCGGTCTTGGATAGCCTTCGCTCGCCCGAGTCGAAGCGCGGATATCGACACGCGATCGATGAATTCATTCAGTGGTACTGCTCCGAGCCGCGCTTGTCGTTCAACAAGGCTGTGGTCACCCGTTATCGCATTTTCCTCGAGAATCGCCAGCTCGCGGCAGGAACGATCAATGGACGACTCGCTGCAGTGCGACGGCTCGCCTACGAGGCTGCCGACGCTGGCTTGCTCAGTCCGGAGCTCGCCGCCAGCATCCGGCGGGTGAAAGGGGCCAGGAAGTTGGGTGTCCGGCTTGGAAATTGGCTCACCACTGACGAGGCCCGCAAACTCTGGCAGGCGCCTGCCCCTGACACGCTCAAAGGCAAGCGGGACCGGGCAATTCTCGCCATCCTGCTTGGCTGCGGTCTGAGGCGCCGCGAATTGGCCGACCTGGAGTTTACCCATATACAGCAGCGCGAGGACCATTGGGCAATCGTCGATCTCGTAGGCAAAGGCGGACACATTCGGACCGTACCGATGCCCGGCTGGGTCAAGGCGGCCTTGGATCTGTGGGTCGCGGCGGCCGGGATTTCGGCGGGACGGTTGTTTCGATGCGTCTGTCGAGCAGGCAAGCATTGGGGTGATGGAGTAACGGAGCGGGTGGTCTGGCACGTGGTGAAACAGTACGCGAAGAAACTCGGTTTTGCGCGGCTCGCTCCACATGATCTTCGCCGCTCGTGCGCAAAGCTGTGCCATTCCACAGGCGGCGAATTGGAGCAAATTCAGTTCCTTCTGGGCCACGTTTCCGTGCAGACAACCGAACGGTATCTCGGCTGCAAGCAGCGGATTCAAGGGGCCGTGAATGATCACCTCGGCATCGAACCATAATGCGGCTGCTTCGGACAGGAGCGCGATGCCGACTATTCGCTCAAGTGGATTTCCGCCGAAATGCGCCCAATAGCATTCGTAGACCCTGGGGCGTTTGTCGTTCCTAGTCCGGCCAGGCCTCCCAGAACCAGACTTCTGGCCCGGAATAACTTCCGGCTTGCCCGTGATCCCGGACCAAAGGCAGGGTCTCTGCAGCGGGCCGCTCGCCCCGATTCGTTCCTACGAAGTTCAGGTGTCACGTTCGCGACTGTCCCTTGGCGGGATGAAGGATGTTCAGCCTATTTTGTCGCCGGCTGCTTTTGCACCGCGGCGAGGCGCTGGCGTGTGGCGGCCACGACCGCGTCGAAGCGCGGGTCTGCATGCAGAGATTGGAAACTGTCGTCTTTCTCCAGGCGCTCGAGCTCGTCGACGGAAGTAAAGGTCTCCGCATCGGCCCGCAAGGTGGCGAAGGCCTCATCCCGCTTACCTTCCAGAGCAAGGACGCGAGACAAGTTGTAGGCTGCGTTTCCCGTGAATTCATGCGAGGGGCCGAGAACACGGCGCAGGCCAGCCAGCGCTTCCCGCAGAACCTTCTCCGCTTCGGAGTAATTCTTCTCTGCGATCAAGTCGAAACCCAAATTACCCATGGTGAGCAAGGTGGAGGCATGTTCCGGACCCAGAGTCTGCCGTTGCGCTTCGAGCACCTGGCGGTTCAACTTCTCCGCGTCGGCGAAGCGCTTTTCCTTCTCCAGAAGCGTAGCCAGGTTACCCATGGCCGCCAGCGTGCCGGGATGCTGCGGCCCAAGCACTCGCCGGGCGGACTCAATCAACTCTTTATACATTGCTTCCGCGTCGGCGTAACGCTGCTCGACGAGCAGAATCGAGGCGAGATTAAACATATCTCTCAACACTGACGGATGGTCGGAGCCAAGCAAGTTGCCGATCCGTTTCGAGCGCCTCTCGAGCTGCCTTCTCTGCCTCCGGGTAATTGCCTTCATGAGTGAGAGTGTCTGCCAGAAGCGACAGCGCCGTCGCCGTCAACTTGTCTTGCGGCCACTTTCGCCTGCGCCACTTCGAGCGCGTCGCGATTCAACTTTTCCGCTTCGGCGTATCGTGATTCAAACCCAAGAATCCTGGCCAACTGCAGCGTGGAATCCACGGTGTCATGATGCTCGGGGCCAAGTACCTGGCGGCGAGTCTCCATGGTCTCCCGGAACAACTTCTCCGCCTCTGGGTAGTGACTTTCCGCCATCACTGCGACGGCGAGATCGTTCTGCGATTGCAACGTGTCCGGGTTCCTGGGGCCGAGAATACGCTGCCGAATTTCCAGCGCGCGCCGGAGCAGAGGCTCGGCCTTTGAGGTAAGCCCCAGGCTTTGATATACGGTGCCCATGACGTTCATCATCTGTGCCTGCAGCTCCGGGTCGTTCGCCAGTCCGGTGTCGATCTCTTTGGAGGACTTATCCAAAATCTCGCGTGCCCGGATGTCGTTGCCGCGTGCTTCGCTCGGGTTCGACACCTTGAACATGCCGGTCATAAACGCCGTGACGCGATCGGCGCGATCGCGCTCTCGCGTAATCCGCCGCAACTGGATCGTTTGCATCACCGCGAACGCGATCAGCAGCAGCGCCATGGCAGTTGCCGCCGCCACTCCAAATTTGTGGCGCTGAACGTACTTTTTCGTCCGGTATGCCGTGCTTGCCGGGCGCGCCACTACAGGCTCGTTCCGCAGATAGCGGCCGACATCGGCGCCCAGTTCCGAAGGGGTGCCATACCGGCGGGCGCGGTCTTTTTCCAAAGCTTTCAACGCGATCCAATCCAGATCACCTCGCAGCAGGCTTTCCAGTTGCCGTGGATCCGTGTTCCGGCATTGCGCAGTGGTCGTCGACGTAGAGTCTCCGCTGAGTCTGGTGCTCGGACTCGGCGGATCCTCTTCATGCAGCCGGCGCAACATCACATGGAAAGGTTTGGTTTGCCACTGCCTGGCATCAAAGGGCAACACACCGGTAAGAAGTTCATAGAGCACCACGCCGAGCGAATAAACGTCTGTGCGAGTATCTACATCGAGCACGGTGGGGTCCGCTTGCTCCGGGCTCATATATCCCAGTGTGCCCACCATTCCTCCGGCACGCGTTACCAGCGTCTCGTCCTCAGCTTGCTGCGAGATGGCTTTGGCGATGCCGAAGTCAATAATGCGCGGCATCGGCTTGCCATCGACTTCAACGACCAAAATGTTGGAAGGCTTCAGGTCGCGATGCATGATCGCTTTCTGATGCGCATGTTGCACGCCTTCACAAACCTTGATGAACAGGGCTAGCCGCTCATGGACCGAGAGGTGCTTCCGGTCGCAGTAGTCGGTGATGGGAAGGCCCGGCACGTACTCCATTACGAAGTAAGGCTGACCTTCGGCTGTCGAGCCCGCATCGAAAACCTTGGCGATGGCAGGGTGATCCATGATCGCCAGCGTCTGCCGTTCTACGTTGAAGCGCAGCAAAGCGGAATCGTCGTAGCGCCCGGCTTTGATGATTTTCAGCGCAACCTGCCGCTTGACGGGCGCGGACTGTTCGGCCAGCCACACCTGCCCCATCCCTCCTTCCCCGAGTTGTCTGATCAGCCGATAGGGCCCAATCGAGCCCAAATCGAGTGCAGGTACGCCCACCGGAGCAGCGGCCGAGTCGAGGGTGGGTTCGGGATCGGAACTGGCGCCTGAGTTGTGAGGGGTTGACTTGGCTGTCGGGTCGCTCACGCTGCCCTCACTGGAAGGAGATGCAAATCGGCGCCAAGTTTAGCACTCCAAGCGGAGGAGCTGCACTCACTTGGCCACAACTCGTAGAATTGGCCGCATTCGGCATTTCGATTCGATCACCACGCGATCACTCCCGGATGGTCGGCAAACCGGAAGTAATCTGTCCGCCCTCACGAGATTAGTACTGGCAAGTCGGCCAGTGTTTACGAATGCTTTCTTTTCATCTGGCCGTATAACGCCCAACCCGCTCTCTTGCCTGAACGCGTCCCGAGGGGCTGGGCACAAGGAAGCATAGCCGACTACACGTCCAAGTGACTTCCCCGAAGCGGACCTCTGGCCCCCGTCGATACGCTGTCGTGAGCACGCCAACTTGCGACCTAAACCGAACTGGCTGCTCATCCGGGATTACGTGCGAGATGGCGATTTCGCGCTCGCTATCCGCCTAGCGACGGCTGAAGATTGATCAAATTCACGTGTTAAAGCGTTGCCCTGACGAAGTGTAACGCTTGACCCCAGAAGTATTTCCGACCTAATATCTTCCGCCAGTGGTGTCGGCGTCTCAACTCGTCGGACGGACCATCTCTCACTATCGAATTGTGGAGAAGCTCGGTGGCGGCGGTATGGGAGTCGTGTATCGGGCCGAGGACATTCGTTTGGGGCGCTCCGTCGCGCTCAAGTTTCTTCCCGAAGATGTCGCCCACGACGCGCAAGCATTGGCGCGTTTTCGCCGGGAGGCGCAGGCCGCCTCGGCATTAAATCATCCCAATATCTGCACGATCTACGACATCGGCGAGGACAATGGCAGGACATTCATTGCCATGGAGTTTCTCGACGGTGTGACGCTGAAGCACCGCATCGGGGGCCGTCCAGTCGATTCCGAACAACTGATTCCGCTGGCCATCGAGATCGCCGAGGCGCTCGATGCCGCCCACGCGGAAGGCATCGTCCACCGCGACATCAAGCCGGCAAATATTTTCGTCACCAAGCGCGGTCACGCCAAGGTTCTCGACTTCGGGCTGGCGAAGGTGACGGGAAAGTCCGCTGCCAGCGCCAAGACAATGACGGTCGAGTCAGAGCCGCAGCACCTGACGAGTCCGGGAGCGATGCTGGGTACCGTGGCCTACATGTCGCCGGAACAGGTGAAAGGCAAGGAACTGGATGCCCGCACCGACCTGTTTTCCTTCGGGGCGGTGCTCTATGAGGCGGCGACAGGCAAGATGCCCTTCGAGGGCGCGACCTCTGGCGAGATTTGCGGGACCATTTTGCGCGACCAGCCAGTTCCGGCTTCGCAGCTGAATCCGCAGATTTTTCCAGGCCTGGAAGTAGTCATCGACAAGGCACTGGAGAAAGACCGGGACTTGCGCTACCAGCACGCCTCAGAGATGCGGGCAGACCTGCAACGGCTAAAGCGAGACTCGGAATCGGCTTCAGCAGGCATCAATCTGCCTCCCGCGAAGAGTTCGCGCAAACTATGGTTTGGAACAGCAGGTGCGCTCGTTCTGTTAGCTGCGATCGCTGCGGGTTTCTATCGCTATTTAATGCCCAAGCCTGTGCCGTTCCAGAGGTACGAAATCACGCAGTTAACCAACAGCGGGAAAGAGAGCTTGGCCGCCATATCCCCGGACGGCAAATACGTTGCCTATGTTGAGACTGAGCGTGGCTCAATGGAAGGGTACGACTTCGGTAAGGAAAGTCTTTGGATTAGGCAGGTGTCGGGTGGCGAGGTGCAGATCATCCCACCCGGTGAGGTGCGTTACTCGGCGCTCTTTTTTTCGCCGAATGGAGATTCGTTGTATTTCTCCCAGTCCGAAGCCAAAGATGGTTATCACCTCAGCACCCTGTACAAAATACCGACACTGGGAGGTACCCCTCGACGGTTAGTTACCGGTGTGGACACCGCCATCTCCCTGTCTCCCGATGGGAAGAAACTGGCGTTCGCTCGCAATTGGGATGCGGAGTACGGATCAGCCCTGACGGTAGCGCAGGAGGACGGCACCGGCGAGAAATCACTTGCGGTTCTCAAAGCCCCTGACGGTTTCGATTATCCCGCATGGTCTCCTGATGGAAAGACCATTGCAGCTTTTTATTGGAACTCGAGCGAACGCAACTGGAAACTCGTCGAAGTATCTGTCGACGGAGGGCCCCTACTGACTCTAAGCCAACGCCGATGGGCCAGTGTGAACGGCTCGAGTTGGGTCTCGAACGGTCGGGGATTAATCGTCAACGGACGACAACGCAATGGTGTACCAATGCAATTCGAGTATGTTTCGCACTCCAACGGTGAGGTTCGGAGAATCACTAATGACCTAAATTATTACTTAGGCGTCAGTCTGACAGCAGATTCCGAAGTTCTGGCAACCGTTCAGGGGAGCGATTTTGTTGACATCTGGGTTACATCTCTTGCCTCACCAGACAGCGCTAGACCTATCACATCGGGCGCCCATTCTTGGGGACCGTCGTGGACAGTTGACGGCAGGATTGTATACACCTTCGACGAGGTCCAGGCAAAAAGCATCTGGGTCATGGGGGCGGACGGAAGCGCGGCTAGGAAGCTGACAAGCGGAAGCGATGTATATGCCTTTAGGCCGCGAGTGTCGGCAGATGGCCGCCATATCGTCTTCGGATCAGATCGCACGGGACATTTTCAAATCTGGAGGATCGATATAGACGGCGATAACCCATTGCAGTTAACCAACGACAACGACATCGCGGCGACTGACATGGACATTTCGCCGGACGGGCAGTCGGTGGTGTATGGACGACGTGAGCTGGGTGAAAAGCTGGAGATCTGGAAGGTGCCTATGGAGGGAGGCAACCCGGTCCGCTTGACCGATCAACCTGCCTATGACCGGCATCTGGCAATTTCACCCGACGGAAAATATATCGCTTATGCCTACAGCGATCCAAAAGTGACACCGCCGCGCGGCGTTGCAGTCATGGCGCTTCAGGGAGGCGGCCTAAGGCTACTGGATATTTTGGCCGATCGCTTGCGGTGGACGCCTGATGGCCGCGTTTTACTATATGTCAAGACTGAACGGGGCATTTCAAATATCTGGTCCCAGACAATTGCTGGAGGGCCGCCAAAGCAGATCACCCATTTCACCAGTGGCGGAATCGGTGGTTTTGACGTGTCAAAAGATGGCAAGCAATTGGCGATGGACCGTGCTACCTCGAACGAGCACGTACTACTCATTCACGATGTCAAGTAGCTTTGCGACGGCCTCCACCGCTGGCCCGCCTCGGCCTGACCGCGCATATGCACTGCAGAGCGACACCGCCAAAGCAGCCTATCAGGACTTCCTCACCATCTGGAAAGCAGGCAAGTATCCATTCAACCAACTATTGCACTCGTTTGAGGTCCATTATCCAATCCGTTTCCCAGGTTTTACCACCGTCGGTTGATTCTGCCTGCTCCCAGTGACCTGAGGTGGGTGTGATCGCGGACCATAGGAGCCGTGTGCGGACTGGTTTCCCGCCTTCGCTATCGTCGTTCGCATAGAACGTTCCTACGCCATTGTGGAAGCTGCCTCTCACCGGCGGATCCATCGGTCCAAGTGGCGTCCTGCTGTCCATCCACCAAATCGACCACTGCCCCGTCTTGGCGTCGAACGATCGCGGAGCTACGCCGCGGTAAGTGCCGCCCGGAGCTTCGAACACGGTGTCGTCGACATTAGCGTAGCCACCCATCAGGGGCTGGCAGAATAATGTCCCTTCGAATTCGATCCACTCGTGACTGTTGACGAGGCGATGCTTCAGCTTGCGATGATGGACTTGCCAGTGTCCGAATAAAAAATCGAAGTCATGCAGTCCGGGCGGCTCGCGATCTGCATGACTAGTCTCTTTTCCCAACCCCGGAGAGGACTGCGCCACAGCGGGCCCCGGCGACGCCAGGCCTATCCCCAGGCACAAGATCACAGCAATGCGCTGACGTATTTCCACGTATGACTCCTCTTCATACCGAAATACTGCTGGCCCCAGTTTAGCGCATGGCTGAAGCAAT
>CAWCSJ010000006.1:0-89245 GCA_963798185.1 uncultured Acidobacteriaceae bacterium
TTTCTTGCAACTAACTACATGCCACCGTCGTTGGAGCAAGCTATGACTCAAGCCACCGGCAAGGCGCCGCAAATTGATCGCCATGCGCCGGATCCGCCTCTTCCCGAGCCGCCGCGGAAGACCGATATTGTGCATTGGCTTAGGACCTGGACCCAGGTCCTGGTGAACTGTTAAGGGCGACCGAACGCCGGCGATACCGCGACTGAGCCGCAGTTCGGCAGAGCTTCACGCGAAATTTATCCCGATGTAACGGGTTTGTAACAATCGAAAGGTAAAACCAGCTAGGAACTCATCTCTGGCCATTCTCAGGAGGAAACAACGTGATTCGCTCTCTCAGGGTGCTTCTATGCATCGCTGTACTGGCGAGCTGCGCCTTTGCGCAGACACGGCTTAACGGGGCCGGCGCCACCTTTCCGTACCCGATTTATTCCAAGTGGTTCAACGAATATCACAACGAACATTCAGACATCGAGATCAATTACCAGTCGATCGGCAGCGGTGGCGGCATCCGCCAGGTGCAGGCCGGGACCGTGGACTTCGGGGCCAGCGATGGCCCCATGACCGATCAGCAGATCGCGGAATCCAAAGTCAAAGTGCTGCACGTTCCCACCGTTCTCGGCTCGGTCGTGCCGGCGTATAACATTCCGGGGGTGACCGGGGAAGTGAAATTTACTCCTGACGCCTTGGCGGGAATTTTTCTCGGGAAGATCACCAAGTGGAATGACAAGGCCATCACGGGGCCGAATCCGGGAATGAAGTTTCCCGACCAAAGCATCACCGTGGCCCATCGCTCCGATGGCAGCGGTACCACGTACATCTTTACCGATTATCTTTCGAAGGTCAGTCCTGAATGGCAGGGCGGACCGGGCAAAGGGACTTCGGTGAAGTGGCCGGTAGGAATCGGCGGCAAGGGAAATGAAGGCGTGGCTGGTTCGATACGCCAGTTGCCTGGCTCCATCGGCTATATCGAACTGATTTACGCGCTGCAGAACAAGATTCCGTACGGCAGCGTGCAGAACTCCTCGAAGAATTTCGTCAAGGCCAGTCTGGAGTCAACCACGGCGGCTGCGGTGGGAGTCAAGATGCCGGCTGACTTCCGCGTGTCGATCACCAATCCTCCGGGGAAGGATGCTTATCCGATTGCCAGCTTCACCTGGCTGCTGGTTCCGACCAATCCGGCCGATGCCAACAAGGGGAAGATCCTGAAGGATTTTCTGGTCTGGATGCTGGACAAGGGCCAAACGATGACGCAGGCGCTGTCGTACGCTCCGCTGCCCAAACAGGTGGTGGAAATGGAGAAGACGGCCATCAGCAAACAAGTGAAGCCGTAGCAATTAGCAAGCAATTAGCAACTAAGAATTGTCGGGGAACGCGAATGCCTCGACCCTAATCGCTAGCGGCTAGTTGCTAGTTGCTCTCTCTGTAACGCTCCTGTAACACATGTCTGATAGCGTTGACCCGATGAATCCGACTGAACCGCTGGGAAAGCTCCAGAAGCCTGCCACTGCGATCCCATCGATGGCGCAGGTGAGCAAGGAGCGGAAGTCGGCAGCCTCGACCGTCCTGGAGAAAATTCGCACCAGCCACCCCCGCGGCAGCCGCATTCCAGACGCTATCTTTAGCGTCATTATTCTCTTGAGCGCCATTTCGGTGTTCGCGATCGTAGTTTTGGTGGCGTGGGAGTTGATCGACAAGTCCCGCTTGTCGCTTCACCAGTTCGGCATCGGTTTCTTCTACGGACATGACTGGGACCCCGTCAACGGCAGTTTTGGAGCGATGCCGTTTATCTTCGGCACGCTGGTTTCATCGTTCCTCGCCTTGTTGTTGGCTGTGCCGCTGTCCATCGGAGCAGCGGTGTACATCACCGAGATGTGCCCGCAGAGACTGCGCGCCATTATTTCGTTTCTGGTTGAGCTGCTGGCGGCAATTCCCAGCGTGATCTACGGCTTGTGGGGAATCTTTGTGCTGGCGCCGCTGCTGCGCGAATACGTCGAGCCTTTCCTGGCGCGGACCCTGGGCTGGACAGGATTGTTCACCGGTCCAATCTACGGCATTGGAATGCTGGCGGCGGGAATCATCCTGGCGATTATGGTGGTGCCGGTGATTGCCTCGATTACGCGCGAGGTGATGACCGCGGTCCCGCAGAACCAGCGCGAAGCCGTGCTGGCGCTGGGCGCAACGCGCTGGGAGATGATCCGCATGGGCGTGCTGCGCAATGCGCGCATCGGAATCGTGGGCGCCGTCATCCTCGGCCTGGGGCGCGCCCTGGGCGAAACTATGGCGGTGACGATGGTGATCGGGAACCGGCCGGAGATTGCGAAGTCGCTGTTCGCGCCGGGCTATACCATGGCCAGCGTCATCGCCAACGAGTTCGCCGAGGCCACGGGCGATTTATACCTGAGCGCGCTGATCGAGATCGGCCTGGCGCTGTTTATTGTGACCCTCATCGTGAATGCGCTGGCGCGACTGCTGGTGTGGAGCATCACCGGTGGGACTGCGAGGGTGCGTGCCTAATCTGTCGACCCAGTCCACACCGCAGGATGTAAGTCTGGTACGGCGATTCATGAACGCCGGGGCCACGACGTTCGCCGTCGGGGCGGCAACCCTGGTCATCGTCCCGCTGCTGGCGATTTTTATTTATTTGGTCATCAAGGGTGTGGGCTCGATCAATATCGCCTTCCTGACCCAGACGCCAAAGCCTCCGGGTGAACCGGGCGGAGGTATGGCCAATGCGATTGTCGGCACCGGCATTATTCTGGCGATGGCCAGCGTCATTGGCATTCCGTTGGGCATCGGCTCAGGCATTTACCTGGCTGAATATGGACGCAATCGCTTTGGCGATTTGGTGCGATTTACCGCCGACGTGCTGAACGGCGTACCGTCGATTGTGATTGGCATCGCGGTCTATTCGCTGGTGGTGATTCCGCAGAAACATTTCTCGGCATTTTCCGGCGGGGTGGCGCTGGGCATCATGATGATTCCCACGGTCGCGCGGGCCACCGAAGAGATGCTGCTGATGGTGCCGAACGTGATTCGCGAGGCCGCCTACGGGCTGGGCATTCCGAAGTGGCGCACCACGCTGTCAATCTCGCTGCGCACCGCATCGGCCGGCGTAATTACCGGGTGTATGCTGGCATTTGCCCGCGTGGCGGGCGAGACGGCGCCTCTGCTGTTCACTGCGTTTGGAAATCAATTCTGGAACTTGCGATTGAACCAGCCCACGGCAGCGCTGTCGTTGCAGGTCTTCACTTACGCCATTTCGCCGTATGACGATTGGCACAAGCAAGCCTGGGCGGGAGCGCTGATCCTGATTGTCTTAATCGTGGGCGCGGTTGCGGCGGTGCGTATCACCACCAGCCGCGGAATGATGAAGGGAGCGTAAGACCTCGTATGGGTGTCGGTATCGAAGTGCGTGGACTGAATGCCTGGTATGGCAAGAACCAGGCACTGAACTCCATTGAGATGACCGTTGCTCCCAACCATGTCACCGCCGTGATCGGGCCTTCGGGCTGCGGCAAGAGCACCTTCGTACGCTGCCTTAATCGGATGCACGAGACCGTTCCTGAGGCCCGCGCCGAGGGCTCGGTCAAGGTCGGCGAGATGGACGTTTACGGCAGCGGCTCCGACCCGGTCGAGGTGCGCCGCCGGATCGGCATGGTGTTTCAGAAGCCGAACCCGTTTCCGACCATGTCGATTTATGACAATGTCGCCGCCGGATTAAAGCTGAACGGATTTCGCAACCGAAAGCAGATGAACGAGCTGGTGGAACGTTCGCTGAAGCTGGCGGCTTTGTGGGAAGAAGTGAAAGATCACTTGCACAAGAAGTCGGGTGCCAGCCTCTCGGGCGGGCAACAACAGCGGTTGTGCATCGCGCGCGCGCTGGCGGTCGAGCCCGAAGTGCTGTTGATGGACGAGCCGGCCTCGGCGCTGGATCCCATCTCGACCAGCAAGATCGAAGAGCTGATATTTCAACTGAAGCAGCATTACACCGTGGTTATCGTGACCCATAATATGCAACAGGCCGCGCGCGTGGCCGAGTTCACGGCATTTTTTCTGATGGGAAGCCTGATCGAATACGACAAGACCGAAAAGATTTTTACCACCCCCGCTGACAAGCGGACGGAAGATTACATTACAGGCAGGTTTGGATAATGCGCAGCCGTTTCCAGCAGGGACTGGACGAACTGAAAGAGAAACTGTTACGGATGGGCGGCCTTGCCGAACAGGCCATCGATCGCGCGACCGAAGCCTATCGCACCCGCGACAGCAAGTATTGCCAACTGGTGCTCACCGGCGAGAATGCCATCAACGAAGCCGAACGCGAGATCGATGAACTCTCGCTCGACCTGCTGGCCATGCAGCAGCCCATGGCGGTGGACCTGCGCTTCATTCTGGCGGTGCTGAAAATCAACGCTGACCTGGAGCGGGTGGGCGACCAGGCGGTGAACATTGCACAACGGGTGCTCGACCTGATCAGCGAGCCTGAGGTGCAGTTGCCGGTCGATATTCCGCGCATGGCCGACAGCGTGAGCACCATGGTGCAGCGCGCGCTCGAGGCCTTCCTCGATGGCAAAGCCGAGGTGGCCGAGGCGGTCCTTCAGATGGACGGAATTGTCGACCGCATGAAAGATGAAGCCTTCATTGTGCTGGTCCAGAAAATGTCGAGCGAACCTGCGTTGACTCGTCAGGCGCTCAATGTGCTGCTCATTTCGCGCAACCTCGAGCGGATTGCCGACCACGCCACCAATATCGCTGAAGACGTGATTTTCTGGGTGCGCGGCGCCGACGTGCGCCATGGCGGCGCTCACTACCGGCAATAGATCCGGCGGCAGTTGACATTACAGTCCACATTCACGATATTGAGCTAAGCGCGGTTGGACCGGCATCTAAGCAGGCTGATCTGGTGTGAATTTGAGACCGCGGGACTGGGAGCTAATGAAGAAGACGCTGGGCACGGCCGTGTTTCTGCTGGTTGCACTGAATTGTTTCGCCTGGCAATTGCAACTCCCGTTGGGCAGCCAGCCCCCTCCGGATGAAGGTAAGAAACCCTCTCGAGTCACCACGCGCCTGCTCACTGGCGTTGTTCTCGACAAGAACGACGCCCCTGTCGCCAACGCGGTGGTCTATCTAAAGAACACGAAGTCGCTGGCGGTAAAAACCGTTATCGCCGGCAATGACGGCAGCTATCGCTTTCCTGAGCTCTCGCCCAACGTGGACTATGAAGTCTATGCGCAGCGCGATGGCAAGAAGAGTGACACGAAAACCCTCAGCCAGTTCGACGATCGGCCGAAGGCCAACATCATTTTGCGGATCAAGTGAGGGAAGCCGCTGTTCGCTGTTCGCTGTTCGCTGTTCGCCCTTCGCTTTTCGCTATTCGCCATTCGCCATTCGCCAGAGAATGACCCCCTCCTACTTGTCATCCCGACTGAGGACTTCAGTCCGAGCGGAGGGACCTGTTTGTTCCGTCCCCGAGGGACTCAGCTGGTTGTTCTTGCTTGCCCACCACTGAAGCGGTGGGCTATCTTATGCCGTCCCGCTCTGCGGGACTGGAGCCGGAACCGAGTATTCACCACGGAGGCACGGAGATCACTGAGGAAACTCGAACGAAAAATGACTGTCTGTCTCTGTGGTGAGAGGATTCTCCATCCCGCGCAAGCTTAGAAATAACCGCGGATTGCACGGGACATCAATCAGCGAAAAGAGAGAGCTTAAGACTCCGTGCCCTCCGTGTCTCCGTGGTGAACTAATTCTCACCGCAGTGAAAAAGGCCGCCATCGCTGGCGGCCTTCTCAAATTTCTGATCAAACAAGCTAGTTGTTTTTCTAATCCAGCAAGCTAGTTGTTTTCGTTGCTGGCGCGCTTCCACGACATAAACTCGCCAATCGTCGAGCCGGTACCGGAAGAGGTGGCCGCGGGGGCCTTGTAGGCCTCGACATCGTGACGCGTGGCCTCTTCACCACCTACGGCGCGAATGCTGAGTCCCACTTTCTTTTCGGCGGGGTTCATTTTGATGATCTTGAACTCGAACTCCTGGTCGGCTTCCAGCTTGATAGGCTGGCCCTGCGGATCGGCCGCTTCCGAGTTGTGACACAGACCTTCGACCCCATCGGCAATCTCGACGAATGCACCGAAGCTCGCCAGCCGCAGCACCTTGCCGTGGATGACATCGCCCACGTGATGCTGCTCGAAGAAGGTGTCCCATACATCGGGCTGAAGCTGCTTCACGCCCAATGACAGGCGGCGTTGGTCGGGCTCAATGGCCAGGACGATCGCCTTCACCTTGTCGCCCTTCTTCAGCACTTCAGAAGGATGCTTCACGCGCTTGGTCCAACTCAGATTGCTGACGTGGACCAGGCCGTCGATTCCATCTTCGATTTCGATGAAGGCGCCGAAGTCAGTCAGGTTGCGGACTTTGCCTTCCACCACTGCGCCCACCGGGAACTTCTCGTGCAGACTTTCCCAGGGATTCGATTCCAGCTGCTTCAGGCCCAGGCTGATGCGGCGCTCCTGCGGATTTACATTCAGCACCACGGCCTCAACCTGGTCGTTGATATTGACCAGCTTGGAGGGATGCTTCATGCGCTTGGACCAGGTCATCTCGCTGACGTGAACCAGCCCTTCGATGCCCTGCTCCAACTCGACGAACGCGCCGTAGTCGGTCACGCTGATGACGCGGCCGTGCACATGCGCGCCGATGGGATAACGCTCAGCCGCGTCAAGCCAGGGGTCCGGCGTCAGCTGTTTGAAACCCAGCGACACCCGCTGTTTTTCGCGGTCGAACTTCAGCACCTTTACCTGGATCTGATCGCCCACCTGCACCAGGTCGCGCGGGTGCGTCAGGCGTCCCCAGGACATATCGGTGATGTGCAGCAGACCGTCAATGCCTCCCAGATCGACAAAGGCGCCGTAGTCGGTCAGGTTCTTGACGGTGCCGGTGAGAATGCCGTCTTCATGCAACTGCTCGAGGGTCTTGGTGCGCTTCTCCGACTGCTCTTCTTCCAGCAACTGTTTGCGGGAGGCGACGATGTTGCCGCGCTTCTTGTTCAGCTTGATGATGCGTACCTCGATCTCATGGCCCTTCAGGCCGTCGAGGTTACGCACCGGGCGCAAATCAACCTGCGAACCCGGCAGAAAGGCGCGAGCGCCCATGATGTCGACCGTCAGGCCACCCTTGATGCGATCGATGACCCGGGCCTTGACCGACGCCTTGTCGGTGTAGGCTTTTTCAATCTCGTCCCACGCGTGCAAACGCTGCGCCTTCTCATGCGAGAGGTTGATGTAGCCTTCTTCGCTATGGCCGGGCTCGCGCATGACCGCGATCTCGTCGCCGCGTTTAACGGAAACGTTGCCTTCGGAGTCGGTAAACTCCGCGACCGGAACCACTCCCTCAGACTTGTAGCCGATGTCGACCAGCACATACTGCGCCGTGACCTTCAGCACCGTGCCGGTAACGACCTGCTCTTCGTTCAGCGCGGCTTCCGTCTGGGCCTGTTCCTGCTCGAAGGTTTCCAGGGCGCTGGCGAAATCTTCCATGGTCGGCTCTTTGTCAGAGCGAGCTGCCGCAGGTTTTTTCTCTGCAGTTTCGGCAGCTTGATGGCCGATGGCTGCGGCCTGCTCGACGGGAGCGTGCTCGGCAACGGGACTGGGTTCGGAAGCGTGCTCGTGCTCGGTGTGAACCTGCTCGGGAGCGGGCGCCTGCTGGGTTTGCGGCTGCTCAGGAGCGCCGGAGTCTACGGTCTGGGTGGTCGGAGCGTTGGGGTTTTCTTCGAAAGACATTTTGGTTGCGTTTATACACTCGCGCGTTTTCGAAACACGCAGAGAGCCTTAATGAGAAATAAGAACAGACTGCTGGCTTGAACCTTCAGGTGTGATTGCCCGCTCGTGGCGGGTTTGGACAACCCAGCGGCCGGATCCTCTGAAGCGATCTCCGCTTCCATGGAACTGCTTCGAATATAGCAACCGTAGCAGAGCAGTGTCAAACATGTAAGTCCAATATTCACGCTGATTTCACGAGCTTTTTCAGGATTATTTACGGGGCTGTCAAGTCCGGCCGACACCGCTTGCTGTGACGGCGATGCGCGGCCCGCTGAGACGGTTTGGTACTCTGCTGATGGTATGGATTATCTGTGGACTCCATGGCGTTATAGCTACCTCACCGCCGGTGAGGCGCCGGCTTGCATTTTCTGCACTCTGCTCACGGCGGGCGACGATGAAAAGTCGCTGATTGTTTATCGCGGGAAGTACAACTTCATCATCCTGAACGCATTTCCCTACACGTCCGGACACTCGATGATTGTGCCCTACGAGCATCTCAACCGCCTGCACAAGCTTCCGCAGCCGGCTGCCGACGAAATGATGGCGCTGGCACAGCGGCTGGAGGTTGCGCTTATCGAACTCTATCGCCCCGATGGAGTGAACGTGGGAATGAACATTGGCAAAGCGGCGGGCGCCGGCATCGCAGACCACATTCACATGCACGTTCTGCCGCGTTGGGTGGCCGACGCGAATTTCATGACCGTGATTGGCGAAACGCGAGTGTTACCGGAGGCGCTGGAAACCACGTATCAGCGGCTGAAGTCGAAGTTCTGAGAAGCTATCAGCTATCAGCTGTCAGCTCTGAATCGAAGTTGTCCTTGCCAGCTGCTCTCACTTCTCGGTCATGGCCTCAAGAATACGGTCAAAATCCTCCAGCGAAGAATACTCAATCAGGATCTTGCCTTTGCCATGATGGTCGTTAATGGTGACGCGGACGCCGAGCGCTCTTTGCAGCTCTTCCTCGGCTTCTTTGACGTTTGGGTCCACTATTCGGACCTTTTCGACCCTTTCCGGGGGGTGAATCAGATTAGTAACGGCCAGCTCGGTTTGGCGAACCGAAAGCGAAAGCGCGACCACGCGCTGGGCCAGCTTCTCGATGGCCTCGGGTGAATCCAGCGCCATCAGGACCTTGGCATGGCCGAAGCTGAGTTCGCCCTTGTCGATCATGGCCTGCACGCTGGCTGGCAGCTTCAACAGCCGCAGGAAGTTGGCCACGGAAGAGCGTTCCTTGCCGGTGCGCTGCGCCATCTGCTCCTGGGTGAGGCCAAACTCGCGCGACAGCCGCTCATAGCCGCGGGCCTCCTCCATGGGAGTCAGGTCCAGCCGCTGGAGGTTTTCGACGATGGTCATCTCCATGGCCTGCTGGTTCGACACCGGGCGCACCACCGCGGGGATGGTTTGATGATGGAGCATGCGGGCGGCTTCGCAGCGGCGCTCGCCGGCAATGACTTGATAGCGCCCGCCAGAAGTTGGCCGGACAACGATGGGCTGCAGGATGCCCATGGCTTCAATCGAAGCTGCCAGCTCGTTCAGCGCGGCCGGATCGAAGGACACGGTGCGCGTCTGGTAGGGATTGTGGTCGAGGTGGTCGAGTGGAATCTGCTGCAGGGCCTCGCCGGGATGGCCGCTCGGCGCCGGGGCGGGCGCAGCGGAGGTAACCACGGTCGGAGCATGAGGCACTTGCCGCGGGGGAAGCAGAGTCTCCAGACCTCGCCCAAGAACTTTGCGCTTTTCCATCATGAGAAGTCCCTAGGATATAGCAAGTGGCAATTAGCAACTAGCAATTAGCGACCAGAAAAAACGAAAGCCGGACAATGTGTCCGGCTGTTTCTCATGCAGACGGAGAACCCCTAGCGAGAGTTGCGGCTAACCGGGACCACAGCGGGCTCCCGGCTCAGACTCAGCAGATATCCAATGCCGAAGAAGGCCCCACAGAACAGCAGGTCGGCCACGACTTCTTTGCGGAAGAACGGCAAGCCGGCGACGTAACAGGTCATCAAGCCGTTGATGGTCTTCGGATACATATCGCGCCAGACCATCCACACCGCGAAGTTGCTGACGAGGAAAAACGAAACTGAGGCGGTCAGGGAAGCCGCGCCGATGCGCAGCGCCGAGAAGCCCTTGATCAGCACTCCGCCCAGCAACAGCATGGCCGCGTACCAGGCCCAGGTGACGAAATGATCGGCGGTGAGCGGATAGGCGTAGGTCACGCGCGTGAGATACACGTCGGAGGCCACGAGCAGGGCAATCGGAATCCACATTTGCTTGCGGGGCATGCGCGCTCCGAAAAACAGCAGGGC
Organism: uncultured Acidobacteriaceae bacterium; assembly: GCA_963798185.1. Classification (GTDB taxonomy): domain Bacteria; phylum Acidobacteriota; class Terriglobia; order Terriglobales; family Acidobacteriaceae; genus Bog-257. Next base: position 10,116 of record CAWCSJ010000006.1, read on the forward strand.
GGCAGCCACGGGCGTGAAGCTGAAAGGCATCGCGAAAAACCGCAGGTGCACGGCCAGAGCGACGAGCACAAAGAGATAGGCCAACATGTTCACCTCAACCCTTTGATTCTGTACGCGGCGTCGCCGTCCGTCAAGGGCAGGGAGCGAGTGACGCCAAATTATTGCGAACTGCACATTTTGTGTGACATGGTAAAGGCTTCGAAGGTCAGCGAGAATCGTGGAATTGTCATTACGAGCGCCCGGGTTTGGCGCGAGGAATCTGCTTTTCCGGCGAACCACCGAAAGCAGGTCCCTCGCTTCGCTCGTGATGACAATTCTGGGTTGCGCCACTGTATTGTCCAAACAAAAATAAGGCAGGATCGCCGCCGCTCAGGGACCGTGCTCGAGACTGTCCACAGTTGGCGGGTGGCTGGATTCCATCCCCTCCTGCAGCACGCGCAGGTCGGGGCTGAGCACGACGTAGCCCGCGAGCGGCGCGCGTCCCCGGCTGTCAGGATAGGTGTAGCGCAGGTCTTTGAACTCGGCGAGGTAGCCACTGCTCGCGCCGTGAAATTCCTGCACTTCAACGATGGGAAAAACAGCCCAATCCAGATACACCCGCCCCAGGTACGAGGACTTTGCCGCACGGCTGACGTCGGTCTCGGGCTCCTTGTAAAAAACCTGGCCGCTCGCGTCACCAACATCGGGCGTCAGAGAATTCACGGGGACGGTTTCGAAGAAGTTAGGGGTCTCGACCACGCCATGCCAGCGGAATGGATTGACCATGTACGGATACGCTGCCAACCGCAGCGGCACGGCGCCGTGGTAGAGGAATGAGTTCATGGCGGTGACGGCGCGGCGATGCTGATAGTCGCGCACGCCCCAGATGAGCACCAGACAAACCAGAGCGAAGATCGCTCCTCCGCGGCCGCGCGGGCCCTTGCTGCGAGCGCCAATTTCCTGGTTGATCAATCCGAACAGCGAAGGCAGGACCAGCCCGGCGACCAGCGCCAGCAGCATGACCGGCTCGATGATGTAAACGATGTCCCAGGAGTACCAGTGAAAATTGAACGGTTCGAACAGGCGAATGCCGTAGGCGGTCGTATAGTCGAGCAGTAAATGGCTGAGAGCGGCCACCACGGCGCAGAAGTAGAGATATCCCCAACGGATAGCGCAACAGTGGCGGAGCTTCAGGTGAACGCGCGCGCGGCGGACGGAGTCGCAGCTTAAGCCGGTGGCTGAGAAATACGAGGACCAACACCGCGGCCGCAATGAAGGGCACCCCCACGAAGCTGTGGGTGATTCCGCGATGATGCTGCAGCGCGGCGATGGAGCCTTTGAATTCCCACAGGACATCGATGTCGGCGGCCTCGGCGGCCAGCACCATGGTCACGGTGGCCAGGGCGCTCTTGCGATTGAAGCCGGCGCGTCCCATGCAGGCGCCAGTCAGAAAATGAGTGACAGGTTCCAAGTCTTCCCCGTGATGCTCGGCACAGCAAGAGAGTTATTGTACGCAGCCGCGAGCGGAACGAACGGAGTCTACTCGCCGCGCGGCGGGTGCACGTCGTCATGCACAGTCTTGCCCGCGAGCAGATCGAGAGCGTGAGGCAGAATCTCGATCACGGCCAGCAGCGACTCCGATGCGCCGGTGGGGCTGCCCGGCAGGTTGAGAATGAGGGTGCGCTCGCGTACGCCGCAAACGCCGCGGCTCAAAATGGCGTAAGGAGTGTTGGCCGTTCCCTCAGCGCGCATTCTCTCGGGAATGCCCGCGATCAGCTTCGAGCACACCGCACAGGTCGCCTCGGGCGTGACATCGCGAGCAGCAACACCCGTCCCACCCGTCGTCACAATCAACTGGACCTGCGCACTCAAGCGAACTAGCGCCGACTCGATCGCTGGCTGGTCGTCGGGGACGATCTCCTGGCAGGTGACGTCGAAGCCTTCCTGGCGAAGCAGTTCGGCGGTGGCGGGGCCGGAACGGTCAGGGCGCTCGCCTCGCGCCGAAGAGTCACTGACGGTCAAGACAGCTGCGGTTCTCATAATTCTTCATCCTGTTTTAATTTTTTACGCTGGTAGTCACCACTTTTTCCGCCCGACTTGCGCACCAGCAGAATCTCGCGAATCTCGATGCCCTTGTCCAGCGCCTTGCACATATCGTAAACCGTTAGCGCGGCGACCGAGGCCGCGACCAGCGCTTCCATTTCGACGCCGGTAGCGGCGGTGGTGCGGACGAAGCTTCGAACCGTGACTCCGTCTTTGGTTACGTCGAGCTGAACGTCAACTTTGCTCAGCGGCAGCGGATGACACATGGGGATCAGCTCAGCCGTGCGTTTGGCGGCCATGATTCCGGCGACGCGAGCGACTTCGAGCGGGTCGCCTTTGGGATTTTGTGGCAGCGCCCGCACGACTGCCCGGCTCATCGCGACAAAGGCTCGGGCCTCGGCTTCGCGTAGGGTGGGCTGCTTGGCGGAAACGTCCACCATCGATGCCCGGCCTGCGGCGTCGTAGTGCGACAGCTTCTTCGGATTGTTTTTTTCCTTTGCCATCGCACGAATTTTAGAACAACAAGACCGTCACCGCTTCACCGGCAGCGAACCGCTCGCGATCCGGTGGAACCACAATGTAGCAGTTCGCACGCGCGGCGGCCATCAGGTCCCCGGAACCCTGCCAGCGCACAAGTTCTACCGATGGATGCTCGTGGGTTCCGCCGAGTCTCGCCGGCAGAAACCGCGTCAATCCAGTCTTGGTGGTGAACTCCTCCTTCAGACTGGCTTGCGCAAACGGCAACGACTGAGGCTTCGAGCCGGCCAGCGCGTCGAGCAGAGGACGAGCGAAGAGTTGGAATGTAACCATGGTGGAAACTGGATTTCCCGGCAGCCCAAAAAATGGTACAGACCGGCCGTGATGCGCAACTTCACCGAACACGACCGGCTTGCCGGGCTGAATGCGAACGCCGGTGAACAAGAACCGGGCGTCGAACGAGGCCAATACCTGTTCCACCAGGTCGTACTTGCCCATGGAAACCCCGCCGCTAATCAGCAGCAGATCGCTCTGGAAGCCTTTGCGCAACAGCAGCGCAAGTTCGTCGGCGATGTCGCGCGCGACTGGAAGAATGCCGGCCTCACCGCCAGCAGCATAAACCTGGGCGGCCAGCGAGTAGCTGTTGGAATTACGAATTTCGTTGGGGCCGGGCGGCAGGTTGATGTCGACCAGTTCGTCGCCGGTGGCGAGAATGGCGACGCTAGGCCGGCGATAGGCCGCGATCTCGGCGCGTCCCAGCGCGGCGGCGACGGCGACGATGGCATGGTTAACGCGAGTCCCGCGCGTGACCATGGTCGCGCCCTGTCGGGCTTCGGCCCCGGCGGCAACAACGTTCTCGCCGGTTCGCAACGGGCGATACACGGTCACTGCGGCGCCGTTGCGCTCGGTATATTCCACCATCACCACAGCATCGGCACCAGATGGAACGGGCGCGCCCGTCATGATTTCGGCCGTCTCCCCGGCTGCAATCTTGATCGCGCTCTGTTCTGCAGTTGCTCCGGCCTTGATCTCGGCGACACAACGCAGTCGAGCAGGCGACGCCGCGACGTCGGCGGCCCTCACCGCAAATCCATCGCGGGTGGAGCGGGGGAAAGGCGGGAAATCACGGTCGGCGCGCAAGTCTTCTGCCAGCACAAGACCGCACGCGTCAAGCAGAGAGAGCATCTCGGGCTGAGTCGAACTCACCGTGGAGGCGTACTGCTCCACCGTCTGCCGCGCTTCGGAGAATGACGGAAGCTTGGGTTCGGGACTCATGGCCTGACCGGATTCTACCGGAGGCAGCCACCCAAAGTTGAGCCGATCTCCGCTAGCTTGATTTGTATATATGGCGACGGTACAATGTATATACAAGCGAGGGCGAGAATAATGGCTGTGACAATGACATCAATCCGGCTGGACACGGACCTGGCGGACGAGGCAGCGAAGGTCCTGGGAGTGAAATCGCGCACCGAGGCAGTCCATGTAGCGCTGCGGGAAATAGTGGCCCTGAAGCGATTCAAGGACTTGATGAGAAAGCACCGGGGAAAGCTGTCGTTCGCCGGATACGATGAGTGACCTCATCCTCTTCGATACCGCCATCTTCATTGATGACCTGCGGACGGGGCGCCACCGGCAGCGAATCGAATCGGTCAGCGGGCGGGTCAGAACGTCTTCGGTAGTGTTGGCGGAATTGTGGCGCGGCGCTAGAAAGCCGGCGGAGCGGGAATTTCTCCGGGCTCTGCAACGCAATCATCCGGTTCTTACTCCAACGGCGGGAAATTGGCTGGAGTCGGGACAGTTGCTGGGGAAGATTAGCGCGGAGAAAGGGTTTACCGCAGAAAAACTTCGCGACATGCATTTCGATGTGCTGATCGCCCTCACGGCCCGATCGAACGGTGCTCGCCTGATTACTTCCAATCGCGCCGATTTCGAGATGATCTATAACTATTGCAAGTTCAAGCTTGAAATATGGGCGGCGTAAGCCTAGTCACGTTGTCTTAGCGGTCTTTTTGGACGGCAAACTGTCGCTATGGCTGCCGTGGTTTCCTGCCCGCACGGAAGCGGCGTGGGCCTTTTTGCGGTGATGCGACACCGGGGGGTGAAGTGTGGCTTGCACCTTGCGCTCCGCTGCCTGGGGATCCCTGTCGTAATTGGGGTCAAACATGGCGATGACCGAGATGGCGCGCGTGGAATAGCGCCTGGCCCACTGGCTTTGGATCAGCGTGGTCTGCACGTTTTTCCAGTGCTCGGCGGCGGCGTCGGAAGCGCTGACGAGTTGCAGAGAATCGCCATCGTTTGCGCCATCATTTAGCGCGCTGCGAAATTGCGTGAACTCCTCCAGATTCACGCCCATCTGAAACACAAGCTGGCTAAGCGCCATCTGCTGCGAGGCAGTCAGCTGATCGAACATGCGGCAATAGGCGCGCGCGTTGTAGGTGGCCTGAATGGCAGAGATGCGCAGCAACTTGGTCGCGTCGGCTTCGCTTAGCTGCGGCGCCAGCGCATGAGTCTTGATCTTCCGGCGAAACTTTTTCTTATTCCACGCCGTCAGTTCGCGATCGAACTGATCAAGAATGCTCGGCAGTTTGGCCGAATCGAGCCCCGCTGCCTGCCAAAGCTGAGCTGTCGAGGGCTCAATAAAAAGATGGGGATTGAGCGGGTCGCGCTGTGGGTGCTCGGTCGCCGGAACATCGAGACCGAATCCCGCACCAATCAGCGGGCGGCTGGTATTGGGATCAGGATACGCCGCCAGCACCCAGCCCTCATGACGGCTGTCGCGCAGGACATTCATCAGGTGGTTCAGGTCGAACTTGATGTCGGAATCTTTGAAGTCAAAAAGAGGTTCGGGCGAAGGGGATGGCGCAACTCGCGGCGGCAGATTTGGTGACGCTTGCGATGGTTCCTGAGTCGCGGGAGGCGCACCTTGCGCGGCTGCACGCCCGCCCCCCACCATCGTCAGCACAAGTGTCGCGCTCAGAATGTAGGGTTTCGTGAATGTCATGGTGGCGCTGCCGATCGATCGGGTCGCTATGGAAAATACACAATAACCGAAAAAGGTTGGGTTAGGAATAGATAAGGTGTAGTTGCTTGGACGGCGCGGGTTTCGGTTTCCCACGCTTTCGCAAAAGCAGGAGTTGAACCTGAGCGAAGCTTCTCAGTTCACCCACGGCGGGGTGGAGTCGCCGTTTTTCTTGCGCACATCGCGGGTACTGGGATCGCGGAAGTTGCCGTGTTCGTCGAAGTAGTCATCGTGCCGGTAGTCGCCGCGATCGTGCTTGCGCATATAAACCTCGAACTTGCGCGCGGCGCGCTGGCGCTTCCAGCGGTAATAGGAATTTCGCAGCCCGAAGGCCCGCTCCGATGTCGCGTAGCCAAAGCCGCGTCGGGGAACAAACTTCAGCCAGATGTATCCGAACAGCGCGCCGCCCAGGTGCGCCATGTAGGCGATCGACTGGCCTCCGCCCTGAGCGGACGACAACGCGCCATACATCGCCAGCGCGATTATGCCGATTACGAAGTATTTGGCCTTGATGAGGAACGGCAGCGGGAAAAGCATCACCTGCGAGTCGCCGTGCAGAATGCCAAAGGCCAGCAGCAGTCCGTAAATGCCGCCTGAAGCGCCGACTGTCAAAGTTCGCGGCGAAACCCCGAGCAGACCGGTGAAAGAAACCACGACCGTCACCAGCGCGGCGCCGATCACGCAGAAAAAATAAAACTGCATGAACAGGCTGTAACCCCAATCCTGTTCCAGTTGCGCGCCGAACATCCACAACGCAATCATGTTGAACAGGATGTGCAGCACGCCGTAGTGCAGGAACGAGTAGGTCACCAACTGCCAGAGCTCGCCATGCACGACCGCCGCGCCTTCCAGTCCGAGATGGACATAGGCCCATTCGCCGAACATCGCGGTCGCGCTAAACGCGCGCAGGAACCAGAACAGCAGGAACACGACGCCATTGGCGATGAGTAGCTCTTTCACCGCGCGGGTGAAGGGCGGAAAACTCATCGACATCATCGAGCCGCGGGGCATGGCTTACTCCGTTCTGTGCAGGGCCGTTCTCAGCGCTCTGGCGCCGGTACGATCGGCAAACTCTGATGGCCCTTGGCGTCGAGGGCCCGTACAGCAAAGACTACATTGTCCTTGGAAAGCGGCAAAGTGGCCTGGGTGACATTACCTACCGACTTACCATGTTGCCAGTCGGGCGCGCTGGTGTCGCGCCACAGTACCTCGTAGCCGGTAGCCAATCCACCGGGCGAAGCGCCCCACGCAAGCGTGGAATCGTTTTGCAGTTCTTTGGTCAAGAGACGCACATTGACCGGCGGCGCAGGGGCCGACGCCAGCGACGCCAGGGTCGCTGCGTTCAGCCGCGCCACATTCGCGGTGTAATCGTAGTCCACGAACTTCGGCAGATCACCGTATTCGATGCCATTCTCGGTGCGCACGTTCTGGTGCTGATGGTGGTAGTTCTCGCGAAATTCAGTAAAGCGCACCGCCGCAAATCCCTCCGTATTGAACGAGAAGTGATCGCCGCCGCGCAAATAACGATCGTGCCGGAAGACCAGCAACGGACTGAAAGCGGTAGGAGGCAGATACGCCGTGGCCACCGATGCGACATAGCGCGCCAGTTGCCGCGATGGGCCGTCGCTCTCGCCGCCCAGACCACGAATCGTTTTTAGCTGCTTCTCGTCCGCGTTGCTGGGAATGCCTTCGGAAAAGACGCGCACGACATGTGGATTCTGCAAGGTGTCTCCCGGGGTGCGGTCGCCGCCCACGATGTCGTTGTTGAGGACGGCCTCAAGGTCCCAGCCTTGCGCCTTGGCCATTTTGGCGAAGTGCGCGCTGCCGTATAGCCCTTGTTCTTCTCCGGCCACGGTAAGAAAGATGATGGTGGCAGGAAAACGATGCTGGCTCAGCACGCGGGCGCACTCCAGGCTAACCGCGGTGCCGCTGCCGTCGTCATTCGCGCCCGGGGCTGTTCCCTTCCCGTCGTTGTTATCGCTATTTCGGGAGTCGTAGTGTCCGCTAACCACGAAGATGCGGCCGGCATTCGCAGGATCGCTGCCGCGCAGCACGGCATAGACATTGGTGATCTTGATGGGCGCCGGAACCCGCGGTCCGGGCTCTTGCATGAACTCGTCGGTCTTCACCTCCAGGCATCCGCCGCACTCTTTGCTGTATCGTTCAAATTCGCTTCGGATCCACTCTGCGGCCGCGGTCGCACCTTTTCCGCTGGAGACGGGCATGCCGGACGAGAACGTCGAGCGGGTATCGAAGCTGACCAGCTTGTCGATGGTCTGCTGAATGCGCTGGGCTGAGACCTCGTGCAGGGCCGCGGTAATCTGCGGATCAGGCGTTGCCGGTGAGATACTGTCGGGCGGCTGAGAAAAAAGAGCAACCGGGAGGACAATGGTCAGCATCAAACCCGCGATTCCGGTTAGGATTGAATTCAGAATGGGCATTGGAACTCCAAGGAACATCAGCAAAGCGTATGCATCCATTACTTGACGCATCTGCCAAGAGATTCTAAATATAAATGCACGGATGTGCAGGCGTAATTGTGACGGCGCGACAACATCTAAGGATCGGAGGCCATCGTCGTGGTTATTTGTCCTGAATGCGAGAGCGATCTGGATATTGAAGAAGATGATGTTGACGAGGGCGAAATCGTCTCCTGTCCGGAATGCGGGACCGATTTCGAAGTCGTCGCCGTTGAACCCCTGGAACTGACTCGTGTCGAGGAGGAAGACGAGGAAGAAGATGAGGACGAGGAAGAAGAGGACGATGGCGATTACTGAGCCAGCCCACCGCGCCCTGCGACCTCACCGCGTCATTCGCACGCGACTCGAGGACGCGCCCAGATCTTCACTTCTGCGCGCCGGTTGATTTACCCCACAGTAAGCACCCCATTTAGGGGATTCCCCAGACTTCAGCGCAGTGCTATTTCTAAGTTCATTGCGTTCGCCGGCAGCAAATGGGCGCATGCGCAGCGGTGTGATGAAGAAAAAGTCCAAAGCGAATCAGCACGATTACCAACGCGAGGCTGCCATCTGCAAGGCCTTCGCCAATCCAACGCGGTTGCAACTGGTCGCGATGCTGGAGCGCGGCGATCGCTGGTCCGCAGAATTGCAAGCGGGACTCGGCATTTCCAAAGCTAACCTCTCCCAGCATCTCGGAGTATTGAAAGCTGCTGGGGTAGTGGGCACGCGACGCGACGGCAAGCAGTTGTACTGTGGCCTTTCCATGCCAGAAGTTAAGCAGGCCATGATGCTGTTGCGCGCCATGACCAGGAACCGGGCGCGCTAACCGCCGCACGGCGTGGCACCTACGCGACCCCGCATTTGTAGAAAAACTATCTCGTCATTTCGATAAGACAGCCCCACCTTTCAGCCAGTCCACGCATCGCATTAGATAAGCCGTTCCCAATTCAACGTTCACCATTCGACGGTGACCATTCAGACCAGCAACAACCATCAACCGCAATTCTTAGGAGGACAAAATGACAGATCATAAGCTTGAGGGCTTGCGCGTCGCTATCCTGGCGACCGACCTGTTCGAAGAAGCTGAACTCTTAGAACCACGCAAAGCGCTACAGGAAGCGGGCGCCCAGACTGTCGTCATCGCGCCGAAAGCGGGCGAGATTCAGGCGGTGCGGCACGATACGAAAACGCAGAAAGTGAAAGTTGATATGACTCTTGATGAGGCCAAGCCCGACGAGTTCGACGCCCTGCTGCTTCCGGGTGGGGCCATGAACGCGGATGCCTTGCGCATGGAAAAGAAGGCCCAGGAATTTGTGAAGGCCATCGACCACGCGGGCAAACCGATGGCCATTATCTGCCATGCTCCATGGCTGCCGATCTCGGCTGGGCTGGTCAAGGGGCGGCACATGACCAGCTATTACACCATTCAGGACGACGTGAAGAATGCGGGCGCCACCTGGAAAGACACTGCGGTGGTGCGCGATCGCAATTGGGTCAGCAGCCGCCAGCCCAGCGACATCCCGCAGTTCAACAAGGAGATGATGGAACTGTTCTTGGAGGGCCGGCAGAAGTCGCGCAAAGTTGCGTAAAGACGAAGCCAGCTATGGTGCGCTCCCGCCCTTGGTGGTGGGGGCGCATTTTCGTCTTCGGCGGACTTGCAAATCGTTGCCCACGCAGGCCACTTGCGCGGCTTGCCCTCGAAGCCCCAAACTGCTGACGTGCCATTCAAGCTCCGCGACTATCGCGCCGCCGACTTCGATCGCTTGTGGGAGATTGATCAATTCTGCTTTGCCGAAGGCATCTCCTACACCCAGATGGAACTGAGCGGGTTCATCACCCGGCGCAACGCGATCACGGTGGTCGCTGATTTTGATGAGCTACATCCGGAGCCGGAGAGAGCAACCAAACCAACCACCCATTTCGTCAATGAAGTCGAATGCTGGTGAGCCGCGGGTTGGACTCACCGCAACCGCGGAGCAAACGGCCGGCTTCATCATCGCCCATCCGGTTCGCGGAAAAGCGGGACGCATTCTGACCCTCGACATTGTTCCTGAAGCACGCCAGAGGGGACTGGCATCGCTGCTGATGAAAGAATGCGAGCGCCGCCTGCGCGGTTTTGGCTGCACGGAGGTGTACCTGGAAACCGCCGTCAATAACCAGCCCGCTCTGGGGCTGTACCGCAAGCTTGGTTATCAGATACTGCGCACCCTGCCGGACTATTACGCCGGCCCGCTGGATGCATTCCTGATGGGGAAAGCGCTGTAGCCGCCGGAAAGCCCCGTGCTAAAATCGCGCTTCTCTCCTTGCGCTGTTCGCCGACCATGTCAGCCTCTGGCAAGCACACCTCGAAGACACCCACCCGCATAGCCGTGGATACCGGCGGAACGTTCACCGACTGCGTTTGGATCGAACGCGGTCGATTACGCATGGTGAAGGTATTCTCCACACCCGACGACCCCTCGCAGTCGATTGCTGACGCGGTGGCGCGCACGGGCGGCTCGGGCGAGATCATATTGCTGCATGGCACGACCGTAGGCACCAATAGCCTGCTGGAACGCAAAGGCGCACGGGTGGCGTTTGTTACGACGGCGGGATTCGAAGACACCATCGAGATTGGACGCCAGGCCCGCTCCAGGCTTTACGACCTGACGTTCGAACGCGTGCCTCCGCTGGTGGAGCGGGGGATGCGATTCGGCATGCCGGAGCGCGTGAGTTGCGAGGGCGAAATCCTTCAGTCGCCTTCGCCGCAAGACCTGCGGCTGCTGGCACGCGATGTCCACGCCAGTGGCGCGGAATCAATAGCGGTCTCCACTCTGTTCGCCTTTGCCAATCCTGAAAACGAGCGCGCTATTGGCCGCGTGCTCGACGAGCTTGGCCTGCCCCTGTCGCTCTCGCATTTGATCTTGCCTGAGTTCCGCGAGTACGAGCGCGCCAGCACGGTGGTGGTCAACGCCTACTTGCAGCCCATCATGCAAAGTTATTTGCAGCGCCTGGACACGCGAATACGGCAGCGCAGTCAGCTAACCAAAGCTTCGCGTGTGTTCGTGATGCAATCCAGCGGCGGCATCACTTCACTTGGAATCGGCAGCGCGACAGCCGGTGCGAACGGTATTGTCCGGCCCGGCAGGTGGAGTGGTGGGCGCTGCCGCCATGGCGCGTCGAAGCGGCTTTGATCGCGTCATCACGTTCGACATGGGAGGCACGTCAACCGATGTCGCACTGGTAAGCGGCGAGCCCAAGCCCAGCAACGAAGCCGAGGTGGCCGGGTTGCCGGTGCGGGTCCCCATGCTCGACATTCACACGGTAGGAGCAGGCGGCGGTTCGCTGGCGCGGTTCGACGCCGGCGGAGCCTTGCGGGTCGGACCGGAATCAGCGGGCGCCGATCCCGGGCCCATCTGCTACGGGCGCGGAACTTTACCCACCGTGACCGATGCCAACCTGCTGCTGGGGCGTTTGCAGCCCGACTTATTTCTCGGCGGAGAATTCACTCTGGATTTGCCGCGCACCCAGGCCCTCACCTACGGATGGCTGAAAGCCCAGGGTTCGCGACTGTCTCTGGAGCAATTTGCCGAAGGCGTCATCCGCGTGGTGAACGCCAACATGGAGCGCGCGCTGCGCGTGGTTTCCATCGAACGGGGACACGATCCACGAAATTTTGCGCTGGTGGCTTTCGGAGGGGCAGGCGGCCTGCACGCCTGCGAGCTGGCACAGGCGATGGGCATTCCCCAGGTCATCATTCCGGTCATGCCGGGGGCGCTTTCCGCCTACGGCATTCTGGTCAGCGATGTCGTCAAAGATTATTCGCGTACCGTGGTGCTGAGTATGGGCCCGAAATTTTCCACCGAGCCAATCCGCAAGCAATTTGTGGCGCTGGAGCAGCGGGCGAAACGCGAATTCCGAGACGAAGACTGGGACGGTGGACTTCACTTCGAGCGCAGCGCCGATCTTCGCTATCGGGGACAAGGTTTCGAGTTGAACATTGCGTTCTCGCCCGACTTCGTCAACGAGTTTCATCGCCAGCATCAGTTCCGCTACGGCTACAGCCATCCTGACCGGGAGGTCGAGCTGGTGACTCTGCGACTGCGGGCGCGGATTAAGGCGCGGCATGATTCTGCAAAGATAGCCGCGAAGCCGAATAATTTCTTCCGGACATTGGAGAAGCGGCCCGTGTGGTTTTCGGGTCGCTCGGTCGCGGCAGCGCTTTATGAGCGAGACGCCTTACGTTTCGGTCGGAGATTGCGGGGGCCGGCGATCATCGCCGAATACAGCGCCACCACCTTCGTTCCTCCGGGCTTAGCTTTCCGGGTTGATGCAGCCGGGAACCTGCTGATCGGCACCGCAAAACAAAAGGCGCCCCGAAGGGCGCCGGTTAAGGGTTAAAGGTCACTGTAGATTAAGCGACGCGATCGCGATCGTCGTCGGTTTCGACGCGCTCCTGTCCAACGTCTTCCCGGCGTTTGGGCTGGTCAGTCTTGGCCTTGTCGACTGCATCGCGGGCGGTATCTTTCACTTTGCCCCACGCATTCTCTACCTTGCCCTTAACCTGCTGGGCCGCGCCTTCCGCTTCCGTCTTGGTGTCGCCAGTCCATTCACCGACCTGACGCTTCGCGCGTCCGGCGATGTCATCCACTTTGCCTTTTACTCGGTCCTTATCCATCATTACCTCCCCATGGTTGAGAAACCCTAAGAATCCAGCTGAAGACGCAGCCTGCTTTGACGCGCCTCAGCCCTTCAACCTCACTACGCTGGCAGTGCGTCTAAACTACCGTTCTCCGGCCCGAAATTAGCTGGAAAATCAGTGCTACAACGGCAAGCACCAGCAGAATGTGGATGAATCCTCCCAGCGTGTAGCTGGTAACCACCCCCAACAGCCACAATACCAACAGGATCACGAAAATTGTCCAAAGCATATTTTCACCCCTTAGAAACTTTGCGCTAATGCTCGCTAATCCCGAGCTACTACGTTGGACGGCAATTGCGTGTTGGATGGTTGTGAGGCACCCGCGAATTCTGGCGGGGGATAGGCAAAGTAATCTTGCGAGGCGAGACAACCCGGATACGTCTGGTTGCCGGCACTCTGTTATGCTCGGCGCATTGTCATGAAGGTTGCGATACAGGGCGAGCTCGGCTCCTTCAGCCACGAGGCTTGCAGGAACATGATGGCGGGAGCGACCGTGGTTCCGTGTGCCCGCTCCGCGGAGGTGTTTGACCGGGTGGAAAACGGCTCGGTGCAAGCTGCCGTAATCCCGATCGAGAATTCTCTGGCCGGCTCGGTCGCCGAGCACTTCGACCTGCTGCTGACCCGCGATGTGTTTGTGCATCGCGAATTCCATCTGCGGATCCGCCACAATCTGATTGCGCTGCCCGGCGTGAAGCTGGACGCGGTGCGGCAAGTGTTTTCGCACCCGGTGGCGCTCGACCAATGCCGCAAGTTCTTTCGCTCGCATCCTGGCATCCAGGCGATGCCGTTCTACGATACCGCCGGAAGCGTTCGCCACATCGTGGAGCACGAACTGCGCGACGCTGCGGCCATCGCGCCCAAACAGGCCGCCGGACAGTATGGAGGGCGGGTGCGGCTGGCCGGGATTGAAGACGACCAGCAGAACTACACACGCTTTCTGTTGATCAGCAAGTCGAAAAAGATCGGCAAAGGGGCCAACAAGACCTCGATTGGCTTTGCCCTCAAGAATGTGCCGGGTGTACTCTTCAAGGCGTTAAGCGTCTTCGCGCTGCGCGATATCAGTCTGAGCAAGATCGAATCGCGCCCGCTGCGCGGCCACCCCTGGGAATACGTTTTCTTTGTGGACATCCTTCGCGGAGATGATGAAGCCTCGCGCAACGCCCTTCGTCACCTGGAAGAGATCGCAGAGTTTGTGAAGGTGTTGGGCATTTATCCGGCCGCGCAAGGCAAAGCATCCTAGGCACGACCGCTTGATTGGTAGGGAGGCTACCGTGAGGATGAGTGCTGCGGTCGCAGTTTTTTGTCTATTGAGTTCCTCGGTTGCGCTTCCGCAAGCCGGTTCTCATTCGCCCCAAGCCAGTCAGCCGCAGGCGAGTGCAGCGCCCGTGGTCAAAATCGATCCGGCCAAGGAGGCTGATATTCGCCGCTTGCTGGACGTGACCGGCGCCAAGGCAATGGCCTCGCAGAATATGGCCATGATGGAAGGCACGATCAGGCCTTTATTAACTAATTCTCTGCCGCCCGGTGAATACCGGGACAAAACTGATCAACTTGTTTTTCGCCAAGTTTCACTCGAAATTGGATCTGCGGATTTTCCTGGATAAGGCCGTTGTGGTCTATGACAAATATTTGACCGCCCAGGATGTGAAGGGCTTGATCCAGTTTTATGGGACACCGCTTGGTCAAAAGTCTATTGCGGTGCTCCCTAAGCTGTCGGCTGAATTATCGAAACAGGGCGAAGCTTGGGGCCAGCAACTGGGACGCGATTCCATGCGTGAAGTGTTGCAAGAAAATCCAGACTTGGAAAAAGCACTCACCGAAGCCAAGCAGAGACAAGACGCGCAATGAGTTGCTGTGGCAGATCTCCGGTGGATTTCTTCCCGGGATCTGAGATGTGGCGCGTTTGTTCGATGGTCCCGGCTTCGGTTACAATCCTGCGCTCGTCCAAAGGTGGCACGACATGCCTTCCTGTCGCTTCAGAAGATCGGTTTTCGCGCCGATAGAAGGTCTGTGTCACAATACAGAATTCCCGCTCGGTTCCTTCCAAATCGCTCGGCCGATTACATCTGAAAATAAGTCCCAAATTGAAGGGGCCAAGCCTGCATCCTTTGCCAGAGCCACTCATCTAAAGCTTGAGTGTGATAGACTCAAGGAGTCATATGTCTAACGAAATAAAAGATTTAAATACGACAGACCCGGAATTGCGTGACGATGCATCCGCTGCCCGCACGCTACCGGTGCTGCCCGTGCGCGACACCGTGCTATTTCCGCACGCCGTGTTGCCGCTGACTGTTGGCCGGGAAAGTTCGGTCCAGTTGATCAACTCCCTGGGTGAAGACAAGACCATTGTGGTGGTGGCGCAGCGCGAGGCCCGCGTCGATTCGCCTCAGCCTACCGACCTTTACGCGGTAGGCAGCCTGGCGGTGGTGCACAAAGTTGTGCGCATGCCCAACCAGAGCCTGTTTGTTTTTGCCGAAGGGTTGGAGCGCGTAAAGGTGACAGAGTACACCCAGTTGACTCCGTTCATGTACGCGACGGTAGAGACCATTCCTGAAATTCCGGCCCCCAAGAGCTCGGCCCTCGAGGCTTTGCAGCGCAATGTACTGACGCTGTTCCAGCAGATCGTGGCGGGCTCGCCGACACTTTCCGATGAACTCTCGACGGTGGCGGCCAACATTGACGATGCCGGCCGCATGGTTGACTTCATCGCGTCATCGTTGCCGTCGTTGTCCACCCGCGATAAGCAGGATGTTCTGGAGACGCCTGACGTCAATGTGCGCCTGGAAAAGATCAACCAGCACCTGGCCAAGGAGCTGGAAGTTCAGCAGCTGCGCAACAAAATCCAGAGCGAAGTGCAGGACCGGGTGCAGCAGACGCAACGCGAGTACTACCTGCGCGAGCAAATGAAGGCCATCCAGAAGGAACTGGGTGAGCAGGACGAGACCACGCGCGACGCCGAGGAGCTGCGGCAGAAGATTGAGTCGGCGGGCATGCCCGATGACGTGAAGAAAGAGGCGCTGAAGGAACTGGGCCGGCTGGCTCGCATGTCGCCGATGGCAGCCGATTACGGCCTGACTCGCAACTACATCGAGTGGCTGGCGGTGCTTCCGTGGCAGAAATCCTCGGGCGTGGAAGTGGACATCCTGAAAGCCAAGGAGATTCTCGACTCCGACCACTATGATCTGGAGAAGGTGAAGAACCGCATTCTGGATTACCTGTCGGTCCGCCGGCTGAAGCCCAACATGAAGGGCCCGATTCTGTGCTTTGTCGGACCTCCTGGCGTGGGCAAGACCTCGCTGGGCAAATCGATTGCGCGCGCCCTGGGACGCAAGTTCGTGCGTTTGTCGCTGGGCGGCGTGCATGATGAGGCCGAAATCCGCGGACATCGCCGCACCTACATTGGCGCTTTGCCCGGCCAGATTATGCAGGGCATCCGCCGTGCGGAAACCAACGATCCGGTTTTCATGCTCGACGAAATCGACAAGGTGGGCCGCGACTTCCGGGGTGATCCGGCGTCGGCTCTGCTGGAGGCGCTCGATCCGGAGCAGAACTTCAGCTTCCGCGACAACTACCTCGACGTGCCGTTCGATTTGTCGAAGGTACTGTTCATCACCACGGCAAACATGCTCGACCCGATTGCCGATCCGCTGCGCGATCGCATGGAGATCATCGAGCTGCAAGGCTACACGGAAGAGGAAAAGGTACACATCGCATTCCAATACCTGATTCCGCGACAGATTGAGGAGAACGGAATTAGCGGCGATCAGATCGAGTTCCCCGAGGAAACGATCCGCTTCATTATTCGCCACTACACCCGCGAAGCCGGGGTCCGCAGCCTGGAGCGCACCATCGGCACCATCTGCCGCAAGCAGGCGCGGCGCATCGCTGAAGGCAAGCACGACAAGCTGTCGGTAACGCCGGAGCTGGTGCAGCATCACGACATGCTGGGTGGGATGAAGATCCGCACCGAGGGCGAAATTGCCGAGCGCACCAAGCGATCCGGCGTGGCCGTTGGGCTGGCGTGGACGCCGACGGGCGGCGATATCCTCTTCATCGAGGCCAACAAGATGAAGGGCAAGGGCGGCTTCACCATGACCGGCCAGCTCGGTCAGGTGATGCAGGAATCCATGCAAGCGGCACTGACCTGGGTGCGATCGAATGCGAAGGAGTTGGGCATCGACGAAGGGTTCTTCGCCGACCATGACATCCACATTCACGTGCCTGCGGGCGCCATTCCGAAGGACGGGCCTTCGGCAGGCGTGACCATGGCCACCGCTCTGGTGTCGCTGCTCACCGATCGGGCGGTTCGTCCGCTGACCGCGATGACGGGCGAGATCACGTTGAGTGGCAATGTGCTCCCCATCGGCGGCATCAAGGAGAAGACGTTGGCGGCGAAACGCGCGGGGGTGACGGACATCATTCTGCCCGCGGATAACCGCCAGAATGTCGAAGAAGACCTGACCGCTGAGCAGCTTCAGGGCCTGACCATGCATTACGTGAAGACCATTCAGGAGCTGCTCGACATTGCTCTGCCCACTACGCGCGCGGAAGCCAAGCAGGACGAGAAAGTCCGTGAGCAGGTGCTGAGCTCGGTTCCGGTCGGATAAGGGTGCCGCAGACTGCGCAGCCGAGGGCCATCCATTGGATGGCCCTTTTTTGCTTTCGCGCCCGCCAGGATACTGGTCCCTAGTCCCGTACAATGATTTCCACTGTCATCGGCTTGCCACGAGCATCCCGTTCAGTGCCGCCATGAAGAGGATCGTCATCATTCTGCTGTGCGCCCTGCCGCTCTTTGCGCAGAGCAACCGCGGCGAGTTGCGCCTGAGGGTGACTGATCCGGCCGGCCTCGGATTGAAGAGTTCGGTGGACCTGGTAAGCGAGTCCAACCAGTTTCGGCAGACCTTTCGCACGGACGAAACGGGGGCGCTCGACGCCCAGCGGCTGCCCTTCGGAATGTACCGGCTGCAAGTGACCAGGGAAGGGTTCGCCTCAGTTTCGCAATCAGTGGAAATCCGTTCCGCCATTCCTCAGGAACTCACCATCAACCTGAGCGTTGCCGGGGTGAACACGTCGGTCAACGTCAGCGACCAGCAGACCCTCATCGACCCCGATCGCGTGGGCGCCGTCAACCAGATTGGCTCCGAGGCGATTGCGGATCGACAGACATCTCTACCCGGGCGCTCGTTGCAAGACCTGGTGAACTCGCAGCCGGGATGGCTATATGAAGGCAACGCGGTGCTGCATCCGCGCGGATCGGAGTACCAGACGCAGTTTGTCGTGGATGGCATTCCGCTCACCGACAACCGTTCGCCTGGATCCGGGCCGGAGATTGAAGCGGACAATGTCGAGTCGATGAGCGTTTACACCGCCGGAATCCCTGCCGAATATGGGCGAAAGATGGGCGGCATCGTCGAGGTCAATACAGCGAGGGACAGCCGCGAAGGCTTCCACGGGCAAGCGGTGTTGTCAGGCGGCAGCTTCGACGCTGCCGGCGGCTACACCATGCTGCAGTATCTGTCGGGCAAAAACCTGTTTGGCATCAGCGCCAGCGGCTCGATGACCAGCTACTACCTCAGTCCTCCGGTTCCGCAAAACTACACCAACACTGGTACTACCGGGGACTTCGCCGGCAGATACGAGCGGGACCTATCCTTGAGCGATCGCCTGACCTTGATGTTCCGTCACGAACTGGCTCGCTACGACATACCCAACGAGCAGATCCAGCAAGCTGCGGGTCAGCGGCAGAATGGCGACAACTTCGAGAACCTGGGGATCGCCACCTATCAGCACATTTTCTCGTCCAACGTCGTGACCGATGTTCGCGCGATGGTGCGTGACAACTCCAGCGGCCTGTCATCCAATCCATTGTCCACACCGATTATCGCGTTCCAGGCTAATCACTTTAGCGAAGGCTATTTCAACGGAACGGTATCGATCCATCGCGGCAACCAGGAATGGAAGGCCGGCGTGGAGTCGGACAACCTCTTCCTGCACGAACATTTTGCTGACGTCATCACCGATCCATCGCAGTTCGATCCGGGGACGCCGGCGAGGTTCAGCTTTGCCGGCAATCGGCCGGACCTGGAGCAGTCCGCTTTTGTGCAGGACTTGATTCGTCTCGGCAAGTGGACGGTGAGTGCGGGCGTGCGCTGGGACCATTACCAGCTCATCGTCAATCAAAATGCGGTGAGCCCGCGTCTGGGGATCTCGCGCTACTTTGCCCAGAGTGACTTGCTGCTTCATGCCGCTTATGACCGCGTGTTTCAGACTCCCGCTTTTGAAAACATACTGTTGGCGAGTTCTCCGGATGTCGTGGTGCTGAACCCGAACGTATTGCGCCTGCCGGTGCAGCCCTCGCACGGCAACTACTACGAACTTGGATTGACCAAAGGGTTTATGGGCAAGTTCAGCGTGGATGGGAACTCCTACCTTCGCCAGATGAACAACTTTGCCGACGACGATCTGCTGTTGAATACTTCGGTCAGCTTCCCGATCGCCTTTCGCAAGGCCCAGATTTATGGGGCAGAGGGGAAAGTTAATCTACCGCGGTGGGGAAACTTGTCGGGGTTCGTGAGCTATTCCTACATGGTGGGCTCGGCCTACTTCCCGGTAACGGGCGGCCTTTTTCTGGGGCAGTCGGCTACCAACGCGTTGACACAATTGTCCGGACGTTTCTGGGTCTCGCAGGACCAGCGCAACACGGTGCGTACGCGCTTCCGCTATCAATTCATGCCCCGACTCTGGGGCGCGCTGGGCGGCGAATATGGCAGCGGACTGCCGGTCGATTTCGACGGGACCTACGAACAAGCGCTCGCGCAGTATGGTCCGCAAGTAATCGATCGGGTCAACTTCGAGCGCAACCGGGTCAAACCCTGGTTTTCGCTGGACGCTTCCGTGGGCGCCGATATCTGGAAAAAAGATAACCTTGCCATGCGGATGCAGTTCGACGTGCAGAACCTGAACAACGGGCTTAACCTCATAAACTTTGCGGGATTGTTTTCGGGTAATTCCATTGCGCCGCCGCGCAGTTTTGCGGTGCGTCTTAAGACAGATTTTTAGGCGGAGCGGTGGCTTCGCTAGCCACGGCATCCAGCACCGACTGTATGCTCTTTCTGAATGCGGCCGGACTAAGTTCCTCGATCACGCGCTGCAAAGCATTTGCCCGCAGGGTTTCCCAAAGAACTGGATCGTTGTATAAGCGGCTGCATTGTTGCGCGAAGGTCTCCGCATCGCCCGCCACGAGATAATCGACCCCGTCCCGCCATTTCATTTGCTGCGCAATGATCTCAGACACCACCAATGGCAGCCCGAACGCAGCCGCCTCGTAAGCCTTGAACGGCAAGCCAGCGGCATAACGGGTGGGAACCACGAACACCCGCGCTGTCTCGTAAAGTGGCCTCAAGTCTTCCTGTGCGCCAAGCACGTGTACCGTGGGGCTCTTCAGCTCGCCCAATATTTCATCAGTCCGATAGCCGGCAACGATGAACGTTGCGCTGGTCGTCTTCTGCACCGCGGGCCAGATTGCGCGACAGAAGTATCGAATCGAGTCGGCATTAGGATTGTTGGCCCCATGCACTCCTCCGATAAACAAAAACCCACGGCGCTCGGCAAACGCAGTGGACGTAGGGGCGGGAGGCATCTGAAATCCGATCACGTGGACTGAACGGACACCTGACTTAAGCATCGCGTTCTTGTCGTTGCCCGAAACCACAATCACAGCGTCCGCCGACCTGGCCAAGGCGAATTCGTCGAAGGGCAGAGACTCCTCGGCGCCAGAGTCGTTAAGTGCTGATTGTTGCCGAACTCGATCGGAGAAAATCGCCTCTGCGTCATAGACGAGCCGGAAAGGTCGGGATGATGGCTGGCGCAGCAGTTGTGTCAGCACGACATTGAGGTTATGTGGGCGGCTGACCCACACGATGTCGGCGCAGGCAAAATAGTCGTTAACCAGCGCGGCACGATGGCGGAGACCGTCAAACAGTTCAACTTCTCTGGGGATGTCGTCGTACTCGTCGCGCAACAAGGGAAAGTTGAATGTCGAGCAGGTTACGCGATGGCCGAGAGCGATGAGTTGGCGCAGAATGTCGTTGCTTCTGGGAAAACCCGCGCCCAGAATTTTATGAGGCACCCGGTCGTCGATATAGAGAATGCGCAAGCCGCCAGCGTTGACCGCTATGCGGGCGCAAATTTGCGGCGAGCCAGGGGCGTGATGACGCTGTAGAACCGCGCTCCACTTACGCACAAATTTCTTTTGATGTTCGGCCATCCGGGCCTGCGCGAATTCATTTCCTCCCGAGCTTGCCGATTCATAATGTCGAATGACCGCGAGCGGTTCGTAGATGACCTGAAAGCCTCTCTGCCACAGGGCCATACCGTAATCGACATCCTCGTAGTAAGCGGGCGCGAACTCTGAACTGAAGCCGCCTGCCTCGGCAAACAATCTTCGCGGGGTAAGTAAGAAGACGGCAGAACAATAGTCTACGGGCCGGCGAAATTCGTATTGCGGCGACTGCGGGTCATCGCCTCGTCCGTAGCCCAGGGCGCTTCCGTCGGACCACACGATGTTGCCGGCTTCCTGAAGCGCACCATTGGCGAGCAGCACCTTTCCACCAACCGCACCCACGCTGGGGTCAGCGAAATCGGCCAGTGCTGCGCTAACCGTGGCCGGATGCAGCAGCGCATCATTGTTTAAGAAACAGAGGTACTCTCCGACGGCGACAGCCGCCGCTTGCATACAGGCAGGACCGAATCCAGCATTGGTCGGGTTGCGGATGACCTTCGCACCCTGCAACCGGTCCAACATCAGGCCCATCTCGTCGGTGGACGCGTTGTCCACGACGATCAACTCATAGCTGATGTTGGCATTGGCAAGAACGGACTCAAGGCTCAGCAGCGAAAGGTGGGCTTGGTTATGGAGCACCACGACGAACGATACGGTGGGATTCTCGACCAGGGGGCAGACAAGGTATTCGCCTCCCTGGAGAAACTGGCGCAGGCGCGCGCGCCCTTGCAGGTCCCATTTTTTCTGCGCGGGCCGCACGTCTGCCGGGCGAGCACTCCAGGTCCGCGCCACAATGTGGTCCAAACACCACGACCATACCCGATGTTTGGCCTGCACAGGCAAGGGCAGGCGCATACACACACCCAGCACGGCCCGGTAGCGGTCCTCCTCATTCTCCGGGTGAAGAGCATGGATCAGAGTGCGGGCCCGCCGCTTCTGCTGTTGAATGATTTCGGTCAGGCTTCGCATCAATCGCTGAGCGAATTCGCCGGCGTAGTGTCGGAGATCCCAAGTCTTGCTTCGAGTTCCGCTACGCGTTCCATCAGACGATTGTCGTATCCCTTAAAGTTTCGCAGGCGAAAAAGAAATTCCCCGAGAAGGAGCAACCGGGAACAGACAACCACCACAAACAGCAAGGCCAGGCTTATGTCCAGATTCGCGTGGAAGCGGCTGTAGACGCCGGGATCTCCCCGATTTTCTATCCGGATCGAAACCACCTCCAGGAAAATGCCGCCGATAAAAAGGGCGGTGAGCAGCAACACAAAAACCAGGAAACGGGAAACATAGACGAACGTCGTGAAGGCGTTATTTTGACATTCACAGAGATTGAACAACTTAGAGTTCACCGAAAGCAGTCTGGCTTTCAAGATCCAGGTCGATAAGTTCTGCGGAGGCAAGGAAAGGAAATGCCGGACGGTGTCGGCATAGAACGCCACCAGAGCGCTGACAATGACGGCAACAACCTCGAAGAAAAATGCGTGTTCGTGAAGCCATAACGCTAATGCATGCAGCATAGACATAGTTTGGCGCAAATATAACACGAATGCAGCATGGCCGTGGGGAAGCGGGCATCGCTCGCCGACCATGTCTCAGGCTACGACAAAGTTTCAGTTACGCTGAAAATAGGCTGCAATGGCGGGCGCTGTCGCAGGCAGCTTAGTGCGTCGGCTCCAGGTTTAGATCGGTCATGCCTCGCAGCAGGTTCCGCTGGTCCTCGGTGTAGCCGTTGCGGAACTCGTCAGAATTTAACAACCGGTTCCGCGCGTCGGGCGGCATGCCGCGCAACCTTCGGTAGGCTTGCGAAACCTTGTTTCTCTGGTCGTCAGGCAGACTGCGATAGCGTTGGTACAGACCGCGCGCCGCCGACTGCTGCTGCGGCGTCATATGCTCGAAGGTTTCCATCCGGTTAAGAATTCTGGTCCGCTGCTCCGGAGGCTGACTATTGAAGCTCCGTAAACGATCGAGCAGCTGGTTCTGCTTGTCCGGCGGAAGACTGCGGAAACTGGGATCCTGTCGGAGCTGCCGCTCCTGCTGCTGCGGCGGCAACGTCGAATATTTTCTCAGCCAATCGCCACGATGCGGACCGGGACCGTTCAGATGAAACTGATTGCCTGGGTTAGAACCCTGCGGCGAAGACGGCGGCGGACCATTCATGGGCCGGGAGGCTTGCGGCGGCGGACCGCCCATCGGCCGGGAACTGGGTGGCGCCTGCTGCGCCGGGGCAGCGTGGTGCTGCCAGCCGGAAAACAGCGCCAGCGCGGGAACTGAGTTGAAAACCAGCACCAGGCTTGCCAGAATGGATTGAGCGGTGCGCACGACTTCTATTTACTCCGTTGAGGATTGCCCATCATCAAGAGCGTCAAAATCTGAGAACAGATCGGCATTCTTGTCCAGATATTGCAGGTCACCAACCGCCGTACCGGGGCTGTAGTTGGCCCGTACCACACCGGGTTGGTCGTAGGTGGCCAGGGTGTTGCGGTCGTGATTCACGCGGCCCATCTCCAGCAGTCCGGCGCCCACGGCCACCAATATCATCGCGGCTGCGGCCACCATGGGCCGTCGCAACCATGCCAGCCAGCTGGATTCCCTCGCCGGCGCCTCACGCATCCGCGCCCGCACCCGGGCACTGAAATACGGGGAAGGTTCGGGGGCCCGCCACTCGTCCAGGACCGACATGGTTTGCTGGAACGAAGCCAGTTCACGCGCGCAGGCCGCGCAACTCCGCAGATGCTCTTGCAACTGAGGCGAAGCGGTTTCCGGCCCGCTCAGCACTGCTTCCATAAAATCGGCGCGAAGTTTCTCGCACATCATAGCCACACCCTGCTTCCTGCTCATAAGAACTGTTTCAATGTCTCCCGCAGCGTTTCATACGCGCGAAACAGTAACGATTTGGTTGCCGACTCGCTTAACTTCAATACCGCAGCGATCTGCTTGTAATCCATGTCCTGATACTTGTGCATGATCACGGCCGTGCGCTGGCGCTCCGGAAGCGCTTCGACCTGGCGACGAATGGCCGTCAGCCTTTCGGTGCGCAGGATGGTTTGCTCGGCGTTCAAGCTGCCATCCGCCAAATCCACCGTCATGCCGGTATCCATGTCGGGCTCGTCAATATTCACCGTGTTCTCGGGGCGTTCATGCTTGGTGTCCCGCGCATGATTTACCGCCAGGTTGGTCGCAATGCGATACAGCCAGGTGGTGAACTTGGCGCTGGCCGCATAGCTCTGCCGCGAACGATAGACCCGCAAAAATACTTCCTGCGCCAACTCTTCGGCTACCGACTGATTGTGGGTCATGCGGTACATGAAGCTGATCATCTGGCGGCGGTATTTCTCCACCAGATAATCGAAAGCGACATCGTCGCCCGCGGCCACGCGTAGCATGACCTCGGCGTCGCTCAGCATCTCAAGCACGACAGGTTCGATCAATTCGCCCCGTAGTCCGGCAGCGAACTCCGCTGTCGCTTTAGCGGGGCCGCCAGCCAGCAAAACCCGATCCAGTGCAATGCTGCCCACATCGGCTGTAACCCTTCTGCCTCCAGAAAGTTGCGTCGAACCAGCCCGGCTTTCCGCCGCTCCCTGAGGAGGCCGCGCGGAACTGCGATCGGAGGGGCCAGCAAGCTCCGATTCGCCTTTGGGTTTGTCCATCGCCATGTGGCAACCTGCTGCATCCCAGCAGGGTTAACAGTATTATGCATGAGTGGCTAAATTCCAGCACCCGGTAATCCCTAGGATGCACACGCGTATGTCGGTTTTTGCCCGGTTCACGCTGGCTGTTGTCCTGGTCGCAACGACGCTACTACTAGGGCAGAATCAGCAGCCTCATGCCTCCCAACCGGTGCAGGCACAGCCCCCTGCCCAAGAGAAGCCCGATCTCAGTGATCAGGTCGTACGCGACGTCTTCACCCCAATGCAACAGGGAATGGAGGGGCATAATCTCACCCAGGTGCTCGCGACGTTCGACGACGACAAGATGCCCGACTACGCCCATGTCCGCGACCAGTTGCGCGCGTTGTTCGATCAGTACGACTCCATCCGTTTTCGTTATCAGTTGCTGCAGGTCACATCCGACAAGACCGGGGCTTCTGCGGTTGCTGAAATCAACATGGAAGCCACTCCCGTGGATGAATCGCAGGTTGTCCTGCAGCGTGGAACCCAGATGCGCTTTCGCCTGGTCCGCGGGCCTAAGGGCTGGAAGCTGGCTGGATTTTCTCCGGCCGATTTCTTTGACTGACGAACGGGGCGAGGCCTTCCCCCGATCGCAGAAACCGACGATGAAACGCGACTATCCTGAACGGCCCATCATCGGAGTTGGCGCTGTGATCATTCATCACGGCCGCGTGCTGTTGGTGCGCCGCGCCACCGAGCCGCTCAAGGGAGAGTGGTCTGTTCCCGGCGGCATGTTGGAACTAGGCGAGAAGCTGCACGATGGCATTCGGCGTGAAGTGCTGGAGGAAACTGGGCTCCTGGTTCAGCCGGGCGAAGTCCTCGACGTTTTCGATAGCATCTTTCGCGATGAGCAGGGACGTACGCAGTACCACTACGTTCTGATCGACTATCTTTGCCACTACACCTCAGGGGAAGCGATGGCTGGAAGCGACGTCAGCCAGGTCAGGTGGGTATCAGAAGACGGGCTGCCGGCGCTACGGTTGCGAGGGTCCATTGAACAGGTCGTGCAAAAAGGCTTCCTAAGCGCATCACAAAATAGCAGTTGACGCCGGGCGGGTTGCACAGAGACCATTCCCCTTCCGGAGGATTAATGTTGCGGACTTCTGTTAACGCCATCGCAATCTTGCTTCTTTTCTTCCTCGTGATTTCGGCCCACGCGCAGAACACGACGACTTCCCAGCAGCAAACTCCGGCGGCTAAATCTGCGAGCCCGGCGGCTACGCCAAACCCGCCCGACATGGTCTGCTTCGGCGAAGGGCCCAAGTGGAGCATTCAGTTTGTCTCGTGGGGCGCGAGGTATATCGGCTTCAATGAGCCGGACCGGGACTTCCTCGGTGGCTTCTTCTGGGTACCGGACCAAAAGGCGTGGGTGTGGCAACGGAAAAACGGACTGGCTCCGGCTGCCGGCGGATATGCACTGTCGGCCACCATTCAGAAGGCCTCGTGCACCGATCCTGAAAGCAAGCAAAAGTTTCCCTATTCAGCGCAAGTCAACATGCCGCAGGGCGACATGGTGAATGGCTGCTGCCGCAAGTTGAAAGCCGGAGAAGCCCCGGTCGGGCCGCACGGCGTGCCCCCGTCTCAGTAAGACGCCGCGAAATGTGCCAAAACCGGCGTTCCAAATAGAAAAGACCCGCGGCGCTCTTCGCCCGCGATTTGCGACAGCAGCTCCTACCGCGTCAATAAGACCACTTCGTGTTCCTTGTAGAGTGTGCGGTGGTACTCTCGATAGCCGCACTTCGTCGCCACGCGAATCGACGCGAGATTGTCCGGATGGATGATGCATGCGGTACGAACCGCGCCGAAATGCTCGTCTCCCCACGCAATCGCCGCGCGGACCGCCTCGGTCGCATAGCCCTGGCCGTGGAATCGCGAAACCAGCGCCCAACCCAGCTCTGGCATGTCGCCCAGCGAAGGTTCGAGGTCACGCTTCAAATCGGCGAAGCCCAGTTCACCGACAAACTCTCCGCTAGCTCTCTGTTCGACCGCCCAATAGCCGTATCCCAACAGAGACCACAGGCCTACGTAACGGAGTATCTTACTCCACGTCTCCTCGGGCGAAAGCGGCCTTCCACCGATGTAGCGAGTGACGATGGGATCGGCCCACATAGCCGCGCTGGCGGCAAAATCGTCAACCCTATGTCCGCGCAGCCTGAGGCGCCCGGTTTCGAGGATGGGAACTTCAACGGCAAGACGGACGGCATCGCGCAAGGCTTACCTCACTGAGGGACGCAAGGAGAAATAGAAAAGACCCGCGGCGCGTGGCGTCAGCGGGTCTTTCCGGTTAGCTGTTGGGATTGGCCTGAGGCTGTCCACTCTACGTGGCCCCAGCGGCAGACTTCACAGCTTTTGCGAGTCTTGCGAGGATTTAGAGCGGAAGCCCTAAGCCTCAGCCACCTCACTTGAGATACAACAATGACTGTCAGATTTCATATATTTTGGATCACCCTCCTTTCCAGTGTAGAAGCAAAATAACACTGATTGAAGGCGGCCGTCAAACGTACACTTGGGGCGGCTCATGCGGCTGCAAATCTCCCAGCCACCGCACAAATTCATTGCAGGGCCCCAGCACAATTTGTTTGGGGGCGACCGGCCGGTCGGCCAGTTCGAATCCCATGATAATGATTTCTTCGCCCTTTTTGACCAGGTGAGCGGCCGCTCCGTTCATGCAGATGACGCCGGAGCCGCGCGGGCCGGGAATGGTGTAGGTTTCCAATCGCGCGCCGCTGGTGTTGCTGACGACCATTACTTTTTCGCCAGGCAGTAGTCCCACCATGTCCATCAATTCCTCATCGATCGTGATACTGCCTACATATCGCAGATCGGCATCGGTAACTGTGGCCTGGTGAATTTTCGAACGTAACATCCACCTCATGTTGTCCTCCGTGTCCCACGCCGCAAGGGCGGCTGCAGGCACTTATTAATATCTTAGCAGCCTAGGCGGATTTGCTATAGATCGCTGTGTAAGTGATGTTTCATTCGGGGTGGACGATTCGTATCTGGAAGTTGTCATTACGAGCGAAGCGAGGAATCTGCTCTTGTTAGGGCGGGAACAGCTCTGAGGAAACCAGCAGATCCCTCACGGCCTAAAGGCCGTTCGTGATGACAACTCGAAATTAATGAAAGCAATGCGTCGAGGGGTGACGACTCGAAACTGGAAACTGGAAACTCGAAACTTCTTCTACTGCCTGGGCGCGTAGTATCCCTTGCGGGCGCGCACCTTGTACTTCTTATTGTCGGCCAGGATTTCGATCTTGCGGTACTTGCCATCGGAAAGGAAATCGGCCGGCTTGTAGGCGATGGCGTATTGGCTGCGCAACTCGTCCTGAATCTGCGAGAAGGCGTCGGCCACATCCTGAATCTTAAACGGGAAGAAGGCCTTGCCGCCGGTTTCCTCGGCGAAATGTTCCAGGATTTTGTCGCCACGCAATTTCAGCCCGCTGGTGTTGGTCGAAATCGTATAGACGATGACCTCAGCGCGCTGCGCCATTTCCACAGCTTCTTCGCGCGAAACCCGGCTCTGGTTGTCCTCGCCATCGCTGAGCAGAATGATGGCCCGCCGCGTGGCGACCTGGCTCTTGTCCTCTTTCAGCAGCTTGTCACGGCAGGCAAAGTAGATGGCGTCGTACATCGCGGTACCGCCCCCGGGCCGCAGCATGCGAACGCCGTGGGACAGCGCTTCGGTATCGTCGGTGAAGTCCTGCGTGACCTCGGGTGTGGTGTCGAAGCCGATGACAAACGCCTGGTCGAACCTGGGGCGGATGATCTGGTTCAGAAATTCGATGGCCGCTTCCTGCTCGAACTTGAAGCGATCGCGAACCGAGTTGCTGGCGTCAATGAGCAACCCAACCCGCAGCGGCAGGTTGGTCTGCCTGCTAAACGAGCGGACGCTCTCCGCGGGCTTGCTGTCGTCCATGACCCTGAAATCGTCCTTGGTCAGGTCTTTTACAAAGTGGCCGCGCTTGTCGGTGACGGTGAAGACCACGTTGACTTCGTCTACACGCTTGCGGATGACCGTCAGTTCCTCGTCTGGATTGTCCGCCTTGCCCGCGGAACTAGCAGCGGCTCCCCCCGGCGTGGTAGTGGAATTATTCGATGCGGTGGAAGTTGCAGGCTGCGCTGCGCTCTTCTGCGGAGTCGGAGTCGATGGCGGAGAACTTGGATTAGCAGCGGCCCCTGCGTTCGGGTCAGCAGCCGGAGGAGCGGGTGATCGCGCGGGCGCCGCGGACTGATTTTCTGCCGGTGGCGGAGCGGACTGCTGCGGAGGGAACTTCGTCGCCGATGGCGCGGTCGGGAACTGCTGCTCTGTTGGGTTCTGTGCGGCGAGTCCCCACGGCAGCGCCGTCACCAAAACCAGGATTACCCAGGTTCTCATTCGATGTTTCATTATATCCGTTAGCCGGTTTGGACGATCAGAAGCGAATCGCCCCAGTCTTGTCTGGCTCGATAATACGCGACTTCGCACGAACTCCTAGGTAGAATTCGAGGCGCGCCAAAGGAGCGTCCATGAAATACGCTGTCCGAATTTTCACGATGTTTGTGCTTGCCCTCACGCTTGCAACCAGTGCCTGGGCCCAGTGGTCTTCCGATCCTGCCCAAAATCTTGACCTGTCGAACGTTTCCGGCGCCGACCAGGTGCAGCCGAAGCTGCTTCCATTGCCGAACAACAGTTGGTACGTGAGCTGGTTCAATAACAATCCCAACGATCCGCCGCCGAACGGCTATGACGTTTACTACCAGATGCTCAGCGCAACTGGGGTAGAGCAATTTCAGCACGATGGCGTTCAGGTTGCGAAATTGACGCTAAGCTCCACGGAAGACTACGGCCTGGCGATCGACGCGGACGGCAATGCTCTGCTGGCCTTCCTTGACGATCGCAAGGATCCCAACAATCCCCAGGTAACGGCGGCCAAGATGAGTCCAAGCGGTCAGGCCTTGTGGGGAGCGTCGGGTGTGGCACTAACCTGGGGCCCAAACTTTCATGCTGCGCCGAAGGTCGCCGTCACCACTGACGGTGGCATTGTTGTGGCCTGGACCTCGGATAGCAACGTCATCCTGCAGAAGCTCGATGCCAGCGGTAAGCCGCTATGGATCGGCGCGACCACCTTCGACTACGGGATTACGCTTAGCGAATCCGGCTATAACTACTCGCTGGCCGATCTGAACGCCGCCGACAACGGCTCCGTCATCGTCTCCTGGGTGCGCAATCAAGGCTTCGGAAGCAATGCCTACCTCTATGCCAATAAGCTCTCCTCCGCTGGCCAATTGCTGTGGGGCTCAGGGCATGTAAAGGTCTTCGATGGCGGCTCGCTACAGTTTGGCGAGTTTCCCTACTTCGTTGCCGACGGCGCCGGCGGCGCAGTGTTTTCGTGGTACAGCAACAGTCCGAGCCTGCAGGTTTATGCGCAGCACATTCTGTCGAATGGAACCGAAGCCTTCGGACATAACGGCTCGGTAGGCTCAACCAATCAATCAAATGTAAGAGTTTCGCCTTCAGCCTCCTACAATCCTGCGACTGAGGAGACATTCCTTTTCTGGACGGAAGAGGATTCCAATCAAGTCGACAACGGCGTCTCGGGACAAAAGTTCAATTCGGCAGGAGCCCGCCAATGGGGCGATAGTGGATTGGTGATCGTGCCGCTGGGGTCGGATTCGCAGATCTTCGTCGAGAACGTGCAGATCGGCACGGGCGCGCTGGTCTTCTGGTTCGATCAGCCAGGATTTGGATCAGGAACCATCCAGGCCATCAAGCTCGCCGGAGACGGCAGCACGGTTTGCGCGCAATTTCCGGTGTCGACCGCTTCGTCGGACAAGTCGCGTCTGGCGGCCGGAATCGCTTCCTCCGGACTGTCTGCGCTGACCTGGGAAGACGATCGCAACGGGGAAAACGATATCTATATCCAGAACGTCAATCCCGATTGCGCGCTGGGGATCGAAAGCCGCCTGCGGCAGAGATTGGTCAGGTAGCGGTATCTCGAGCCGCCTGCGTGGCCTCCCCTCAGGAGGCCCGCAGATCCCGGCGTACCAAAGTTGAATCGAGGAAGAAGCCCAATCCGACCGCGAACGGAATCACGCCAAAAGCCGCGGCGATCCAGGCATCGGGTTCGGCGCGCCCGATCAGCGCAAAGGCTACGGTGTAGCCGATCGCTCCGCTGACCAGCAGGATGCCCGCCCGGCGGGAGCGCGCGGCTTGGGAAAGCTCGGGCTCCATGGGAACGGCGATTCCGCGTGCCATTGCGGCCAGACGTTCCTCGCTGCGCAGCCTGCGCACCCGGTAATAGGTGTACATCCCCGCGATGGGAATCCCAAAGATCATGATTACAGCCACCAATCCGATGATGTCTCCGTCCATAGCCTGCCTCATTTCTTGGTGCGCTGCGGCGCGCACTTGAGATCGCTTACAGTTGGAGATACGGAAAGATGGGAAGAAAGTTCCGAGGTTTTGGCGGCTGACAGCTGCCAACTACTCTTCCACCTCGACCTCTTCGCCGCGCTCGGCCTTGGCTGCGGTGATGATCTTCTCCTGCTGCAGCGCCGGGACGAAATCGT
The DNA here is from genome assembly GCA_963798185.1 of uncultured Acidobacteriaceae bacterium. Taxonomy (GTDB): domain Bacteria; phylum Acidobacteriota; class Terriglobia; order Terriglobales; family Acidobacteriaceae; genus Bog-257. The sequence goes on from CAWCSJ010000006.1 coordinate 41,269, forward strand.
AGTGGTTCATTTCCATCGAGAAGCTGCCGCGGCCCTGGGTCATCGAAGTCAGGTCGGTACCGTAGGTCAGCATCTCAGCCATGGGCACCTCGGCCTTCACGACCGTCTTGCCCGCCTTGTTGTCCATGCCCTGGATGCGGCCGCGACGGCTGTTCAGGTCGCCCATGATGGCGCCGGCAAACTCGTCAGGGATGGTGATCTCGACGTTCATGATGGGCTCCAGGATTGTAGGCTTGGCCTGCTCCATGGCCTTGCGGAAGGCGATGCGGCCGGCGGTCTTGAACGACAACTCGTTCGAGTCCACGTCGTGGTAGGAGCCGTCATAGAGGATGACGCGGAAATCAACCACCGGGAAGCCCGCCAGAAAGCCGCGCTGTGCGGCCTCGACGATGCCCTTCTCGACGGCGGGAATGTAGTTCTTGGGAATTGCGCCGCCAAAGATCTCATTGACGAACTCGAAATTTCCGCCGCGCGGCATGGGCTCCATCTTGATTTTGCAATCGCCAAACTGGCCGTGTCCGCCGCTCTGCTTCTTGTGGCGGCCCTGCACATCGGCCTTACCGCGGATGGTCTCGCGATACGGGACCTTGGGAGCTTTGAGGTTCACTTCCGTGTGGTAACGGTTCTTCAACTTTGAAACGATGACCTCAATGTGCTGCTGGCCGGTGCCGGCAATGAGGAATTCTTTGGTCTGGGCATCGCGGAAGAAGCGCAGCATCGCATCCTCTTCCATCAGCTTGTGGATGCCGTTGCTCAGCTTGTCTTCGTCGGCGCGGGTCTTGGGCTCGATGGCGAAGGTGATGGCCGGCTCGGCGAACGTCACCTGCGGATACTGGATGGCTACACTCTTGTCGCCCAGGGTGTCGCCGGTCAGGGTCTCCTTCAACTTTGCCACTGCGCCGATGTCGCCGGCATGCAGTTCGTTCACCGGGACCGCCGTCTTGCCCTGCATAATCGAAAGATGAGCGAACTTTTCCGAACTGCCACGATTGAAATTCTGCAGGCTCGCGTCGTTCTTCAGCACGCCCGAATAAACCTTGAAGAACGAGATGCGTCCGGAGAACGGGTCGCTGATGGTCTTGAACACGAACAACGAGAGCGGGGCAGAATCGCTAATCTTGCGGACCGCGGGCTCGCCGTTGTTGGCGGTGGCAGCGGCTTTCATTTCGCCACGCTCGACCGCCGTCGGCATGTAATCCACGATGAAGTCGAGTACTTCGTCGGTGCCGATGTTGCCCAGACCTGATGCAAAGAGAACGGGGAAGATTTTGTCTTCGCGAATGGCATTATGCAGTCCGGCGATGATGTGCTCCTCGCCGATCGTGCCCTTGTCGAAAAACTCTTCCATCAACGCGTCGTCGCCTTCGGCCACCAGTTCCACCAGCCGCTCGTGCGCGGCCTTGGCCTGCTCTTCCATGTTTGCGGGAATCGGTCCGACCGTTGACTTGCCATTGCCGCCCATCTGGTAGGTGTAGGCCTGCATTTTCACCAGGTCCACCACGCCGGCGAAATTTTTCTCGGAGCCGATCGGCAATTGCACGGGCACAACCGTGCGGCCGAAGGCCGAGGTGAGCGATTCCATGACGCGATTGAAGTCGGCGCGCTCGCGGTCGGTGCGTGTGCACACAATCACCCGCGGCAACGCGACCCGGTCGTAGTAATTCCAGATGCGCTCGGTCACCACTTCCACGCCGCTGACGGCGTCAACCACAACCAGCGCGGCTTCCACCGCAGGCATCACCATCTCGGCTTCGTGGATGAACATGTTGAAACCGGGCGTGTCAATCAGGTTGATCTTGGTTTTGCCCCACTCGACGAAAGCGGTGGCGGCAGAGATGGACATGGTCCGCGAGATCTCTTCTTCGTCGTAATCGGTAACGGTGGTGCCTTCATCGACGCGGCCGAAGCGCTGCGTGGCGCCGGCCGTGAACAGCATCGCCGAGGCGAGGGAAGTTTTGCCCGAATGGGAATGCCCGATGAGGGCGACGTTGCGGATGTTTGCGCCTTCGTAATTCTTCACCTATGGACTCCTTCGAGTGCTCCGCTCCACCTGGCGCTCAGAGGCATTGCTCCCCAGTCGCACGCGATCGTGCTCGCACAACCCCGAGGTTGCCGGTGAGGCAAAAAGGCGGGGCACCATGCCGGTCTGCGCATGGTGAAACTGAACAAACTAAGAATGCTAGCACAACGAGTTTCGCGCTTCCAGCACCGGCAGGTTAGGTAGCTGGCGGGTTGCAACGACGGCTTGGTGAGAGCCCTGGCGTTTAGCCTAGCGCTGCGGCAGGGACCTGAACCTTGATTCGCGGCGAAAGTTTGCGCAAGGTGGCGACCGGCGCAGGAAAGGCTTCGGCCATTTGCAGCTTGGCAGCGGCAATTTGTTCCGGCGTCGGTGGACCGATCTGGATCACGACATTGCTGTTGATTTCGGAGGTGTGCTGAAACAGGTTCTGGTTCATCATGATCGACTCCAACAACCGCCCGAGATCGCGGGAATGGAAGCCGTTGCTGAAGCGTGGACCATTCGACCAGCCCGGATTCACGGAGTAATCACAGACCAAACTCCAGTATCCGCGCGTGGTATTGCACCACATTTTCAGGCTATCCACCGCGCGAGCGGCGCTGATGTGATATTCGACCTGTAGCAAGCCGCCGGTGGCGATCTGCACCAGGTCACTCCAGTTCACCACCACCGCGCTTTCCAGAATCTGGCCGAGCTGGATGTTATGCGTGGGCAGGGATTGCGGTGTCGTGGTCATCATGTCCTCCGTGAATCATCGAGTACAAAAATGTCGGTATTGTCTTGGGAGTCGCTTGTCTTGTAAGGAAAGCTGAGGTGTACACCTTCGCCGGTAACGGAAGGTGCTGGAAGGGGATCTTCGAGAGATAACCCCCACTACAATGATTATACGCTTGCGCTCGAATACGCAGCGCTAGTGGGCCTCGCCAAAGCCGATGCGCCGTTGTTGGTTGTAGCGCGCCAGCGCATCTTCGATGACCGGCAAGGCATGCTTGGCGGGCTGAATGGCATCAACCTCAACGGTCTTGCCCTCCAGTTGTTTGTAATCCAGGAAAAACCGGCGCAGCATGTTCAGCCGATGCTCCGGCATTTCGGCCGCCTCGTGGTAGGAGTTGAATTCCGGGTCCTGCGTGGCCACGGCAATAATCTTGTGGTCCTTTTTGCCGGAGTCAATCATGGTCATCAGGCCGATGGCGCGCGCGTGCATCAACGTCAGAGGCACGACTGCCTCCTGGCATAGCACCAGCACATCAAGCGGATCATCGTCTTCCGCCAGAGTCTGGGGAATGAATCCATAGTTGGCGGGATAGTACGCGGCAGAATAGAGCACGCGATCGAGCTTGATGAGTCCGCTTTTCTTGTCGAGCTCGTACTTGACGCTGGAGCCGAAAGGAATCTCGATGACCGAATAGAACTCCCGCGGCAAGTGGGCGCCAGGAGAGATGTCGTGCCAGGCATGAGTCATGTTGGCGTTCGAGAAATCCGCTCGGAAAATCAAAGTCCAGCTATGACAATTCTAGCCGGACGGACGGGACTCGAGAGGACGAGATGCGGCTCGATCCATACGGATCGCTTCCCGCCTCAATCCCTTAATCTTAATAGCGGTGTGGCAGCTCGCGCTCGGTATCCACCGAACTGGTCAGCGTACCGACCACGTAACTGATCAGAATCACGCAAACCACGGCAATCGTAACTACATCCATCTGGCACCCTCACCCGGGCTCGGCCCTTGAGCCTATGAACCCCATCCTGGAGAAATACTCTTCCGGCGGGCGTTTGGATGACGGTCGCACCGAAAGTGGTGCAGTGTTTGTAGCACAATTTCGCCCCGGTTGCAGTCTAAATCGTAGGTTGGACCTCCCTGATTATCCGCAACAGCGCGTCCGGTCCGTCGGACCCCACCGCGTACCGATCGGCCTCGACCTCGGGCCACTCGCCGTATTGATGGACGATGTACACGACTTTGCTCTCCGGATGGCGCTCATGAAAGAACCGGATCACCTTTCTGGCGGTAGCATCCGGCAGCCGATAACAGACCAGAACCACATCGACGCGGTCTGGATTGTCCGGCGCCTTCAGCGCGTCTTTTTCTGTTATGAGCGCAGCCACGTCGTGGCCGGCAACTTCCAGGGCGCGCTGGCGCAGCAGCGCCAGTTCCTGGTCGGTGGTAAGGATAAGAATTCTCATCGCGGAAGTTCCCTGTCAGGCTGAGTTGGTTGCGCCATAAACCAAAATCAAACACAGACTCCGCGGCGCAAAGTCTCATGATTCTACTGCAACCCGGCACTGGCATTGCTGCCCGTTGCCATCAAGTTCCGCAGCACCACGACCTCAGAATCGATGGCGGTTTTCAGGCTGGGTTCCATGTCGGGCGCGAAGAACGGCGAATGGTTTGACGGAAGCTTAACCCCGGTGGCCTTCGCCTCTTTGAACTTTGCCGGATCGGCAACGCCCAGCCAGAAATAGAACGACGGCACTCCCGCCTCGACGAAATAGGAATAATCTTCCGAACTCATGACGGGCGGCTCTTTCTGCACTCGTCCCGGCCCCAGGGCTTGAATGAGCGCCTGGCTGAGCCGCTCGGCCAGCTTAGGATCGTTGTAGAGCGCGTCGGTGGACTCGGTGAGTTGCACCAGCGGCGCTTTGGGAGCATCCGCGGCCTGCGCCTCCGCCTTGGCGACGCGCTCGATGGCCGCCAGCAGATGTTTGCGGACTTCCGGCGTGTACGAGCGGACGGTGAGGCCCAGGTGGACCTCATCGGGAATGATGTTGTTCTTGGTGCCTCCCTGGATGTAGCCGACGGTGATGACGGCAGGATCGCCCGCCTTGGTTTCGCGCGACACGATCGTCTGTAGAGTCAGGACTACACGAGCGGCGATAACAATTGGATCGACGGTGGTTTCGGGGCTGGCGCCGTGGCCGCCTTTGCCGTAAATCGTGATGTTCACCGTGTCGGCATTCGAGGCCGCGTATGCCGGAGTAAAGCCAACCTCGCCCGCCGGCAGATCATTGCTGGTATGCAGGGCCACGCCAACATCAGGTTTGGGAAAGCGCGTAAACAGACCGTCAGCAATCATGTTCTTGGCGCCCAGAACGCGTTCTTCCGCCGGCTGGGCAATCAACACCAGCGTTCCATGCCACTCGCTCTTGGTGTGCGCCATGATGGTTGCAGTCCCCACCCATGCAGCCATGTGGATGTCGTGTCCACAGGCGTGCATCACCCCGACGTCATGGCCTGCATCGTCCTTGGTGTGGACCGTGCTGGCATACGGGAGGCCGGTTTTTTCCTCAACCGGAAGCGCGTCCAGTTCGGTACGCAGCATGATCGTTGGGCCCGTTCCGTTGCGCAGGATGGCGACCACGCCCGTTCCGCCTACCTTGTCAGTCACCTCGTAACCGAGTTGGCGCACCCGCGCCGCCAGTTTGGCCGAGGTGTTGACTTCGTAGAGCGACAGTTCGGGGTGCCGATGCAGGTCCATGTAAAGCGCTTCCACTTGGGGGTAAACCGAATCGACCTGGGCGGATAGTGAAGGCCCACCGGTTGACTGCGCCGAGCCGCTGGCTATCAAAATCAAGCACATTGCAGCAAACCACAGAGTTTTCATTGTTGTCCTTTTGTAATGCCTATTTCCGAGTTGTAATGCTATTTCCGAGCAATTGGTCGCTTTTGTTGACGGCGTATCTCACAACAAACAAGCACGATAGCTCATTTCCAAGAGAATCTACCGTAATTTCATCAACTCTCAACCTTATGGCGAATCTAATGGGTATCTCATACATTTCCTTTTACATACATTTTTTGGAGAGGACTTGGGTTTGAATTTATATCAGCAGCACTATCAACCCGAACTAGAAAGCATGATAGAGAAAATACATCCGAAGAAGCGATACATATTTGCCAGCGATTTTGACCAGACGCTGAGCTTCAATGACTCGGGCTACGTTCTGGCCGAGATACTGGGCATCTCCGAGGCGGAGTTCGAGCGCAAGGCTTCAGGAATGGCCAAGCTGAACCTCGTCCAGCAGGGCGGCGAGCTCGCCTATTTACTGCTGCACGATCCCGAATTCCGCAAAGTCCGTCCAGAGCACTTGTACGAGGCCGGCAAGCGGGTGCGCCTGAAGCCGAACATTGATTTGCTCTACAGCTTCCTCTCCGAGGAAGTTGAGGGCTATCACTTCGATTTCTATGTGATCTCGGCCGGTCCGGTGGAAGTAATCCGCTCAGCCCTCGAGGGAATTATCCCGGCCGATCACATTTACGGCACGGAGTTTGAATACAACAAGCACGGCGAAATCGAACGTATCCTTCAGGTAACGGCAGGATACGGCAAGGTCGCCGTCATCGACCAACTGCTCGAAACCCTCAGAACCGGACCGGACCGTATTGTCTATGTGGGCGATGGCAGCTCCGACATTCATGTCATGCTGCACGTGAACCGGCGCGACGGTTTCACCATTGCGGTTTCCGAGAACAAGTACCTGGCGCCCATCGCCAAGCGGTCGGTCATCAGCGACAGCGCCCTGGCCATTCTGGTTCCGATCCTGGAAGAGGTGGTGGGCTGGGACCAGCATTCGATTCGCAACCTGTTCGAAGCCAAGGGTCTGCTCATTCAGCAGTGGGACAAGGTGCAAACCGATGTCCTGACGATTGTGCCCAGCACGGCTCCGGCGGAAGAACGGGTAGACGCCGCGATCGCTGACTGACCGAGCGCGCGCTATCGGTCCGGCAACTTGTAATCGTTCCGCTCGGCTGGATCCTTGGACAGGTACTGTACGAACTCCCAATCGTTGCCCTCGGGATCGTAGTAGTAGAGGCGCTTGCGATGCGGATGAGCATTCGGGGGCGTGGAGTTTTGGTATCCTGCCGAACTCATCCGGTTGCGCAGCGCCTCCACGTCGTCCACTTCATAGGCGAGATGGTTGACACCCGGCAGCCCCTGATACGGCGTCCACTGGTTCGCGGGATGCACCCTGGATTGACCCAAGGCAATGTAGGTTTCATCGGTGCCTACGTGTACCCATCGGGTGCCGTCGTTACTGGTGCCTTCGCCGCGCACTCGAAATTCAGGAAACGCCGTCTGCAGAAAACGGATCATGCCCTCGATGTCGCGCACGCAAACGTTCGCATGTTCCAGCCGGACCGTCATGGCACACCTCCAATGCGGTGCCGTCATCTTAGGCCAATTCGCAAATCATCGGGCGAATTGGGTTGCAGCCGCACTAACATGTTAACGATAGGGAGGGGGCACTTGCCCAAGGGTTGCCGCGAAAACCTCGCAGTCAACCCCGAAGTCCACTTTCTTGCAATCGGTAAAATAAATGCTCTTACCGTCTGGAGACCAGCGCGGCTCGGTGGCACGGCCTTCTGTGTTTGCCACCAGGCGAACATTGCTGCCATCGGCGTTCATGACAAAAATCTGGTAGTTTGCCCTGCGGTTTGATGCAAAGACAATCTGGGTGCCGTGAGGAGACCACGACGGCCAACCGTCGAATGCAGGATGATTCGTCAGGTTGCGCTGGTTCGATCCGTCGTTGTCGGCCATAAATACTTCCGAATTCATCTCTCCCAGCATCTTGCGAAATACAATCTTCTTTCCATCGGGTGACCACGAAGGATAGGTATTCGTTCCGCCGGAGATCAGGGTGGTCATTTGCCGGGTCTTGATGTCGAGGCTATAAATTTCCGAAGCATTCTTTTTGGGAGGCTGCAGGTCATCGTCGGAACAAAAAATGAGCTTGGCACTATCAGCCGACCAGTTGGGATGAATGTACTTATGTTGGTCATCCGTCATGCGTTCCTGGCCGGTTCCATCCGGGTTCATGATGTAGATTGCTTCGTGCTTCCCGTCGTCGGAAACAAACGCAATCTTCTTCCCGTCCGGCGACCACGACGGACTATCATGATTAAACGGATCGTGTGTGATCTGAGTTTGGCCAGTGCCGTCGGCGTTCATGATAAAGACCTGCTGGATCCCCGCGACGGTCGTCTCGAAAACGATTTTCTTGCCATCCGGAGAAAAAAACGGCTCGCCTTTGTCCACGTGAGTGAGTTGGTAGGCCAATGTCGTCACGCTCTGCTGCGCATTGCCGGTTGGAGCGCAGCAGAGGAATGTGACGATCAAGCACAAAATTAGAACAGGCCGATTATCCAAGGTGTTGTACCTTGCGTGCTTAGACGGCCAGGCAATCTTTCTGTAATGCGTCCTTCCCAAGGTCCAAATGCCGCGGCCATCGCGTCAGTCATAGCGTAAGGCAATGACCGGCTCCACTCGCATCGCCCGCCGCGCAGGAATGTAGCAGGCGGCCATCGCCACGAGAAGCAGGAAGCCGGAAATAGTGAGGAACGTCAACGGATCCGTCGGGCTCACGCCGTACAGCATCTTCGCCATGAGTCGCGTCAACCCAAAAGCGCCCACGATACCGACGGCCACACCGGACAATGCCAGCTTCATTCCGTCGCGCAGCACCAGGCGCGCCACATCGGCCCGACCAGCCCCCAGGGCCATGCGGATGCCGATTTCTTGCGTACGCCGGGCGACCAAGTAAGAAATTACGCCGTAGATGCCGACGCTCGACAACACCAGAGCCAGTGCCGCGAACACTCCCAACAGAATCATGGAAAAACGCCTCGCCGCCAGCGATTGGGAGATAATCTCGCTCATCGTGCGGACATCATAGATAACCTGTTCGCTGCTCATCTGCTGGCTCATGCGCCGAATCGAATTGATGGTCTCGAATGCGGGCTTGGTTCCGTCAGTGCGTACCAAGACCCTGGTGCCTGAGAAATTTCCGGCCATGAAGTCGTTCGGCATTTGCATGCAAGCCAGGTAAAACTGAGCGCGCAATGACTGGGTGTCGTCCGAATCAAGGCCCCACTGTTTGACATGCCCAGTCACCCCCACGATCTCCGCTGGCGCAGTCCATGCCTGCAGGTTAATGCGCTTTCCGATGGGGTCCTGGCCTGGAAAGTATTTGCGCGCAAATACATCGTCAACCACCACGGCGACGGGAGAATGTTCATTGTCCTGCGGCGTAAGGAAGCGGCCGCGCTCCAGGGGAGTTCTCATGACCTGCAAATACTCAGGGCCAACGATGTAGTCGATTGCCCACCCCATATCGTTCTCGCTGGCGGGCTTCGGCTGGCCAGCCGGCCAGAATAGCTGCTCGTCGTCACCGTCCAACGGCACCGCGCCCCACGTCTGCGAGACGGCATGAACGCCCGGAAGCGCAGCGATCCTGCGATCGAGGTCGCGCAAGGCAGCGCGAATTGCGTCCGGCTTCGCCGTCGTCATCGAAGGCGGGAAGGAAAGTTGGAAGCTCAAAACGTTGTCTGGATTGAACCCTGGATTCGCATTCCACAGCTGAGTCAAGCTGCGGATCAGCAGTCCGGCGCCGATCAGCAACACCAACGCCAGCGCCATTTCCAGTACGACAAAAACATTCTGCGTTCGGTGGTGCACGCCACTGGCGCCGCGTCCGCCTTCTTTGAGCGTTTCCTGCAGATTTGGCCGTGTGACTTTGAAGATGGGCACCAGACCGAAGAGAATTCCAGCGAGCAACGAAACTGCCATGGTGAAGCCCAGAACGTGGGAGTCGAGGCCGATCTCTTCCGCACGCGGCAGCGCGGCCGGCAGCGCCCCCAGGGCAGCGCGTGTGCCCCAACGCGCCAGCAGCACGCCCAGAGCGCCTCCGGCCGTCGCGAGCAGAATGCTCTCTGTCAGCAATTGCCGAAGCAGGCGTGCCTGACCAGCGCCCATGGAGATGCGGATGGCGAACTCACGCGCCCGGCCGGTCGAGCGCGCCAGCTGCAGATTGGCCACATTCACGCAGGCAATTAATAGGACGAATCCGACGGCGGCCAGCAGCATGAGAAGAATTGGCCTAATCCGGCCCACCATCAGACTTTTCAGCGGAATCAGCTTGGCCCCGATACGTTTGTCGGCATCGGGATAGGCCTCCGCCAGGTTCCGTGTCACCATGTCCATGTCAGCCTGCGCCTGTTCGATGGTGACACCGGGTTTAAGCCGACCGATTCCATGCATTCCCAAACCCGCGCCCCGGTTCGCCAGCAGCGGATTGTTCCACTGGCCGATCGGCACATAGACGGCGTGGTCGTGCAAGAGATGAAAACTCGCAGGAATGACGCCTACGACGGTGTAGCTCCTGCCGTCGAGGATAAGACTCTTGCCCAACACTTCGGGCGAAGCCCCCAACTTTCGCTTCCAAAAGCCTTCACTCACCAGCACTATGGGCGCAGCGCCGATCTCATCTTCACCCGCCACAAAACTGCGCCCGAGGAGGGGTTTCACACCCAGTACGGTAAAGAAATCAGAGGAAATAAACTCGCAGTCCACCTGCTCGGCCTCGCCGAGACCGGTGAAGCTGAGGGTGTTAGGCCGGGAGACCGCGATAGCAGACAAAGTGCGATTGTCTTTCTGCCAATCGCGAAAATTGGGATAGGAAATGGAGCCGGTATCAAAATTCGGCTTGCTTTCGTGGAGCGTTACCAGTTGATTGGGCTCGGGAAACGGCAGCGGGTTAAGTAGCACACCGTTGATGACCGAAAACAGGGCCGTATTGGCGCCGATGCCCAGGGCCAGCGTCACTATGGCAACCGTTGTGAATCCCAGCGACTTTCGCAACTGCCGAAACGCAAACCGCAAGTCCTGCAGAACGATGTGCATATCGCTGACTCCAAAGCGCTCGAGGAAGCAGTGGCGCAATCCAAAGACCATATTGCAGGCAGAGCTATGTCCTTGCAGATCAAAATGATATGGCTTTCTGCGACAAGGGGCTGACAGCCAAATCTGTCCAACAACAAGTAATAGCGTCCGCGGCTGGACATACTTGGAGGCTCGCCGAAGAAGAGCCGGCGTCGACGCCGTTAATCAAGTGGCGGCATCTTGCCGAAGTAATACCCGTGATCCCTAAACGCCCTGCTAACCTGCCAGCGGACGGGTGTGATCGAATTCAAATCCGCACCTTCGTGGACCAGAACACGAGCCGCGTCGCCATCCGGCATTCCATCTTATGCCTGCTGGTCTTGGCTATGGTTCCAGTGGCCTTGGCGCAGGCCACTCACGGGCCCACCACGGTGCGGCGCGATGTTCACCACGACATTTCTTTGCCGCTGATCGAGCTCATTCGCAACGCTCCGCCCGTCGAGCGTGAGGAGCATGAAGCCGAACCGGTGCGTCCGGTGCCCCTGCCCCGCGGCCTGAAGCCGCTGGCGGAAGATCCGGTGCGCCAGTGGAGAAGCTTCGGCTATTCGCCACTGATGAGCAATAGCTTCGAGGGGCTGGGCAATGGGAGATACGGGTTCATGGTGGAGTTTGCTCCGCCCGATACCAACGGCGCCGTGGGCGTCACCCAATACGTGCAGTGGGTGAACACGGACTTCGCCATCTTCAGCAAGAGCAACGGAGGTCTGATCGCCGGTCCGATTGCCGGCAACGTTCTGTGGTCCGGATTTGGCGGCGGCTGTGAGGCGAACAACGATGGCGACCCCATCGTGCTGTATGACAAGCTCGCCAATCGTTGGGTGATGAGCCAGTTCTCGGTTTCGACCATTCCCTATCTTCAGTGCGTCGCCGTCTCCATGGGACCCGATGCCACTGGAATGTGGTATCGCTACGCTTTCCAATACTCCGACCTGGACGACTATCCCAAGATGGGCGTCTGGCCCGACGCCTACTATGAAACCTTCAATATGTTTCTGGGCCAAAGCTTCATCGGATCCGATGTTTGCGCGTATGACCGCAATCAGATGTTGAGCGGCGGGCCGGCTACGCAGATTTGTTTTCAGCAAGGGTCCATGGTGGGCGGATTGCTGCCGTCGGACGTTGACGGCGCCACCGCGCCGCCGCCGGGCTCGCCGAACTACGTGCTCAACTTTGGAACCAATTCGCTCAACCTGTACAAGTTTCACGTGGATTTCGGTAATCCCGCTAACGCCACCTTCAGCGGCCCGACGATAATCCCGGTGGCCGCCTTCATGCCGCTGTGTGCGGGCGGAAGCGGTTGCGTGCCGCAACCCTCAACCACGACCCAGTTGGATTCCCTCGCCGACCGGCTGATGTATCGCCTGGCGTATCGCAATTTTGGCGATCATGAGTCCCTCGTGGTGAACCATTCCGTGGCCGTCAGCGGCAGCAGCGGCGTGCGTTGGTACGAGATTCAGTCTCCCAATGGGACCCCGGTCGTCGCGCAGCAAGGAACTTTCGCTCCCGATTCCAACTATCGCTGGATGGGAAGCATTGCCATGGACAAGGCCCAGGACATTGCGGTTGGCTACAGCGTGTCCAGCAGCTCGATGTATCCCTCGATCGCGATTGCCGGACGGCTGCCCACCGATCCCGCAGGCTCACTGGAAGCCGAGACCACGGTGATGACCGGCAGCGGTTCGCAGACCTACGCCCTGACGCGCTGGGGAGATTACAGTTCCATGAGCGTCGATCCGGTTGACGACTGCACCTTCTGGTACACGACCGAATACCTGGTGACAAACGGCGCCTGGAATTGGAATACTCGAATCGTCAACTTCCAATTTCCCGGATGCAATAGTCTAAGCTTTGTGGGACTGTATCCGGCGAGCCTCAGCTTCGGAATGCAGGCGGTCGGCACTCTCAGTTCAGCCCAGCAAATCACCCTGAGCAATCATCAGCCGGGAAGCCTTTCCATCAGCAGCGTCACCACCAGCGGCGACTATAGCCAGACCAACGATTGTGGAACCTTGCTGGCCTCGAATACCAGTTGCACCATCAATGTGAGCTTCCGGCCCACCGGCACCGGACTCAGGAGCGGCGCGGTAACGGTCACCGACAATGGCCCTGACAGCCCTCAGGTTGCGAGTCTGACAGGACTCGGCACGCAAACTCCCCCTTGTGCCTTCGGCACCCTCGCAGACGGAGGCTTTGAAAGCGGCACTTTGTCCTGCTGGCACCCCGGCGGAATCTTTCCGCCTGTCATCTCGACCCAGCAAGTCCATAGCGGAAGCTTTGCCGCTCAGTTAGGGGCGAATGGCACTCCAATACCAAACGGCGGCTCGTCGCTATATCAAACCCTCACGGTCCCAAGCAACGAAACCGGTCCGGCTTTGACGTTTTGGTACTGGCCCGCGACAAGCAGCACCATCCAAAACCAATGGCAGGAGGCGCAGGTCCGCGACAGCAATGGAAACAAGCTGACACAGATTTTCAAGCTCGCCTCCAACAGCCAAACCTGGACGCAGGTGACCTTCGACCTGACGCCGTTCATGGGACAGACCATCGAGATCTATTTCAATGCGCACGAGGATGGTTACAGCGGCTTGACCTACATGTACCTTGACGACGTCTCACTGACCAGCGGTGGTAGTCCGCAGCCTCTGCAGTTCGTCGCGGTCACGCCTTGCCGTCTGGTTGACACCCGGCAGCGCGGCGGCGGCGGCGCGATTCCGGGCGGAACTTCCCGCAGCTTTCCCATACCGCAAGAAGGGGGCTGTAACATACCCGTCAGCGCAGCGGCGTATTCGCTGAATGTGACGGTGGTGCCGTCTGGCCCGTTGGGCTATCTGACGCTGTGGCCTACCGGACAGCCCAAACCCTTGGTCGCCACGCTGAACTCGGTCGACGGCCGCGTCAAGGCCAATGCCGCCATTGTCCCCGCCGGCGATCAAGGCGCGATCAGCATCTACGTCACCGACATGACCGACGTGGTTCTCGACATTAATGGCTACTTCGCGCCCGCATCGGGATCCACACTGGCCTTCTATCCGCTGGCGCCTTGCCGCGTGGCCGACACGCGACACGCCAACCCCAACGGCCTGGGAGCGCCTTACCTGACGGGCCTGCAGGAACGCGTCTTCCCCATACCCAATGCTGCACAGTGCAACGTAGCTTCGGAAGCAGCCGCGTATTCGCTGAACTTCTCCGTGGTGCCGCATGTCCCGCTGGGCTACTTGACGGTCTGGCCCACCGGTCAGACGCGCCCGGCTGTTTCAACCTTGAACGATGTTCCGGGAACGATCATCGCCAATGCCGCGATTGTGCCCGTGGGCACCAGCGGCGACATCTCTGTCTATGCCAGCAGTGACACCGACCTGGTCATCGATATCAACGGCTACTTCGCAGCGCCGGGCGCGGGGGGACTGTCGCTCTATGCGACGACTCCATGCCGGGTAATCGACACCCGCAAGCTGGGGCCGCCCTTCAGAGGCTGTTACGAAACAACGCTAGCACGGAGGGAACGAAGGCATCTTTAACCTCCGGGGAAGCTTTCCGAGATTGCTTTAAGGCGGCGGGGTTGCGGCTTGCAGATACGCCAGTTTAGTTAGGAGGCCAGCGCTGTCCGGAAGGCAACTCCACCCAGCACCTTCAGCATGCGTTTCAGGTTGTAGGCCAGGGTGGCCAGGCTCATTTCGGTCTGCGCTCCCATCCGTCCGCGAAGCAGGAATCGTGGATGGCCGAAGATGTGGTACTTGAGCGCAGCGAAGGGATGTTCCGCTAGACAACGGCGCCATCGCATTATCTCTGCCTTCGCGCGCTGCTGCATGCGCTGCAAGGCCTCTTCGTAAAGGTGACGCTGCACGGAACGTTGTGGCGCGTTGGTGCATTGCGACTTCAGCGGACAGCTCCCACAGATTTGCGGCGAAGCCATATAGACCACCCGCTTTTTGTGGGGTTGTACTTGTTTGCGGCGCAGGATTTGCTGAGCCGGACAGCGAAGGGTGTCGCTGTTTTCGTCATACGTAAACTGGCTGCGGTCGAATAGGCTGCCATCTCCCCGATTGTTCACGCTGCGCTGAGCCGGCACATGGGGCACGATGCCTTGTGCTTCGCAGGCTTGGGCCTGCTCACCGTTGGAATAACCGGCATCGGCCAGCACGTTCAGCGACGCCGGATCGCCCACGGCGTGTTTGGCGGCTTCGGCCATAGGCAGCAGGCTGCGCTCATCGTTGCTTTCCGTCGTGACCTTCTGGGCCACGATCAGCCCGTGTTCCGCATCCACCGCTAACTGCACGTTGTAGGCTGGCCGTTCTCCGTCGGTGGTACGCATGAAGCGGGCTTCCGGCTCGGGATCCTGCTTCAGTTTCTCCAGCGCCGCAGCCACCGCGCTGGGGTCAATCACCCATTCTTCCTGCTCGTCGGCCCGATCCAATTGCTCCAGATAGCGCTTCACCCCATCGCGCTCGCGCACCCGGTGGGCACTGCTCACGGCGCGAAACTTTGAACCATCGATGGCCACGGTCTCACCCCGCACCAGTCCCACGTGGCGCGCGAAAGCCACCAATTGGCAGCCCGCTTCGCTCACCGCTTCACTATGCATCCGCCGGAACTCGGCGATGCTCTTATAGTCCGGGTGCAGCCGTCCCAACAGCCACATCACTTCCACATTGCGCTGGCATTCGGCTTCCAGCCGCCGCGACGAACGCACCTGGTTCATGTACCCATACAGGTACAACTTCAGCAGATCGCGCGGATCGTAGCCCGGCCGCCCCGTCTCTGCTGGCTCCGCACGCACGAATCCCAACTGCTCCATCGCCAGTCGATCGACGAAGGCCTCGATCACTCGACACAGGTGGTCGGCCGGAATCAACTCTTCCAAGGTCACGGGAAACATCGTGACCTGTTCCCGCGCTTCTCCCCGAATGTAAGCCATACAAAATGCCCTCGCACTCGCAAGCGCATCTTCTCATTGCTTCCCGTTTTCGCCTAGAGTCTTGCTGGATTCCCGCGCGAGTTTCGTAACAGCCTCTTCAGCGGCACCCTCAGTCCCTCGGTCGATGTGGTGGATAGTGCATGTGACACTTCTGCTGCGGCGCAAGCCTGTGTTCTCAACGCGACGGTGGTTCCGCAAGGCAGCTTGGGCTACCTGACGCTGTGGCCAGACGGCCAGCCGCAACCCCTCGTCTCTACTCTGAACGCGCAGGATGGATCCATTACGAACAACATGGCAATCGTGCCCAGCACAAACGGCAAGGTCGATGCGTATGCGTCGGGAATCACGCAGCTGATCCTCGACATCTCCAGCTACTTCGCGCCGTAATCTGCTGCGCTGCTTGAACCCCCGCTCTTTTCCCGATAGGATGACAGGTTTGCCGACATAGGAGGATGGATGCGTCGTCTGTCTGCGCTTTGCGCGCTTGTCTTTTTATCGATTGCCGTGAACTCGACTGCACAGGTCAACCCAGCCCTTGTCGGGGGCATGAAGTGGCGGCAGATCGGACCATTTCGCGGCGGACGCGTGCTTGCCGTCGCCGGAGTTCCCGGCGATCCCAATACCTATTATTTCGGTTCTGTCGCCGGAGGCATCTTCAAGAGCACCAATGGCGGCCTCACCTGGACTTCGACCTTCGATCACGAGAGCGTATCCTCGATTGGCGCCATCGCGGTTGCGGATGCGGACCACAACATCCTTTACGCGGGCAGCGGCGAAGCCTGTTTGCGCGGCAACATCTCGTACGGTGACGGAGTTTACAAGTCAACCGATGCTGGTCTCACCTGGACAAACGTAGGTCTGAAAGACACACGCCACATCGGGGCCGTCATCATCGATCCGCGCAATCCTGACATTGTTCTGGTCGCCGCCCTGGGGCATGCGTGGGGGCCGAATTCGGAACGAGGTGTTTTCCGTACCGCCGACGGCGGCAAAACCTGGCAGAAGGTCCTGTACAAGAATGACGATACCGGCGCGATCGATGTGGTATTCGATCCGCGAAATTCCAGCGTAGTTTACGCGTCTCTGTGGCAGGTTCGTCGCCAGCCGTGGAACTTCAACAGTGGGGGCCCGGGCAGTGGCCTGTATAAATCTGTGGACGGCGGGCTCACGTGGAAACAGCTGACCGGCCACGGTCTGCCGGAAGGCAATCTGGGACGCATTGGAATTTCGGTTTCGGGAGCCGATTCCAATCGGGTCTATACGTTGATTGAAGCCAAGGAAGGCGGGCTCTACCGCTCCGACGATGCCGGCAGTTCCTGGACGCGCGTCAACGATGATGAACGATACCGGCAGCGCGCCTGGTATTACATGCACATCTTCGCCGATCCCAAACAGCTCGACACGGTCTATGTGCTGAACACCGGCGCGTTTCGCTCTACCGACGGCGGTAAGACCTTCGAGCTGCTGCCTGCTCCGCACGGCGACCATCACGGGCTATGGATCGATCCTCTCAATCCGCGCCGCCTCATCAACAGCAACGACGGCGGGGTGACGATTTCAGTCGATGGCGGCAAGACCTGGACCCAGCAGAACAACCAGCCGACGGCGCAGTTCTACCACGTGGCTGTCGATAATCACTTTCCCTATCGCGTGTACGGAGCGCAACAGGACAACAGCACGGTTGCCATCGCCAGCCAGACCGACGAGGGTGTAATTGCGCGCCAGGACTGGTACGACGTCGGCGGCGGCGAGAGCGGATATATCTCTCCCGACCCGCGTGATCCTGAGATTGTGTATGCCGGTTCGGACGGCGCGACGATCAGCCGCTACGATCACCGCACCAACCAACTGCAAGACGTCTCCCCTTATCCACTGGACACTTCGGGCAATGGCGCAGGCGAACTCAAGTACCGCTTTCAGTGGACCGAACCGGTGATGGTGTCGGCCTACGACTCCAACGTGATTTACAGCGCATCGCAATTTGTGCTCAAGAGCGCCGACCAGGGCCGCAGTTGGAACCCCATCAGCCCTGACCTGACCCGCAACGACAAGAGCAAGCAGAAGCCCTCGGGCGGCGAGATAACGCTGGACATTACCAGCGTCGAATATTACGACACGGTTTTCGCGCTGGCCGAGTCGCCGTTGCAAAAGGGAATGCTGTGGGCGGGGACCGACGATGGTTTGATTCATCTTACGCGCGACGACGGTAAGAGCTGGGAAAACGTTACTCCGAAAGATATGCCGGAGTGGAGCATGGTCAGCATCATCGACGCCTCGCACCACGACCCAGGCACGGCGTATGCGGCGATCGACCGGCATAAGCTCGACGACTTCAATCCCCTCATCTATAAGACCCACGACTTCGGCAAGAGTTGGACTCGCATCGCCAACGGAATACCTCCGGGCTCGTACGTGCGCTCGGTGCGCGAAGATCCCAAAATGAAAGGCTTGCTCTATGCCGGAACCGAGACCGGCGTCTATTTCTCCGCCGACGATGGCGCTCACTGGCAATCGCTGCAGTTGAACCTGCCGACTTCGCCGGTCCACGATCTGGCGGTCAAAGGCGATGATCTGGTCGCCGCCACCCATGGACGGTCGTTCTGGATACTCGATGACGTCAGCCCTCTGCGCCAGGCAAATTCGGCAATTGCTGCCGAAGATTTCCACGTTTATCAACCGGCGAGCGCGATACGCCTGCACTTTCCTGATGACGTCGATCGCAAGCGTCCGGTGGGAGAAAATCCTCCCAAAGGCGCAATCCTGGATTACTACCTGAAGACCAAGCCAGCGGAGAAAGAAGAGATCACGATCGAGATCTCCGACGCACAGGGCAAGCGGGTGCGCCGGCTTTCCAATCAGAAAGAGGCTAAACAAGAAGAGCAGCCGCCCGAGTGGCCCGACCGTGAGAAGCCGGCAGATTTGCTACCCGCGAATGAGGGCATGAACCGCTTCGCCTGGGACTTCCGTTACGATCCGCCGGCCCAGATTGCGGGAGCGTTCTACGAGGGACCGCCGCCGCGGGGTCCGCTGGTGATTCCTGGAACCTACCAGGTAAAGCTGACGGTCAAAGGCAAAAGCCAGACCGTTCCATTGGAAGTGAAGCTGGATCCGCGGTTGCAGAATTCGGTTACTGCTGCTGACATGCAAAAGCAGATTGAGTTTGCGCTGAAGGTGGAGCAGGACATCGACGCGCTGCATCGGGCCATCATGCAGATGCGGGAGCTGCGTACGAATTTGCAGACCTTGCAGAAGTGGGCTGGAGAAGGCTCATCCAGCCACGAAGTGATTTCCGCCGCGCATGGCCTCGAGCAGAAGATGGCTCCGGTTGAGGAACTCTTGATGCAGGTCAAGATGAAGAGTTCGGAGGGCAATCTGCGGTATCCCAACATGCTCAACGAGCAGTACGCTAGCTTCAACGACCTGGTGCAGGGGGTGGATGGAGCGCCGACGGCGCAGCAGTTGCTGGTGTTCGACGAACTGCACTCCCGCCTGAACACCCAATTGTCACGCTGGCAGGAGATTGTGCGCGCCGATGTCCCAGCGCTGAACGAATTGATGCGCAAGCAAGGAGTGCCAACGCTTGCCGTCAGCGGTGGGGAATAACTGGCGCAAGTCCGAATTCAGGGTGGAGCACCGCTTCAGTGGCGTCACACTGGTTTTTCTGCGAATCGTTCTCTGACGTGGAAGTCAACCAATAGCAAAAGGCCGCTCCATCAAGAGCGGCCTTTGCCATAGAAAGACAGACAGCTACTACGGCTTCGCGGGAGGCGCAGCCGGCTTAGTCGCGGCGGGCGTCGTGCTGGCCGGTTTATTCGTGGCAGCCCCAGCAGGTTTGGCGGGAGTGGCCGGCGGAGCAACTCCGGATTGCGAGTTGTACGCGTCAACGATGGTCTTCGTCAAATCCACGGAGGGGGTCGCCCAGAGCAGGGGTCCCTGCGGCCAGGGGTTCGAGGAATCCAGCAGAAGGCCATAGCCGCTGGACTTCGCATACTTATCGATCACCGGCGCCAGCTTTTGCAGGATGCGCTGCGCGATCTCGTTCTGTTGCGCCTGAAATTCATTCTGGGCATCCTCGGCCGAGCGCTGCAGACTCTTCTGCTTGGTCTCGATGGATTTCACCAACGTGGCGCGGGCTTCCTCGTTCATCTTGTCGCCCTGCGTGTTGAGCTGCTTTTTCAGGTTCTCAACTTCGGTGTTGAGATTCTGCAGCTCACTGCGGCGCGGTTCGAACTTCTTCTGTAGAGCTTCGAAATCGCGGGCTCCTTCGTTGGTGCCAACGATGGCCTGCTGAATGTCAATAATGCCGACTTTGATGCCCCCGGGGGCGGCGGTGTTTGCAGGAGTGGTGGTAGCGGCGGCTGGTGTGGCGGCGGCTGGTGTGGCGGCGCCACCGGGCGCAGGCGACCGGGTTTGGGCCAGGGCCGATATTGTCAAAATCAGGGCAAGCACGGAGATGCCCGCGAGCGTACGCTTCATTAGGTTGATGTAACTCCTTGAACTGCTCCGGGAATTCCTCAGATGTACCAGCGGCGAACGCGATCCTACTGCGAACTGCTCTGGACAACCGGAGATGAACCAGCTGCTCAAGCAGCCGCGCTGATGCTCCGGCCGGAAGATTCGGCGGTGCGGATACCTTGGATTATAGGGAAACCCGCGTGTCAGCGTCAAACCGAGGGGCGGATCGCCGCCCAAAGCGGCCATCACTAAGCTGCTCAACCTTGAACCTTGCGCCTAGAACGTGGTGGCGACCGTGAAGCGAAATGTCTTACGCGGTTCGCGCAGCAGATAGCCGGGCTGATAGGTCGAAATCGCTTGCGCATAGGTGAAATCGCCGGCGGCTCCCGCGGGGAACATGTTGCGAGTAATGGGCGTTGGCGAAGTGATGGTCTCATCTATGCGCAGGGGATTGTAGGCGTAATACACACGGAAGGGCGCATTCACCACCGGCATGATGACCTGTAACTCAAGTCCGGTTGACATCCGCGGCTGGTAATTGGTGCCCGACACCGGCTTCAGCTCCGCATTGAAAGGAAGTGTGGTGCCGCCGGCGCATGTGAACGCGGCGGTTATGGTTGGGCAGCCGAAAACCGTGGTTTGCAGGTCAGTTATCTGGGTCCCGGCAACCCGCAGTTGCGATTGGTTGGTGATCATGTCGAACCCGGTGTCCACAAAAGCGGCCAGCGTGACTGGTCCGACGATCGGAATGCGATACTCCAGGTTATTGACCAGGTTTGTATCGCCACCAGGGAAGATGATCTGTTCCACGGGAATGGTAATAGCGTACGGTCCACGCCGCGCGTTCGTCGGATCCAACGGAACGATGGTCCCGTCGGGATTCTGCAGTGGAATGCTCACCGCACCAGGGAAGAACGCAACCGGGGAGACGGCGCGAATGTCGAAGCCGCGCAGGTCGGTATCGCCGCCCATATAGAAGCGGTCGAACGGCGGCGCCACTACGCCTCCGTATCCTGATATCCACGAGCCCAAAAGCCGGAACCCAAAAGTATTGCGCCCCTTGTTGACGGGGATAAACCGCTTATACTCGGCGGTTGGCTTGATGTATTTCACGTTGCCGCCCAGACCCGCAAATTCGGTCGCAAAATACAGACTCTGTCCGCTGTGCGGGCGCTGGGGATTATCGATTCTGTTGTACGAAAAATTCGGCACTATCTTGCTGGTGGTGATGCCGCTCAAGGCATTGGGGCCGGAGATGCCGCGAAACGCCAGGGCCTGAAAATAACTTGACGACGCCGCGCTAAAGGTCTGCACCGATGAATCGTCGAACGCATACGTGATGCCGATCCGCTTGAACGACCGCTTGATGGGATAGCTCAAGGAAGTGGTTGCGCCCGTGCTGGTCTGGGTAAAATTCTGCAGCAGCGCCTGGTAACTGGCCGGCAGCGTGAGTTGCTGATTGAGCTGGATGGAAGTGAGCGCTGCCTGGTTGTAGTTGTAGCTGTTGTGATAGACCGACCAGCCAAACTGCAATGGGCGGTCATACAGGTAAGGCTGGGTGAAGGACAGAGTCTCGTTCTTCTGGTACTGTCCGATCTGGAACTGCAGGGACAAGCTTTCGCCTTTGCCGAACAAGTTGTTGGTGGTGTAGTTCAGGCCGATGAACCCACCCGCCAGTCCGCTGACGCCGCCGGTCAGCCCGATGCTGTTCTTGCCCTTTTCCCTGACTTTCAAGGTAATGTCAACCGTGGAATCCTGTACGTTCTGCTTGATCTCGGAATCCTGCTCGGGCTTGAGCACTTCGAAGTACTGCAACTGGTTCAAGCGCAGCAAACTCAGTTCCCACAAATTGCCGTTGTAGGCCTGGCCTTCTTCCAGGGCCAGTTCGCGGCGAATGACCTTGTCGCGCGTGGTCGTGTTTCCCTGGAATTCGATGCGACGGACAAAGAACTGCTTGCCTTCGTCTATGTCGATGCGCAGGCTGATGAGCTTGGTTTCATCGTTGGCCTCCGTGTTCGGCACCGGCGTGAAATTGATGTAGCCAAGCGCAGCGTACGCCTTCCGCAGTCCCTCCAGGCCCTTGCGGACGGCCTCGGTGTCAAAAATGTCGCCATCTTTAATCTTGAAGAGGGCCCGTAATCCAGCCGTGTTCGTGACCGCCTTGTTGCCGGTGAACGTGATCTCCTTCAAACGGTAGCGTTGGCCTTCTTCGACAGGCAAAGTGATATCGACCGCTTTGCCGGGGGAAGATTTGAACGGGTAATACCAACGGAATCCGCTGGTGTCGTGGATCTGCGTCTTGGGATCGGCAACCAGGGCCTTGTAATAGCCCTTGGTCTGATAGTAGTAGCGGACCCGTTCGGCGTCTTCACTCAGCTTGGTGGAGTCGTAGGTGCGGGCAAACAGGTTTTCCAGGAAGATGGAATGGGGAATACCGATGGGCTTCAAATTCTTCATCGCGCTGCGCAGCTCGCGCGACTTGATGGACTTGTTGCCTTCAAAGATGATTTTTCCAACCTTCACCTTTGGGCCTTCCTTCACCACGAAGGTAAGCGCAACCGCCGCGGGAGGGATGGGGCGCACCTCGGAGCGGACGGTGGCGAACTGATGGCCATGCGCAGCCAGCAATTCCTTAATAACGACTTCGGCGTGCTTTACTTTCGTCGGATCGTATTGACTTTCCTGGGTGAGTCCGACCTTGCGCTCTTTGAACTTGTCGAGGACGTCGCTCTGCGAGACCGAACTCAAGCCGACGTATTTGATCTCGCGGATGGTCGGCTTCTCCTTGACGTAAACGTGGATGATCCAGCCTTTGGCGGAAGCCTCGCGCTCGATTCGCAAATCGTCGAAGTAACCGGTGTTCCAGAGGGAGTTAAAGTCGCGCTCCAAGGCTGCCTGGTCGTAAATGTCACCGGCTTTGGTGAACATGCGAGCCCGGATGCTTTCGGCGGGAATCCGGCGATTGCCCTGGATCTGGATGCTCTCGATCACGCCCTGCTGCGCCGCGCAGGTGGCGGCGAGAAAAATGCACGCGAAAAAAAGAGCGATCGCCGTAGCACAGCAGCGCGTCCCGCGATAAAACGGGGTCGCGGGTCTTACCTGAAGATGGCAAGAAATAACGAAACCTCAGTACAGGTTAATGAAAGCGCAATTATACGGTACGGATGTTCAGGTTCGGAAACCGGCCGTCCCATTTCTGCACGACCGATGGCAAACCTAACCCTTGACAGGGCAAGAAGTTTCGGGAACCCGCTCGACCTCAACCAGGGTGGAATAGAACGTAGCGCCACCACCGAGATCGTTGAGTCGGTCCGAAGTCAACACATTGATGTTGAGTCCGGCTTCCGATAACTTGGCCCAACCCAATTTTGCCCCGACGACGCCCGCCGCCACCGCGCCATCGACCCGTGCATGCATAAAAATCTCGCCTCGTTGGTTGTAAATGCGGACACGGTCGCCATCGGCTATCCCGCGAGACTGCGCGTCGGCGCGGCTGATTTCCAGTTCCTGCGGTCGCTCCATGGCCTGCAGGCTGGGCAAATTAACGAAGGTCGAGTTCAGAAAGTTGTCGGCTTTACGGGCCAGCAGCTCCAACGGAAACTGCTTCTTGCCTCGCCGGTTACGCGATTCTTCTGGCGCGACAAACGAAGCCACCGGATCCATGCCATGTGCGATCAATGCCGGGTCGAAGAGCCGGGCCTTTCGGTTCGGCGTATCGAAGCCATTGGCGAAGGGCAGCCAGGGATGCTCGCTGTCATCCCCGTGCAGGTTCAGACGTACGTAGGGATCGCTCTCCAGGCGCTGCCGGGTGATCCCCTTCAATTGCGGCGCGCCCGACTGCAAAGCCGCGTCGATCATGGTGTCAACCGGTTCGCGGAAACACTCGTCCTCGAACCCCATGCGGAGAGCAAGTTCGCGAAAGAACTCTACGTTCGACTTGCACTCGCCCAGCGGCTCAATCGCCGGTTGCGAGACTTGCAGGTAGTAATGCCCGTACGCCTGAACCAGGTCTTTTTGCTCGAAGAAGGTCGTCGCCGGCAAAACCACATCGGCGAAGTCAGTCGTGTCAGTCAGGAACTGCTCATGGACCACGGTGAACAGGTCTTCGCGCTTGAGTCCGCGGCGCACCAGGTTCTGATCGGGGCAAACCGCGGCGGGATTTGAGTTGTAAACCACCAAGGCCTTGACCGGCGGACCATCGAGTTCGGTCAGGGCCTTGCCAAGTTGCACCATATTAACGGTCCGGGCCGGCCGTCCCAGCGGACTTTTGAGCATCAGGTCTGGCCGTTCCATGGCAACACGGTCGAGCCCGAAGCCGCCACTGGTGGACAGTTGCAGCCCGCCGCCAACCTCTTTCCACGAACCGGTGATCACGGGCAGCATACATACCGACCGGACCGCAGCGCCTCCATTTTGCGAACGCTGGATGCCATAGTTCAGGCGGATGGCCGCTGGGCGGGTCGTGGCATACTCGCGCGCCAGGCGCTCGATGTCGTCGCGGGAAACACCCGTCCACTGGGCTACGCGTTCGGGCGTGTACTCCGGAAGCCGCTTCTCCAGTTCGTCGAAGCCTTCGGCGTAGCGGTCGATGTAGTCGCGATCATGCAGGCCATCGCGAACGATGACGTGCATCAGCCCTAAGGCGAGCGCCACATCCGTGCCGGGATTGATCGCGATGTGCCAATCCGCCAGCCCAGCGGTTCGCGTGCGGTAGGGATCGATCACCACCAGCTTGGCCCCGTTGCGCCGCGCTTCGTCGATGAACGGCCACAGATGAACGTTGTTGCCGTGAATGTTGGCGGCCCACGCGATGATGTATTTGGAGTGACGAAACTGTTCCGGTTCGGTACCGATCTTACGGCCGTAGATCGAAATAATGGCGTCGCCGCCGGTCTGCGAACAGATGCTGCGGTGCAGTTGCGACGCGCCCAGGCGATGAAAGAACCGCCGGTCCATAGACGCATTGCCAAGCACGCCGATGTTGCCGCCATAGGAATACGGCAGGACCGCCTCGGGCCCGTGTTCCGCGCTGATGCGGCCTAGACGGCTAGCTATCTCGTCGAGGGCTTCGTCCCAGCTGATGCGCTGGAAAGCGCCCTCGCCATGGGTTCCCTTGGGAGCCCTCCTCCGCATGGGATAGAGGACCCGGTCAGGCGAATAGACGCGGTCAAGATACTTCGCAACTTTCGCGCACAGAAAACCGCGAGTGACGGGATGCTCCGGGTCGCCCTGAATTCTGGTGGCCCGTCCGTCATCCACCGTAATGAGCACCGCGCAAGCGTCGGGACAATCGTGCGGACAGGCCGCGTGGACCACTTGTTTCATAAGCGAAACCGCTCAGCCGATTATGCCACGAACCTCTCATATGCCGTTTGCCGCAAGAGAGGTTCCACACCCCAGAAAAGAGTCCCATAGGGATGGCAAAGGCTGGTAACGAGTGACCGGTTTGCGCCAGGTTCGTTGACAAATGTTTACAAATTAGTAGCTCCGGCTTGCGTCAATTCCCCCCAACCGGAGTATGATCTCAACACCCATCCGGCCCGCCCGAGCAGTTCAAGGGAGAAGGCATTATGGTAAGCAAGATTCTGGCAGTTCTGATCGCCCTCATCAGCGCAGCGTCGCTTCCTTCGGCCGCCAAGATGCGCGGTCCTTCCACTCCAGAAGAACGGGCGCGCGCCATCGCGTATGTGCGCAGTCTGGAAGAGAACCCGCTGGCAAAAGATGGCCTCGAAAAAAGAATGTGGCTTACCGAGTGGATCGTGGAAGTTCCCGACGTCACCGTCAATGCCTGCTGCAAAGAGTTGGGTTCCCTCGACAAGGTGAACAGTACCTACTCCAACCAGCTACGCATGCAGGTTATTTATTCGCAGGCCGCCTTCCTGTTGCAGCATCCGGAAGAAAAAAACGCTGCGGCCATCCAGGCGGCCGGACTGGCTGGGACCTTGCGGGCCTACCGCGCCATCCAGCGCTTCGATCCCACGGCGAAATATCCGTTGCTCGACAATCTGAGCGCGCTGGAAAAGCAGGGCAAGCTGCAGCAGTATGTGCAGAAGAAAAAGTGCAAGGAAAACTAGGACCGTCAGCTTTCCATCTGTTCTGAGGGCGCGCCAGTCGCGCCCTTTGTCATGTTTGCAATCAGAAGGGACGCATCATGCACTACGACTTCGTTGCCATTCCTTCGCAGGATGTTCCTCGCGCCAGCAACCCCATCTTCCAACATCTGCTCGACACCTACGCCAGCGAGACCGACAAGGTCATTTCCGTTTGGCGCTGCTTCGCGCAGGACGACCTGAATTTCCGCCCACATCCTAAGTCGTCCACCGTGGGCGACATCCTGAACCACGAACTGCTCTCCGAGCGCCGGTTCTTTGGCGAATTTGTGGGTACGCCGGAGCCGCCCGCTGCCGAGGTGCTCCCCAAGACGCAAGAGTTGAGCGCATACATTCAGCGCAAGGAGCAGTTGGCGCGACCGCGGCTGGCATTTTTCGCCACGCAATCCGCCGACTGGTGGATGCAGGACGTGCCTTTTTTCGGACTTACCCGCCAGCGTATCTGGGTGTTCTGGCGGCGTGTGCTGCACACCGCTCATCACCGTACCCAACTGACCGTCTATCTGCGCCTGCTGAACAAGCCGGTGCCGTCGGTGTACGGCCCGACGTCGGACCAAACCTGGGAGGGCGCCGATCCAACCACCTCGGTGGAAGCGGCGGGAAGGAAGTAAGAGAAACAGTTTCGAGTTTCAAGTTTCAAGTTTCGAGTTTCGAGTTAAACCGGAACGGACAAGAAGCTGTGATCATTTGGAGCTGACGGATCCGCTCTTGAAATTGTCATTACCAGCGAAGCGAGGAATCTGCTCTTGTCTGCGCCTGGGGCGACGAAAGGAAAAAGAAAGAATCTGAAGTCGTGATCTTGAAACTTGAAACTCGAAACTTGAAACAGCCTCACCGCACTTTGGCGTACAGCACCTGGTCGAGAATCACGCCGTTCTTGATGGCGCAGCGCCGCATGATGCCTTCCCGCTCAAAGCCGGCCTTTTCCAGGACCCGCATTGATCCCACATTGTGGGAGAACACCATGGAGAATACCCGCGTCAGTTTGTAGTCGTCCAAGGCCCACTCAGATGCCGCTTGCACCGCGCGCGTCATCAAGCCGCGTCCCCAGTAGGGCTCGCCAAGCCAGTAGCCCATCTCCGCGCTGAGCCGCGCAATGTCGGTGCCCAGCTTGAATCC
This sequence comes from uncultured Acidobacteriaceae bacterium, assembly GCA_963798185.1. Classification (GTDB taxonomy): domain Bacteria; phylum Acidobacteriota; class Terriglobia; order Terriglobales; family Acidobacteriaceae; genus Bog-257. Next base: position 68,608 of record CAWCSJ010000006.1, read on the forward strand.
AATGCCGCCGACCGCCTCGCCCTCATGCTCTACGGCGAACGAGGTCGGAACGTCCATCGTCCGTACATAGTTCAGGTAGTCGTTAGCATCGCGGCGCGTATACGGATGAGGAAACTGATCGCGCAGATTGGACGCAATCTTAGGATTATTGGCGTAGCGCAACAGGGCGTCGAGGTCGTCTTTGCGCCAGGGCCGAACGCGGAGATCGCCAAGGTCGAGCAGCATCGGAGCACCGCCCCACAGGGAGCGACTAGAGCGACATCACTTCCTTCTCTTTGCCCTTGGACAGTTCTTCCATCTTGCGGATCTCGTCGTCGGTCAGCTTCTGCATCTGTTCCAACGCGCCGCGCTCTTCGTCCTCAGTGATCTTCTTTTCCTTCATGGCTTTCTTGATGAAGTCGTTGCCATCGCGACGGATGTTGCGGACCGCGGTGCGGTGCTCTTCCAGCACTTTGTGCAGGTGCTTCACCATCTCTTTGCGGCGATCTTCGGTGAGCGCCGGCACCGGCACGCGGATCAGCTTGCCATCGTTCATGGGGTTCAACCCTAAATCGGCGCTGCGAATGGCCTTCTCGACGGCGCCAATAAGGCTGACATCCCAGGACTGCACGGTGATGAGTTGCGGTTCGGGCGCACTGACATTCGCCAACTGGTTGAGCGGCATCTGCGATCCGTAGGCATCCACGGTCACGCCATCCAGCATGTGGACCGAGGCGCGGCCGGTGCGTGTGGAAGCCATCTCCTTGCGGAAGTCCTCAACCGCCTTGTCCATGCGGGTCTTGAGTTGAGCAAAGCTGTCCTTCAACGCGGGAATTGCCGCCATCGAAACTTGGGCCATACGCGCTTCGCCTCCGGATGTAATCAGAAACGTTTGATTATAAACCTCAGCTGCCAGCCATCAGCTATCAGCTATCAGCATCGTGTGAACTATCAGCCATCAGCTTGGAACACACTAATACAGGAATCTGCTTTTCATCGGAAGGGAGGAAAGTTCATTGGAGGAGGAAGGCAGGTCTGTCTGCGCTGCTTGCCTTTTCCCCGGCCCTTGCGGACATTTTTTTGCCGTGGTCAATAGCTGACGGCTGACGGCTGACAGCTTCCTACGCGTCGCCTTCGAAGTCTTCGTCTTGAAAAATGTAGGGAGCGGTGCGAATAAGGCGGAAGCGTACTTTGTCTTTGCAAGTTTCGCAGTCGGGAAAATGTTCCCCGCCAATCATCACGGCTTCGTGAGTTTCGCGGTGTTCTCGGTCGTGCAGAACTTCGTAGATGCCGGACTGCCGAATCGTATCACCCGCACGGTAACGGCGGCCGTCGCGCCGGGGACCGGTGTGTCCAGGGTTCCTGGTACTTCCAGCCTGTATTTGAAACTTCGACTTGCGCTGTGATTTTGAAATGGCGACAGAAGCCAAGCGTGCCTTGAACGCGCCAGCAGGAAAAGCCATAGGAAACCCTCGGCTAACCAGTTTTGCTTGCTTTTGCTACGACGTTAGCCCAAATTGCGCCCTTTGGGAAGGAAGTTTTTTCGCTTGTCGCAAAAACGCCCCACGACGCCCAATCAGGACACCACCCCGTCAACGGCCGGAAAAGTCCGGATCGTGCCGAATGCTGTTCGCGCGATGCTTGAGGGTAAAGCGCGCCTTGTCGTTGCAAACCGAACATGCGGGAAACGTCTCGCCTTCGAGCATGGTGACGTCGTGCTCGTCGCGATGACCGTTGTGTTCGACTCGATAAACCCCTGAGACCGGAACCTTTTCCGATGGCTTGTAGCCTTGCTTAGCCATAAAGGTACTTTCCGGGGAACTGGAAAGATTGTAACGCGATTAAGACAGGCTAGGTTTAGGAAATTGAGAGCATTTACTGAATGCCCATTCAGCGCAGCGAATGCGCCCATCGGCAGTCGCGCTTAACCCTTATTCACCAGCGAGCCGACGCGCTCTCCCATGACCACTCGCTGAATGTTGCCCCGCTGATTGAGGTTGAAAATCACAATCGGAAGGTTGTTCTCGCGGCAAAGCGCGATAGCGGTGGCGTCCATTACTCGCAGTCCCAGTCGCAGCACGTCCATATAGCTGATCTCGTTGAACATGGTGGCGTCCTTCACCAGCACCGGATCGTCGGTATAAATACCGTCGACCTTGGTGGCCTTCAGGATGGCGTCGGCCTTGATCTCCATGGCACGCAGCGAAGCTGCGGTGTCAGTCGAGAAATAGGGATTGCCGGTGCCGCCGGCGAATACCACCACGCGGCCTTTTTCAAGGTGGCGGATGGCGCGCCGACGGATGAAAGGCTCGGCCACCTGGTTCATCTCGATGGCGCTCATGACACGGGTGAAGACGTTCTGCTTTTCCAGGGCATCCTGCAACGCCAGTGCATTGATGACGGTGGCCAACATGCCCATGTGATCGGCGGAGACGCGGTCCATGAGCTTGGCTTGCTCAGCTACGCCGCGAAAGAAGTTGCCGCCGCCGACCACAATCGCGATTTCAATTTCCAGACGATGCACTTCGGCGATTTCGGCGGCGATCTCGTGGACCCGCGTATTGTCCACGCCAAAACCCTGGCCGGCCGCCAGCGCTTCGCCGGAGATCTTCAGGAGGATGCGTTTGTAAACGGGTGTGCTCATGTTCTAGAAATATACCTGGGTTGACTTGCTGATTTAGTTTAGCAGGAAGAATTGGGACGCTGGGAGCCGCAGGCCGTTAAAGCGGGTGAAAAACTAGTTTGACGGCATCCTTCAAAGACACACCTTTACCTCTTGAAAAGTATCGCTTGCGACTTGTACAAGATGTACAATTGGTACGTTATGTCCACTAAGATTACGACCAGCACTGCCCGAGCTCGGTTCGCCGATCTCGTCAATCGCGCCGAATATGCTGGCGAGCGCACCATTGTTCACCGAAGAAAAAAACCCGTGGCAGCGGTTGTGCCCATTGAAGATTTGGAACTGATCGAGCGCTATGAAGACGAGTTGGACCTGCGGTCGATCAGGAAAGCCCGCAAAGAAAAGACGATTCCCTGGGAAAAGGTCAAGAAGGAACTCGGACTGTAGCTGAGCGATGGAAAACCGCTACAGCATTCGCTTCGTGGAATCCGCCGCCCGGTCTCTGAAGAAGTTACCAGCCGGCCCGCGAGTTCGGATCGCCGCAAGAATTGAAGCTCTTGCTGATAATCCCTACCCTCCGGGGACAAGAAAAATGGCCGGAGAGGAACGCGCCTATCGCATCCGCATTGGAGACTATCGCGTTGTGTACGACGTCCTCGAAGATGCCATAGTGGTTCTGGTACTGCGAATCGGCCATCGCAAAGACGTGTACCGCTTGTAAGCCTCACCGCGCACCCGATAACTTCCTCAATCACTTCAAATGCACCGCCGTCTCGATGGCCTTCGGCCCCGCCGGTCCTTGTTCGCGCGGCTTTGCAACCACCGGACCATATTTCGGTTTTATCTGGTGACACGCCGCGATCGCAATAAACGCCCTGATGCGTCTTGTCGGTTTCAGGGTCGGGCATGGGCGAGGCGACGGCCGCTTCGCGTTCAGCCTCCAGTTCGCGCTCCACGTCCTCAATCAGCTTGTGATTGTCCTCAGGCGTGAGCCACCGCTTCACATTGATCAGGTAGTTCTCGAAGCGGGCGATGGGATCGCGATTGCGCCAGTAGTCGAACAGCGTGGCCGGCACGTACTGCGCGGCGTCGTGAATGGCGTGCCCTTTCATGCGCATCATCTTGGCCTCAATCAGGGTCGGGCCTTCGCCGCGATGGGCACGTTCGCACGCCTCATACGTCGCGTCGTAAACCTGGCAGGGATCGGTGCCATCCACAATCACGCCGGGAATTCCATACGCAATTGCCCGCTCCGCCAGGTCCTTCACGCAAAACTGCATATCGCTGGGCGTGGAGTAGCCCCACAAATTGTTTTCGACTACCAGCACCAGACCCAGCTTCTGCACCGCGGCGAGGTTCAAGCTCTCATAGGTGACGCCCGTGGACTGCCCACCATCGCCAACATAGGTGAGGCCAGCGACATTCTTGCCTTGCAGCCGCGCGCCCAGGCAAACGCCCGCCATCACACCGATCAACTCGCCCAGCATGGAAATCGGAGCGCATACATTGCGCCGCTGCCAGTCGCCGAAGTGCGAGGAAGCATCGCGTCCCCACGTCGGCGAATCGCCCTTGGCCATGTACTGCCGCATGATGTCGCGCGCGCTGAAGCCGCGCACCAGCATCGCGCCCTGGTTGCGGATCATCGGCCCAAGCCAGTCGTCAGGCCCGAGCGCGAGCGCCGAAGCGCAGGAGCAGCCCTCCTGTCCAAGTCCGAAATAGACCCCGCCCACCACTTTGCCTTGCTTGTAGAGGTTTTCCAGCGCGACTTCCATGCGTCGGTTCAGCAGCATCCAGCGATAGAGCGCGATCGACTGCTCGCGCGACAGATACTTGGAATCGCGAATCGGCGGCGGCGCGGCGCTCAGATCGCCTTCGATGCGGTACTCCAGGTTCGACCCATCGCCGCACATAAAAATGCGAAACTCGGGACGCTCGAGCCGGTAGTCGGGAAGGTTGTAGGAGCGCAGCATCGACGCCGCGGAATCGTCGTCGATCTTGTTCGCGGCCGATGACGCACCTGTCCTGGTCGGCTTGGGCGAGCCGTCAGCCTGCTCGACCGGCGGCAACGTCTTCGACAGTTTCGTAGACGCCGCTAGTGGAACTCTGGCCGATTTCTTCTGTGCAGGGCTGGAGCTGTGGCGTTTCTTGTGCGGCATAAGTTGCTAGAACGATAACCAAACGACGCAGGCGAGGCAAGTTGGGGGGAGCCGCTATTCGCCTCTCGCTATTCGCTTTTCGCCAAAGCGCGATCGGTACGCAGCGGGCAGTGGAGGGTGACGAATCGCCGGTGGAAAATCCAGCTGAAAACTGTGAGACGTTTCCAGTGGGCCCTCCGGGTCAGCGAACAGCGAAAGACGAATAGCGGATTTCACGCCATTTCCCCACCATCACCATGCAGTTTGCGTAACTCCTTCGGAGGCCGCGCCGGAGTGTCCTGGTTCGCTGGAGATCTTGCCGCTTCAGGCTTCGACGCCACGGTAGCCTGGGCCAGCAAGTCGTCGAGCGATAACAGCCACAGCATCTGCGCGTGGAAGACCCTCCCGAAGTTGCGTGACACCGCCGTCGCCACTTCCTCCAGAGTCACCTGCTTTTGCAGTTCGCGCTCCATGGAAGTCACAGGCTTGTCAGTGAGCCCGCAAGGCACGATGAGCGAGAAGAAATCCAGGTCGGTGCTGACGTTCAGAGCGAAGCCGTGCGTCGTGACGCCTCGTGAAATGTGCACGCCGAGTGCGGCAATTTTTGCCTCAGGCTTATTACGCAGCGCGTAGGTCCAAACCCCGGTCAATCCCTTGATTCGCTGCGTGGTGATGCCGAAATCGCCGCAGGTGCGGATCAGCACCTCTTCCAGGCGCCGGACGAATTCCACCGCCCCCAGCTTCGGCTCAAAGCTGCGCAAATCGAAGATGGGATAGGCCACCAGTTGACCGGGACCGTGGAAGGTGACATCGCCACCGCGATCGATATCGAACAACTCCACGCCGCGCTGGGCCAGGAACTCGGGTGACGCAAGCACGTTCGACACCTGCGCGTTGCGACCCAACGTAATTACGGGCGGATGCTCCAGCAGTAAGAGCGTGTTTTCGACACGGTTGGCCTTGCGCAGCTCCATCAACGTCCGCTGCAGATGTAGAGCGGTTTCGTAGGGGACCAGGCCGAGATTGAGGACGTTGAGGACCATTTTGTCAGTTGCCGGTTGTCAGTTGTCAGTTGCCAGTTTTCGGTTGTCAGTTGTCAGCTGTCGGCTTTCAGCTTACGACATTGGGATCTACTTTCGGGTGGAAGCCCCCGCATTTATGCGGGGGAGGAACGCTTCAGCGTTCCGGGAAAAGCTCCCACTTTGACGATGCGCTTTAGCGCCGGGCTTCGAATGAAGCCCGGGGCTGAAGCCCATTTTAAAATCGCTGCCTCTCCACTGGACTTAAGTCCAGTTCCCCCCTGCTAAAGCAGGGGGCTTCCACCGAAAAAACCCTCCACAACGTCTTTCTTGAGCCCGATGAAGCCATACTCCTCCCATCAACCCAAGAATTCGAAAGCAGACTGCTCTCCTTGGATGACCGCGCAACCCGGTTCGAATCAGCAGAAGCGCCGATCCCGGCACGGCTCGCACCGTGCTTTTCAGTGCTATTCTGTGCGTAGCTCCAGTGGCTATGAAGCGCGAAGTGGAAGAGCCTCCGGTCATTACCACGCCCCCTGCGGAAGCGCGCAGCGGGGGGCGCAGATTTTTCGGCAACGCTGTTTTCGCTCTCCTGATTGCAGCGGCCGCCCTGGTGGGAGCGCTTTCCGGATTGCTTCTGGTTTACTCGACCGATCTGCCCCAGGTAACAGAATTGGAGCAATTCCGACCCAGCACCATCACCCAGCTTTACGACGATCAGGACCGCGTGGTCGGCCAATTTTCGCTGCAACGCCGCGTCATCGACAGCTACAACGATTTCCCCAAGGTGCTGCGTGATGCCCTGATCTCAACTGAGGACAAGGAATTCGACCAGCACTGGGGCGTGGATGTATGGCGCGTGTTCGGCGCGGCCTGGCGCGACATTCTGCTCGACAGCCGGGCGCAAGGCGCATCGACGCTCACCATGCAGCTGTCGCGCAACCTGTTTCTCTCGCCCGACCGTAACTTCCGGCGCAAGATGCAGGAAGTAATGCTGGCCATCCAGATCGAGCGCCGCTTCACCAAACCGCAAATCTTCACTTTGTACGCCAACCAGATCTACCTCGGCCATGGCGTGTACGGCTTTGAGGCGGGCGCGAACTTCTACTTCAGCAAAAAAGCCAAAGACCTGACTCTGGAGGAAGCGGCAGTCCTGGCAGGACTTCCCAAGGCGCCCAATGCATATTCGCCGATTAACAATCCGGAACGCGCGCTGCGTCGCCGGAACCTGGTAATCAACAATATGCTCGAAGACGGCAAGATAACTGCCGTGGAGGCCCAACGCGCCAAGAGTGCGCCGCTGGCGCTCAACGTCGAAGTTGATAACAGCAATATCGCGCCCTATTTCGTCGAAGAAATCCGCCAGTATCTGGAGAAGAAGTACGGGACTGAGGAGGTGCATGAAGCCGGGCTGCGGGTTTACACCTCGCTGAACCTGGAGATGCAGAAGGCCGCTCAGCAAGCGGTGCGCGACGGCCTGGCGGCTTACGAGCGTCGCCATGGCTGGAAGGGAAACCTGCTGAACGTGATCGCCAACGGAGACTCGTTGACGACCTATCATCACGTGGATTGGGACCAAAGCATTTCGCCGGGCGGCTACGTGCACGCCCTGGTTACTGCTATCGACTCGCAATCGGCGACGGTAAAATTCGCTGGCTACGAAGGCCACCTCGGCCCCGCTGAGATCAAGTGGACTCGCCGCACCTCGCCACAACAGTTTTTGACTCGCGGCGACCTGGTCTATGTGAAAGTCATCGCGCTGAATGGCCGCGACAGCCATGTGTCGCTGGAACAGGAGTCGGGAGTGCAGGGCGCATTGCTTACCCTGGATAACGCCACCGGCGACGTGAAGGCCATGGTTGGAGGGCGTGACTTCGTACAGTCGAAGTTCAATCGCGCGGTCCAAGCAGAGCGCCAGGTCGGTTCCTCGTTCAAGCCGTATGTTTACACCGCGGCGATTGATCAAGGTCTCACGCCCGACGACACGGTGCTCGATGCGCCGGTGACGTTCCCTTCGCCGTCGGGTCCCTACACGCCGCACAATTACGATGGCAAGTTTGAGGGCGTCATCACGTTCCGTCACGCCCTCGCCGAGTCGCGCAATATTCCCGCGCTGAAAGTAACTGAACGCGTTGGTGGTATCAAGACGGTCATCGAATACGCCCGCCGGTTCGGTATTACTTCACCGCTGCCGGCCTATCTGCCCGTCGCCCTCGGCGCGGCCGACATCACGCTGGCCGAACAGACTGCGGCCTTCACCACCTTTCCCAACGACGGCGTGCGCGTAATGCCTCGCTACATTCGCAAGGTCAGCGACTACGACGGCCGCGTGCTGGAGGAGAATTATCCCGAAGTGAAGGACGTGGTGAGTGTGCGCACCGCCCGTATCATGACCAGCATGTTGCGCGAGGTGGTGCTGCACGGAACGGGATTTGCCGCCAGCAAACTCAAACATCCGCTGGGCGGAAAGACGGGCACCACCAACGATTTCACGGATGCGTGGTTCGTGGGCTTTTCACCATCGCTGACCTGTGGGGTGTGGGTTGGTTTCGATGAGAAGAAGACCCTCGGCAACAAAGAAACGGGAGCGGTTGCCGCGCTGCCCATCTGGATGGACTTTATGCGGGTTGCGTTGCAGGGGCGTGAGTCGGAAGATTTTCCCGCCCCTCCGCCAACCACGCCAAATGCTATCGCCCAGAAGGTGGAGGCGGCCGCGCCCGCTGCGGGCGACACGGAGGCCCACTGATGCGCCGCTTTTTTCGTTATCTGGTGCGCGTGTTGGTGCTGATCGTAGTGTTCATGGCGTCGGCGCTCACGGCGATGCGCTTTGCCATCCATGGCCGCCAGACCACCATCCCCAAAGTAGTGGGCATGGCTCCTCTCCAGGCCGAGCGGATGCTGGCTGACCATGGGTTGGTGCTGGAACCCACTGACCGCTACTTCAGCGCCGATATTCCGGCCGGCAAGATCATGTCGCAGGCGCCTCAGCCCGGAGCCGAAGTGCGGCGAGGCTGGCGGGTTCGTGTCGCCGAAAGCATGGGCCCGCAACGCGTGGTCATTCCCAACCTCATCGGAGGCAGCGAGCGTGCGGCCGAAATCAACATCCGCCGCCGCGGATTAGAGCTTGGAAGTATCGCCACCGCAACCATTCCCGGCGGCCCGACCGATCAGATTGTGGCGCAGAGCCCGCCGGCCAACGCGGTAAATGTGTCCGCGCCAAAAATCAGCGTCCTGCTGGCTGCGCCGCTGGAGCGCAACTCATTTGTCATGCCCGACCTCGTCGGACACAGCGAAGACGATGCGGTTAACGCCATCGTGGGAGCCGGACTACACGTGGGAACGATCGCCAGCCAGGCAGCTCCGCCTAGCCAGGCGCCTCCGGCGGCCGATAGCAATTCCGTCCCGGCTGTGACTGGTAATAGCTCTCCCGCAGCGCCCCCGACTGCCCCTAGCCGGACAGTGGTCCGCACCATCCCGGCGGCCGGCCAGAGAGTGTATGAGGGCCAGGGGATTGGGCTGGAAGTGACACGGTAGCCGCTTTTCGCTCTTCGCCATTCGCTTTTCGCTCTTGAAGGGGCGCACCTTTAAGTGCGCCGCTACTGCGATTGTTTTTTGTCATCCCGAACCGACTTTAGTCGGTGAGAGATCTGCATTCCGACTTTTCTGCAACCTGTTTCAAAGATGCATATACGCCGTCAGCCGAATCGTCGGAGGTCGGTGCCTATGCTGACGTAGAGCGAAGAGCGAAAAGCGAATAGCGAATAGCGTCTTCACTCCGCCCTGAACACCTGCCCATTGTGCATCACAAACTTCACCCGTCCCAATTCCGTGATGTCCTTCAGCGGGTCGCCCGAAACCGCGATCACGTCGGCGTAGGCTCCGGGGGCGATGACGCCGATCTGTCCCGGCATGTTGAGCATCTCTGCTGGCCTGACGGTTGCGGAGCGGATGGCGTCCATCGGCGACATCCCAAACTTCACCATGTACGGGAAGTCTTGCGCAATCGGCTCGGTCCACGAGAAGCCACCGACATCGGTGCCGAAAACAATCTTGATCCCCGCCTGCAGCGCCTTTCTGAACGACTGCTCATGTTCGGCGACGCGCGCGCGGTCGCGCTGCCCGGCATGCGTGTTCTCCGGCGCCCAATCCTTGTAGTAAATCGCGATCGTCGGACAGTACCAGGTGCCTTGCCGCTTCATCTGCTCGATGTTGGCGTCCGTAAGTCCCAAGCCATGCTCGATGGAATCGCACCCGCCATCAAGAGCGCGCTGTAGGCCCTCGCCGTTGTAGGCGTGGCAGGCCACCTTGCGCCCCCATCCGTGAGCCTCGTCCACGATGGCCTTCAGTTCCTCTACGGTGAGCGTCGGCTGCGAAACCAGGTGGCCGTCCTTGTCGGCCCACGAACGATGCGTCATGTAAACCTTGATCCAATCGGCCCCATGGTCCAGTTGTTCGCGTGCCGCCTTTCGCGCCTCGACCGGACCGTCGATGATCTGAACGCCCTTGGGAACCTGGATCTCCGGCGCATACCCTTCCAGGGGATAACCGCCGGTTGTCGATATGCCGCGCGTGGTGGTAAAGATGCGGGGCCCGGGAATGTAACCCTCGTTCACCGCCATCTTGATGCCGACATCGCCGTAACCCGCGCCTTCGGTTTCCATGTCGCGGATGGTGGTGAAACCCTGCTCCAGAGCACGCCGCGCCGAAACCGTCGCGCGCGCGGCGCGATAGGCGAGCGGGAACTTCAGCAACTGAATGTCGTAGCCGCCGAGTGCCGGGTCTTCTCCCTGGAGAAAGATGTGCGTGTGCGACTCGATCAGTCCGGGCAGCGCCGTGGCGTTCGACAGGTCGATAATTTTTGCGCCGGCAGGAACTGGCGTCGAAGCCGCGTCACCCACGCTCTCAATCTTGTCGCCGCGAATGACGATCACCTGATTGTGTTTCGGTTCGTCGGCGCGCGGGTCAATGAGCGTTCCCGGCGCGAATCACGATGACCTGCTGCGGTGCGGCCACGGGTTTCGACTGGCCGAGTGCGGATAATGACAGCAGCAGGACAACGACGCTACGGATGCAATGCTTCATGGTGCTCCTCGACCAGGGTCCAGTGGCTAGAACCTCTCGAAATTGTCATCACGAGCGGGCTTTAGCCTGCGAGGGATCTGCTGTTTTCCCGCCAGTCATTCCGGCGCCAACCAAAGCAGATTCCTCGCAAGCAGATTCCTCGCTTCGCTCGTAATGACAATTTTAGAAGCCAACCGTCACTTCCAAACGACCCAAATTTGCTAATTGCTACTTCACTTCCGACACGATGATGGCATCGACTTCGATCTCGACCAGCATCTCCGGCGAGATGAGTTTCGATACCTCCACCATGGTCGCCGCTGGGCGTATGTCGCGAAAAATCTCGCCATGCGCCTTCCCCACCTGCTCCCACTGACCGATGTCGGTCACGAACATCCGCGTGCGCACCACGTCGCGAAAGCTCGCGCCTGCCTGCTCCAGTGCGCGGCCAATGTTCTTCAGCGTCTGCGCCGCTTGCGTGTACATGTCACCTGCCCCGACGATCTTGCCGTCCGGACCGGTCGCGACCGTTCCGGCAACCGACACAAACGGTCCCACTTTTACAGCGCGCGAAAAACCGACCATCGGCTCGTAAGGAGAATTGCCCGAAATGTTTTGCCGTTCCATCAACTGCGCCTCCGTGGAAGCCGGCAGGTTGCCTTGAATTTTGGCATCCGACGCCTCCTTCTGCTAACAGACGCTCAGCACTCTAACTCTTTTTTTCGCCGATGAGCAAACCAACCCCGCATAAACAGCACTCCAAATCACATATCCACCCCTGGAAGAGATCTCGATTGCAAGCGCTTTGGGCATCTCGCAACGCGTGGAGAACCAGCGAAGTCAAGATGCGCGCTCAGGAAACCCTTGCTCTGCCAACCGAATTGCGCTATCAACTCGCATCACAGTGGCCGTAGATGGGTTCCTACAAGGGGGACGAAGACTAAGACCATGATTCCAGAATCGCACGCGCTGCAACAGTTGTTCACCGAATTGATCGACCAGCACTTCGACCGCGACATCGGACTCCGCGATCCCGAGGTGAAGGATTACGTGGTCAACGTGCTTGCCGAGTTCTGCGAGTGCGAGCAGTTGTTCAAGATTTGCGATGAGGGAGGGCGTCCGCTACACGACGTTGGCGAAATGCTGCTGCAAGCCGATCCCATCTACGGGCCGGCGCCATCGTTTGACCGTGAGCGCCAGGTCCGCAAGCACATTGGCGATTACACCTTGTTCTTCTCTGGAATGTTTCCCGAGAGCGTGAACCACTACCGCTTACGGCGCCAGCGGCTGGAAAATTTTATCGACTTCATCCGCGCGGGCAAAGAGAGCTATTACATCGTCTCCAAGTTCGACCAGTTCGAATATGCCCGCCTGTCGCCGCTCTTCGCCAAATTGGCTAGCGAGTTCGAGTCGTGTGTGTACGGTCTGAACCTGGTGAAGGGCGATCTCGAAGAGATGCAGCATCCCATCACCCGCAGGGTGAAAGAGATTGTGATGTAGCTTCCCGATATCACTAAACGGATATTGCCGAAGCTTTGAAGGGGAACGGCTTCAGCCGTGCCGTTATGTGTGGTCGAGTGTTGGCTTTAGCCCCTGAGTAGCAGACGCTTAAGCTTCCCTTCAGTTTCCTGCGTACATTCTTCCCCTTCGCTATGTAAATCACTCCACTTTCGGAAAATTCTTCCAGCGCCTTGTTAAGAAGTGTGAACTCGCGAGTTCGCCGCGAACTTCTCATCGCATGCAGTGTTTGCAGGTATGAACGATGCGCAACTCGGAAAGACATGAAAGGGACACGGAGGCTACCAATGAAAAAGCTACTGAATTACGTGCTACTCCTGGCCCTGAGCGCAGGAACTCTTGCCACGACCTCAGCGGCACAGACTCCCAACGCGGTCAACGATCGGCGGAACGTAATTGCCCCGGCAACGTTCGATCCGAGCCAGAACGGCCAGCTTCGTTTGGCCGGCTGGGACGACCATCGTCGCGACGGAGATCATGACCGCGACGGAGACAGGTATCGCTATCAGTATTACGCAGCCAATCCCTACTACTACGGGAACGGCTACTACGCAACTCCGTATCGCGGGCAGGTCAGCGGATGGTACGACCGCAACGGCTACTGGCACGCTTATGACAGGGATCGCGACAATGACCGCCGTCGTCACGGGGAGGACGATCGCCGGTAAGTCCCGTCCCATTGCTTAAGCGACCTTTAGAGTTCTGGCAAAACTGCCAGGATCGACGGAGGTGATGGTCAAGGCCCGGAAAACAATCCGGGCCTTGTTGCTTGCGCTTTTCTGCGATACTAGAGAGTGCTCTCGCAAGTCGCGAGCCATACATTCTCATGGACCAAGTTCCAATTCCCAAATCGTGCAAGGTCAACGTCACCACCGGCACCGGCATGGACATCGAGTGGAAAGACGGCCATCACAGCGTCTTCAGCTTTCCCTTCCTGCGCGATGCATGCCCGTGTGCGCTGTGCGAGGAAGAGCGCACCAAGGATGGCCGCCAGCCCGGCGATCCGCTCAAGCCGATTGCGGGGCAGTTGCCCATGTTCAAGGCGGCGGCGCGGCCGACCGAGGTTGAACCGGTCGGTAAATACGCCATTCGTTTCTCATGGAACGATGGCCACCAGCACGGCATCTATTCATGGCAGTTCCTGCGCGAGCATTGTCCTTGCGCCGAGTGCAAGGCGCACCGCGCCATGGATGCTCCCGTCAGCAGCAGCAAACCAAACTAAAATAACCACAGAGGCACAGAGACACAGAGAAAAGAAGAAGTTTTTTAAGACCGCAGGTCACGGAGACTACGATTTTTTTAGGTTTTTGGGTTTTTGCCTTTTGCTTTATTTTTCAATTGCATTTCTTCTCCGTGCACTCCGTGACCTCCGTGTTCAAAAACTTTCTTTCTGATGGAGAAGAATTACTCTCTGTGCCTCTGTGTCTCTGTGGTTAACTGATGTATCGAGTATTCTGAACTTTGCCCTCGTATTTGTCCCAACTCAATCCGCAACAGCGCGAAGCCGTTGAGGCCGTCCACGGGCCGGTGTTGATCCTCGCCGGCGCCGGCAGCGGCAAGACGCGGGTCATCACCTATCGCATCGCCCACCTGATTGAAGGTGTGGGCGTGCCGTCCGACTCCATTCTGGCGGTCACCTTCACCAACAAAGCGGCAGCGGAGATGGCCAGCCGCGTGGAGTCGCTGGTTGGGAGCCGCTCGTTGGCCAAGCCGCTTATCTCCACTTTCCACTCGTTTTGCGTGCGTCTTCTTCGTCGCGACATTGATGTGTTGCAGGTCGGCGGCAAAGGTTATCGCAAAGATTTCGTTATTTACGACGAAGCGGACCAGCAAAACATAGTCAAGGCCGCGATGCGGCGTCTCGGCATCGATGACAAGCAGTTGACGCCGCGCAATGTGCTCGCGCGCATATCCTGGGCCAAGAACCACATGCTCGACCCGCAGGAGGTTTACCTGCAATCGGGCGATCCCAAGACCGAACGCATCTCCCATATCTACGAGGTCTACCGGCAGGAGCTGGCAAAGTCGAATGCTCTCGATTTTGACGACCTGCTGCTCTTCGCCGTGCGTGTGCTGAAAGCATCGGGCGAGACGCGCGAGCGTTACAACCGCCGCTTTCGCTACATCCAGGTGGACGAGTACCAGGACACCAACCGTCCGCAATATGAGCTGATGCTCATGCTGGCTGGCAGCGAACACAACGTCTGCGCCGTCGGCGATGAAGACCAAAGCATTTACTCGTGGCGGGGCGCCGACATTCGCAACATTCTGGAGTTTGAACAGGACTTTCCCGAGGCCCGGATCATTCGACTGGAGCAGAATTACCGTTCGACGCAGAACATTTTGCAGGCTGCGTCGTCGGTTGTATCCCACAATGTCAGACGAAAGGGCAAGACTTTGTGGACCGCCCGCAGCGGCGGCGCACAGATTGGATATTACGAGGCGCCTGACGGCGAAAACGAAGCGCTTTTTGCCGCCGATTTCATTGCCAAATACCTTCGGCAGGCGGCAAGCGAGGGCGGTTGAGGCGCCGCGGGCCGCGGTTTTGTACCGCACCAACTCGCAGTCACGCCTGGTGGAAGAGGCGATGCGCCGTTATCAGCTGAACTACCACGTTGTGGGAGGCTTCAGTTTCTATGAGCGCGCCGAGATCAAGGACTTGATCTCATACCTGAAAGTCATCCAAAACCCAGACGATTCGATCGCTGTGCAGCGTGTGATCAATACGCCGACGCGCGGTATCGGCAAGAACACCTTGGAAACCATCGAGGGCATTGCGCTGGAAACGGGAACTTCCATGTGGGGTGCGATCAACGAGGTGCTTCGGCGCAAACTTCTTCCACTGCGGGCCTTGACGGCGCTACAGAGTTTCCGGGAACTGATCGAAGATGCCCGCGCCATGCACCTGGGCACCTTCCGCGAACGTGTAAGTGAAGCCGTTGAGCCCGCTGCGGCTGACACGGCTCCGGTCGCGGACGAAGAAGATCTCCAGCACGACATTGAGTTCTCGCCGATGGAGTTTGAAACCGAGGCCACCGAGTTTGTGCCCGAAACATTCGCGAACGCGAACGCCAATGGAAGCACTGGCGCTGACCCCGGCGAGGAGAGTGTCGAGGGATTCCGCGCGCCCGGCGATCCGGCATCTACCGCCGAATTGCTGAAGTTCCTCATCGACCGCACCGGGTACATCAAGCAACTGGAGCAGGAAGACACGCCCGAGGCGCTGACGCGCGTTGAGAACCTGCACGAACTGGTGAACGCGGCCATGGACTCGCGCGATCGTGGCGAGACGCTGAACGAGTTTCTCGACCACGCCGCGCTGGTCAGTGATGCCGACGATTACGACGAGAAGTCGCGCGTCACCTTGATGAGTTTGCACGCGGCCAAGGGGCTCGAGTTTCCTCTGGTGTTTCTGATTGGCCTGGAGGAGGGGCTGTTTCCTCATTCACGCACGCTGCTCAGCCCCGACGACATCGAAGAGGAACGGCGGCTGTGCTATGTCGGCATGACCCGCGCCATGAACACGCTGGTGCTTTCGCGCGCTCGTTATCGGCGTCGTTACGGGACCGACATGCCTGAGCCCGGCGTGGCCTCGCGATTCCTCGAAGAAATCCCGCAAGAGCTGCTCCAGGATTTGGGATCGCCGCGTCGGCCTGCCCACGTGCCCAGCAGCGACTACTCCTCCGCCAGACATTACGCGTACGAAGACGAGGACCAACGGCCGTCCTACGACCGTCGCGAAAAGCCACAACACAGCCCATACAGCGGGCCAACTTACAACTCCATCGACAACATTGCCGAGTTTTTCGCCTCGCGCGGAAAGAAGTTTTCGCGGCCCAAGGTTGAGATTTCGCAACCCACCGGGCGCACTGGATTTCGTCCCGGTCAACGCGTTCGTCATCCGAAATATGGCGAAGGCACCGTGTATAAGCGTGAGGGTGACGGAGAAGATGCGAAGATTACGGTACAATTTCCTAGATTCGGTTTGAAAAAGCTGGTCGAGAAATACGCCCAATTGGAAAAGGCGTAAGCCCGTCATTCAAAGGAACGCAGAATTTCATGGCAAACACCAAGAGCATTACCGACAAACTAGAACGCAAGAAGGTAAAGCGCACTGCACGCAAGAAAGCCGCCCCGAAAGCGCCCCGCACCTATGCCCGAGGCTCGGCCAAGCGCAAGGTGAAGAAGTTGGCACGCGGTCAGTCGAAGCGGTAATTTGCCGGTGCAGTGGACCAAGACCAAGGCTCCAGTCCGCACCGGGCTGGAGCCTTTTTGCGCCGAATCGTCCTCCGCACAACCTAGCCATTACGAAAGGGGCCCCATACCTGCCTGGAATGGGATCCCCTCCCGGCGACATATTCACCCTCCCCCATACCACAGGGGAATACTCGCATTTTTCACATCGGCATTTTGCAAGTGAACCTTCAGCGTGTCGCTCATCACAACGACGCATGCTAGTCTTGCCGAACTGGAGACTTACTCAGCGTGACTCGGAGCTGGCGCAAACCATACTTGCGGTTCCTTCTACTGATCATGGCAGGCCTCTCGACTGGGCCTGCCAATCTCGCTCGCGCTCAGGACATCGACAGCCAATCGTTCTCGGCCATGCAGTGGCGGTTGATCGGCCCCTTTCGCGGCGGTCGAGTCACAGCCGTAGCGGGCGTGCCAGGTCATCCGGATACCTATTATTTCGGCACGCCGGGAGGCGGTGTCTGGAAGACCACTAACAGCGGGCAGGTTTGGCGACCCATCTTCGACAGCGAGCGCGTCGCCTCCATCGGAGCTCTTGCCGTCGCTCCCTCCAATTCCAATGTGATTTACGTGGGAACGGGCGAACAGACCGCGGGTCATGGGCTGTACCGGTCCGACGACGCCGGCCAAACCTGGAAGAACGTCGGCTTGCAGGATGTTCCCGATATTCAGGCGGTGGTGGTTGACCCACAGAATCCCGACATCGTTGTCGTGGGCGGCAATTCCATCGGAATGGGGATCCTGTGGCTTCCGCTGCCAAAAGCTGCGCGCACGGCCAATCGCGGCATCTTTAAGACCACCGACGGCGGAAAATCTTGGAGCAAGGTGCTCTCTAAGGACGATACCCTGGGCGTAGTCGATCTGTGTCCGGACCCCGGCGATCCTCGCACGTTTTACGCGGTCCTTTACCGGCCGGCATCCGGATCTGGCGATGCGGCAGTGCCCGCTACCTCCGAGATCGTCAGGTCGGTGGACGCCGGCTCGACCTGGACACCTCTCGTAAGCCATGGTCTGCCGGAAAAGGGTCGTGGCAGAGCGGGCATCGCCGTTGCTTCCGGAACCAACGGCCGCCGTCTGTACACGATCATGGAGCAAGGCTTCTTTCGTTCCGACGATGCCGGAGCCACATGGCAGCGGTCCACCCGGGACCCACGCGTGATCGGCAGCCCCTACTTCAGCCGGATATTCGTTGACCCGCAGAATGCCGACATTCTCTACGTCGCGCAAACTTCGCTGTATCGTTCCATCGACGGCGGACACACCTTCGAAGCCTACGTTGGCGCGCCCAGCGGCGATGACTTCCATGTCCTCTGGATCGACCCGCAAAACTCCGCGCGCATGATTTTGGGAGTGGACCAAGGCGCCATCGTCAGCGTCGATGCCGGCAAGAGTTGGAGCTCCTGGTACAACCAGCCAACCGGCCAGTTTTATCACGTCTCCACCGACAACGCGTTTCCGTATCGCGTCTATGGGGCGCAGCAAGACAGCGGGACGGCCGCGGTTCTCAGCCGCAGCGATTACGGCGAAATCCTCGCGCAGGACTGGTTTTCCATCGGCGGCTTTGAGTATGCCTACATCGCTCCCGATCCGCTGAATCCCAATTGGGTTTACAGCGGCGGATGGTATGGCTCCGTTGTCCGCTTCGATAAGGCCACGGGACAAACCGCGACGGTCTTCGAGACCGGCGAAAAGTACCGCACCGCACAAATGCCGCCGCTGGTGTTTTCGCCGCAGGATCAATCCACGCTTTATCTTGGAACTCAGTTGGTGCTCAAGACTTCGGATCACGGATCTACCTGGCAGCCGATCAGCCCTGACTTGACCGGCGACCAGGCGAAGAAAAACGAAGAAGCGCCTAAGCGCGGTTCGGGCAAGCCGCGTCCCGACGCCATCACCACACTGTCGCCGTCCCCGGTGCAAGCTGGAGTGATGTGGGCCGGGACCAGCAACCGGATCGTTCAACTCACACGCGACGCAGGGGCCAGTTGGCAAAATGTTTCGCCGCCCGAGCTGACCTACCCAACGCAAATTCTCACCGTCGAAGCTTCGCATCGCGACGCCGCCACTGCGTACGTTGCCGCAGGCGCAACCCGCGAATCCACTCCTCCTTACGTCGCTCGCACTCACGATTCCGGCCGTACCTGGCAGAAGATCGTCAACGGATTTCCCGAGCACGAGATGGTTCGCGTGGTGCGCGAAGATCCCAAGCGCAAAGGACTGCTCTACGCCGGAACCGACACCGGCGTCTTCGTTTCGTGGGACGACGGCGACCATTGGCAATCGCTGCAACTCAACCTTCCTCCCACGCCGGTGACCGACCTCGCGGTGCATGGCGACGACCTCGCAATCTCGACCTTCGGACGCGCCTTGTGGATCCTCGACGACGTCACTCCGCTGCGCGACATCAGCCCGCAAATCGCCGCCGGCGATGCTCACCTGTTTCGTCCTGCCACGGCGATGCGCGTGCGATGGGACACTTATGAGGACACGCCGTATCCTCGCGAAACACCTGCGGGGCAGAATCCGCCCGATGGCGCTATCGTCGACTACTTCCTGAAAGCGGTGCCCAAGGATGAACTCACGCTGACCATCTACGACGACAAGGGCGTCGAGGTGGCTCACTTCTCCAGCGATGCGAAGCCTGCGGACTTTCTTCCCGCGAACGCGCCCGATTACTGGTTTGCGCCGCCAGCCGTTTTGCCCAAAGCCGCAGGCGTGAATCGGTTCGCCTGGAATCTTCGCTATCCGCCGCCGCTATCGCTTCCTTACGGCTACTATGGCGAGCTGCTGGATTACGCCGAATACACCTTGCCTGACCACGCGATTCAGGAACAGACTCCGCGAGTGCAGCCGCAGGGTCCGCTGGTTGTGCCGGGCAATTACACGTTGGAGCTGCGCGCCAGCGGCGAGACGCTGCGGCAACCGCTCACCATCGAACTTGATCCGCGGGTCCATGCCTCGCAGTCGGACCTGGTGGAGCAGCTTGACCTGGCGCAAGACATTGCTCGCGGCATGAAGGCGAGCCATGATGCCTATCTTCAGGCTGCGGCCTTGCGCAAGGACCTGGCCGAGCGCCAAAAAGCGCTTAACCGCGACGAGCTGAAAGACGCAAAAGACGCCGCTGCTGAGCTGGACAAAAAGATCGACGCACTTGAGAAGGGCACTCCGTCTGCTCCCGGCTTCGGGCTGGTCAACCGGGATTTGACCCGGCTGATGTTCAGCGTGGAGAGCGCCGACATCCGTCCGACGCAGCCGGTCCGCACGGCGGTGCAACAGAGCTGCGACGCGCTCGAAAAAGATTTGGCAGGCTGGCGGCAACTGAGCGAGCAGGACATCGTCTCGTTCAATGCGATGCTGACCGCGGCGAACTTGTCGCCGCTGGCCCCGGTTGTTGCGACCACGATCACCGGATGCAGAAAATAATTCACACCAGGAGAAACGCTTGACACGATTCGCGATGGTGATTGCCGTACTGCTGACTGCGTCGGCAATCGGAAACTGCAACTCGGCTAAGCTGGTGGCCAGCGTAAAAAATCCCAGCTATGCCGGACAGCGCTTCAAAAAGGTGCTGGTGATCGGCATGAGCGACGATCCTGCGATTCGTTCCGACTTTGAGGACGCGCTGGCCCACAAACTTGCACGCGATGGAGTCGAGGCCATTCCGGGCCATTCCATCCTGCTGCGTCCCGAGTCGGCCAACATGGACCTCGACTACCTGCGCGCGCAAATCCGCGAGCACCACATCGAAGCTGTCGTGGTGACGCGGCTGGTGAAGGTGGAGAAGAACGTCACCTACATTCCCGGCCACAGCTACACCGTTCCTTACGCGTACTACCAAAATTTCTACGGGTATTACTCCACGGTTTACCGCCAGGTCTATACGCCGGACTATCTGCGCGAAGACAAGACGGTGCGCATCGAAACCAATCTCTACGCCACCGCGATGCCCGAGGGAGAACTGGTCTGGACGGGCATCAGCGATAGCTTCAACCCCAGCTCAGCCAAGAAAACCATCAACAACGTGGTCAAGGTGGTGGTGAAGGACCTGGAGA
>CAWCSJ010000007.1:0-72015 GCA_963798185.1 uncultured Acidobacteriaceae bacterium
TTCGCCTTTGCTGCGCATAAATCCCAGCAGTTGCCG
The DNA here is from genome assembly GCA_963798185.1 of uncultured Acidobacteriaceae bacterium. Classification (GTDB taxonomy): domain Bacteria; phylum Acidobacteriota; class Terriglobia; order Terriglobales; family Acidobacteriaceae; genus Bog-257. The sequence goes on from CAWCSJ010000007.1 coordinate 37, forward strand.
GGTGCCGTCGGCGCGCACTCGGTACGCCACCAGCATCTGCACCCGCTGGCGACCGCAGGGCCGCCGCACCCGCAAGCTGACGCCGTCCAGGAACAGGTAGGCCCACTCGTCCTCCAGGGGCGCCTGATGAAACTGCCGCACCGCTTCGTCCAGATCGCGGGTCAGCCGGGAAACGGTTTGCGGGCTGACCACCTCGCCGGTCAAAATGCCCACCGCGCGCCCCACCTGCCGGGTCGAGATCCCCCGCCGAAAGGCCTCCCGCAGCAACAGCGACACCTCTTCCGCCCGGCGTTGAAACTTCTTCAGCACCGCGGGTAGAAACCCGCGCTGGCGCATGCAGGCGATGCGCAAGCGCAAGGTCCCGAAGCGGGTCACAAAGTCGCGCTCGTAGTAGCCATTGCGATAATCCCGCCGCGGCTGCTGCCGACTATGACGCGGGCTCACCATGTACAGGTCGCGTTGCCGCTCCGACAGCCGCTCCAACAGCTTGCGCATGTTCTGCTGCACACTTCCACTCCAAGTCTCGCCAAAAACTCTCTTTCAGCTCGCTGACGAAATGTTGGAACTGCTCGGTGATGGGTGTTACCTTCGCCATGGGTGTAAGTCTCCTTTCGAGAATGGCTTTAGCTTGTGAGGCCAAACCCAGGTTCCACCCTCTCGCTTTTTACACAATCGAAGTTACGTCACCCATCGCCCCCCTCGCTCGTACGGTTTTGCTTCGAGCTACGGCTGGGTGCCCCACTCATTCAGCCTGTCATCCTGTCTATAACGACGTTGGCATTGTCAAGAGCACACGAATCCTCTGCGCGCCGGAAGCGGAGTCAAGGGCGCCATCTTTTGGCGTTCATCTCGACCCTTGACGCCGGTTCCGGCTGGCCCACGATGGAGCGAGGAACGAAGCGCAGCGCGGTAGAGCTGAGCTTCGTTCCTTAGCAGAAGATTTGGTCTTACCTGGCATCCGATCTCCGGCTCGTTCTTCTGTAATCTAGCGATGGGACCGTCACCGGCACTCCCACCAGCCATCTATTCGGGTCTCCCATTCCCCTGCGGGAGGTTGGCCCATGATTACGGCTTCGATCTCCCCACCGTCGGCGGCAGGGAGGCAGGCTGCCCACTCAAGCGTTCGGTCTTAATTTCGACCACAGTATGACTCGGGCTCACCTGCATGCGAGCGCCGGCGGCTGCGCCACTCGGCATAGCTGATGCCGTCGCGCAACATACAGTACAATCGCACCGCCAGCTTGCGGGCCACCGCCACCTTGGCCACCCCCGCGTGGGCGTGGGTGTGTTTGCAGTGGCCGTAAAAACGTTTCAGCTCCGGGCCCAGGCGCCGCACTATGCCCGCCTTGCACCAGCAGGTAGCGCATAAACGAGTTGCCCTGCTTGCGGATGCCGCCCAACCGTGCTTGCCTCCGCTGGAGCGTTCCCGCGGAATCAGCCCCAAATAGCTGGCCACCGGGCGCGCCCGGCGAATCGCTCCACCAACCCAGCGTAACCACGAACGCAACTGATCACCGGCCCGACTCCGGGATGGGTCATCAGCCGCACCGCTTCGGGTCGCGCTTGGGCTTCGTCGAGCACCGCCCTATCCAGGCTGGCGATCTGCTGTTCTAGTTCCTCCCGTCGCCCCGGCAAAGTCGTCCGCCGTTGCGCCGCGTACCAACCCAACGGCAGGGCTTCTAGTTTCTGCCGTCCGTTGCGTGTCCACAGTCGCCACTTCAGCTGCAGGCCCTGATTCAGGGCCAGAAACTGCAACTGATTCTTGACCTGGGTTTGCCACTGCACCAGCTTGTGCCGATTCATCAGCAACTGCCGCGCATCCCGCTCCTCCGCGGACGGCACCCAGATCCGCGGAAAACGCCCCTCCACCAGCAGCTTCACGATGTGTTCGGCATCCCGTTTATCGGTCTTCTGCTTGCGAGTCATCGAAGCCCGGATCTGGGTGGCATCGCCCATCCACTTCTGGTGCCCCAGCCTTTCCAGCAGGCGCTCGAACCACCCGCTGAAACCCGTGGTCTCGATGCCTACCAGCGCCCCCGCAGCCAGGCCACCATAGAACTCCATGGCCTCCTGCGGATGCGCCAATCGCCGTGCCTGATCTCGCCCGTCGTTTGTCAAAGATCGCTACTTGCTGAAACCCCGAATGGTAATCGCATCCTATAATCAACATGGTCGGCTCCTTCTTGAGCCGCTTGATCGGATTGCACCATCAATGTACTCGAGCTGGGAGCCAACGTCGTTATGTAATCAAGCGGAGGTTCGCGCCACTTTTGCGCGAATCGGAGTGCGAAGGATCTGCGCTCGCCGTCAGCGGGGAGATGGAGTGGGCCCTGGCCGTATCAGAAGCGGTGGAGCACCAAGCCCGTTATGAGCGCGATTCTGGAGAAGTCATGGTCCAGGGTGAAAACGCTGGCCTTATGTTCCAGCGCAATGGCTGCGATCAGGGTGTCAATGGTGGTGAGCGAGATGCCTTTTCCATGCGCCATGCGGTAGATCCGCAGCCGCGGCGCGGTACGTTTCGAAGCCCTTTGGGCTCCAGCATGTCCCATGCGCCGAGAAAGCGTTCGGAGTAGGCCGGCATCCCTCGTAAGACCCTGTAAAACCTCGGTTACTACTACTCCCGTCAGCGCGAGAGGTTCGCTATCCTCGATCATCCGGCGCAGTTTGCCACCGGCTCTTCCTGGAGAGGAACTGAAGAAGTCAGCCCAGACGGAGCTGTCCACCAACATCAGATCCGGATTTCTCCGCGAAGACTAAGCGGCGCCCTTCCAGACACCGCTTCCGTAGTAGCGAAGGATTCCTTTGCGGCTCTCGGAGGGATCGAGCAACTCGAGCGCCTTGTCCACAATCTGGCGCTTGGTCTTGAGGCGGGTGAGCTTGCGCGCTTTGCGAATCAAGCCCTCGTCGAGGTCGATGTAGTCCGGGACATAGTCGAAGAGGGTACACCATTGTCGATGAAATTTGGTGTATGAGTGATGATGTTCTGGGTGCCCCACTTCATTCGCGTTTTTCGAATGAGTGGGACCGCGAGGCGGAGTAAGCGATCTTCAACGGCCATTCCTGGCAGTTGACTCAGGATGCCACTCATGTCCGACAACCGCGAACGTGTGACATGCAGATGGGCACCCGAAGTGATAAGCTTTCTCCATGGCATTCACTCCCGATCTCATCGTGACTGCTCCCGACTCGCTGGCTGTGACCTTGGTCGCCGAGGTCAAATCTGAGGGCAGGAATCTGAACGAAAAGGGACGACCTCTAAAGCAGTATATGCTCCGAATGAGCTGTCCCGTTGGCGTCTTACTTACGCCTCAAACGCTGCGAATCTATAAGGATCGGTTCATTGGCCGATCGAGAGGACTCCATAGAGGTCGTCGGAGATTTTCCTCCGAAGGATCTCCGCATTTCAGCTCCGGCGGGCAACAGAGAGTATTTACTCGAGTCCGTCCTTTTTCAGTGGCTTGACGAGCTTGCGCGTACGGGTGAAGTACGCGTCCGTCGTTCCAAGTTAAAGTCAGCCATTGAAGAATATGTCCTTCCAGCGGTCAGCGGCGGGATCGTGAGCATACCGCGCCCAACTGCGCTGCAACGCTGACCGATGAGGCACGTATTTGTAGAGACAGATTGGCTGGTCGGCATTGCCGCTCCCTCACATGATCCAACACCAGCCGCCGTCGATCTGTGACCTCGGCGTCAAAGCGAGAAATTCAACCCATCTTCCTGCCTGCTGTATCGCCGAGGCTCGGAAGACTATCCGACAGAAGTTTCAGCCCAAGGAAGCCGACAGGCTGCGTAGTTATCTGAGGTGGGCCATTGAACACAGGGAGATTGATGAAGCAACTGCTGATGCCGGCAGGATGATGCTGCAGAGCTTTGAAGGGAGCGTCACATCTTCTCTCTCCGCCTCAATGAATCCCTTCGTGAAATCACGAGCGGGGAGGACGTCAGATAGTCCCGTTGGACGCCGATGTGCTCGACATGTCTGTGGATTTGCACTTTAAGGAGATTGAACCTAGTGAGTTTGATCGAGCTGTTTGGCTGCAGTCCTGATAACTGGCCGGAGGTTACGTGAAAGTAGCGAGATAGACGTTAATTTCGCGGAACTTGATTCAAAGCTTTGGCCATGGGAAAAGCACACGGGCAATCCTCGACCGGAGTTGAAGGGGCTCTACGATGAAGCCGGAGTGTGGGTTTATTCAGATTTCACGTTGACCGCGCCGGAGCGCCCACCCGATTTTCCGCACATAATTCCGCCTGACTAGCAGCCCCGGCGACCTAAACCCTCAGGAGAGCCGCAAGTCGTGCACTGGTGATTTCCTCAGCCTTTGCTCTAACGAACCTAGACGAGCCGCCTGATTTACATTCCAAGTCTTCGACGTTTGTGGAGTGCAGATCCGCCTTGTTTTGGTTGAGCGTCTGACACGTCCGGTCCAGCACTGCTTCAATGTCGGGGTTTACCACGATCACCTTGGCCTCGCTGTTGCCTTTGCGGACCAGATCGTTGAAGTGTTCGTCGGCAATGCTAAAAGAATAGCCGAGGATGACAATCGTCTTGGCATTCTTGATGGTCTGCCCACATTGTACCAGCGCTCCAAATACTCGGTGCAAATGATTGGTTTCATAGCGAGGGGCGGAACAATTGCGGGGAGTGAGACTTCAGCCGGAGCCTGAGCCCAATCAGTACGCAAGCCATCGATGAAGGCGACCATTCGCTGAAGTGTCGTGGCCTCTCTTACTTCAACGTTCGTAATATAGTCCGCGTAGCAAAGCTGAAGTAAGACCTGCAGTCTCCGTGAAAATAGCCGTTCTTCGGTCGCGTTGTGTCGCAGAAGAAATCCGTGTAGTTGAATGTGATTATGTTGTCGCCGCTGACGCTGTTTTCAGAAAGCGTTTGTAGAACGACCCGCCTCGGTTAGCGCGCCCTGCGTCTTCTCGTTGCCGTATGAATGCCCAGAGCAGCCATGCCAGGTAAAAGTACTTCTTCTGCCTCGTAACGTATTTCGTGAAATAGCCGCTAAAGAGATCGCCCATGAGCTCTTCAAAGTTCGATAAGATTGCGATTACTTCCGCAAATGCCTCGCGTTCTTCCAGGGGTTAGCGTCGGTATCTCTGTAGAGACCTGGGTGAACAGAGTGTTCGATTGCCTGACAAACCTTTGGTCGGAACGAAATGTGATCTGGATCCAGAAGGGTGTCGCCGGCACCCGTTCCGCCTTCCCCCACAAGAGCAGACAATCGAGTCACCGTGGCCTCATCCAGTTCATTCGCATCGGCAATTTTCCGTAGTTTCGTCATGACCTCCTTGATAACGAGGACATTAACGTTTGCTGGGTTAGGGTGCTTACCCAAGGCAGTCAAGATAGGTTCGAGCAAGTCAAGGCCTGAGCCAAGCAATTTTTGGCCAAGATTCTCAGCCTGATCACCGTCGTACATTTGGAGGTTAAAGCGGAGACCCTTCACGTGCTGGCGAATCGCACCATGTACGGCCTTACCGGATTCCCGACTGAATGCACTTAGGTCTCGGAACAAATCGTTGACAAGGGGCAGCCCGGAGACTTTGTCAACACCCGCACCGAGAACAAAGACAACCTCCTTACCCACTTTCGGACCGGGATGTTTGGAGGTGGTTTTGGCCTGCATGGTTTCCCGTCCAGTAAGAGGTATCCTCTCGAAGCAACCTATTGCAAGAAGAAAATCATCGCAGGAGTTGTGCAGTCGCGCCTGAGAGGGAGTTCCTACAAACAGCGAAACCGCAAGACGAAACGGCCACCGAGATTTCTCCCGATGGCCGTTATTTGTATCACTGGTGACCTCTATCGGAGTTACTCCCTCATTCGAAAAGCGCGAATGAGTGGGGCACCCTTCTTTACCGTTGTTACTCGGCCGTCAGTTCTTCCGCCTCGTTCTCGCCTTCGTGGCGGAGCAGTTCCAGCGCGCGTTCGGCTTCCTCGTATGCGGCTGTGACCTCCTCCTGCACCTTCGATGCGGCCTCTTCCATCTCCTGCGAGAGCCGGACATTGCGGTAGTACTCCATGCCGGTGCCCGCGGGGATGAGGCGGCCCACGATGACGTTTTCCTTCAAACCGCGCAGGTGATCGACGGCGCCCTGGATGGAGGCTTCCGTGAGCACGCGCGTGGTTTCCTGGAACGACGCTGCCGAGATGAACGAATCGGTGGAGAGCGACGCCTTGGTGATGCCGAGCAGCAGGGGGCGGCCGGTGGCCGGCTTGCCGCCGTTGGCAATCGCCTTCTCGTTCTCTTCGCGGAAGCGGAACTTGTCGATCTGCTGTTCCAGCAGGAACGAAGTATCGCCCACGTCTTCCACCTTGACCCAGCGCATCATCTGGCGAACGATCACCTCGATGTGCTTGTCGCTGATGTTGACGCCCTGCAAGCGGTACACTTCCTGGATTTCGTTCACCAGGTAGGCCTGCAGTTCCTTCTCGCCCAGCACGGCCAGAATGTCGTGCGGGTTCAGAGGACCATCCATCAGCGGCTCGCCAGCGCGGATGCGCTCGCCTTCCTGCACGTTGATGTGAACGCCACGCGGCACCTGGTACTCTTTCTCGGTGCCATTGTCGGCCACGACGTAGATTTTGCGTTGTCCTTTGGCAACGTCGCCGAACTTGACCACGCCATCGATCTCGCTGATGACCGCGGTTTCGCGCGGCTTGCGGGCTTCGAACAATTCCACCACGCGTGGCAGACCACCCGTAATGTCCTTGGTCTTGGTGGTTTCGCGCGGGATCTTGGCCAGCACGTCGCCCGGAGTTACGGTCTCGCCATCCTGCACCATCAAGTGAGCGCGGGAAGGCATCAGGTAACGCTTGCTGGTCTTGGCTCCCTTGATGATGATGGTCGGCTGACGTTTCTCGTCGGGTGAATCCACCACCACATGGCGTGACAGTCCGGTGACCTCGTCCACTTCTTCGTGCAGGGTCATGCCTTCCTGCAGGTCCTTGAACTGCACTGCGCCGCCAATTTCGGTCAGGATGGCGAAGGTGTACGGGTCCCACTCGACCAGGACATCGCCCAGGCCGACCTGTTGCCCGTCTTCCACCTTGACCTTGGCGCCGTAAACCACCGCATAGCGTTCTTTTTCACGGCCCTTGTCGTCGAGGATGGCGATGGACCCGTTGCGGTTCATCACTACCAGGTGGCCTTCCTTGGCGCGCACGGTGACCAGATTGATAAAGCGCACCGCGCCGGTGGTCTTGGCATCGAGGCGCGACTGTTCACTGACTCGCGAAGCCGTACCGCCGATGTGGAAGGTACGCATGGTGAGCTGGGTTCCAGGCTCGCCGATGGACTGCGCCGCGATGACTCCCGTGGCCTCGCCCAACTCGACCAGCCGGCCGGAAGCCAGGTTGCGGCCGTAGCACATTACGCACACACCACGCTTGGACTCGCAGGTAAGCACGGAGCGGATCTTGACCCGCTCGATACCGGCCGCCTGCACCGCGCCCGCCAGGTCTTCGGTGATCTCCTGGTTGACGTCGACGATGATGTTGCCTTCGTAGTCCTTGATCTTCTCCAGCGAGACACGGCCCACGATACGGTCACGCAACGGCTCGATGATTTCGCCCGACTCCACGATGGAGGTGACGTAGATGCCATCGACCGTGCCGCAATCGTATTCGCTGATAATCACGTCCTGGGCCACGTCCACCAAGCGCCGGGTCAGGTAGCCGGAATCGGCCGTCTTGAGCGCGGTATCAGCCAGCCCCTTGCGGGCGCCGTGGGTGGAGATGAAGTACTCCAACACGGTGAGGCCTTCGCGGAAGTTCGCGGTGATCGGGGTCTCGATGATTTCGCCCGAAGGCTTGGCCATCAAGCCACGCATGCCGGAGAGCTGACGAATCTGCTGCTTGGAACCGCGGGCGCCGGAATCAGCCATGACGTAGATGGGGTTGATGTCGCCCTTCTTGTCATCTTCCTGCATGGCGCCGAACATCTCGTCGGCGACTTTTTCGGTGATCGCGGACCAGATTTCAACGACCTTGTTGTAGCGTTCGCCGTTGGTGATGGCGCCGTCGAGGTACTGCTGTTGCACGGCGATGGCCTGCTTTTCGGCGTCGCGCACCAGGCCCGCTTTTCCGGGCGGAATGACCATGTCGTCGATTCCGATCGACAGGCCCGCCATGGTGGCGTAGTGGAAACCGAGCTGCTTGATGCCGTCGAGCATCCGCACAGTGGTTTCCAAGCCGAAGCGCAGATAGCAGTAGTTCACCAGGTTGCCGACGCCCTTTTTCTTGAGCAAGCCATTGATGTACGGCATCTCCGCAGCGCCGCGCTTCAAGTGGTCGTTCATGATGGCGCGGCCCACGGTGGTGGAGATGAACTGCCGCTCAAAGTTGGTCGGCTCGGTATGGATCACGTCCTGATCGTCATACGCGATGGTCAGATCGATTACGTCGCCGCTGTAGCGCAGACGAATCGGAGTCAGCGTTTCTACCTCGCCGCCCTCCTTCGCCAGGATCACTTCGTCGATGTTGGCGAAGGCGCGGCCTTCACCCTTTGCGCCCGGCTTGCCTTTGGTGAGGTAGTAAATGCCCAGCACCATGTCCTGCGTAGGCACGGTGATTGGCTGTCCTGAGGCCGGTGACAGGATGTTGTGCGAGGCCAGCATCAACACGCTGGCTTCCACCTGCGCCTCCGGCGACAACGGAATGTGCACGGCCATCTGATCGCCGTCGAAGTCGGCGTTGAATGCGGTGCAGACCAGCGGATGAATCTTGATGGCCTTGCCTTCCACCAGCACCGGCTCAAATGCCTGAATGCCGAGGCGGTGAAGCGTAGGCGCGCGATTCAACAGCACCGGATGGTCCTTAATCACTTCTTCCAGGATGTCCCATACGATGGGCTCCTGCTGCTCCACCATTTCCTTGGCCTGCTTGATGGTGGTGCAATGTCCGGTCTGCTCCAGCCGGTGATAGATAAACGGCTTGAACAGTTCCAGCGCCATCTTCTTGGGCAGTCCGCACTGGTGCAGCTTGAGGTCGGGACCCACCACGATGACGGAACGGCCGGAGTAGTCCACGCGCTTGCCCAGCAAGTTCTGGCGGAAGCGTCCCTGCTTGCCCTTCAGGGTGTCGGAGAGCGACTTCAGCGGGCGATTGTTGGCGCCACGCAGCACCCGGCCGCGGCGTCCGTTGTCGAACAGAGCGTCCACTGCCTCCTGCAACATGCGCTTCTCGTTGCGCACGATGACTTCCGGCGCATGCAGGTCCATCAGCTTCTTCAAACGGTTGTTACGGTTGATGACCCGGCGATACAGATCGTTCAGGTCGGAAGTGGCAAAGCGGCCGCCATCGAGAGGAACCAGGGGACGCAACTCCGGCGGGATCACCGGAATCACGTCGAGGATCATCCACTGCGGCTTGTTGCCGCTCTTGCGGAAGGCCTCGACCACCTTCAGGCGCTTGGCATACTTCAGGCGCTTCTGCACGGAGGTCTCGCTGCGCATCTTCTCGCGCAGCTCGCCGGACAGACTCTCCACCTCAACCCGTTTCAGCAATTCCTTGATGGCTTCGGCGCCCATCATGGCCTTGAAGCCGCTGGCGCGATGCGCCTGGTCGAGTTCGCGGTACTTGGTTTCATCCTTGATGACTTCGCGCTCTTTGACCGGCGCCTCGCCGGGCTCGACCACCACGTAGGCCTCGAAGTACAGCACCGATTCCAACTCGCGCAGCGAGATGTCGAGGATGTGCCCAATGCGGCTGGGCAGTCCTTTGAAGAACCAGACATGCGAACACGGCGAAGCCAGCTCGATGTGGCCCAGGCGTTCGCGGCGCACCTTGGAGAGGGTTACTTCGACGCCGCACTTATCGCAGATCACCCCGCGGTGCTTCATGCGCTTGTATTTGCCGCAGAGACACTCCCAGTCGGTTACCGGACCGAAGATGCGGGCGCAGAACAAACCATCGCGCTCTGGCTTGAAGGTGCGGTAGTTGATGGTCTCCGGCTTGGTGACTTCGCCGTGAGACCAACTGCGGATCTTCTCCGGAGAAGCCAAACTGATGCGGATGGCGTCAAAGTCAGCGATGGCATTTCCGAGATCAAATGGACTCGAACGATACATAGAATCAGTCCTCAGTTGTCGGTTGTCAGTTGTCAGTTCTGCAACGCGACCGTTAGTTGTTTCCGCTGCTAGTTCAGCAGCTATTCCCATTTGCCCTTGTAGGGCTCGAATTTTCCGCTAGGCTCAACGGTTATTGTTGACCTTCCAGCCCGGTAATCCGGTGCTCATGGATCTGGGCAATATGCAGAAGGCGAGCAGTCGCCTCAGCAATTTCGCTGGTATAGGTCTTGATTCCGTCGATCTCGCGAGCCATCAGCTCGACCGTTTGAGTCAGAGCTTCGTGCCGCTCAACGAGTTTTTCCAGCCTCTCGTCTATCGTCATGACTCCCTCCCTAGTCGGCCGCGAGCGGAGCTGCCGGGAGCGCCCGGCGCTCATTGGTCTTAATCAGCTCCACATCGAGACACAACGACTGCAATTCACGAATCAGTACATTGAACGACTCCGGCACACCCGGCTCAATGGCCGCTTCGCCTTTGACAATGGCCTCGTAAATCTTGGTGCGGCCATAAACGTCATCGGACTTCGCGGTGAGCAGTTCCTGCAGGATGTAGGCTGCGCCGTAGGCTTCCAGGGCCCACACTTCCATTTCACCGAAGCGCTGACCGCCGAACTGCGCCTTGCCGCCCAGCGGCTGCTGGGTGATCAGCGAGTACGGTCCGATCGAGCGCGCGTGGATCTTGTCGTCGACCAGATGCGAGAGCTTGAGCATGTAGATATAGCCCACCGTTACCGGCTGCTCAAAGCGCTCCCCGGTCATGCCGTCATACAGAGAGGTCTTGCCCGAGTCGGGTAGCCCACCCTGCCGCAGCAATGACTTAATCTCTTCTTCCTTCGATCCGTCGAACACTGGCGAGCCGAAGTAGACGGCTTCTTTCATGCCATCCGCCACATGCTCGAGGGTTTCGTCATCGAGGCCGACCAGCTTGTCCACGAAAGGCGTGTCCTTGAACATCACCTTCAGTTCCTTGCGCAGGCGTTCTGCCTTGGAATTCTCCTTCAGCAGCTCGCCAATTTTTTGCCCCAGCGCATAACCGGCCCATCCCAGATGGGTCTCCAGGATCTGTCCGACGTTCATACGGCTGGGCACGCCCAGGGGATTCAAGACGATCTCGACCGGCGTTCCGTCTTCGAGGTAAGGCATGTCCTCTTCCGGCAGAATGCGCGCGATGACGCCCTTGTTACCGTGGCGGCCGGCCATCTTGTCGCCCACGCTCAGCTTGCGCTTCATGGCGACATAAACTTTCACCAGCTTGATTACGCCGGGGGGAAGTTCATCGCCCTTCTGCAGCTTTTCGACCTTCTCGCGGACAATCTTGCGCAGCACGTCAATCTGCCGCGAGGTCATCTCTTCGATTTCGTCGATCTGCTCGTTAATCCGCGGGTCCTTGTCGGGGAACTTGACGCGCTTCAGGTTTCGCGTCGAGATCCGCTCGATGGTGTCGCGATCCAGAATCACGCCCTTGGTCAACAGGCGCTTGTTGGTGCGCTCGTCGTGCAGGTCGGCGAGGACTTCCTTGCCGCCCAGCAATGCTTCCAGGCGCTTCAAACGCTCATCGGTCAGGATTCGGATTTCGTCGGCCAGGTTCTTCTCCAACTTGGCGACCTGTTCAGACTCGATGAACTTGGCGCGCTCGTCCTTGTCCTGTCCCTTGCGGGAGAAGATTTTCACGTCCACCACCGTTCCCTCGATACCGGGAGGGCAGGTGAGGGAAGCGTCGCGAACATCGCCGGCCTTTTCGCCGAAGATGGCGCGCAGCAGTTTCTCTTCCGGAGTGAGCTGGGTCTCGCCCTTGGGCGTGACTTTGCCCACCAGGATGTCGCCCGCCTTCACCGTGGCGCCGATGCGGATGATGCCGCTCTCATCGAGATCGCGCAACGCCGACTCGCTGACGTTGGGAATATCGCGCGTCACTTCTTCCGGGCCCAGCTTGGTGTCGCGCGACTCGATCTCGAACTCCTCGATGTGGACCGAGGTGTAATAGTCGTCTTTGACCATCTTCTCGGAAACCAGGATGGCGTCCTCGAAGTTGTAGCCGCGCCAGGGCATGAAGGCGACCAGCACATTACGGCCAAGCGCCAACTCGCCCATGTCGGTGCAGGGACCGTCGGCGATGACCTGCCCCTTGGCGACGCGCTGCCCCTTCATCACGATGGGACGCTGATTGATACAAGTGTTCTGGTTGGAACGCTTGAACTTGGTGAGCTGATAAATGTCGCTGCCCACCTCGCGCGAAAGCTGCATGGGATGGTGCTCGCCCTCGACACGCACGATGATGCGCTCCGAGTCCACCGAGTCGATGATGCCGCCGCGGCGTGCCAGCACGACCGCGCCAGAGTCGCGCGCGGTGACGCCTTCCATTCCGGTGCCGACGATGGGCGCTTGCGCGCGCAGCAACGGAACCGATTGGCGCTGCATGTTGGCGCCCATCAGGGCGCGGTTGGCGTCGTCGTGCTCCAGGAAGGGAACCAGCGAAGCCGCCACCGACACCAGCTGTTTCGGGCTGACGTCGATGTAGTCCACTTCGTCACGGCTGACCAGCACAAAGTTGCCGGCCTTGCGGGCGTTCACCAGTTCGGCGACGATGCGTCCCTTTTCGTCGATCTCGGCGTTGGCCTGCGCAATCACGTGGCGGTCTTCCTCCCATGCGGACAGGTAGAAGGAGAACGGCTCGAAGTCGATGAGCTTCTTGCGGCGTTCCCGCAGCTCGTTGTTGGCCTTGCTGGCTTCCGACTTCTCCATGTGGTCGCCCACGCGGTAGTCGCTGTCGCCAGCGTTGACCACGGTGACGAAGTCCAGCACCCGGCCGCCCTTCACCTTGCGATAAGGAGACTCGATGAAGCCGTAGTCGTTGATGCGCGCGTAGCAGCTCAGCGACGAAATCAGTCCGATGTTCGGGCCTTCCGGCGTTTCAATCGGGCAGATACGTCCATAGTGCGTGGGGTGCACGTCGCGGACTTCGAATCCCGCGCGTTCGCGCGACAGGCCGCCCGGCCCCAGGGCCGAGAGACGGCGCTTGTGCGTGATCTCCGACAGCGGGTTGGTCTGGTCCATGAACTGGGACAACTGCGATGAACCAAAGAATTCGCGAATGGCAGCCATCACCGGCTTGGCATTTACCAGGTCGTGCGGCATCGCTGTGGACATCTCCTGGTACACGCTCATCTTTTCCTTGATGGCGCGTTCCATGCGGACCAGGCCGATGCGGAACTGGTTCTCCAGCAGTTCGCCGACTGCGCGTACGCGGCGGTTGCCCAGGTGATCGATGTCGTCCACCGAACCAATACTCTTGCGCAGCTTGAGCAGGTAGCGGATGGTCCCGTAGAAATCGTCCGGCTCCAGCGTGCGGTGATCGAGTTTGGTGGCGTCTTCGCTCTCGAACAGCTTGATGTTGAACTTCAGCCGGCCTACGCGCGAGAAGTCATACTTGCGCGGGTCGAAGAACATGCCGTGGAAGAGCGAGGTCGCCGTGTCGAGCGTCGGCGGATCACCGGGACGCAACTTGCGGTAGATTTCGATCAGCGCTTCCTGCGGGGTCTTGACCGAATCGCGGCGCAGCGTGGCGCTGATTACCGTGCCCACGTCGTCGCGTTCGGGGAAGAACACATGCAGCTCGGCCATGCCGGCGTCCAGCAGCTTGGCCAGCTTCTCGGCGGTAAGCTCGGAGTTGGCTTCCAGCAGGATTTCCCCGGTGTTGGTGTCAACCACGTCGGCAGCAACGTATGCGCCTTCCAGGTCGCTGAGGTCAACTTCGATCTCGGAAATCTTGTGCTTCTGGATGTCCTTCATCACCGCGGTGGTGACCTTGCGGCCGGAGTGCGCGATCTCTTCGCCACCCTTGGTCGCAATCTTATGGGCCAGCTTCATGCCCACCAGGTTGGTGGGGCGCTCGACGCCGGGCTCCAGCGTCCAGTACAGCTTCTTGTCCTTGATCGCAATGCGATCCACGGTATAGAACGTGCGCAGGATCTCTTCGTCGGAGCGGAGTCCTAAAGCCCGCAGGAAGATGGTGCCCAGGAACTTGCGCTTGCGATCGATGCGCACGTATAAGATGTTCTTCTGGTCGTACTCGAACTCAACCCACGAACCGCGGTAGGGAATAATCTTGCCCAGGAAATAGGTGCGGTTGCTGGCGGTCTCGAAGAAGACGCCCGGCGAACGGTGCAACTGGCTGACGATGACGCGCTCGGTGCCGTTGATGATGAAGGTGCCGTTGGCGGTCATCAACGGGATGTCGCCAAAGAAAACTTCCTGCTCCTTCATGTCGCGGATGGAGCGGTTGCCGGTCTCGGGGTCCTTGTCGTAGATGGTGAGGCGCATGGTGACCTTCAGCGGGGCGGAGTAAGTCATACCGCGCTCTTCGCATTCAGCCACGTCGTACTTCAGTTGCAGCCCCACCGGGTCGCCGCACTTGTTGCAGAAGTCGGGTGTATTGGCGTTGTAGGTGCCGCACTTGGTGCACAGCACGTCTCCCAGATGGAAGGGATCGGTCTTCACCGTCGCGCCGCAATTACGACAGGTGGTGCGCAGGTGGTTCAGCCCCTTGAGGTGGCCGCACTTGCACTCCCAGTTGCCGATGGCGTATTCCACAAAGTCCAATTGCGAGACATTGCGGAAGTCGGTGATGGGGAATACCGATTGAAACACCGCCTGCAAACCGCCGTCATCGCGCTCGCTGGGCAGCGAATCCATCTGCAGAAAGCGGTCATACGAGCGCTTCTGCACCTCGATCAGGTTAGGGATCTGGATGGTCGCCGGAATTTTTGAGAAATCGAATCGATTTCGGTTGGCAGTTTTCTGTTGCGCCATGTATAAAGCTCCTATATCAGCGTCGGCCCGCTTGCTCAGGCGTGGCCATGCAAACCGCTAATGCGGATGTGTGACGTTCGGGTATGCCGTCGCACGGTGACAGGTAAGCGGAAGAATGCGTAGCGTGAAATGGGCTCACAAACGCAAGCGCGCCTGCGGAGACAAGAATCCCCGTAAGCGCCGCGCTCGGCGTTCTGCAATCCCATGACCATTCGGTCCGGGATTTCGGCACAAAACGTGCCGCGATGTTTTTCGCTGCCCGCGCCAGTATGTTCAGGCCTTGTCTCCGGTTAGCCCACCGCCGCGTCTGAGCTGACGCGACTTCGGTTGAGCTTACCGCCGCCACTTACCTGTTTGATGCTCCAGATTCCAATAAGAATCCAGATCAACGATGCCCGGGAATTCCGCAGCCCCTGCTGAGCAGGACTGCTCTTCTTCCTCGGCTTCATCGCGCCCCTTCACGACCGCTCCGACGTGAAGAGGAACGTAGCCGCCGCCCCGTAAACCGCAGGCGGCAGCAGCCTCGAACTCCGGTCAGCGTGCCCGGAGTAATCGTCCCGCGCCGTTGCCGGTCCGCTGCCAAGCGCAAAATGAGCGTTTGCCAGCCACCGGACGAAAACGGGACGGAAATCTACTTCACCTCGACGGTCGCGCCTGCCTCGGTGAACTTCTTCTTGATAGTCTCGGCCTCGTCCTTGGAGACACCCTCTTTGACGGTCTTGGGAGCGCCATCGACCAGGTCTTTGGCTTCCTTCAGACCCAGGCTGGTGACCTCGCGGACGGCCTTGATCACGTTGATTTTGTTGGCGCCCACCGCGGTGAGAACGACCGCAAACTCGGTCTTTTCTTCCGCCGGGGCCGCTGCTGCGGCGCCTGCGCCGGCTCCGCCTGCCATCATGACAGGGGCCGCAGCCGCTGCCGAGACGCCAAGGCGATCTTCCAGTTTCTTTACCAGGGCCGCCGCATCCAGAAGCGAGAGCCCTACGATGGTTTCTTCCAACTGCTGCAAATCCGCCATGTGTTTATCCACCTATTCGTTTCGTTATTCGTTATTCGTTGTGTTGATTTCGTTATCGGTCTTCGAGGCTTCCAATGTGCCGTTGCATGCCAGACTCACGCAGGCTGCACGCCTCACAACGGATAACGCAAACCCTATGGAAGCGCTCGCGCACTCCCAAACTTGTTATGACAGGCCTCAAGCCTGCGCTTCTACGGCCGCAGGCTCAGCCGCCGGCACTGCCGGCGCCGCCTCGGCTGCCTCACCAAACTTATTCTTCTCCACACCCTGATTGATCACCACTGCCAGGTCACGGCCAATGGCGTTCATCACGGTTACCAGGCGCTGCGCCGGAGCGTTCATCAGGAACAGCAGCTTGGAATGGATCTCTTGCTTGGACGGCATGCTGGCCAGCGCATCAATGTCTTTGATCGCGATGACATGACCGTCCACAATGCCGGCCTTGAAGGTGTACTCAGGATTGTCCTTGGCATACTTGCTGAGCGCTTTGGCCAGGGCCACCGGATCGCCGCCGGTATAGGCGATGGAGGTAACGCCGGCGAGGCCCTTCAGGGCCTGCTCCACCTTGGTTCCTTCGGCAGCGCGTTCCGCCAGGGTATTTTTCACCACGCGATAATGCCCGCCCGCGCTGCGGACGGCCTTGCGCAGTTCGAAATCCTTCTGCACGGTCAACTTGCTGAAGGTGCCGACGACGGCGTGGCTCGCCGTCTGAAACTCTTCCCTGAGCTTCTCGACCTGCTCCATCTTTCTTGCTCTTGTGACAGCCATGTTCGAATCCTTTTTCCGGGCGCCCGAAACGCGCCTCTTTGCGCGTTAGTTTATGGTCCGTGCCGCTGCTTCCACTGCCGCGGTGTCAATCGCCACACCCGGGCCCATGGTGGAGCTGAGATAGCAACCTTTAATGTATTTGCCCTTGGCCACCGTGGGCTTTGCCTTGATCACGCTGCTGATCACCGTGGCGGCGTTCTCCACCAGTTTCTCCGGGGGAAACGAAATCTTGCCCACGGGCACGTGCACCAGGGCGGTCTTGTCGGTGCGGAACTCCACCTTGCCGGCCTTGGTTTCCCTGACGGCCGCAGCCACGTCGAAGGTCACCGTGCCGGTCTTTGGATTGGGCATCAGGCCGCGCGGGCCCAGCACCTTACCTAGACGGCCGACCGATTTCATCATGTCGGGCGTGGCAATCACGGCATCGAAGTCGGTCCAGTTCTCTTTCTGGATCTTCTCCACCATTTCCTCGCCACCCACGATGTCTGCGCCCGCCGCTTCGGCCTCGCGCACCTTTTCGCCGCTGGCGATGACCAGCACCTTCTTGGTCTTGCCCAACCCATGCGGCAAAACTACCGTGCCGCGGACCATCTGGTCAGCGTGCTTGGGATCGACTCCCAGGCGCATCGTCAAATCGACGGTCTCGTCGAACTTGGCGTACTTTACCTTCTGCAAAAGAGGCACCGCGTCCTGCAACGTGTACGAACGAGGTTCGACCGCAGCGCGTGCCTTGCCGATGTTTTTTCCGAATTTCCTCATGGTTCTCCTTGTCTCCCACCGCCATCCCTTGTCGCCGGAGGGCCGTGGTATGTACGACTGACCGGGTAGTGCGGCGCTTCAGCGCCGCGTTTCCCGTATCGCTACATTTTTCTGTTTCCGCAGTTGAGATTAGATATCTCGACTGCGGAAACAACATTCCTAAGCTCGCTCAACGCTGGCCTAAAGGCCAGCACTACCCAAAAAACCGCACCACCGACATAACTCGACGAACCTTAAGCGGTAACTTCGATACCCATAGAGCGCGCGGTACCCTTCACGCTCTTGACCGCCGCTTCCACCGAGGCCGCGTTCAGGTCAGGCATCTTCTGCTTGGCAATCTCCAGTACCTGCTTCTCGGTGACCTTGCCGACTTTGTCCTTGTTCGGAGTTCCCGAACCCTTGGCCACGCCTGCGGCGCGCTTCAACAGAATGGACGCCGGCGGCGTTTTGGTGATGAAGGTAAAGGTGCGATCGCTGTACACCGATACCACCACCGGGATGATCAGGCCGTCGAGTTCCTTGGCGTTCGTTCTGGCGTTGAACTGCTTGCAGAACTCCATGATGTTGATCTGTGCCTGCCCGAGCGCGGGGCCCACTGGAGGGGCCGGCGTGGCCTTGCCCGCCGCAATCTGCAACTTCACCGAACCGGTAATCTTCTTTGCCATATGATTTCCTACGCTTTTCGCTACTCGCCTTTCGCTGTTCGCCAGAGTTTCGTCGCAGCATGTGCGAATGGCGAAAAGCGAAGAGCGGCTTTACGTAACAACTTTCTCGACCTGCCCGAATCCCAGTTCCACCGGAGTGGAGCGCCCAAAGATGGTGACCATCACCTTCAGCGTCTCGCGGTCTTCGTTGACCTCGTCCACCACGCCGGTAAAGCTGGCGAACGGGCCTTCGCTGATGCGCACCGATTCGTTCTTCTCGAACTTGACCTTGAGCTTGGGCTTTTCCTTGCTGTCGGCGACGCGGTACACAATCTGGTTGACTTCTTCTTCCGACAGCGGAGTGGGCTGCTGGCCGGTGCCGACAAATCCGGTTACTCGCGGCGTTCCCTTGACCACGTGCCACACGGTGTCGTCCATGTCCATTTCGACCAGCACGTAGCCGGGATAGAACATGCGCTCGCTGGTGTACTTCTTGCCGCCGCGGACCTCGGTGACCGACTCGGTGGGAATCAGTACCCGGCCGATGCGCTGTTCCAGTTCAGGATAGGCGCGCACGCGCGACTCCAGCGATTCCTTCACCTTGCGCTCGAATCCCGAATAGGTGTGGATGATGTACCACTTCATGTTCGGGTTCTGCGGGTTCGGCTGGTCAGCGGAAAGCGGAGCGGAGGAATCCCCTACGCCAGCCTGCGGCTCGCCGTTCGTTTCCGATTTGATTTCTTCTTCAGTCATGGGTTCGCGCATTATCTATGGGTCAGGGCCTTCAGCAAACGATCAAGGGACGCGCCCAGGATCTTGTCGACGATGGCAAAGTACAGGCCGAACAAAAAGACGGTAATAATGACTACGGTGGTCGTGCCTTGCACTTCTTTACGCGACGGCGTGGTGACTTTCTTCATCTCTGTGCGCACGTCGTTGTAAAAACTCTTAATGCGCTGCGGCCACGCCTTGATGGTCGCTAACTTATTGTCGCCCGCTACTTCGATCGCTGTTGACTTCGCCATCTGATACCTTCCGGCGCCCGCGGCGCCTTACTTCATCTTCCGACCTTGGCCTCAGTTCCAAATACTGGCAGGGGCGGAGGGATTCGAACCCCCAAGTTCGGTTTTGGAGACCGACAGTTTAACCGTTGAGCTTACGCCCCTATTTAGCTGTCAGCCGTCAGCTATCAGCTTTCAGTCACTGCGATCTCGGCCGCGCTCAGCCACTTGCTTTAGCAACGATTTGGCTGATAGCTGAGAGCTGACGGCTGACAGCTATTTAACTTCTTTATGCGACGTGTGCTTGCGGCACTTCCGGCAAAACTTGTTGAACTCCAAGCGGGCCGTGGTGGTCTTCTTGTTCTTGGTGGTGGAGTAGTTACGATCTTTGCACTCTCCACACTGCAACGTAACGATTTCGCGGGGCATTGACCTATCCTTTTCGTTTACTTCACGGCCTGATGCCGCGAAGCCTTGTCCGCATCGAAGTGCGGAAATCAGCGCAGCTCAATTGCTGCGCCGAGAATTTCGGAACCACAAACTACGCAATAATCTCGGCGATGGTACCGGCGCCCACGGTGCGTCCGCCTTCGCGAATCGCAAACCGCAAGCCCTTCTCCATCGCCACCGGCGTGATCAACTCAATCTCCAGGCTCACGTTGTCGCCCGGCATCACCATCTCGGTGCCCGCCGGCAACGTCGCCACTCCCGTCACGTCGGTGGTGCGGAAGTAAAACTGCGGCCGGTAGCCCTTGAAGAACGGCGTGTGCCGCCCGCCTTCATCTTTCGACAGCACGTACACTTCGCCCTTGAACTTGGTGTGCGGTGTAATCGAGCCCGGCTTGGCCAGCACCATGCCGCGCTCCACGTCTTCCTTCGCCGTGCCGCGCAGCAGCAGGCCGGCGTTGTCGCCTGCCAGACCTTCGTCCAGCTGCTTCTTGAACATTTCCACGCCGGTCACCACCGTTTTGCGGGTCTCGCGGAAGCCGACAATCTCGACGTCCTCACCCACCTTCACCTTGCCGCGCTCGATGCGGCCGGTGACCACCGTGCCGCGCCCCTGAATCGAGAAGATATCTTCGATCGGCATCAGGAACGGCTTGTCGATGTCGCGCGCCGGCAGCGGCACGTTCTTGTCCACTGCCTCCATCAGCTCGTCGATTTTGGCTTCCCACTGCGCCTCGCCGTTCAATGCACCGAGAGCGCTGCCGCGAATTACCGGTACATCGTCGCCCGGAAACTGGTACTTGGTCAGCAGCTCGCGCACTTCCATCTCCACCAGATCGATCAACTCGGGATCTTCCACCGCGTCGCACTTGTTGAGAAACACCAGCACGTACGGCACCCCGACTTGGCGGGCCAGCAGCACGTGCTCCTTGGTCTGCGGCATCGGTCCGTCGGTGGCCGCCACCACCAGAATGGCGCCGTCCATCTGCGCCGCGCCGGTGATCATATTCTTGATGTAATCGGCGTGGCCGGGACAATCCACGTGGGCATAGTGCCGGTTGGCAGTCTCGTACTCCACGTGCGCGGTGGCAATGGTGATGCCGCGCTCGCGCTCTTCCGGCGCGTTGTCGATCGAGTCGAAGCTGCGAAACACGATCTTGGGATTGTGCTTCTGCAATACCTTGGTGATGGCCGCCGTCAACGTGGTCTTGCCATGATCGATGTGCCCGATCGTGCCCACGTTCACGTGCGGCTTGCTGCGGTCAAATTTCTCTTTCGCCATTTTTTTCTGTGCCCTAGTAATACCGGTAAAGTTTGTTGAACTTCTCGCGCAGAGGCAAATCCACCGCCTCCAGCGCCGTCAAATAAAACTCTCGCACCTGCGCCTGATCGCTCACCGGCAGCGCGTCATACAACTGCTGCGCCGATTTGCCGTCCTGCGCCAGCTTGGGATCGGTGCGCTCCAGCAACTTCTGGCGCAACACGCGATCGAAATCGCGAATGGGAACTCCCTTGCGCTGCAGCAGCCGGAGGAAATTCTGCACCGCGTCCGCCGCAAAAATCCTCGCCAGAGCGGAACGAAAATGCTCAAATTCATCCAGCTTCTCAATGCGAAGAGCAGCCTGCTGAAACGGTATTCGCGGTTCTGACTCTTGCATCGAAGTATTCACTGGCCGGGAACCCATCCTGCCCGCATTCGCGGGCCTTGCCTCAAACTCATGGAGCTGATGATCGGGAGCGCTGCGCGCCGGAACCGATGACCGCTTCTTTCAGTGTCGGCGACAACGCTTTGCTGTCGCCTCGCTTACCAAGGGAGCGCTCTACCAACTGAGCTACATCCCCAAAAGCCTGGAGCTGATGATCGGGAGCGCTGCGCGCCGGAACCGATGACCGCTTCTTTCAGTGTCGGCGACAACGCTTCGCTGTCGCCTCTCTTACCAAGGGAACGCTCTACCAACTGAGCTACATCCCCAAAGCCTGGAGCTGATGATCGGGATTGAACCGATGACCTCTCCCTTACCAAGGGAGTGCTCTACCAACTGAGCTACATCAGCCCGCCAACCTGCCTGCCGCTACACTCCGGTCATCAATCGATGACGACCTTTTCTTGTGTCGCGGCAACGCTCGCAAAAACCGCTCGCTGCCGCAACGCTTACCAAGGGAGTGCTCTGCCAACTGAGCTACATCAGCCCGTGTTTTTCAACAGCGGATCCCTCACTCACGTTCGGGATTTCGCCTGCGGGCTCCCGCTGCGCTCACGCCCGCAAAGCGGCTCAACTTCTGGAGCGGGAGACGGGAATCGAACCCGCGACCAACAGCTTGGAAGGCTGTGACTCTACCACTGAGTTACTCCCGCACATCCAATCAAACTGGCCGTCATTCATCGTGCCGGTCGCGCTCTTCGCGCGCTTGCTTGCGGCTCCACGTCCAGGTGCGAAGGGCAAACAGCGCCAAAACCGCCAAGGTCGCCAACCGGTACTTCTCATCGCT
The DNA here is from genome assembly GCA_963798185.1 of uncultured Acidobacteriaceae bacterium. Classification (GTDB taxonomy): domain Bacteria; phylum Acidobacteriota; class Terriglobia; order Terriglobales; family Acidobacteriaceae; genus Bog-257. Next base: position 22,049 of record CAWCSJ010000007.1, read on the forward strand.
GATCGTGGTCCAGGCCAGCACCGCCAGCACCGCGAACAAACCCAACGCCGTCCACAACCGCTTCATCGCAACTTCATCTCGACCATCGCAACGCATCCGCCACCGCGGGGTGCGCCGGAAAAACCTGGTGCACAGGGGAGGATTCGAACCTCCGTAGCTCGCAAGGAGCGGCAGATTTACAGTCTGCTGCCATTAACCACTCGGCCACCTGTGCACGTTCGACCGAGCATCCCGCTCTCACCGATTTTCTGAGAGCCGGCGTCGCCGTGGGCCCGGAATCGCCAGTCTCTGCTGTCAAAGAACACCGCGTGCCAAGCGCCGCTCAGCAATCCCGGCAAAACTCCGCATCGTTCGCGCGACCCTACTTCCGCGCGCATTATGCGATTTAGGAAGCTGCTGCTGGAATCAGTTCTCTGGGAGATCTGCGCGTCTCGCTTGGCTTGCTCCTGCTACGCCTCGCGGCGCGCTCAACGGGTTTCAATCCTGGAGCTGGCGAAGGGATTTGAACCCCCGACCCTCTGATTACAAATCAGATGCTCTACCAGCTGAGCTACGCCAGCACTGCAGCGAGGCTCGACACGTAGGCGTCGAACCAAGCATGATTCTTCCTGCCAGCCGGGACAAACAATAAAGTTACCACAACGGCAACCCGCGTGCAAACAGACTCCGGCTAGAACGTTATCGGTTGTACAAATAATTCAGAAACCCAATACTCGCCACTCCCGGGCGCCTTGCGGCTGGGGATTCTGCAGAGCACGTTGACCTTCGTCAACGCTGAAATGCGGTCAGTATTATTGTAACCAATTTTGGCGAGGTTGGCCACCGCGCCGAGTTTTCTCGTATCATCATGTCCTAGTCCATGCGAACACGACGAAAGCAGTTGTGGGTTGCCTTAGCGGTTGTCCTCGTCATTGCCGGTGGCATCGTTGTCGCGGTGCTGCTGCGAAAACGCGCTGCCCCAGACGCCGTCCGCCTGCTGCCAGATTCCGACGCCGTCCTCTACGTCAACCTCGAGCCTATCCGCCTGTTCACTGATCTGGGCAAGCATCCGGTCAAAGACCGCGATCCGCAATACGAAGACTTTGTCCGGCAGACTGGCTTTGAGTTCGAACGCGACCTGGACAAAGCCGCCCTGGCTATTCACTACGGTACTTCGACCAAGGGCAAATCAACCGAGACGCGCTACAGCGAAATTCTGCAGGGACACTTCGACAGCGGACGAGTCGAACAGTACCTTCGCAAGCTCTCTGCCAGTGTCGAGCATTACGGCAGCTTCGATATCTTTATCATCCCGCTGGAAGGCCGGACCGTTCGGGTGGCGCTGCTGGGAGTTGACGTAGCGGCCGCGTCGAATACTGAAGGCGCCGACGCCATTCACGGCATGATCGATCGTTACCGGCAAGCAGCGTTGCCATTCGGCGGCCCGCCGCTGGTGAGCGAATATTACCGGATGGTGCCGCTGGGCAGTGTGGTCTGGACCATTGCCCGCCCGCCGGCCGCCAGTTCGTCGGACAATCATGCCGAACTATTGCTGCCCGGGGGCTGGAGCGAACTGTTGCCGCGTAACAGCACGGTGATTGCGTCGGCGCGGCCGCTTAACGAAGTCCATTTGAAGGCGCAAGTGCTGACGCACAACGAAGCCGAGGCGCGGAATTTCACCGAGCGCGTGAACACCTTCATTGCGCTGTTCAAGACGCTGAATATCTCGATGGACGCAGGTGGTCCCGACCCGGATGTGAAGGCCGCGTTTGACAGCCTGGAGATTCATCAGGACAAAGATCAGGCGGTGCTGACCGCCAAGGTTCCGTATGCCTTCTTCAAGAAGGTGCTCAGCGAGTCGCCCGTGGAACTGGGGCCAGAAACACAAAAGCCGCCCGAGCAGAATGCTCCGGCGGCCAAAAAACCGAACAAGTAAATCCAGCTAACCGGCGGGAACGCCGCCCGGCCGGATGGTCGTACTCCTCAGGAATTTGTGGGGATTGACCGGCGTATCGTGGATGCGGACTTCATAATGCAAGTGCGGCCCAGTGCTGCGTCCGCTGAGACCGACATAGCCAATAACCTCTCCCCGGCGCACGCTCTCACCACCGGTCACCGCGAAACCTGACAAGTGTCCGTAGCGGGTGGTGATGCCGTTGCCGTGGTCAACCTCGATCATGCGACCGTAGCCGTTGTAAGGTCCGGCGAAGGTCACCACGCCGTCGGAAGGCGCCAGCACTGGCTGTCCGTAATGACAGGAAATGTCAACCCCAGAGTGGAATGCACCCTCACCGTTAAACGGATCGATGCGCTCACCGAAGGCGCCGGTAATGGGACCCATCACGGGCCACAGGCTGGGTGCGGTGGTTGCGTTGCTCCACTCGGTCAACGAGGCTTGGTGAGTCAGGCCCATTCCCAATCCAGCTGCGGTTGAGCCGTTCAAGGCGGAGTTACGCAGGGCGTAAAGCTGGTCGAAGGAAGAAGTCACCTGCTCCGGCTTCATCGTTCCGTCGTTCGCGTTCAATAGCTGGTGGTTCGGTTTGAGGCCGTAGATCAGGGACACTTCGTTGGCCAGCGATCCCAGCGAGGCCACCTGGATGTCCTTCTCGTGGTTGACCTGCTCCAGCTCCTTGTAGCGGGTCTGGAGAGAATTCTTTTCGGAGCGTAACTGATTGAAACTGGCCACTTTCCACAACATGCGCGTGTAAGAGCCAGCCATGCCCGTGATGCTGAACATGCCAATCAGGGCGCCTGCCATGAAGACGTAGAGGTAATGAATAGGGATGGGAATTTTTCGCAGCTGACCTTCGGCATCACGAGCTACGAAAAGGATATAAAAGCGTTTTCGCAAATCTATAACCCTCTGTTAAAAATCGTTCCGGAACGCGAAAAACCAATTATGAAAATCCGGAACTTAAGGCCTTTGCCGGTCCGAACTGTCAGCTTACGGATACCTGGATAACCGTGGGTTAACGGTTGTCCTCCCATTGTCAGCCGATTAGCTGATGAAATGGGGGCAGGGCTGATGTAATGAATTACATCAAACCGTAACAGAGCGTTCGTAAGCATGTCAACGAATTAAGGACAAGTGGCTGATACTAAAGTGTCAGATGCTCGGTGACCGCTTTGCGTGGCCTGACGTATATTGGGCTGGCTGGGGTTCCAGGGGGGCTTTTGCCGCTGAATGAGAGATCGCTTATTGACCGGATTCGCCGTGCGGCAACCGGCCGCGAGCGCCGCGCCGGCCTCGGCATCGGAGACGACTGTGCGGTGCTGCCGCTTCCTCGGGGTCACGAAGCCCTGGTTACCACCGATTTCAGCCTGGAGAACGTGCACTTCCGGCGCGAGTGGCATCCGCCCGACTCCGTGGGTCACCGTTGCCTGGCCCGCGGGCTTAGCGACATCGCCGCCATGGGAGGCATTCCGCGCGCGGCGTTTCTCTCGCTGGCGCTTCCGCCTAAGCTACCGCAGAGTTGGGTGGACAAGTTTATTGCAGGACTATTAAAGCTGGCGGGGGAGTCAGTTCCTCTGGCGGGAGGCGACACGGCGCAATCGCCTGACGGCATCCTGGCCGACATTGTGGTGCTCGGCTCGGTTCCGGCGGGAAAGGCGATCTTGCGCTCAGGTGCGCGGGCGGGCGATTTCCTCTATGTCACCGGCACGCTGGGCTCGGCGGTGGCTGCGCTGAATCAACTTCGCGACGGGAAAAAATTGCGGCCGCGCTCTCACCCGAAGCACTTCTATCCCGAGCCGCGCGTCGCAGTCGGGCAGTTCCTGCGCGAGAAGAAGCTAGCCTCGGCGATGATCGACATCAGCGACGGGCTCTCCACCGACCTTGGTCACATCTGCGAAGAGAGTGGCGTGGGCGCTGTGTTGTACGCGGAAGCTTTGCCGACGGCCTCCGCAGGGTCTCAAGACCATCGCCTTGTGTCAGGGCACGGCTTCAGCCGGTCCGTAGGGCGGCCAAGAATAACTCGGGCTTTAGCCCCTGAGGGAAATCCTCGCGAACGCCAGATGCTTTCGCTGGCCCTTCATGGCGGCGATGAATACGAGTTGCTGTTCACCGCTGCGCCGAACCGACGCATTCCGCGGCAGATTGCCGGCGTTCCCATTACGCGCATCGGAGAAATTCTGAGCGGGGAAGGAATGCGGCTGGCCACCGCGGATGGCAAAACCCAGCCGCTGAAGCCCGCGGGATGGGAACACTTCGGATAGTGGACCGAGGCCCGCAGGGACGGTACGCTTTCGTAAGTTGTATAACCGCCCGTTCCGTCAGTTATCCGGCTTTGCCAAGACTATTCTTCTAGTTCGCTTTCTTCTGGCGCATCGGTCGGGCTCGCGAACTCCATGCGATAGCCATCGGGATCGGTAATCGGCACAACCCACAAGCGGTTTCCCACATAGGGACGCGTGCGCGTCTGAATTCCGCGCGATTTGAACTGTCGATAAAGGGCGAGAGCGTCTTCACACATGAAGGAGACCGAGGCTCCAGTGCCAAGCGCTTGAGTGGGCCGACCTCCCGGCCGAAACTCTTGCAGCATAATAGCGGCGTCGCCAAGCTCAAGCCAACACCAGCGAATTCTCCCGTCGGGATGGTCCTCGGCACGATCCGGAATCCACTGATGCTTCATTTTGAATCCAAGACCGTCAACATAGAACCACAACGAAGATTCCATGTTGGTGACCCCGAAAAACGGGACTGCCTGCTTAACGTTCGCAGTTGTGATGGCTGCGACGGTCATGATTCACCTCACAGAATCACTGCATAGACTAGCGATCTTTTAAGGGGAGTTGGACCACTGCGTCTTGTCCATGGTATTGGAGTTGATACTCGACTTTTTCCTTGGTTGTGATGGGAAAGTAGATATACCCAGCCACCGGCTTGGAGACATCGCCGTCTTTCAATTCTTTATCGCGCAGTTCAGTCTCCATCGTTTTGCGGTCGGAATCGGTGGTGGCGGCAGAGGTCGTGCTGCCGACTCCAACTCCGATACCGGCACCGTAGACCGGACCGCCGGCGCGGCGGGTCGTGCCGCTCACGGGGTCATACACGGGATAGCTCTCGTAGCCAACGTTGGCGGTTGGATAGAGAGTCACATCGCGGCTGCTCTGCGGCCGTTTCTGATAAATGGAGGCAATCTCTTCGGGACTTGCCGGACTGATCGTGTCCTTGCCGTCGTCGACGCGCAGCGCAAAGTCCGTCTGCTTCAGACTGATGGTTTTTCCGTTTGCCGGATAAAATCCGATTTCCACAACAATGAAGCGGTCCGCCAGAGGCGTGGCAAAGGAGTTCTGGATTTGCATCTTCGAGAGCCGCTTCACGCCGATGGAATAGACCGACTCGACCTTCGAGGCTGGATACGCCGCCGCCGACTCTCGCGGCGTAGGATTCTGTCCATTGACCAAGCTGCAACCTAACAAACCAGCCACCACGACGCTTGTGCGGAAGCGATTCATAAGACCTACTCCATGTTAATTTTCAGAGTTTTGCCGGTCAGAACATAGATGCGCTTTTTCAAAGGAGTCTGATCTTTCGGACGAACCTCGAGCTCGTAAACGCCCGGCGCCAGCCAGAATTTCTTCAGGGTTCCAGTGGTTCCCGCGTAAGCGCTGTCCAGGTACACGTCGGCGTTCTTGTAGTGGCTCTGCAGGCTGACTTGGCCCTTATCTGGCTGCGGGACAAAGTACACGGGAGGGGCGAAGAAGGGATCGATCCACGGGCCGTAAAACAACGGCGGGTAATATCCCGGCCATATTGGACCGCCATAATACCCATAACCGGCGCCTGCGGAAGTTGATCCGAGCCGGACGCCAGCCGAAGCAGGGCGCAAGAAACCCACTAAGAGCAACACCAGCACAACTGTAGGCAGCCGAAGGGTTGCCATGGTCTGTCCCTCGCCGCCCATGGTAACACCAATGTTGGCGGGAAGTTGCTCACCTTTTCTTGCAAGGTCCGCCCCATAGATTTGAACTTCCCTGAGCCACTTCGCATGTCCCCACATTCCGCAGCAACTCCATATCACAAGTAGCCGTCTCCGGCAGGTTGTCCTGTCCCAACTGACACTCTGGATCGAGCAGGGAGGCGAGTGGCCCCTCACATCACGTGGTGATCCTGCTATTCAGCCCTCATCTCGCCCGCTGGTTATAATCCCTCCCATGGACCTGGAACAGAAATTGACCGAACTGAAGCGCCGTGACTCGCTGGCCGAAGCCGGCGGAGGCGAAGAGCGCCGGGCGCGCGAACACAAGCAAGGCAAGATGTCAGCGCGCGAGCGCATCGAGTTCCTGCTCGACGAAGGCACCTTTGAGGAGACCGACAAGCTGGTCACCCACCGCTGCACCGACTTCGGCATGGAAGAGCAGAAGTATTTTGGCGACGGCTTTCTCACCGGCTATGGCCGCATCGAAGGGCGGCTGGTGTTCGTCTTTGCGCAGGACTTTACCGTCTTCGGCGGGTCGCTATCGGAGACCAATGCCGCCAAGATCGTCAAGATCATGGATATGGCGATGCGGGTAGGCGCGCCGGTCATCGGCCTGAACGATTCCGGGGGCGCGCGCATTCAGGAAGGCGTGATGTCGCTGGCGGGCTACGCCGACATCTTCCTGCGCAACGTGCTGGCGTCCGGCGTGGTGCCGCAGATTTCGGCGATCATGGGCCCATGCGCCGGTGGCGCCGTGTATTCCCCGGCGATCACCGATTTCATCCTGATGGTGAAAAATACTTCGTACATGTTCATCACCGGGCCAGAGGTCATCAAGGCCGTGACCCACGAAGAGGTCACCAAGGATGAACTCGGCGGCGCGGTGACGCACAACGAGAAGTCGGGCGTGGCGCACTTCATGGCGCACGACGACGCCGAGTGTCTCAGCATGATTCGCGAGATGCTCAGCTTCATCCCTTCGAACAATTTGGAGGACCCGCCTCGTAAGCCCTGCACCGATCCCATCGACCGCGCCGACGAGCATCTCGACACCATCGTTCCCACCGAATCGAACCTGCCTTATGACATTAAGGATGTAATCAACGCGGTGGTGGACGACAGTTACTTCTTCGAGGTGCAGGAGCACTACGCGAAGAACATCGTCATCGGCTTTGCGCGGCTGAACGGCAAGCCGGTCGGCATTGTCGCCAACCAGCCCGCGTTTCTGGCGGGCGTGCTCGACATCAGCGCCAGCATCAAGGGAGCACGCTTCGTGCGCTTCTGCGATTGCTTCAACGTTCCGCTTATCACCTTCGAAGATGTGCCCGGATTTCTGCCTGGCACGCAGCAGGAGTATGGCGGCATTATCACCCACGGCGCGAAGTTGCTGTATGCGTTCTCGGAGGCGACGGTGCCGAAGATTACCGTGATCACGCGCAAAGCCTATGGCGGAGCCTATTGCGTGATGGCGTCGAAGCACATCCGCACGGACGTGAACTACGCGTGGCCGACTGCCGAGATCGCGGTGATGGGGCCGGAGGGAGCAGTGAACATCGTGTACCGGCGCGAGTTGGAGAAGTCGGAGACTCCCGACGCCGATCGCGCGGCCAAAATCGAGGAGTTCCGCGAGCGCTTCGCCAATCCTTATATTGCGGCTGAACGCGGGTATCTCGATGCGGTGATTCGTCCGCGCGACACGCGCCGCAAGCTGATTCAGGCGCTCGACATGCTGGAGACCAAGCGCGATAAGAACCCGCCGAAGAAGCATGGAAACATTCCGTTGTGAGAGGCAGCGACTAACAATTAGCAAGCAGCAATCAGCTCGATGCCACTGTCACCTGCTGAAGTGACAGAAATCGTTGACATAGGTTCGCCGCAGGAGTGAGATTCTGGTGGATGTCTTGGGAGAAAATTTCCCGGCCTTTTCCCAGCTACTCGATCGCATCGCGCAGTGAGAGACAAGACTCTAACCATGCGAAGATCGTTCTTAACAGCGGTATTGGTGGCGCCCCTGGTGCTTCCGGTAATTTGTACAGGAGCTATTGCTCTTTACCTTTTGCCGGGCATGGGGCTGCGGAACGCGCTGCCCGCGATCGTCGTTGTGGCAGTGGTTCTATTCGGTTCCACTTACGGCGCAACTATCGTTATCGGCGCTCCAGTACTGTTTTTCGCTTCTCGTTGGATGCGGGTTAATGCCCTGGTCGTTCTGGCCACCGGCGCGCTGGCAGGCGCACTCGTTTATCTTCCGTTGGCCTGGTTCATGTATCAAACCAGCGGGAACAATTCGGGACCTCCGGATCCGATTTCGCCGCTTCAGTTCCTGCACTGGGCGTTTGCAGGTGCAGCCGTACCATTCCTCGCCTGCATATCTGCCGGGCTTATAACCGCGACTGCTTTTTATTTTTTGTCCGGCTTCCGGCATGACGAAAAAAAGAAGCCCGAAATCGCGGTGCCGACACAAGCCATCTGAAAATTTTCCCGCCAGACAAACCGTAGTAAACGCCGCGCAGCCGGTGGTCATCCCAATCTTGTGGGTGTTACCCACTTCAGCCAGTCGAATTTGCGGGAGAGCAGGGACAATCCATGCAGGGCCAACTTCATATCGTTCCTCCTCCAATAAAAAAAGTAAAAAAGAAGAATGTGCCGGCGCGCTCTTCTCGTGGGTTGCTGTGGGCGGTTGTGGTCGTCGTGGCCGCAATCGGAGTACTGGCCATCATTGCCGCGCGCAACTGGCCATTCACTCGCGATGCCATCATTCAGGATTTGCAGGAACAATCCGGAGGCGGCGTGCAGATTGCCAGTTTCCGGCAGACCTACTTTCCGCATCCGGGCTGCGTGGCTGAGGGAGTGACGATTCGGCGCAACGGCGACCAGGCTTCGCCGCCATTCATCACTATGCGCAGGCTGACGGTTGTCGGCAGTTATCCCGGCTTGTTGGCCAAGCGCGTCGCACAGATTCGGGCCGAAGGCATGCATGTGGTGGTGCAACACGGTGGCGGGTCCGAAGCGTCCGGCGGGGTGATGCCAGGGGTTTCAGCAAACTCCAAAGCCGCGATCGGCGAGATCATCGCCGATGGCGCGCAGGTGGAAATCGACTCGCAAACGCCGGGACAGCAGCCGTTACTATTTCTCGTCCAAAAGCTGGCGATCCACTCCGTCTCCGCAGGGCGCCCACTGTCGTTTCGTGCGGTTTTGAAGCTGCCTGAACCTCCGGGCGATTTGAGCGTTACGGGGCAGTTCGGGCCAGGGAAGCTGGGAGACTTTGGACAGACTCCCCTTTCCGGCTCGTACACTCTGGAGCACGCTGATCTTGGAGTGTTCAACGGAATTGCCGGAACGCTTTTCTCCACGGGAAAGTTTAGCGGCGTGTTGCAGCATGTGGAGGTGAGCGGCAAAACCGACGTCCCTGACTTTGAGGTCACGAGCGCCAAACACGGTGTACATCTGAGTACAGATTTTCGAGCTGTGGTGGACGGCCTGAATGGGGATGTGGCGCTTGACCCGGTCACCGCGCATTGGGGGCGGACCACGATTGTCGCCAAGGTCAATATCGCTGGCTCGCCGGGAGGCGGAGGCAAAGGCAAGACGGTGACGCTGAGTGCGTACTCCACGGGCGCCCGCACAGAAGATCTGTTGCGATTGTTCACCAAGGACAGCCCTCCGCCTATGACCGGCGACATCACTTTCCGGGCCAAGGTGGCGGTTCCTCCAGAGAATCGACCCTTCCTTGATAAGGTGGGGCTACAGGGCGACTTTGGAATAGCTGGCGGACAATACACCAAGTTCGAGACCCAGAAGAACGTGGATTTGATGAGCGCGCGGGCGCGTGGCCAAGCGGACAAAGTTGAAGACCGGCAGGGAAAAGAGAAAAAAGAAGGAAACGACAACTACGATCCGGGGCGCGTGCTGTCGAATGTCAAGGGCCGAGTGGTGCTGCGAAACGCGGTTGCCAATCTGACTGATGTCTCCTTCGATGTTCCCGGCGCCTCCGCCGTAGTGAGCGGCACTTACAACCTGAAGTCGCAGCGCGTCAACCTGCACGGCCCTGTGCGCCTCGATGCGCCACTGTCGAAAGCAACGACGGGAGTGAAATCGTTTCTGATGAAGATTGTCCAGCCGCTGGTGCAGAAGAAGAAGCAGAAGGGCTCAACGGTAGAGGTGAGAGTTGCCGGGACGTACAACAATCCGTCGTTCATCGTGGTGCCCATCCCGCCGAAGTGACGTGTCACCCGGCGAAGGCCAGCGCAGGAAAATCCGAACCAAATCAAACTCCGGCCAAGGCGCGCCCTTCCGGGACGTTGGAGGCCGCGAACGCTTCGCTCGCGAACGCTTCGCTGAAGCGCCGGACTACCCATGCAAAACGGACACATCTATGTGGAACCGCTGTAGCCGTCAGAAGCGTTCCGCCCACCGCACCAGGGATGGTGTCGTTCATCACTGACAAATGTTCGCTGCAGGCGTGAAATTCTGGTGGGTGTCTCGGGAGAAGATTTCCCGGGTCGTTCCACAGCTCTTCTTGCGCATCTGCGCACTGAAAACTAAGACCCTCGAGCTTCCTTCTCCCCCGGCGTCCACTTCGTCCGTCTCATTGCAATTCAAGCCGCATGGCAAGGGGGGAGATCCAATGCATCACAAGGGGCGTTTTCCAAATGCGTTTTTCGGCGCGGGCCTGCGATTGGACAGTGCGGCGCTCGCCATTCTGGTTCTGCTGCTGTTTCTCATCTTTGTACTGTTGTTCATGACGCTCACCGCGCCACCGGCGCAGGCGCAAACCTACAAGGTGATCTACAACTTCACCGGTGGAGGAGATGGCGCGTGGCCAGACGCCGGTTTGACCATCGATCGGGGAAGTAGCCTCTACGGAAGAATGGCTGTTGCCTTTTAATACGAGCTTATTCCCCCGCGACGGTCATGCCATCGATGCGCAGCGTGGGGGACGCGATGGAGCCACGGAATTGCAGGTCGTTGCCGATCTCTGCGATGTTGAAGAACATATCTTTCAGATTGCCGGCGACGGTTATCTCTTCCACCGGATAGGTAAGTTCGCCGTTCTCGATCCACAAGCCGCTGGCGCCGCGCGAGAAGTCGCCGGTGACCAGGTTCACACCGAAGCCGAGAAACTCGGTGACGAACAAACCTTCCTTGATGTCGCCGATGATTTCTTGCAGGCTTTTCGCGCCGGGTTGGAGAAAGAAGTTGCCGGGGCCGATGCCCGGCGTTCCCGCCAGCCCGCGCGAGGCGTTGCCGGTAGTCTGCAGTCCAAGTTTCTTCGCGGTGTAGGTGTTCAGCAGGTACGACTCGAGCACGCCGTTTTCGACCACGACGGTCTTGCGGCTGGGCACGCCTTCAGAGTCGAACGGGCTGGTGCCGAAGCCGCCGCGCATAGCGCCGTCGTCCACCACGTTGATGTTGTCGCCCGCAATCTTCTCACCCAGCTTGCCGGTGAGGAACGACGCGCCGCGATAGATGGAGTCGCCATTGACCGCCTCGAAGATGTGCCCGACCAGCGCGCCCGCGACGGTATGTTCAAAGACGATAGGAACTTTTGCGGTCTTGACCTTGCGTGCTCCGATGCGCCGCAAGGTGCGCTGGGCGGCGATCTTGCCGACCTCTTCCGGCGATTCCAGCTTCTTCAGCGTCATCGCGACCGAGTACCAGTAGTCGCGCTGCATCGACGAACCTTCCACCTGCGCGATGGGCACGGCCGAAACCGAGCAATAAGAGCGCTGGTAGTCGCCGACGAATCCGTTTGAATTGGCCAGCACCTTGTAGCCGACGGCCGCGTCGAAGGTGCCGCCTTCGGAGTTGACGATGCGCGGATCGGCGTCGAGCGCCGCTTTCTCAGCGCGGCGGGCATAGTCGATGCGATCGGCGGTGGACAGCGAGTACACGTCGTCGTAATAAAGATCGAGATTGCCTTCAAGTTTGCCGAGTTGCGCCGGCTCGGGAATTCCGGCGAAGGGGTCTTCGCTGGTCACCTTCGCCAGAGCGAGCGCCGAATCTACCAACTGCTTCACGCCTTCCGACGTCAGATCGCTGGAGTAGGTGCTGGCGGCGCGCTGTCCGAAGAAAACGCGCACCCCGATGGCCTTGGAGCCGGATTCCTTCAGGGTCTCCACCTCGCCGAGACGCACCACGGTAGAGAATTCGCTGCCGTCCATGGCAACGGCCTCGGCGGCAGTAGCCCCGCCCTGCATGGCGCGGCGCACTACGTCACCAGCAATTTCCTTCAGATCGGTGGATGCGGTTGGCGCAGTGCCCGGATTTTCTTGAGTCGAAACAGTCATGGATAAGTCCTACGTTGTCATAATGTCACAATGTGGTATAGACACCTTTTAACGGGATGCCAATAGACGCAACAAAAAAGCAGATCCCTCGGCGACTGAAGTCGCCTCGTGATGACAAAAATAAAATACGTCAACGCGGGCCTAAAGGCGGCACTACCCGAACCATGGGGAGAGCTATCCGCCCGTGCCGCCCACGGTGAGCCGGTCCACCTTCAATGTCGGAATGCCCACGCCCACGGGCACCGACTGTCCGTCCTTGCCGCAGGTGCCAACGCCTTCGTCGAGTTGCAGATCGCTGCCCACCATCGAGACCTTGGTCAGCACATCCGGTCCGTTGCCGATGAGCGTCGCATTCTTGAGCGGCGAAGTAATGATACCGTTCTCGATCAGATACGCTTCCGAGGCGGAGAAAACAAACTTACCATTGGTAATGTCCACCTGCCCACCGCCGAAGTTCGCCGCATAGACACCGTATTTCACCGACTTGATGATGTCTTCCGGCGAGTCCTGTCCGGCCAGCATGTAGGTGTTCGTCATGCGGGGCATGGGAATGTGCTGGTAGCTCTCGCGACGGCCATTACCGGTATTGCGAATGCCCATCAGCCGTGACGACAGCTTGTCGGAGAGATAGCCCTTGAGGATGCCGTTCTCGATGAGCACCGTATTCTCGGTCTGGTTGCCTTCGTCGTCCACGTTCAGCGAGCCGCGACGGCCGGGCATGGTGCCGTTGTCCACGACCGTGCATTTGTCGCTGGCGACGCGCCGGCCCAGCATTCCGGAGAAGGCAGAAGTTTTCTTGCGATTGAAGTCGGCCTCGAGGCCATGTCCGATGGCTTCGTGCAGCAGGATCCCCGGCCATCCCGGTCCGAGCACGACTTCCATTTCACCGGCCGGCGCCTCGCGCGCGTCGAGCTGAATAATGGCCTGCCGCGCGGCTTCCCTGGCGAAATGCTCTGGCGAGGCCTCGCCCTGAAAGTAATCCAGGGAGACGCGGCCGCCGCCACCCGCCGTGCCGCGTGCCGAACCCGCCGTCGCGTCCTTGGCAATGCAGAATACGCTGATGCGCGCCATCGGCTGGGCATCCTCGGCGAAGCTGCCGTCGGAACCGATCACCAGAATCCGGCGCAGCTCGTCGGAGTAACTTACGCGCACTTCGTGAATGCGCGGATCGTAGGCACGCGCCGCTTTATCGGCCTGCTGTACCAAGTCAACCTTCGCCAACACTTCAGCTTCCACTGACGGCAGCGGCACGGGATAAAGATTGTGCGCGGAATTGTTGGTCAGGCCCACGATCGGCTGCTTTGCCGGACCGCTGGCAATAAGCGCCGCAGTTCTGGCGGCGTGCAGCAGTCGCTCGGGCGAGAGGTCGTCGGTGTAGGCGTAACCGGTGCGTTCCCCCGACAACACGCGCACCCCGCAGCCCACCGAGATGCCTTGCGTGGCCGACTTCACCATGCTCTCGTCGAGCGAAACCGAAGTTGAGGTTTGATATTCGAAATAAAGGTCAGCGAAGTCGCCACCCGCCGACAGCGCCGCAGAAAGATAGCGCTCAATATCGGCTTGCGCCAACCCGTAGCGGTCGAAGAAGAATTTCTTGTCCATAATCACACCTATTGGATGTTCGGCGGCCGGGGAAGACGCGGCGGAGGACCGAGGTCTGAGCTTTGATTATCACATAGAGCTGTGCCGAGCGTGACTGCGTACTTTCCCCTGCGGGGAGTACCCTTTCTGTGAAACCCGGCTCGCATGCAAACCCGCGCTATCTCGACTACCGTTCTGGCCAAACTTCTGGAGCAATTCCTGGCGGATGCCCCCCAGGCTGTGGCCGTCGAAGAGGGCGAGTTGCTGTTTGAATTCGCCACCGCGAAGTATTCGGTTTCGGGCGAAGGCAAATGCGTTCTGCATTTGTGGTCGGAGGAGCGCAACGCCGTGCGCCGGGTGCTTGACGCGGAAGTGAAGGGCAGCACTCTGCGACTGCACGTGACGCGCTTTGGTCACCCGCAACCGAGCGTGCTGGAGATTTGCGCCAACCCTGACCGGCGCAAGGGATCCGCCCAGCACGCTGCCCGCACGCAGTATCTATGTTTGCTGCAGCGGGTTTTGCTGCGGGAGTATCCCGGGATGAAGGTCGAGCACCTGAGCAGTAGTCCCGACCTGGAACATTCCTTCAGCCCGGTTTACACCCGCGCCGTGGTGCGGGCTGGTCAGTCGGCATTTGCCGTGCTCGGCGTCAACGCCGGCGAGACCCAGCCGTGCGTGGATGCGGCGCTCACCTTCGGCATTCTTTGGATGGATTACCAGCGGCAACAGTTCGCCGGGCGCGCTCACGTCGAAGGGCTCAAGCTGTTTCTGCCGCCGGGACGAGCCGAGATCGTACGCCAGCGCGCGGCGCATCTTCATCCCGAGGCCGCCAAGTGGCAGCTTTACGAACTGGACGAGCGCTCGGAAATCTGCGTTGCCCTCGACGTTCCGGATACCGGCAACATCATTACGCGCCTGACCCAGGCGGTGGATGTACCGGGCGCGCGACTGCGCTTCAATGCGTCGATTGCACGCGTTCTGGCGCTGGCGCCGGCGGCGGAGATTACGGTCGAGTCCGCCTCGGAAATCATTTTTCGTTTGTTCGGCCTGGAGTTTGCGCGGGCCCGGCTGACGCCAGTTTCCGGATCGTTCCGCAATGCCGAGACCATCCTCTTCGGCATCGGCTCGGCGGAATACGTGCTCGACGAAACCACCGAGGCGCTATTCCGCGAACTGGTGCAGGGCATCCTCGATCAGCGCCAACCCGAAGGCTCGCCTACCAACTTGTTCTTTCGTCTGTGCCCCGAGCGCTGGCTGGAAACCCTGATCACGCGCCAGGTTCGCGTGATTGACGAGCGGCTCGATGGCCGCTACGTGTACTCGCAAGTGCCCGCGTTTGCGGCCTCCGACCGCGCCATGCTCGACGTGCTTACCTGCACGCTCGACGGCAGGCTGGCGATCCTGGAGCTGAAAGCCAACGAAGACATTCATCTGCCGCTGCAAGGGCTGGACTACTGGGCGAGGGTGCGGTGGCATCAGCAGCACGGGGAATTTGCGCGTCACGGATACTTTGCTAAACGCGAACTCTCCAGCGCCCCGCCGTTGTTGTTCCTGGTCGCACCGGTGTTGCGGCTGCATCCCGCCAGCGACGTTCTTCTGCGCTATCTCTCGCCGCGAATCGAGTGGACGCTGGTGCAATTAGATGAACGCTGGCGCAATGGCGTGCGCGTAGTGAATAAGAAACACCCCAAGGACGCCTTATGCACGCGATAGCACGCTCAACGATGCAGAATCACCAGCGGGACTTGACCAGGCTGGGGGCGGGTTTCGTGATAGAGCGTAGCTGTCGCGACTTGCCCGCGCCGACGGGACGGCTTTGGGACCCAGCCTCATCGTTGTCGGACGAGTACAGAAAATCCTCGATCTCGTCGATCTGCTTGTCGGCGTCGTTGTAACCAATGTCAATGAGGTCCCGTGTGTACTTCGGCGTGAACAACAGGTAGCTCATCAGATCGGAGCAGGCCGCCGCGTCGCGTCCCAAACCGTTTACAAAGTACTGGATCAGGTACGGCATGTCGCGCTGGTGCTGGGCTGCCAGTTCTGACAAATCGACCGATGGCGTGATGAGGAGGGGAACCAGAGTCCGCATCTTCTCGCATCCCTCAAGACCATTCTGGCTAATTTGGCCGTCGCGAAGCAGTTGGTTCAGCCGCTCGAGATGTTCAACGTCGGTAGCGAGATGATCCAGAAACATTACGTTAAAGAAGACGCCTAATACTTGCGCCAGCGAAGGGTCTTTTGGATCCGTGGGATCTACCTGATGTTCCTTGCTTTCACAGCGCACGCCGATGGCGAAAATCCTTCTTGCTCCCAGCCGGATGATCGGGCTGAGAGGTTGTTGCAGGCGCAAACAACCGTCGCCGAAGAAAGCAGTACCCTTTGCGGTCTTGAGCTTCACCGGCTGAAAGACCAAGGGTATGGCGGCGGAGGCGCAAATGTGGTCAACGGTGATCTTCGTAGCCAGCGTTACCCGGCGGCTGCGGTTCCACATGGGGTGGCCTTTGGCGCCTTGAATAAAGAGGTAGCTGTTGCCGGAGTTGTAGTTGGTGGCGGAAATAGCCAGCGCGTAGAGATGCCCCCGCTTGATGTTGTCCTGGATTCGGTCGCAATTGAGATGGGTGCGGAGAAAGCGCTGCAAAGGACTGGCATCCAATAGCGAGCGGGCGTTACCGCCTCCCAGAAGCGCTCCAAAAGAAAGATCAAACATCCAGGTAATCGAATTGCGGGCCTGCGACAAAACATCGCAGCGAAAGACATCGGTAGGTTTAAGGGAGGACCAAAGGTGGGCGAGAACTTTGGTGGCCAGAGCAAAATCGTCGCTGCCGGCGGCGAGAGCAGAGCCATTAATGGCCCCGGCGGAAGAACCGCCTATGATACGAAAAGGATTGCCGTCGGTTTGGATGCGGTTTATCTCGCCTATCCGCTTCAGAACTCCGGCTTGATAAGCGCCGCGAGCGCCGCCCCCTGTCATCGCTAAGCCGAGCGCGTTTTCCATCTTCCTCCTGAAGACCTCACCGTGCAAAAAGTTGGAATGGGAATGCTGCTGGTTTGTCCTGTAGGAGATTAGTACGGGAACAACGGAAGTTCAAGTCAATGATTGTCGAGTTGGGAGTGGTGAAAAACATTACTGCACCACAGTCGTGACCTCGCCGAGCAGCGGCTGCTGGAAAGGCTCACAGGATCATGGCAATCCGACAGGTCGCAATCACAATTATGCCGGATTTCGCAATACCGTGCATACCGATGCGCATAGTGCGCCCCCAATATTGAAGGTGGCCGCCACTTTCGGGTCTTTGCGCTGAATCTCTTTCGCCGCCTGGCCTTTCAACTGCCGGAAACATGAGCCCAGCATGGCAACGCCAGTCGCGCCCACGGGGTGTCCCTTGGCAATCAAGCCGCCCGACATGTTGATGGCGCAATCGCCATCGACATCGGCCTTGCCTTCCACCCAGTACCGCGCGCCCTTGCCGGGAGAAACTTTCCCCAGGACTTCCGTCCCTATGGCCGCGGCGACCGTGAAACAATCGTGGATCTCGGCCACGTTCACATCCGCCGGCAGAGTACCCGCCATTTCGTGCGCTTTTCTCATTGCACGGTGTGCCCCAGTTGGAACCAGGGTGTTGCGTCCTTCCTTCTGCAGAGGATCAGTGGCCTGCGCATAGCCCGCGATCTCGACGCATTCCGACTTGGGCACGCCGAGCTTCCGCAACCCTTCTTCGGTGGCGACGATGAGTGCGGCGTAGCCATCGGTAATCTGCGAGCAGTCGTAGGTCTTGAGCGGGAGGCCATCGACGACATAGCGATTGATGCCCTCAATCTTCATGGCCTGCTCCAGCGTGATCTGCACCTTATTCATCTGGGCCCAGGGATTGTATTTGGCATTCTGATATTCGTTGACCGCAATCTGCGCCAGGTCACTTTCGCTGGCGCCATAAACTTGCAGGTAGCACTGCATGATTTCCGCAAATAAGTGCGGGAAGATAAAAACTTTTCCGGGCCGCTCATCGGGATGCGAATAGTATCCCAGGACTTCGCCGATGAGTTTGCCGTCCATCTTTCCTCCGGAGTCGCGCATTTTTTCGTAGCCGATGGCAATTCCGACGTCGCCTACGCCGCCCAGCAGCTTGTAAATCACCGACAGCACGGCCTGACCGCCGGAAGCACAGGCATTCTCAACCGACTCGATCGGTTTTCCTTGCAGTCCGGGGACCGTGGCCGCCAAACCCGAGAGCAGGCCTTGATGGTTCAAGGTGAAATTGCACGCCGAGCCGATGGACCCAGTGTCAATGACGGACGGGTCCACTTTGATCTCATCACAGACGCCAGTGACCGCGTTGGCCAGAATCTGAGGCACGGTCATGTCCATGAGCTTGCCAAACTTGGACTGGTTATAGGCGGCGATATAAATGCGCTGGTTCATCATTTCTCCTTGCCGTGCTCTCCCGGCGTCTCTGATCAGCCGCTGTCGCCAAGCCAAGTGGCGTTCCGAGCTTGTCCAGAATCCGCGATACTACTTTTATCACGCTAACACTGCAATGGTATGTGACTCAAATCACCCCCTCGGCAGCCATTGTTGCCGTTACGTGAGACAACGCCGACCTCGAGTGCGGCCGGCGTTGGGTTTGCGGACGGGCGGTCAGGTTCTAGCGATTCGGGTCGTTACAACCTCTTAGTCGGTAATTTCCCCAGCCATAATCTCGTCCACGTAACACCAGATCCAGGTTTCTCCCGGCTCGATGGAGCGGATCAGCGGATGCTTTGTTCTATGGAAGTGTTTGGTGGCATGTTTGTTCTTCGATGAGTCGCAACAGCCAACGTTCCCGCATTCCAAACAGAGCCGCAGATGGACCCAGGTGTCTCCAAGTTTGACGCACTCTTCGCAAACGTGGATTTTTGTGTGCCTGATCTTGATCTGGTTGAGATGAGTGCAAACGGTCGGCATAGCTTCCTCCTGATTCAACGTTCCAAAGCTTTACGGTCCCATTTCGCCAGTGTTGCCGCAGCGTCGTAGGTAGTTTGCAAGAACTCCAGCACTGCGGCCTTCGGCGAGGCTTCGGTGCGCACGTCGTCGTACATCAGCAGGAACTCTTTCATCTGCGGATGGTAGAAAGCCTTTGCGGGTTCCACGTGCTGCTCGGCAAAACCAGCCGGCTCAGGCGCGGCATACGAATAGAAAGCTGGCCCCGTAATGTCGCCGCCACCCGGCCAGAACCCCACGCTGCTGACCTCGTGGGAATACGCTTCTCGGGTAATCCGGTCGGCGCCAGGCCGCGGAGGCGCAGTTCTTCCGGAGAAGCGCGACACTGCATGATCAAAGCTGCCCCACCAGAAGTGCACCGGACTGCATTTGCCGATGAAGTGGCCTCTGAATTCCTTAAACACTTCGTCCACCCAGGTGAGGATGAGCCAAAAACGATGCACAGCTTCGGCGTCGTAAGACGCGTGCTTAGTGTCTTGCGCAAATGGAATTCCAGGCTCGGGAAGTTCCACCGGCACCGGCCAAATTTTTATATTCACTCCGACTCCGGCGAGCGCGGCCATGAACTCTGCATAAAAATCGGCAACACTCTGCGGTTTCAGATCCAGGACTCGCGTCTTGCGGTCGGAGGTCTCGATGATGAGCTTGTGGTCGATGAAGTCGAAGCGAATCTCGACCCCCCGGTGGTTATAGGGCATTACCAAGGTCGTCATGCCTCGACTGGTGACATAAAACGTCACATTCCACCAGTGGTTCACCAGAGGGCAAAGCTTCAGGCGAACTTTGCCGACGATCTGCGTCCACATGTGCAGGGTCGCATGAGTGTCTTTCCAGCTATCGAAGGGTAGCGCGGGAAGG
Organism: uncultured Acidobacteriaceae bacterium; assembly: GCA_963798185.1. Taxonomy (GTDB): domain Bacteria; phylum Acidobacteriota; class Terriglobia; order Terriglobales; family Acidobacteriaceae; genus Bog-257. Next base: position 41,653 of record CAWCSJ010000007.1, read on the forward strand.
GAATCACCATGGTTCGTGCCACGCGGGACGGAATCGGCAGCCATGCGATTTCCCCTTTCTCGCGAACATTGGACACCGGTAGGGGCGTCTCGAGGTCGCAGCAAGGCTTGTGTATTTTACAACCAATTTCGAGGTGCGATCCGAATGGACGCTCCTGAAATTGTCATTACGAGCGAAGCGAGGAATCCGCTTTACTTGTGGTTGCGACGGATTACTGAAGAAACAGCGGATCCCTCACGGCCAAGGCCGTTCGTGATGACAATTCGCAGATGGCGAAAACTGGGTAAAGACTCGTGCAGCACTTAACGGCGATAAAAATCCCCAGCTCGTCCCTTTGAACTGGGGATTATCACCTCCGACTGCAACAGACCTTGGGCGGACGGACAAACCACTCTGCATTGCCCCGACAGGTGTGTTTGCCGAACCCCCATCCGCCCATCGTGTACTGCTGAGGAAGATTACGCGAGCGGATTTCAGGGGTTGTCAACGAAATGTGAAAATTCTGCAACTCCTCGGTTACGAATGCTTGCGGTAGCTGGCCCGCAGTTCTGCGACAATCTCTTGCGCCGCCCGGCGCGCCTCTTCCAGCTTTCCCGGCGAAAACGAGATCGCCCCCACGCGCGCGTGTCCGCCGCCGCCGTAGCGCTCACAAATCTTGGCCAAGTTCTCGGTCGGTGCGATCTTCGACCAGGGATTGGATCCCACGGAAACCTTGGTCCGGAAGCTGCTCTTACTCAGCCCCACACTGTAAACACAGTTCGGATGCAGATAATAAGGGACAAACTTGCTGTAGCCCTCAAGCTCATGGTCAGTGACGTCGAAAAAGATAGTGCCGTCCTTGCACTGGGTGCGATCGCGCATGATTTCGATCGACTGAAGGTGCCGTTCTGCCAGTGCCGGGATGCGCGCGGCGACCATGGGCTGGGCGATGATTTCGGCCAGCGACTTGTAGGCCAGCACGGGAATTAGTGACGGGATGAACTGTGGGTCCTGGGTGGACTCGATCACCATAGTCAGCTTCATCGCCGGTTCTTTCATGTCGATCGCAGCCTGCGGATCGCTGTAGAGTGCTCCGTCGATAATGTCGGCCCACTCAATCAACTCCGCCACCGGCGCCGGATCAAAACCGAAACGGTTCTCGGTCACCTTCGCGATGAACTTTGTGCACGAGCGAAAATCGGGATCATAGAACTTGGTATTGCTCAACTCCTGCTCGAAATGGGAGGCGTCTTCCGGCGTAAGGAAGGCGCTTTGATGATGGTCGAACCACCAGGTGATGCGCGGCGAGGACGAGTATTTGAAATCGACGATGGCGTTTTCGTCGCCGGTGAAATCGTCTTCGTTGAACAGCGCGCCGGCGCGATGGACCAACCCTACATATTCGAATTCGGCGTCGCGGATGCGCTCCCGGTAGAAACGCGTAAACAGCGCCGCCGAACACGCGCCGTCGAAACACTTATCGTGATAGAAGACTCGTACCCTCACAAACCCTCTCGCCTCTTACGGGATTTTTGGGCCGAAACGAGCCTCACAGAATAGCGCTTTCGCGAAGATAAAAGTAGATAGAAATGAGATTTTCGGAAGTGTTAAAGAACGGTAACTCGAAGGTTATGAGCTGACGTCGCCGTTCGCCTCGCCGGGAGCTGGTTATTCGATCTGTACTAACTGGCCGGCATCCACCGACGACTGCGGCGTCTGAAGAGTTTGCGGCGCTCGCCAGAAATCCATATACGACACGTGATGCACGCATGAGACGGTGCAATGCGGGGCACAACTTTTTTCCGTAAGAAACTCACGGCGGATGTCTGCCACCGAGTAGTTCTCCAGGGGGATGCCGGGGTAGCCGCGCTGCTGCGAACAGTAGTGCACCAAGCCGTCTTCGCAAATGTAGAGGTAGCGAGCCCCGGCGCGGCAGCGCCACTGGTTCGGCTTGCCGTTGGCGATATTGTTCTGGAACCAGTTGAAGCGGGCATAGTGGCGCTTTTCCAGCGCTTGCATCTTTATAAATACTTCGCGCTCGACCTCGCTGAGCGGCTGAAGCTGCCCCTCGCCGTCGTGGATGATGCCGATGGTGGAAGTGAAGCCCAGGTGTACCGCCCGCCTGCCCACGACCAGGGCATCATGTGGATTGTGCGTCCCCGCTCCGACCACGGAATTGATGTTGACGTGAAAGTCGGCATGCTCGGCGAGCAGTTGCAGCTTCTTGTCCAACACCTTCAGGGACTTTTTGGAGACGTCATCGGGCATCACGTTATCAATGCTGATCTGCAGATGGTCAAGGCCGGCGCGGTTCAGGCGCTGAATGCGGTCGGCGGTGAGCAGATAACCGTTGGTGATCATGCCCGCGATGACGGGATAGGTGCGGATGTGCGAGATGATCTCGTCCAGTTCCGGGTGCAGCAGGGGCTCGCCGCCACTGAGCGTGACAATGCTGGTTTTCAGGCGCGCCAGTTGATCGACGCGGTGCTTCATGATGTCGAGCGCGACCGGCTTGGAAAAATCGTCGTACTCGTTGCAATACTCGCAGGCGAGATTGCAGCGGCGAATTGGAATGATGTGCGCCAACACCGGGTGGTCGGTTGAGGCCACTCCGTGGGCGATCATCTTTAATTCGCGAAGGCGGCGTTTGAAGGCAAGCACGCGCCGCCGCACCCCTGGTGACGATTTCGGCATACTAAGCTCGTTCCATTACAACATATTGGATGCCCCGATTGGGAAGTGCTTGCCCTTGTTCGGTGAATTTCAGCCAGCGAGTGGAGCCAGACAGCATTCGGACGGGTGGGGCGTGGCTCGTAGCGGAGCTAACTGACTGAGGCGCCAGAGGCTCCGGAGGCTGTGAGTTCCTGCGGGCTGGTTTATAATCAGAGATTCAGCTTACCTTTCTGGAGTTCCTAAAGCATGATTCGATTTCTGCAAACCCCCGGCCCCATCAAGAAAATTGTGCTGGGCGGCATCCTTCTGGTCATCTGCGTGATGATGGTAATCACCCTCATTCCCGGTGGCGGCTTCCTCAACGACCTGTTTGGCGGGAGCGTCACGCAGTCGGGAATATTGGCAAAGGTTGGCACTCAAGACGTCAGCCTGCAAGAAGTCTCGGAGCAGGCCCGCCTCATAGGGCGCCAGCAGTTCAAGGGAAACGTCCCTCCCGCCATCATGCCCTATTTGATGCAGCGGGCCGCGCAAGGCATGATTACCCAGAAGGCGCTGGTATATGAAGCCGACCGCATGGGCCTGAGCGTCAGCGATGACGAGCTGCGTGGTTATCTGCACCAGGGGCAGATGGGACAGATGTTATTTCCGGGCGGGACCTTCATCGGTCAACAGGCCTATCAGGATTTCATTCAGAACCAGTTCAACCTGAGCGTGCAGCAGTTCGAGCAAGAGGTGAAGGCTGAGATTGCACAGCGAAAACTGTTGGCCCTGGTAAACGGCGCCGTCTCAGTCAGCGACAAAGATGTCGCCGAGCAAGTGCAAAAGCAGGGCGTGAAGGTGAAGTTCGATTACGCCGTGTTGGCGCTGGACGACATCAAGAAGCAGGTCAAGACCAGCGATGCCGAGCTGAAGGCATTCTACGAGCAGAACAAGCAGCAGTACGCAAATTCCATTCCCGAGAAGATTAAGGCGCGCTACATTCTGATCGACACCGGCAAACTGGCAGACAAGGTCACGGTCACTCCGGCCCAACTGCAGCAGTACTACAGCCAGCACCAGGACGAATACCGCATTCCCGAGACGGTGACGGTGCGGCACATCCTGATCAAGACCCCCGCGCCCGATGCTAACGGCAAGATCGATCAGAAAGGCGTGGACGCAGCACGAACGAAGGCCGAAGACATCGAGAAGCAACTGAAGGGCGGAGCCGATTTTGCCGACCTGGCGAAGAAGAATTCGGAAGACCCGGGCAGCGCGCAGAATGGCGGGTTGCTGCCACCGCTAACCCATGGCCGCACGGTCCCGGAGTTCGAGCAGGCTGCCTTCAACACCCCGGCGGGCCAGACCACCGGCGTAATCCGGACCAACTACGGCTTCCACATCATCCATGTCGAGGCGAAACAGCAGGCGAAGTTGAAGCCGCTCGACGAAGTGAAATCGCAAATTGAGCCGTTGCTTAAGCAGCAGCAGGTCGCCGGTCAGGCCCAGAACCTGGCCAACACGGTGCAGACCCTGGCCCGCACCGGCGGATTGGACAAGGCTGCCAGCGAAAAAGGACTGCCCATTATCACTACGGATTTTATTTCGCAGACCGATCCTCTTCCCGGCGTCGGCAATGCCAAGGACTTGGACAGCGCGCTGTTCAACGCCAAGAAGAACGATCCTCCCGCCACCGCGCCGACCTCGCAGGGATACGCGGTTTACCAGGTGGTCGACATTCAGCCGCCGCAAACGCCTACCTTTGAACAGATTAAGGGGCAACTGGAGGGGCAGTTTAAGCAGCAACGGGCGCAGGCCATGCTGGCGCAGAAGACGCAAGAGCTGTCTGACCGCGCGCGCGCCGGCCACGACCTGAAAAAGGCGGCCAAAGAGCTGGGCGCCTCGGTCAAGACCAGCGAGTTGGTCGATAGCACCGCGCAAGTCCCTGAACTCGGTCCCATGAATGGTAGTGCCGCCGTCGCCTTCACGATGAAGCCCGGCGACATCAGCGGGCCTCTGCAAGGGGGGCCGAACGGGGTGGTGCTGACCGTGCTGGAAGTGCAGAAGCCATCGCCGGAAGAAGTGAAGCAGAACTGGGACAAGGCGAAGGAAGCGCTGCTGGACCAGAAGCGCTCCGAGTTTGAAGGCCTCTACGTTCAAACCCTGCGCGATCAGTTGGAGAAGGAAGGAAAGATCAAAATCAATAAGGCCGAGATGGAGCGGTTGTCCGCCCAGTCTGAAGGAAGCTAACGTAGCCAGGCGGCTTCGAGTTTTGGCCAGCGGAGCAGTCTGCTGGCCTGCTTTGTCTTGGCCAGCCGCAACTGGAACTAATGTCAGTTGATGGCGATAAGAGTTAACCTCTGTGCATCTAACACTTGCTCATGCTTTCACAACGCTCATCCGGGATTCTGTTGCACCCCACTTCGCTACCATCGCGCGGTGGCATCGGCGATCTAGGCCCGGCGGCGTACGAATTTGTTGACTGGCTGGCCGCCGCCGGGCAGAGCTTGTGGCAAATTCTTCCGCTCGGCCCCGTAGGTTACGGCAACTCTCCATACTCCTGTACTTCCGCGTTCGCTGCCAATGTCCTCATGATCAGCCTGGAGCGTCTGGCCGATCGCGGCCTGATTGCTCGTGAGCGAATCGACGCCGTGCCCGATGGCGATTCTCCTGTCGATTTCGCCAGCGTGCGCCAGCACAAGCTGCCTCTACTTCGTGAGGCGGCCGTAAACTTCTTGCAGTCGGCGTCGGGCGCGGCGCGTGAGCGTTACGAGCGCTTCTGCCGCGACAACCACTGGTGGCTGGAAGATTATGCTCTTTTCAGCAGCTTGCGGGAACGCTACGGCGAACAGCCTTGGAACAGCTGGCCGGAGGAGATCGTTCGCCGGCGTCCCGATGCCATGGCGAAATTGCACATCGAGTTGCGCGAGCAACTTGACCAGGAGCGCTTTCTGCAGTTCGCGTTTTTCGAGCAGTGGGCGGCTCTGCGTTCCTACTGCCGTGAACGTGGCATTCGCGTCATTGGCGACGTCGCAATTTTTGTCAGCTACGACTCTGCCGACGTTTGGACCCACCCGGAAATTTTCCGCCTGAAGCCGGACTTGTCACCCGAGGTGGTGGCCGGCGTGCCTCCTGACGCCTTCAGCGAAACCGGTCAGCGCTGGGGCAATCCGCTGTACGACTGGGATGCGCTGCGATCGCGCGGCTACAGTTGGTGGATCAAGCGCATGCGCTGGGCGATTGAGACTTGCGACATCGTGCGCCTCGATCATTTCCGTGGCTTCGAGTCGTGCTGGGAAATTCCTGCCGACGAGCCCACCGCGATCAACGGCCGTTGGGTGGCCGGCCCGAATGCCAGCCTGTTTAAAGCGCTCAAGAGCGCACTGGGGAAGTTGCCCTTCATCGCCGAAGATCTCGGCTACATCACCCGCGAAGTGCACGATCTGCGCAAGGCCCTCGAGATACCCGGCATGAAGGTCTTGCAGTTCGGCTTTGGAAATCGGGGCGCCCACAAATATCTGCCGCATCAGTTCCAACCCGACGCCGTTGTGTACACCGGTACGCACGACAACGACACCACCGTGGGCTGGTGGAGCTCATGCGCCACCGCAGAGGAGAAGGCGGCTGCATCGACTTATCTGGGGATTGGCGAGGATGGAGTGCATTGGGCGTTCGTTCGAGCCGCGCTTACTTCGGTGGCAAACCAGAGCGTGGTGCCCGTGCAAGACGTACTGGGACTCGACAGCGCTGCGCGCATGAATGTTCCCAGCCAGACGAGTGGCAACTGGTCATGGCGATTGCAGCACGACGCGTTGACCGCGCCACTGGCGGAAAAACTGGCTGCCCTGGTCGAAGTTACCGATCGCGGCGAGTGCGTGAAACAGGTGTCAGCGCACGTCGAAGAGAGCGACGGGAAAGCGAGCGAAGATTTCGCGGCATAGTGGCGCGCGTTCGGTCATCGTCAGCACTTCGCCGGTAAAGATGTTGTGCCAGCGGGAACCCCTTATCTCCGGCGGCAACACCAACTCCGAATCATTCCATGCCCCAGCCAGGGGCGGTTCCATATTTCCCCTCATCAGGGTGTAACTCAGTCGCGGGGCGGCGATGATTGCGGTTTCTCCTGGGCGCACCCGCGCGTAGGCGACGACGTGTTCTTCTTTGCCACGATTGGAATGTAACGGAATATACCGGCCAGCTTTGAAGAGTTCGGGGTGGTCGCGCCGGTAATTCAGAGTCTGCAGGGTGGTCCACATCTTGATTCGCCCATTCTGATAGTCATGCAGCAGGTGTTGACAAAGCCCCAGCAGGTCGCCGGACTTAGACCATTCGGTTAGCTGTTCCAGATCGCCTTGGCGCAAATGGAAATCAACCGGGCGCCGGTTGTCGGGATCGACCAGGCTAAAATCCCAAAGTTCCATACCTTGATAGATGTCCGGCACGCCGGGTGAGGTCAGCTTCAGCAGGGTCTGGGTCAAAGAGTTGATGGCGCCGAAGTATTGCACGGCGGGTAGAAACTTCTGCGTCGATTCCCAGAACAGGTTCGCCCTCCCGCGATATTTCGGCGACAAAATGGCCTCGATGAAATTGTGCATACCCGCGACGTACTCAGCGTTCGGGTTCAGCCAGCTGACGTTAATTTTGGCTTCGTGCAGCGCCTTCTCAATGTATTGCTGCATGCGCTGAATGAAGTTGACCCGCTCCTCGTCGGTGTCCATGCGTAATGGCCATGCGCCCACCAGGGTCTGGTACAGCAAATACTCCTCGTTGTTGTCGGGCACGGTGCGTTCATCGGCCATTTCGACTTTGCGGCTGCGATTGATACGCCGCCACTTCATCACTTGCACGGCCCAGTTACGCGGCATTTCGGACAGCACATCGAGCCGCGCCCGCACATCTTCACTTCGCTTGCTGTCGTGCGTGGACGTCCCCAGCATGGAGTTCGGCCAGTATTCGGCACGCGACTGGTTGCTGTGATGGAACTCTGCCACCGGGATTCCGAACTTGCCGGGTGAACCGCCCACTTCATTCACCGAAATAAATCGCGTGTAGACGTAGCAGGCGGTGTCCTCCAGTCCTTTCGCCATGACCGGGCCGGTGAGCTGCTGGAACTTGAGCGTGAAGTAGAGTTGCTTGCTGTAGCCATACATCGTCGCTCCACCGTCATCGCCCTTCAGCAGCAAGATGCTTTGCAGGAAGTCGAAAACCGCTGGCGCCATGATCTCGTTACGGCGTTTCGCCGCCGCCACCGCCTGTTGGATATAGCGGCGGTCGCGCTCGGTCACATTTCCGCGCTCGTCAACGTAGGTGCGATAAATGGGGAAGCAGGCGATGACTTCGCGGATGGCATTGCGCAAGACGCTGTAGGTAAAGTCGCGGGCGCGCCGGTCCTGACTGGAAATCTCGCTGAGCAGGTCGGTGAGCACATGCACTTCGCTCGCCAGGGCCCGGTACATGATGAGCTTCTTGCTTTCGTAAATCAGATCGTTGCTGTTGATCCTGGCCCCAAGCACGCGAGCGTAGAGGTTGGTGAAGAGGTTTTCATTGCGACGGTCAATCATGACTCCATTCACCAGGTTGGTGAAGTCATAGCCTACGGTTCCGTCGACCGGCCAGTTGTCGGGCAGGTTTTCACCCGGCTCAAGAATTTTCTCGACCAGCACATAGAGCGGGGCATGCTGGTTCATCCAGTCCTGTTGTGCGAAGGCGGCTTGAATTCCCTCCTCGATGCCATCCTCGGCGAGCGGAGAGTTGTGAACGGTGTCGGCGCACTGGCTGGCGGCATAGAGCATCTGCAGCCGGGCGAAGTATTGGGCCGGGTTCAGCAGGCCATCGGGATGGTCGACACGCAGGCCTGAAATGAGGCCTTCGCGAAGCAGTTTGCGGATGAGCTGGTGGGTTTCTGCGAAGACCCGGGGGTTTTCCATGCGCACACCGACCAGGTCGTTGATATCGAAAAAGCGGCGATAGTTGATTTCCTCGCCCGACACCTGCCAGAACGCCAGCCGGTACGCCTGCGCCTCCAGCAAACCATGAAGAGCATCGAAGCTCTGGCTGTTACCGGGCGTTCCATTCAGCACCCACAGGGCCTCCGCAATCGCGCTCCGGACCGCGCTGGAATCCTCGGCGAGTTTCTGCAAGCGCTCCAGCAGCGGCGGAATCTGGCCCTGGCGGCGTGCGACTCGCTCTGAATCCGTCACATGATTTGCCGGAAGTTGCCAGAACGACTCGAGCAGAGACGCTAGCTCTGCTGTTCCTGTGTCCCCGCCATGGCGCCAGCGTCGCTCTTCTGCCGACTCAAAGATCGCGGGAATGGTCTGCGGATCGACGGGCAGTACCCGGTCGGAATATTTCACGACGAAACGGCCGTCTTCGAACGCCACTTGTATGTTGCCCCGCTCCAGATCGTCGCCGTAAGGGTTCCCGAGTATCGGGGTCAGCACTTTGTTCCGCAGCTCAGGCTTGAGCGGCTCCCAATCGATGTCGAAATAGTCGGCGTAAGCTGAGGCCCGCCCGTTCTGAAGCACGTCCTGCCACCACGGATTGGTGCCGTGTCCCACACCCATGTGGTTGGGCACGATATCGAGAATCAGTCCCATACCGTGGGCCTTCAACTCCGACACCAAGCTCCGAAGCTCCTGCTCGCTACCGATCTCGGGATTGAGCTGGGTGTGGTCCACGATGTCGTAACCGTGCTCGCTACCGGGGCGCGCTTTCAGCAGCGGCGAGGCATAACAATGACTGACGCCCAATCGCCACAAGTACGGCACCAGCTTGCGCGCGTCCTCAAAATGGAAGTTGCGATTGAATTGCAGTCGATAGGTGGAGAGCGGGCTGGCAGCGCGCTTTTCGGCGGCTAGACGTTCGAAGCATTCGGTGAGCTCGGACATCGGCTCGCTAAGGACTGGCCAACTGGCATGCATTCAGGTCTTGCTCGCGTTGCACACACTGCTACTTCGTCGGCGAAAACGCCTCAGGCACCTTAGATGCACGCCGCGGGAGTCCGGCTTTCAATAATCGGTCTCCTTTACTTAATTGCGGGTGGCGGTGAGAATAAGTGTTTGCCCGGTCTTTGCCGTTTGAAGGGTGCGTGCCTCTACTGAGCATCGAAATTTCTCGTGAGGCATTACACCAGGGAGCGGCCAACAGAGTGAATTGTCATTACGAGCGCCGGGGGTTAGGCGCGAGGAATCTGCTTTTCGATGGACCAGCAAAAAGCAGATCCCTTGCTGCGCTCGTGATGACAAATCTTGAAGGGTCTTGGACTGCCGACCCAGCCCAAACGCATTTCCGCTTTCTTACCTGCACTTGAAAGGACGTTATGGCTGCTACTGGTGAACTGATTCGCATGATGAACTTTGTGGACGATATTGCAGCGACGCTGCGCCGCATCAATAGCAGCTTCTATCTGCTTAGCGGGGAAGAGAAGAAGCGCCTGGCCGAATACATGCGCAAGGCCGATCCCAACTTCCTGAACGTCATTGAGATGCTGGAAAAGGGAGAGTAGTCGATGGCTGAAGTCCGCACCATCGCGGTGATTGGCGCCGGCATTATGGGCCGTGGCATCGCTCATGCCGCGGCGCTGGGCGGCTATCGCACCATCCTGGAAGATATTCTCCCCACCGCGCTGCGCCGGGCCGAGACGGAGATTCGCGCCAACCTCGATAAGGCGGTGGAAATCGGGAAGGTGACAAAAGACGCCGCGGACGAAGCTTTTGAGCGCCTGGAATATGCGTCGTCGGTCGAACAGGCGGCGCGCGAAGCGGACATGGTCATCGAGGCCGTGCCGGAGGAGATGGAGTCGAAGATCGAGATCTTCACCCTGCTCGATAAGGTCAGCCGTCCCGGCACCATCCTGGCCTCCAACACCTCGTCGCTCAGCGTCACGGAAATTTCTTCGGTGACCTATCGCGCGCCGAAATGTGTGGGCATGCACTTCTTCAATCCCGTGCACAAGATGAAACTGCTGGAGGTGGTGCGCGCCCTGGAAACCGACGACGACACGCTGGCGGTTGCGGTCGATGTCGGCAGGCACATGGGCAAGGAGGTTGTGGTCATCAAGGAATCGCCGGGCTTCATCACCAGCCGCATCAATGCCATGATCGGCAACGAAGCGTTCTATATGTTGCAGGAAGGCGTGGCGACCGCGCAGGACATCGATAAGGCTCTCAAGTTAGGCTTGAATCATCCCATGGGCCCGTTCGAGATGGTCGATCTCGTAGGGCTCGACACGCGTCTGCACATTCTCGAATACCTGCATAAGAGTCTGGGCGAAAAGTTCCGTCCAGCGCCGCTGCTGGTGCAATACGTCAAGGCCGGACGCCTGGGCCGCAAAGCCGGGCGTGGGGTGTATGAATACCCTGAGCAGAAGGCAGGAGCAAAAAGCTAAGACGGCCGCTCGCTAGGTCCTCAATGAAAATCGTGCGAGCGCACATCGGCGTCGGTGACGTCCACGGCCTCAGCGGCGTATGCCTCGCGCATGGGCGCAAGCCGATCAACCTTCACCGAAATCACACCCTCCTGATTTTGCAACACGCCTTCCAGCAGCAGAAACTTTTCCGACTGAATCAAAATGCGGTTCTGCTCCATCACATCGGGCGAAATGATCGCATTGCTGATTCCGGTTTCATCTTCCAGGCTGAGAAAGACGAAGCCCTTGGCGGTGCCTGGCCTTTGGCGCGCGATTACGCATCCGGCCGTCCGCACATAACGGCCATGTACAACCTGGGTCAACTCTCGCGCAGAAAGCACTCGCGCCCGGCGCAGTGCCTCCCTGCGATACGCCATGGGATGAGGCCCGACCGTCAGCCCCGCGCCGCGAAAGTCGGCCACCAGTCGCTCCTCGGGTGTCATGGGAGCAAGTGGCGAAGCTGTATCACTCTCCGGAATTCCTTCCAGCAGCGGCCCGGCAAAACGCACGGCGCGCTCCACCTGCCACAGCGCATCGCGGCGATGTAATCGCTGTTCAGATACCGGCTTGCTGAAAGCTTTATCGTAAGCCTGTTTTGAAAGGGCACGGCTTCTAGCCGTGTCGCACTCCGCTCTTTTACTGCTGGGCTTTAGCCCCTGCGGTACCTCGATTTCGCCGACCGCACCGGTGCTTCCAATCGAATTGAGAGCGCCAATCGAAGCTAGCAGCACCAGTTCCTTGCGGCGCAACTCGGACACGCGCTGGGCCAGGTCCGCGATGGATGCAAAGGGCCGCTTACTGCGCTCCCGCACGATGGCCTGTGCCGCCTCTTCCCGCAATCCTTTGGCATAACGAAATCCCATGCGCAGCGCGGTGGAAGCGCCGGGCTTTAGCTCGGCGAATGCGATTGTGGCCTCCGGGCCTAAAGCCGTGCCCTTCCACCCTTCCTCTTCCAGCGTGCACAGCCACTCCGACCGCGCAATGTCCACCGGCTTCACTCGCAACCCGTGCCGCTGCGCGTCTTTCACAATGGTGGAAGGATGATAGAACCCCATGGGCTGATTGTTCAGCAGCGCCGCAGTAAAAGCCGCCAGGTAATGACACTTGAGATAGGCGCTGGCGTAGGCGATCAGGGCAAAGCTGGCGGCGTGCGACTCGGGAAATCCATAGAGCGCGAACGAAGTAATCGAAAGGATGATTTGCTCCTGCGCTTCCGGCGGAATGCCGTTACTCTCCATGCCCGCGCGAAGTTTGACCTCGATATCGCGCATGCGCCGTTCACTGCGCTTGAAGCCGAAAGCGCGCCGCAGTTCCTCGGCTTCGCCACCACTGAACCCGGCGGCGATCATCGCCATGCGTAGTAGTTGCTCCTGAAACAGCGGCACCCCCAGCGTGCGCTCCAGCACCGGCTGCAACGACGGATGCGGATAGACGACAGCCTGCCGCCCCTGCCGGCGCTGCAGAAAAGGATTGACCATCTGGCCCACAATAGGCCCCGGGCGGATGATGGCGACTTGTACCACAATGTCGTAGAAGCGGGTGGGATGCAGCCGCGGCAAGCACGACATCTGCGCCCGGCTCTCAATCTGGAACATGCCTACCGTGTCGGCCTTCTGGAGCGTGTCATACACTGTGGGATCATCGGGCGGCAACTTCCCCAAATCGAGGTCTTCCTGGTGGTGATCGCGGATCAGGTTGATGGAATCTTCCAGCACAGCCATCATCCCCAGCCCCAGCAGGTCAACTTTTACGATGCCGAGATCGGCGCAATCCTCCTTGTCCCACTGCACCACCACGCGCCCGGGCATGGTCGCAGGCTCCAGCGGGACTACGGCGTCGAGCTGCCCCTGGCAAATCACCATGCCGCCGGAATGCTGCCCCAAATGCCGGGGCAGGTCCTGCACCGCCAGGCATAGCTCGAAAAATTTGCGCATGCGCGGATGCCGCAGGTCGAAACCGGCATCGCGAAACTGCCGTTCCAGTGTGTCATCCAGGTCCTTGTATTCCCACGAACTCACCAGCCCAGAGAGGCGGTCGAGCGACTCGCCATCAAAACCGAGTGCTTTGCCGACTTCGCGCGCCGCCGAGCGTCCACGATAGGTGATGACGTTGGCCGTCATGGCAGCGCCAAGTTTGCCATAGCGCTGATAAACGTACTGTATGGCGCGCTCGCGCTGGTCGCCGCTGGGCAGGTCGAGATCGATGTCGGGCCATTCGCCACGCTCCTCAGACAGGAAACGCTCGAACAGCAGGTCCATACCGACCGGATCGACTGCGGTGATGCCGAGGGAATAACAAACTGCGCTGTTGGCCGCCGATCCCCGGCCTTGCACCAGGATGCCCTGCTCGCGGCAGAAGCGCACAATGTCCCACACGATGAGGAAGTATCCGGCGAGATCGAGCTTCTTGATGAGCACGAGTTCGCGCTCGATCTGGCGTTGCGCGCGCTGCCACAATTCACTTTGCCCGGGGCGCAGATAGCGGTCGCGAGCGCCTTCCATGGTGCGCGTCCGCAAGAACCAGTCCATGGTTTCGCCGTCGGGGACGGGATAGCGCGGGAACTGGTATCCCAAATCGTTCAGCGTAAATTCAAGGCGCGATGACAGTTCCAAGGTGTTCGCCGTGGCCTCAGGCAGATCGGCGAACAGACGCAGCATCTCCTGCGGCGTCTTGATATGGCGCTCGCTGTTGCGCGCCAGCAGGCGGCCGGCCGTATCGAGCGTGCGATGGTTGCGAATACAGGTGAAGACATCCAGGATCTGGCGTTCCTCCGGCTTGGCATATTGCGCACCTTGCGTGGCCAGCAACGGCAAGCCCAAACTGCGCGCCAGCGCAATCGCTGCCTGATTGCGAGCTTCTTGGGCGCGGTTGTAGTGGCGCTGCAGTTCGACGTAAACATTCGCGCGCCCATAAATCGCGATCAACTGTTCGAGTGTGCTGCGGCCAGCCTCCATGCTGCCGGTAGCCAGCGCATGGGCCAGCGGACCTTCGTCGCCGCCGGTCAGGCAAATCAATCCAGCCGCGAATTCACTGAGGTCGCCCAAGGAAGCTACGGCTTGTGAACCAAGCACCAGTTCGTCATCCAACTCGGCCTTTGCTCGACGAGGCAACACAGCCGGATATTTTGGCGCGCGCAACTTCATGCGCGTCACCAGGCGGCAGAGATTTTGATAGCCTTCCCGCGAGGCGCACAATAACGGCACGCGCGGAGTCGCAGGGGTGGGAATGCAAGCAAAGGTGGAAGCACCGGTGTAAATACCGGGGGAGCTACAGGTGGAAGCACCGGGCTTTAGCCCGGTGAAGAAGGCATCGCTGCAAAGGGCTTTAGCCCCGGACGAGTCTTTCGCATAGCTTGGCAGCAGGGAAGTGATCTCTGCCCCGATGTGCGCCTTGAGGTTGAGTTTTTTCATGGCCAGATGAAAGCGCGGCGCGCCGTACACTCCATCGCGATCGAGCAATGCCATGGCCGGCATCTGATACGCGGCGCACACCTCAGCCAGTTCCTCGGGAACCGAAGCCCCTTCGAGAAAGCTGAATGCCGAGCGTGCGTGGAGTTCGATGAACATAAAAGCAGTAGCCAGTAGTCAGCTTGGCCCCGATTAGATCATCGTGTTGCTCTCTCCAATCCATTTCATAAGTGGCGTGGTGCGCTTTGTTGCTGCGATTTGTGACAGCCATTCGTGAGCACGATTCGTTGCTGCGATTTGTGTCAGGGCGCGGCTTTAGCCGTGCCGAAAAGGTTCCCCCTCAATTGGGCTTTAGCCCCTTTCTTCAGCGGCTAAAGTCATTATCTTGGCTGGCAGCTCCAGCACGATTGAAGTCGTGCCCTGATACAAAACTGGTCCGGCCCTATTTACGAGACGGCCTGTAATTAACTGTCTAAGCTGCGGCATACGAATCCACCTATGGGCTAATCGCTAACTGCCAACTGCTCCCATTCAGTCATAACTCGCGTCCGCAAACCACTTTCCACTCGCCAGCTCGCGGTAAATGCAATAGAGGGCCACACTGCCTCCGGCTCCATTCGCCAGCGCTACGTCCCATTCGTCGCGGTCCCAAGGACCCGCCCGATCTTCACTCCCTTTTTTCCCGTTCTCTGTCCACCAGTCTCCGGAGGAACGCCATGGCCCTGCCGACCAGAAAACTTTCCCTTGCAGCTCTCCTTGACGGGCTGGCTTGGCCGTCAGTGCGACCGGCCGTCCTTCTGCTATCCTGACTTGCAATTGCCATGGAGGACGAAACCTGCGCAACGCTAATCGCGCCGCTTCTCTGATGTCTGACATTGTGGGAGTAACCACTCGATTTGACTCTTTCTCCGCCACGAAGCGCTCCATCCGAAAGCCGCCCTGCCTATGGGTATCCAATAGACGCGCGATTCCCACCCGCCGCTCGCCTACAATGCCGCTGACGCGCGCCAGCGTAATCTCCAACCTCTCCGCTTCAGGAGTAACCGGCAGGAAAAGTCCGCGCTGTGCCGAACGGGGAGGCGCCGGTTCGGCCGCAATCCATACTTTAATAATGGGAGCGCCCGGAGGATGTGCCGCTAATTCCAACTGCAACAGCTTGAGAAAAACTTTGCTATTGCGCATGGCTACCGGCAAGCGCAAAACGTGTTCTACAGTATTACAATCTCCCACAATGTGGGATGAAGCACTGAGCAATTCCTGCGCCGTCGTTGTCTCCTCGTCGGCGACGCGCCGTTCCAGCTCTAAGCGCAAATGCAATTCCTGCACCGCCAGCGCGCGCGCCTCCAGTCGGGCACATAATTGCTCCAGCAACCGGTTCAAGACGAACGACAGCGGTTCCAGCGTTTCGACCGCCGATTCCAACTCCATTGCCTCTTCGAAATGAGTAACCGGCTCGCACAGCGCCAGAGTGCGCATGCCTATCCCCTGTGCCAGACGTTGCAAATGCGTGCCCATCTCGCCCAGCCGCGAAGCCAGCGCATGCTCAGGCAGCAGCGCCAGAGTGCGAAAGTCGCGCACTCCCCATCGTTCCAGGATGTCAAGCATCTGTTCCCGCAGCTTCTCGCGTTCGCGATCTGAAGCTGAACTGTTTGTTAGCGAGATATCGAATGCATCCAGCAGCACCGGCAGCGGCAGCACTCCCAGGCGATGCGCCTCTTCTCCCGCGGGAATCACGGTCGTCCCGCTGAATCCTCGCGCGGCGTGCAGGGCCGCTTCAGGATTTGCGGCCAGCGCGATATTGGCCTCCAGCGCAATCGCGTTTACCCGCGACGCCAGATCGCGCGCCATAGTTGCAGGCGCGCCGTACAGCCTTTCCAGCCCGGCCAGGTCAAGCAGCAGGGTGTCGCGGGCAGTGTCTTCCACGCGCGGCGTAAAAGCATGAGCAACGTCGAGCAGCGCAGCATGGGCCGAGTTCTCCTGCTCGACGGAGCGCTGGCGCAATATCGCCAGATCAGGCTTCGGCTTTCTTTTCGCGTGCCGGGAAGAAAGCTCGATCTGCGTGGTCCTGGTATTTTTCACGCTGGCATCGCTGGAATGGGTCGCTTCATTCGCCGAAGCTGAGAAAACCGCGGCCTGCAGCTTGGTCATGCCCATCTCCATTCCCAGGCAGCGCGCTTTTTCATTGAGTGCCACCACACGTACCGTCGGAGCTTTGCCTTCCAGCACAGCCACTGCTTGTTCGCGCAACCAGGGTTCCACGCGCACGATGGCCTCCACGGGAAAATCGGGAACGTAGATACAAGCAAACATCCAAGCCTCGAAGTCGAAAGTTGAAGAATCACATCACCAAGCCGCCCGCAGTTCAAAAGTGGTGTCAGCTGGCTGCACTGGTTTGCGTTGCGTCCAAGAGCCAGGCTCCACTTTTGCGCGGAGCGGATTGGAGCGGCGCACCACTTCGGCCCGCAATTGCATTCCCTGCAATAACGCGGCATGACTCACGACATTGTTCTCGGGAATGCCGCAGCTGCTGTGCGACAAAATTTGCCAGCCTTCCTGTCCCATGCGCTCAGGAGTCGCCACGGAATCACAGGCACATACCGCTTTGCGCTCCAATCGCACCACCAGGGAAGCGCAGGTTTTTGCGCAAGGTTCCGGTTCGATGAGCAACAGCACGGTCGCCGTGGATTCCACCGCGCGGCGAAAACGAAACCACGAGGTGAGTGGCACGCGCCGCGCACTTTCGGTGGGAATATCCCCGAGATCGAGCACCACCATGCCAAAGCCGCCGCCTTGCAGAAGCAGGTCCGTCACCTTCAACACTTGTTCGAGCCGGCCCAGCGCGGCCCGCGGCGAGTGGTCTTTCCGCGAAGGCAAACTCGAACGTTCACTGCATCGCACCCACAGCAGGCGCTCAAGATCCACACCCGCCGTCGCCGCCGAAGCCGGGTCGAAGCTGTCGCTGGCGTCCACCAGCGCGCAAACCTCTCGCCGACCGGTAGCTTTTGCCAACGCAGCCAGCATTACCCCGGTGCGTCCCGAGGAAGCCGGCCCGGTAATTTCGCTGAGCGCCCCTCGCGGCAGACCTCCGGTGAGCGCATCGAGCGCCGCCAGTCCGGTTGACACCGTCAGCGGCGCGGCGCGCTCGCGCAGCAATAGCGTCGAGGAGAGGTGCTCGCCAAGAGAAGACTCAATGCGGGCACGAAGCGTGGCGATGGATGGCATAAGGACCTCTAGGTGGGCGGAGCGAGTATGGGGCAGGAAGCTTATTGACTTTCGCTTTTTGTTCGCCTAATTGGATTCTGCTACGGGGGACCAAGGTTGTCAACCCCCTCTCCGAAAGCGGCTCTAAAAGAGGGGTTTGCGAGAATTTGCGAGAAAAAAGCACGGCAGCGTCAACTGCATTTTCTCAATGTCAGAGACTACCACGCAAGGAAACGTGTTCCTGCGCGGAATGTGCGACGAGGGCTTGAAACGCTGATAAACGCTGGCGTCTTGTTATAATGCAAAAGCCTGTCGGAGTGGCGCTATCGTCTAGGGGTTAGGACGGAAGATTCTCAATCTTCAAACCCGGGTTCGATTCCCGGTATTCCCGGTAGCGCTACCATTACTGCTGCAATCACTTACGCCGTTTCTGAACACAGCCTGTTTTTGCCGCTGTGGCCATTTTTGTGGCCACTCTATTGCACCGTCTCGCACGACTGTTGATTTCTGCGCTCGATTGCTTCCCGAATCAGCGTCACATTCGAGTGGTTGTAGATGCGCGTGATATCGACGGACTGATGCCCCATCGCATCCATGACCGCCAGCAGATTTCCCGTACCCTCCATCGCATCCGTGGAGAAGCGATGGCGAGCACAGTACAAGACGACCCCTTCAGGAATACCCGCCAATCGTTTGGCTTCCAGCCACTGCTTGGAAACCTCGCGATCGGTGATATGGCCGGATTGGGCTTTCTTTGACGGAAACACCCAGCCTTCGTTTTTGCCTTCCTTGCGCATCAGCAGTGCTGCCTTGACGCGCTCGGTCAGCGGAACGTAACGCCGGGATTTGCGGGACTTGCCGCGGGGGTTGAAGATCAACCCTTTGTCCCAATAGATGTTCTCCCGGCACATCCGGAAGATCTCACCAGGACGAAGTCCAGAATCCAGCATGATCAGCAGCACCGTACGAAAGGGCTCCCAGCCTACACGTGATTTGTGGCCTTTCGGCGTAAGCCTCGGTCCTTTCGTGACGATCAGCAACTGCTGCTCCATCCACGGCTCGATAAGCTGTTCTCGTCCATGCTCTTCGACGAGTTTCACAACCGGCACCACCGATAACAGTTGCCACTCATACGCCTTTTTCAGCATGCGCCGAAGTGTGCGCAGAGCATTGTTGGTGTTTGCAGCGGATGCTCCTTCGATGTTCAGAGCATCATCTGCCGTGATGTGATCCAGTCGTATATGAGCGATGGGTGTGGTTTCCAATCTCCGCCAGCCGATTCGGTAGTACCTACGGGTAGGTACTTTGGGTGACCGATCTGCCGGCAGAGCTTCCAGCCAGTTGAAGAAACGATTCGAGAAGGCGGCCAGGGTCGGGATTCTCTTGTTTCCCGGTTCGCGGCCGTCTTCCATTAAGCGCGCGAGCACCAGCGACTCCACTTTCTTGGCTTGCTGCCTCTTGGAGGTTTTGCAACTTCCCCGATATCGCTTGCCGTTCCAGCGGAATGCGAAGTGCCATACACTGCCTCTTTTAATGAGCGACACGTTTTTCCTCCGTGATCGCTCTCGCCTTTGAGACACGCAGGTTGCGCCCGACAAAACTCTCGAGCGCTGCAGCATCATATCGCACCAGGCGGCCAAGTTTCACCCAACTCGGACCATCGCCCGAGAGCCGCCAGTAACGCAGTGTGTTGATGCTTACGCTCAGGCGCTTCGATACTTCCCGCTCGTCCAAAAGCTGTATTTCGGTCATGGCTTCTGCGCTTCGTCAGGAGTGGTTTTAGCCTCAATTCAGAATCCGGTCAAACGGGTAAGGTGTGTGGGGGTTGCTTCGGAGGAGCATCTCTTACAGGCATGGACTAAGAAGTGGGTTCAGAATCCCACCAAAGTGGGGAGCCGCATCAAAGGAGAAGGTCAATCAGCGTTCGTGCTGGCGTGGACATCTCGCATACAGCAGAAATCTAATGACTGAGTTTTTCCTTAATCCATTCTGCTGAGTGAGCATTTTGACCAGAGCATCATCGGCGAAACGCGCTCGCAAGTCTTCTTTCACCAATCACACTTTGACTGGGAAACGGACGCTTTGCCCTTCTCAGAGTCAGAATCAGGCGTCTGTTGGTGAAGCCTTTGCAAGAGGCTCGCCATTTTTATTTCACTGTTTACACTTTGACTGGGAAACGGACGTTTTGCCCTTCTCAGAGTCGGAATCAGGGGGCTATTGGTGAAGCCCGTCGCAAGAGACTTGCCATCTTTACTTCACCAATCACACTTTGACTGCGCGCAACAGTCTCTTCCCTTCTGCTACCGGGAGCCGCCGGGCTGTGCCAATCGTCCGTCGCATCGCAGTCGCCAAATTTATTTCACCTATAACAATTTGACTGGACGCAAGAGTCTCTTCTCGTCTGACATTTGAAGCTGCCAGGCTTTGCAATTCGCCCGTGGCGTCTCAGTCGCCAAATTTATTTCACTGATTACACTTTGGCTGGGCAACGGGACGTTTTTCCCTTGCTGGGCTCGGACACCGTCAGGGCGACTCTCAGGCCGCGTTGTCAGCAACTCCTTCGGTCCACGGGTGCTCGGCAGATTTATTTCACCGAACGCACTTTGTCTTAGGAGCCAGAGCTCTTCGCACTTGATCCCGGAAGCTGCCAAGCACTGCCAATGGTCCCTGACAGCTCTGTCGCCACCTTTATTTCACCAATCACACTTTGACTGGACAAAAGCGTCCCTTGGCTCTTGACCTGAAAGCCGCCAGGCCGCCGCGGTTGTCGATCGCAGAGTTGTGGGCAGCTTTATTTCACCAGCCGCACTTTGTCTGGGAGGGGTGTGCTCTCTTGCTTTCGACCGGGAAGCCTCGGTGGCCAGCTGGGAGGAGGCTTGAAACTCCGTTGTCGGATTCATTTCACCAATCGCGTTTTGACCGGGAATTTCGCGTGCGGCGGTTTCTTCCGAGTCTGGTAGCTGATTTGTCCACCATCGAAAGATCGAAAGACCCTTGCAATGGCAGGAGTTCCAGCAGCCTGCGAATCTCGTCGTATGCGCGCTGGAAAACGCGGCTCGCTCGGGGATCGGCCTCCCGGCGCGTGCGAAACGACTGGAATCGAAGTGCCGCGTCCATGGTACGGCCCAGCCCAGAGAACCGCGCCAGGTCTCGCTTGTCCAGCAGAGGCGCATTCTGTATGGCGGGCACCAGCAGCGCCATCTGCTGACGCAGATCGTGCCCCAACCTTTCTGCAATTGCCTGCTGTTCTCGCGACAGGTGACCCCAGGTCCATTCGCTCAGACGCCAGGCGTTCGTGGGCTCGCCACGTACCTGCTCGAAGAATGACTGCGCTTCCTGGGCTAGCTGACTGAGTTTTTCTACGGGGGTGCTGTGGTTTGGCATTACCTTGCGCTCCATACTGGTTTGGATTGTGCGGCCCAGTCGGATGTTGTGTTAGCGCACCCGACGAACCATGCCGCCTATTTTCCACGGGAGTGATTGGCTGTCAAACGAACGGAAGCGCGAGCATCGACGCCTCTGGCTACGACAAACCTGTCGAAAAATCAACGAAATCGGGGCCGTTTGCGCGGAATTCATTTCCGGGTTAGCATCCCGCCCGGAGTAAGCCAGAAATGCGCTATCGCAAGGGGTCACTCAACCTGAACAATCTTGAGGACAAGGCTATTCTCAAGTTTGTGGCGGACTCGCGGTATGTGACGCACGCGCAACTGTTCCGCTTTGCGCAGTTGGATTATTACGAACGCAACCGGCCGATCTTCAATTGGCGAATCCGCCGGATGGTCGACGGTGGCCTGGTGCGGAAACAGGCGCTACCGATGTTGCATGGCGACGCCCTCTACTCGATCACGCGCGCGGGCCTGCAGGCACTGGAGCGCCTCGGGATCTACTATTTCGGCGCAACCCTCGACCGCGAGCAGGATGCCTACAAGTTTCAGCTGCCGCATGCGCTGGAGGTGAACAATATCCGGCTCACTTTGTTGGTCCACCGCACGCTGATCCAGTGGATTCCGGAGTGCTTGATTCGGGTCTTGAATCTGTCGCCGGCGACGGCGTATGCCAAGGTGTATGACGGCATCGCGACCGTGCGGCTCCACTACAACTTGGTTGATTTTGCGGTGGAGTACGAGCGCACTCTGAAGAGCCCCGTAAAATATGAAAAGATCCGCGAGGCCATTGAGTCGGAGAAACGGGTGAAAGCGTTCTTATACCTGGTGCCCAGCTATCCGTTGCTGCAAGGGCTCAGGGACGCTTTTTGGCGAACGAAACAACTGGTTGTGTTCGGATTGGTCGATGAATTCAAGCGCGAGCAGTTGAACACCCGGGTGCACGATGGGAATTACAGAGAGAGTTCACTGCAGGATGTACTGGCAAAACTCCTGCCGGCGAAAACCGGAACGTAGGCAGTTTCCCAACACCACTTCACTTCCGATCTCACGACAAGAGCGCGTGCCCGGCTTGCCCTGGCACGCCGGGTGTGCCTGC
The DNA here is from genome assembly GCA_963798185.1 of uncultured Acidobacteriaceae bacterium. Lineage (GTDB taxonomy): Bacteria > Acidobacteriota > Terriglobia > Terriglobales > Acidobacteriaceae > Bog-257. Next base: position 63,784 of record CAWCSJ010000007.1, read on the forward strand.
CGAATTGACAGAAGGCTTTGACTTTCCGTTGCCTCTCCATAGGCTTTCGAATCAGTTTCGGGCCGGGCTGCAAACCTCTGGGCGCATTGAGTTTGGTTCGAGACTATATACGCTCCCTCCCACCTGTTTTTCGACGTGTGCCGGATCGAATTGATCTGAGCCGTTTCGGTCGCTGATTATTGGCTCCTCAAGCCTCGGTTCGCCCGCCTGAAACCAAGTCCGCTCGCTCGCGTGTGCTCGTTTCGTGCTCGGCCTACTGGCCAGTTTTCTCATTCTCCAAATCCTTCAACACTGCCGGTGACTGCCGATGGCACAGCCGGAGGTGTATTCCCAGCCAACCAAACCAACAACCAACAAGCAAATCTTCAGGAGGTGAACTATGAAAGAACGAGTTGTATTTGAAGCCAATGTGCCGGTGACGGCCACGTTGGCCTATGCGGATGGATTGAAAGTGCAAGGACGTTTCGGCGATCAGGTGATGTACTCGCTGACCGACGGACGAGTCATGTACGTGCCGCCGATTGTCAGGGACAAACTGGTCGAGCTCGGTATCCGGCAGAATGAGCCGTTTGCGATCTGCCGGGCCGAACGTCGCGAAGGCAATCGGCGTTTTGTCGACTGGGTCGTGCAGCCGGACGGTTCGGCAGCACCGGCCCAGAGCGCGACTGCGCACGGAGATACGCCCGGCTCGCCAACGAACGGCGACAACGGCTGCGCGCGTCAGACCGGCAACGGCAACGGCAACGGAAATGGCAAGCCGGCCAGCACACCCACCAGTCCAGGGACTGCGGAAACAGCATTGCGCGCCGCACTGACGGCGAGCATCGACGCAGCTCTTGCAGCGGAACAGTACGCGTCCGCGCACGGACTCTCGATCCGTTTTGGCAGCGAAGACCTGCGTGCCATGGCGCTCAGCCTGTTCATTCAGCACGCCCGCGACGGAGGTGTGCGATGACAGAAGTTGCCGTAACCGAGGCGCTGGGGGAGTCGCTCTCCCCCAGCCAGGTCAGCACCTACATGACGTGTCCTGCGAAATGGTACTTCCGCTACTTGATCGGATTGAGCGAGCCGACCACGGGAGCACTGGCGCTCGGCAAAGCTTTTCATGGAACACTGGCTCGGAATTTCCGCCAGAAGCTGAGCACAGGTCGCGACATGGAAGCCGAAGAACTGCGCGAAGTCTTCTGCGGAGGAATGGTCGTCAGCAATCGCCGACGCTGCGTTGCGCGATGATGAAGATGCGCGATGAGCTTGCCGCGACTGGTCAAATCCTCGTCGCAGCTTACCTGACAGAAGCCGCTGGTTCTCTGCAGCCACATGCAGTCGAGCAGACTGTGCAAGGTGAGATTGCCGGGGTGAAGGTCCGAGGGATTGTCGATCTGCTCGACACCGACGGTCGCGTGCTGGACTTCAAGACGGCGTCCAAGCGTCCGAATGGAATCTCAGCCGAACACAGTCTGCAGCTGACGACGTACGCGATGATCACGCCCGGCGCCAGCGGCCTGTGTCGCCTGGACACGGTCACCAAAACCAAGACCGTGCAGGTGATCCAACAGAGTTATCAGGTCGGTGCCGAAGACCGGCGCTTTGCCGAAACTCTCTATCCCATGGTGCAGGAGTCCATCCGGGACGGGATTTACCCACCGCATCGCAGCAGTCCGATGTGTTCCCGCCGTTACTGCGGCTACTGGCGCGAGTGCGAGCGCGAGTTCGGCGGACACGTGGCGGAGTAACTGCGAGCCCGCGTTTCCCCTGGCGATTCCCAGATTTCAACTCGATTTCACTCAATGACAGCTGACCCGCACTGAGCGGGTGCCGAGCCGCCGGAAGCGGCATAACCCACTCGGGAGAGTTGCAGACCTCGTTGTCTGCTGGCTCTCCCGATTTCCATTAGGAGGAAGTTCGATGCAAGAGACAAACCTTATCGAGCAGGAACAGCCAGGTGCGGTCCTTATTAGCCCAGTACCCGCGCCCGCTCCGACTATGACGCTGTGCTCCTACGGAGCAAAGCTAACCCGGGAAGAACTGGCCCGCGTGGCAACGCCCGTGGGGACAGCAACCCACAAACCCATTCCGCATATCGCAGTAGTGGAGAAACTAATCGAAGCACTCGGCTTTCGCCAGATTGGCGTCGTGCAGGAGGAATACGCCGTGTCTGCAGACGGGATGCGGATGTTCGGCGTAATGGACCTTAGCTCCGGATTCCAGGGCTGCCGTTTCGCCATCGGCTTGCGGAACAGCCATGACAAAAGCTTTCGGCTCAGTGTGACCATTGGCGTCAGAGTCTTTGTTTGCGAGAACCTTGCGTTTCACGGGGAGTACACGCCCGTCTTGGCGAAGCATTCGAAGAACTTCTCTCTCGAAGACAGCCTGGCCATCGGCGTCGATCGGATTCAGAGGAACTTCGGGCCGCTGAAGCAACAGGTCGAGGAATGGCAGGCGCTGCAGTTGTCAACGGCTTCTGCGAAGCTACTGATCTACCAGGCGTTCATCGAAGACGAACTGGGGTTTCCGAAGCACCTGGCGCGGCGTGTACACGAGTTGTACTTTCAGCCCGTGCATGAGGAGTTCCAGGCGCGAACCATGTGGAGCCTCTCGAACGCGTTCACCAGCGCCTTCAAGGAGCTGGAGCCAATTCCACAGTACAAGGCAACGGCCAAGCTGGCGGGCTTTCTGCAATCGGTCCGCCCTTCATAGTGCCCAGCTGAAAGATCGGCGTACGGTCCTGGAGTCGCGCCGACGATCGCAGCCAATTGAAGAAGCTGCGGTGGCGGAAGGACCGTACGTCGAGGGCGCTTCTAGCGGTGCCACATTGTCAGCCAAAGGAGCCGAGATCAATCAAAATCACACTGGAGCATATCCATGAAACTCCGTCGGAATGAATACTGTCCGATCCACAGATCGGTTTTCTGCTGCGGTCGTGAGCAGGCGCGCAAGGAACGGAGATTAGGACTTGGCGTTCAGCGCATCGAGGATCCACACCACCCAAGAGGATATCGCGAGCTACGATCTCCCGCCGAAATGCGGAAACTGTTAAACCGGAAAATCGCCGAGCAAGGCGGCGAATGCGCAATCTGCCACAAGGACTTTGCCGAATATAGCGACATCGTATCGGATCACTGTCATTTAAAGCATATCTTTGCCGGTTGTAAACCATATCCTTGCCGCCGAATGGTCTGCCAACCCTTCATTTCATGTCGATCGCTGGTGAGCCGGGCGGCAACCGTAAACCATAAAGTTGCCGGGACTGCAGAACAAGTAATGGGAAGGGCAGTGCTGATTCAAGCACTTCGCTCTCCTTGATACCGACGCGGCAAGGCAATCGGAGCGATCTAAACCATAACCTTGCCGAACGGCAAAGATATGCTTTAAATCACAATCACAGACACCCGAAAGGAATGGGAGGAGCTTGGCGAGATGACCATCCGGAAAACATCCAAGCCGTGCATTGGTGGTGCAACTCCGAGATTTCTGGCCATCAAGCTCGATGAAGATAGTTTCGTCGCGCTCAAAAACGCCGCAGTCGTTGCAATCGGCTCCGCCCCAGAGCGTCTGCACCTCGCGCTGAGCCTCGTCGGAATGCCAGTATTCCGGGTAGCGGCTACGGATGTCGTCGAGCTGCTCGGAGAGATCAATGACAGTCATGGCATGCCTCCGGTCAGCGGGGAAAGCGGGGAGCGGTGTCGAGCGGTATGAACTCGGCGACGATGTTCTCGTCTTCGTCGGTGACCTCGACGATGCGCCGGCAAACCGCGTTGTGCCAGTCGGGATTCGTCGGCACGCCGGTCAGATCGATAGTCCGCGCCTTCTCGATGGCCTCGACGGTATCCACAGCCTTGATTTCGACGGTCGAATAGTGACGCACGTCTTCGGCGTATAAGAGCGATATAAGTCTTCATCGGTAACTCCTTTTCTGTCTGGTTGTCCTCAACGTGGGAATCGACAGGACCGGGCGGAAAAGCCGGGAAGTCACATGGCTTACACGGAATCTCGGAGCGGGCTGGCCGTTGACTTCCCGGCGCGCACGGTCAGAGTCCCATGATTGTTGAGGGCAACCAGATAAGGAGGCGATGAGGAGAGGACGACTAACGCCTGATGTTGCGAAAACGCTTTACGTTAACATCAGACGTGACTGCCCGGTCAGCCCGAGTCGATACTGGCGAGCGCGCGCAAGCAATGTTGAGCAGACTTGGCGCCCACCGCCTCCCAAGCTGATGCGGCCGTGTTGAGTATCGATGTTGATCCGGGTACCGTTGGTGGCCGTGTAGGTCAACTGGCTGAGGTTCTGTTCATCCTTCAGCACGCCGCCATGCGCTTCTACAATATCTTCGAACAAATTTACGAGGTGGTCGAAATCGAGAGCGTCGGCATCAACATCGACGACAACTTCGTCGAACATGCTACCAAACACCTCATCGATCTTCCCGAGATGCGCATCGGGAGCGTCTCTCAGTTCGAGTCTCTTGACGATGACATACTTGGCCGGATCGTCGTCATCTTGACGTGTATCAATCGAGAAGCGGAAAAACTCGGTGTCAAGGCTGCCCTGGCCGTCTCCGCTAGAGTGTGGAACATCATCCCGCCGCAGTTTGAAGGCTGCCTTTGTCGTCTCATAGAGTTCCTGAATCTCGTCGTCAATCTCGGCAGCGAGCAAACTGCGCACGAACTTGGTGGAAGCGAGGGTCACGGCCGTAGGAATAAAATGGCCACGTCCCTTGTCAAAGCCGGTTAGCGATCTGATCGGCTTGTTTTGAACACTTTCCAGATACTCTCGCACGATGGGGGCTCGCACCTGCGAAAGATCGCCTGCCGGAGCGACTGGTACGATGCGCGCAGGTACCTGGCGAATCGCGAAAGTATTCGTGGCGTTGATTATCGCCTGTGGCGTCTGATTGCCACGTACCTGCAGATCGCGGGTAACGTAGCGCGAGACTTCCGAGCGCAGATAATCGCGGAGCGCGGTATCGGTCAAATAACGCTCCGGTCCAAGGGCGTCTTCAGCATCGCCCTTAAGAGCCTTGAGAAGAAAATGTGTCCAGACCCCGTGTTGCAATGCAGTCGCGGGATACGATTTTTCCCCCGGCATGCAAGACAGGAACATCGCAGAGTAAGTGGCTGCACCAAGGAAGTCCTTCAGCTCTTGTGGGTTCATCGATGTAACCACGTCGCGGCCGAATGCTGTGAAGCCACTCGCGCACGCATCGACGAAGACAAGCGCTCGCTGGCAGGAACTCGCAGCGAGTTGATCCGTTAGAACGTCGCGGAGAAGCAGCGTCGTGCCCTCGATGTTAAACGAAGTACTGTCCCATGCCGTGATCCGGTTGCCGCCCACGCCGTGGAAGCCATGGCCGGCGTAGTAGAAGATGAAAAGGTCGTCAGGCGCGAGAGACTTGATCGCCATTGTCAAATCGTACTTGAGACTGACGCACGTAGCTTCGCTGTCGCGTAACAGCGTAAGGCTCCAGCGATCGGCAGGGTAGATAGTCCTCAGAGCCTCGGCGAACGCCTCGGCGTCATTTCTCGCGAAATCAACTCTTGTCAGAGTTTTGCCCTCCGGTCGAGACTGGTAATTTTCAAGCCCTACCACGATGGCAACAACCTGCCCACCTCCGAGAAGATCTACGGGGGGAGTGTTCAAGGACTGATCTGGAATCAAACGATTCTGCATAATACGCTCCGCTCACAGACGGCCTGCGCGGCGAAGCGCGATCAGCACGTCAGCCAACTTGCCTAGCCGCCGCATGACCAGAGGGTCAGTCAGCTTTGCTTCGAAATCGGAACGCTCCCGCTCATTGCCGAATTCGAGCGGAACAGACACACTTTGGTCTTGCCGTTCCAGAAATCCTTCCCCGAAGGTGACCTGGTCCGATCCTCGGGACTGCGCCACTACCTCGGCGATCAAAGCTGTGGCATCGATGCAGCGATGAAGTGGCAACTCCTCAGATTGACGTGACCACCGATCGCCAGTGTGCCGGAGCGTTTTCACTGACAACTGGCGCGGGTCGTATTGTGCCCAGCCCAGGCTAAGGTACCGACAATCAGTTCCAGCCGCGGGGTAGAACCCATCATGACCCGCATAGTCAATCAGAACTACGGGCCGATGCTTGAGAGTGCGCGGATCTGGCTCGCTTGACATCATAAACCTCACAAACTTCACTAACTTTATAAATATACGCGGTCGGGTCTAGATCAGTCAAGCTTGGCTTATGTCCTGCCGCAGGTCTTAGGTCCAACCCATTGAATCTATTTGCTCTTTGCGTGAGGGTCGTCACCAGAGGCCGAGACGAAAGGCTCCGTGACGCCGTCTTGAAAGCGGCGGAATAGAGCCCGGCCGGCGGTACGCCGGACACGCCAAACAGGTCGACCTTGACTTAAGGTGTCTTATAGTTTACCTTATGCAATGTATGGTCAACTATTGTTTACCTTAAGTATGAGGAAATCGAACCGTGCTGAAGCTGCCCATCCCCGTTTCCCGCGCTTTACGCAAGCTCGGCCACGATATTAAGGATGCGCGGCGGCGGCGGCGTATCCCCATGGCGATCGCGGCGGAGCGGGCCTCCATCAGCAAGCCGACATTCATCAGGGTGGAGCGGGGCGATCCGAGCGTTTCAATCGGAAGCTACGCCACTGTCCTTTATGTGCTGGGGATGGCCGACCGGCTCGGCGACCTCGCTGCCCCGAAAAACGACCCGGTGGGCCTGCAACTTGAAGAGGAGAATCTGCCGCAGCGCATTCGCGGGGCGAGCAAACAGAAACGCGGGAAAGACAAGTGATGGACAAAGAAACCTTTGTGTATGTGGATCTGGACGGCGTTCCGCACCTGATGGGGCGGCTATGGGCCCATGTGCGCAAGAACAAGGAAAGCGCGACCTTCGAATACGACAAAGTCTGGCTGGAAAATCCCGCGCGATTCTCCCTGGAGCCCGCCCTGCAAGTTGGTCCCGGCCCGTTTCACACGCCTGCCGATACGCCGATGTTCGGCGCGATCGGCGACTCGGCGCCGGACCGGTGGGGCAGGGCGCTCATGCGCCGCATGGAACGACGCCGCGCGGAGCGCGAGGGCACCGCGCCGCGCACACTTCAGGAAATCGACTTCCTGCTGCTGGTGGACGACGAGGCGCGCCAGGGCGCGTTGCGATTTTCCGAAAAGGAAGGCGGCCCATTCCTGCGCCCGGAGGGGGTCAAGCGCATTCCGCCTCTGGTCGAACTCCCGAAACTGCTCTCCGCGGCGGAACACGTCATGGAGGACACGGACACCGAAGAGGATTTGCGCGAACTGTTCGCGCCGGGATCGTCGCTCGGCGGCGCGCGCCCGAAGGCCTCGGTGATCGAGAAGGACGGCCATCTCGCGATCGCGAAGTTTCCGCGCAAAGACGATGAAATCAACACCGTGATCTGGGAAGCGGTGGCTCTGACGCTTGCCAAGAAAGCCGGCATCGCAGTGCCCGAGAGTCGCGTCGAAACCATATCCAAAGAGCCTGTTCTTCTGCTGCGCCGCTTTGACCGGGAGGGCAAGCGGCGCATTCCTTTCCTCTCCGCCATGAGCATGCTGGGATCAAAAGACAATGAATCACGAAGCTATCTGGAAATTGTCGACGCGCTGCGCCAGCACGGAGCCGCAGCGAAAGCCGATATGGAGGCACTATGGCGGCGGCTGGTGTTCAACATTCTGATCTCGAATACCGACGACCACCTGCGCAATCACGGCTTTCTCTATGCGGGGCAGGAGGGCTGGCGCCTCTCACCGGCCTACGATCTCAATCCCGTGCCGACCGACATCAAGCCGCGCATCCTCGCCACGGCGATCAACGAGGACGACAACACGGCCTCGCTCGCGCTGGCCCTCGACGTGGCGGGGTATTTCGAGCTGGAAGATGGCAAGGCCCGCGAAATAGCAAAACAGGTCGGCACGGCCGTATCGAAGTGGCGCGACGAAGCCGCGCGGCACGGCCTGACGAAAAACGAGATCGACCGCATGGCGTCGGCGTTTGAGCATGAGGATCTACATCTGGCAAGTGGGTGGTAATGAGGGATCGGTATGGCTTTTAAGGGGCTATTCATTGGGATCGACCGGTACAACTCAGCGGAGATCAACTGGTTGAGCTGCGCCAGCCGTGACGCTACGGCGCTCCATGCGCTTTTCAGCGACACGCTCGGCGGTGAGACGACGTTGCTTACGGATGGGCAAGCGACTGTCGCTGCCATTCGAGAGAGTTTTGAGCAACTAAGCAG
>CAWCSJ010000008.1:0-16738 GCA_963798185.1 uncultured Acidobacteriaceae bacterium
CTACTGACAACTGACTACTGAGAACTGTCTTCCAGCGCTGAGAGTGTCTCGTCGTCCACGTCCCACTTCTTCAGAATGCTGAAGATGATGCGGCTGCTGAAGCCGGCGCGCATCAGGGTGCGAAACACGCGCGCCGCCTGCTTCCGGCCCGCGGGCTTGACGATGCGCTTGCGCTGCAAAAACGCGCGCGCCAGGTGCTCCTCGTTGACGTCGCCGTAGGCCGCGCCGACCACGCTGTCGATGATGTCGCCGTGTACGCCTTTGATTTTCAGCTCCTGGATGACGCGCATGCGCCCAAACTTTTCGTTCTCTTTACGGAAGCGCGAATAGTTTTCCGCGTAGCTGGTGTCGTTCAGGTATTTCTGCTCCTTCAAGCGGGCAACCACCATCTCGACCAGCAGTTCGCCGTGCTCCTGGTCTTTCACCCGGTTGCGCATCAGGCGCTTAATTTCGGCCACGGTGCGCATCTGCCGCGCCAGCGCGCCCACAGCGTATTCGTAGAGCGATTCTCCGTCGTAGGTTTTGCTGGGGCGCTTGAACGGCATGGAGAAGATTATAGGCGGCGAGAAACAGCTGTCGTTCGCCAGTTGTCAGCCAATCACTACGCCCGCCAGGGATCATGCCGCGTTGGCTGGATGCTGAGTGCTGAGTGCTGAATGCTTCTAGATGTTTGCACGCACTCCCCGGGGTGGCTGCGGGGGGCCCTCGACGGAAATGGTTTCCACCCGATAGGTAGAGATTCGATCGCCGGCGGTGCCGAACAGTATTTTCGTTCCGTGGTCCGAGGGCGAGACCCCAATGGCTCGATTTTTTCCCAGCGATTTGGCCTCATAAAGGCCCTGGTCGGCCAATCCGAGGACCGCCTCCAGAGGAACGGCTGCGGGTTGGTTGGCAGTCCATGGGTAGGCCGCCCAACCGATCGAGCACGTCTGGCGCAACTTGATGCCGGAGGCTTGGGCCACCGCGAATTCTGGATTTCCGACGGCGCATAGAATCCGCATGGCAAACGTCGCCCCTTCCGCCCGATTTGAGTAGCGCGAGACAATCAGAAATTCATCGCCCCCCCACCGCACCAGCACGTCAGAGCTGCGAATCACGGACCTGATCCGCGAGGTCACCGCCAGCAAGACCTGATCTCCACAAGCGTGTCCGAACTTATCATTCACATCCTTGAAATCATCCAGATCAACCATGAAAAAGATCAGGTCATTAAAGCGGGATTCCTGGGACTGGTACGCCCGTAGAGCCTGGTTCGCATCGCCGGCGATGGTTGTGTCGAAGAACCTCCGATTGCGCGCCCCAGTCAGGGGATCCGTCGCCGAGGCTTCCTGGAGTACCTGATTGGCCTTGGCCAGTTCAACCCTTAGCCGCTGCTGTTTAGCAAATACCAGAAATGCCATCAACAGTACGGTGCTGAGCGTGACCAGTTCCCGGAACTGGGTAACTGCCGGCGGGGTGGTCCCGCTAAGCACAGTCCATACGCCCATGACCGGCAAAGACAGCACGGCCAGCATTCCCAGCTGAGTCACCGGAACGGACGCCTTCGCTTGTTTCGATCCGGCAGGAATGCTCGCCAGCGTGAAGGCAAATAAGCCGGCAATCGAGAACCCTGCCAGCCCCACCGAGTAGGGCACGTCGTACCAGCTGCCGGGATAGTAAATATGCTTGTCGATGGCTACGTTGGCCAGGTACCGGCCCGCTGTTATTACCAATTGGGCTGCAAAACCGATCGCATAAAACTTTTTCCAGCGTCCGAAACTCCGGCTGCACAACCAGCCCAGCGCCGCCAGCAGCACAATTTCCAACAAGCCATTCAGCCGGTTGTAGTTCATGCCTTCTCTTGCGTCGTCAACCACGACGTACTGCCAGGGAATGACGAAGAACACGTAGAGATAGAGCCACCACAGAAGCAGCAAGAGAAAATCTACCTTGCCCTTCGACTTGCGGGCGTTGACCGGGTCAACATGGGGCTGCAGCAGCAGGGCCGCCAGAAAGGGAATATTGGAGAGGAACAACAGGATGTCGCCGAAAAACGGGTTGGGCACTTCTTTTCTCAGGACGAGATCGAAGTACATCCATATGGCCTGCGCGACCACGATCACTGCCCAGCATGTCGCCAGCAGCATCCAGAACAATCGGGTTTGCCGGGGGCCGGCCTTGGCGTTGACCAGAAAAACCAGCATCGCCGACAAGATCAGAAGAGACTCAATCACGTCGTTGATCAGAGTGAGGGAAAAAGAGCGAGGAACAAACACCGTTGCGGCAAACTGACCCAAGGTCAAGCAGACAACCAGAGCAGCCCACATCCTGAACTGATCTCGCGGCTCGGAACCGGCTGCGCGCGGCAAAAAGTCGGGTTTCATCTGGTGCCTGTTACTGCGCTCTGGATTGCCGTAATGGTTCTGCGATCGCAACTGCGGCGATCAAGACAGGATTCGGCTGAAATGGCTCCGCAGTCGAGGCCCGTGCGCATTGCCTTGCCGGCGGTTCGAGACAGAAGTTGGGGAAATGGAGTGTCTTTGCTGGCGCCGTCTCCTAGGGCCAGTAATCCCATAAGATTTGCCTACCCCTTACGGTCTTCACCAACCTGCGACCGGCGCGCAGTTGGAATCTAGGACCCGGGACCTGCATTCTCCCTTTCGGAAAACCAGCCATTCCGGAAACACACGGCGACGGCATGGGCGCGGTTATCAGCGCCCAGTTTCAACTGGATCACCCGCATCATGTTCTTCACGGCTTGCGACGAGGTTTGAAAGTACTCCGCAATGGCGCGATTGTCGTATCCGTAAGACACCAGTTCCACCACGCTCAGTTCTTTCCTCGTCAGTATTCCGTTCTGACCGGAATGGCCGGGAGAGGGAAGCACGCCAGAAGGCTGGCTGGGCTTCGCATTGACCTTCGTGATTTTTCTTGTCTCCATGTCCAAAACCCCATGGGGTTACGGGATTCGATGAAGTGAGGTTGCATCATCGTGCTCCTTTCGGGTGCGAAAATCAGTGACAAAGCTCACGCTTTCTTACAAAAGTAACCTTGCCTTTTCCGGTTTTGGGAATTCGGTTCGCTGGGATGCCACCACGGCGCGAAGACTGGGGCACCACTAACGGCTAGTTGCTTACAGCTAATTGCTAACGGCTGACTCCCCGCTTTACACTGCTCGCGTCCTCTGGCAAAGTAAATGGTGGAAACACAAGCGATCGTCGTCCTCGACTTTGGCGCGCAGTATTCGCAGCTCATCGCGCGCCGCATCCGCGAACAGAACGTTTTCTCCGTCGTTCTGCCTTGCACCGCCTCACTCGACGAAATTAAGAGCTACTCACCCGCGGGCATTGTGCTGTCGGGCGGGCCATCGTCTGTGTACGACGCCGATGCGCCGCCGGCGGACGAGCGCGTGTTGCATCTCGGGTTGCCGGTGCTGGGCATCTGCTATGGCTTGCAGTTCATGGTGTACAAACTGGGCGGCAAGGTGCGCGCGGCCGACAAGCGCGAGTACGGCCACGCTCAGGTCGAATTGCTGAGCAGCAATTCTGCGCTGTTCAAAGGGCTGCCTGGCCCGCTGACCGTCTGGATGTCGCACGGCGACGAAGCCCTGGAGCTGCCGTCGGGCTTCGAGCTGATTGGCCGGACCTCCAACGCGGTCGCGGCCATTCAGAATCCCGCGCAGAAGTATTACGCGGTGCAGTTTCATCCTGAAGTCCATCACACGCCGCGGGGCACCGACATCCTGCGCAACTTTGTCTTCGAGATTTGCGGGCTGAAGCCGAACTGGACGGCGCGCAGTTTCATCGACGAGACCATCGCCAGCGTTCGCCAGACGGTCGGCCAGGGCCGCGTGATTTGCGGCCTCTCGGGCGGCGTGGATTCGTCGGTGGCCGCCGAGCTGGTGCATCGCGCGATCGGCGATCAGCTGACCTGCATCTTCGTGAACAACGGCGTGCTGCGCAAGAACGAGTTCGTCACCGTGCAGAAAAATCTGCGTGAGAAACTTGGCCTCAACATCGACGCGGTCGACGCCAGCGAGCGCTTTCTCAGCAAACTGGCCGGAGTGAGCGAGCCGGAGAAGAAGCGCAAGATTATCGGCAACGAGTTCATCGCGGTCTTCGAGGAAGAGGCGCACCGCATCGAGCAGATGCACGGCAAAGTCGATTGGCTGGTGCAGGGCACGCTGTATCCCGACGTGATCGAATCGCGCTCGGTGCGCGGACCGTCGCAGACCATCAAGAGCCATCACAATGTCGGCGGGCTGCCCGACATCATGAAGCTGAAGCTGATCGAGCCGCTGAAAGATTTGTTCAAGGACGAGGTACGCAAGATCGGCCGCGACCTCGGGATGCCGGAAGAGGTGCTGCAACGCCAGCCGTTTCCCGGGCCGGGGCTGGCAGTGCGCATCCTGGGCGAGGTGACCGCCGAGCGCGTGGCCCTGCTGCAGGAGGCCGACGACATTGTGGTCACCGAAATCAAGCGCGCCGGGCTGTACAACAAAGTGTGGCAATCGTTCGCGGTGCTGCTGCCGGTGATGTCGGTGGGCGTGATGGGCGACATGCGAACGTACGCGTACACCTGCGCCATCCGCGCCGTGCATTCCGAAGACGGCATGACCGCCGACTGGGTGCCGCTGCCGCACGAGGTGCTGAAAACCATCTCCAGCCGCATCGTGAATGAGGTGAAGGGAATTAACCGCGTGGTGTACGACGTGACCAGCAAGCCGCCGGGGACGATTGAGTGGGAGTGAGGGCTTGCGCTGGATATTGTGTCCACAGGTTCCTTACGCCGATAAGGCCCGGCAGAGCATCTTAATGTATTTGGTAGAATTAAGTGATGGCGACGATAGCGAAACCCAGAGTCATAACGGTTTCTGAGAGCGTTCTCCGGCGCGAAGCTGTGACGAATGCCATCGCGGACTTCGTCTGGAAGGTCTGGTTCCCACCTCTGTTGCCCAGGGTATATTCGAGCGGTATGGCGAGGGCGACCAACCGAGGAGCAGTTGCTGGCCAAATTCTCGCTCAATGAGCGACCATATCGCGATCCAATTCGGGATCCTGCGAAACAAGTTTGGCCTGACCGATCCGAAGTCTAGAAGCAGGGCGGCTGACATTGTCTCAAGCGATCGGTTCTACTGAGCGGAACTCATTGAAAGGTAATTTCGATTCAGAGCAATTAAAACCATCGAGAAGACGTTTTTCGCGACGTTTACTCCTGGGCAGGGCACTACCGGACCATATCTCTTGCAAAGAACGCTTCCGGCGCGAATCACAAGATACAGCTCCAGACTTGATTGAGAGTTGGTTGACCAAGACATTCGACTGGCTAGCTAAAGAGCGTTTTCTCGAAGGGCTCTCGCGAAAAGAATTTTCTCTTAAGGGCCGCTTTCTTTTCGGCGATAAACCGCATTCATCGTATCCGAGAAGGGAATGGACGAGCACAACGTCAATTCGTACGACAGCTATCCCACAGCCTAGGATTCAAACTTCATTTTGAAGTGGTTAGCAAAGAGCGCCTAATACGCGCTAGCAGCCTGTCGGCGAATGGGGACTTGACGATGATGGAGCGGCTGATGGATGAAATTTCGGATACGGAGCGGATTCAACCGTTGATCCCAGTATGCGCGTTTGAGTGAACAAGCTTCAACTGGAACGCCAGTATCTTGCGACAACAAGTCCGGGTCAAAACTATACCGGGACTTTTGTGGATACCCATAGCATGAATTTCTTCTTTCGAGACAGGGAAAATGGAATTCTTGTCGGCAACTGGAAGATCTGGAAAGTCAACCAAGTCGGAGAGTAAGTCGAATCGCGGCCTGAGGAACTACTGACGGGAAGGACCTGGTATAAGGAGTTAAAGAAAGAGACGGTCTTTTTCGAAGTTCGAAGCTGCTTGCGTCAAGCGAGTATCCCAAGGAGGTCGACATTGGCCCGGATGTTTTTTCTGCCGCCAGACGCAGCGATTGGTGAAAAACTTTAAGGAGCCGGACGCCGATTCATGTGATCCTGAGAAGAATCTTCTATGGCGTTTGCTGTTCGTCCGTCACCACCCCCTTGTGACGCCCGCCATTGTCGGGCCCGGCGGCGGGGGTTATCATCAGGAGTTTGAGTTCTTCATTGCCATGATCCTATGAGCCATCATCCCGTTGTGCGGGCGAACCGGCCCGCTCCTGCCTCTCGCCGGAGAGCGACATGTTAAGGTCGCTCTTCATTGGGCTTTCGGAAAGCAAACGGCTTCGCCATTTCGCCGAGCAATCGCCGCTGGGGCTGCGCTTCTCCCAGCGTTTCGTTGCCGGCACGCAATTGGACGACGTGATTCGCGCCACCCAGGTGGTGAACGACTGGGGCGCCGGCGTCAGCATCGACAACCTGGGCGAGAACGTCACCAATGCCGACGAATCCAAGCACAGCGCCGAACTGTATCACCGCATGCTGGACGAAATCTCCTGCCGCAAGCTGAATGCCAACATCAGTCTCAAGCTCACGCACATGGGTTTCGACGTGAGCGCGAACCTGGCGTTCAACCTGGTGACCGAACTGGTGGACCACGCGGTGCGCATCAATAATTTCGTGCGCGTGGACATGGAAGGCTCGCCTTACACGCAGCGCACGCTCGACTTCGTCCGCCAATTGCATCGCCTGCCGGGACACGCCGGACGCGTCGGCACCGTCATCCAGTCGTACCTTTACCGCAGCGAGAAGGATGTGGATGACCTGCTGGCCGAGCGCATTCGCATTCGCCTGTGCAAGGGCGCTTACCAAGAGCCGCCGGAGATTGCGTTCCCCAAGAAGGCCGACGTGGATGCCAACTACCTGAAGCTGGCGCGCACCTTGCTGAAGAGCGGAGTGTTCCACGGCATCGCTACGCACGACGAGAAGATCATCGCCGAGATCAAGCAGTTTGCCCGCGCTGAGAACATTCCGGCCTCGGCATACGAGTTCCAGATGTTGTACGGGGTGCGGCGCGATTTGCAGCAGCAACTGGTGCGCGAAGGTTACGGCTTGCGCGTCTATATTCCGTTCGGGTCGGAGTGGTATCCGTACTTCATGCGGCGGTTGGCCGAGCGTCCGGCGAACGTGCTTTTCATCGCGCGAAACATGTTTCGGCAGTAGAAACGGCAGAGGCTGTGACGAACGGGGTTATACTGGCCCGCTCGCATTCTTTCCATACGAGGCGCTATGAAATACGTTGCGCGCATTCTTTTGTTGTTCTCGCTCATCTCAACCTTCAGCCTGGCACAGTCCACAAACAAAATGAGCCATCCTCACCAAACCAAAGCGAATTTTTCTCAGATGACCGACCAGTTCGTCAAAGACTCGCTGGCGTTGTCTCCGGTGAACGCGTCGCAGGCTGGTTATCACAAGCATCTCGATCCCAAAACCGGCAAGACCACTGATCTTGACGCGCAACTCGACGACGTTAGTGCAGCGGCGGTTGCGGAGCAACAGAAGTTCTATCGCGAGTGGCGCCAGCGCTTCCAGACTGAGACACCGGTCGCCGGGCTGAATTCGCAGGACGCCGCCGACTACCGCCTGATCGACGATCAGATTGCCCTGAACTTGCTGGAGTTCGACCAGATCCAAAGTTACAAGCACAATCCCACCGGATACGTGGAGCTGATCGGCACCGGCCTGTTTCTGCCGTTGACGCAGGAGTATGCGTCGAAGGAAGTGCGCGTGGGCGACGTAATCTCGCGTATCGGCCAGATCCCGCGCTTCCTTGACCAGACCAAGGCGCAGTTGACGGATGCGGATCCCATTTTCATCTCGACCGCGGTTGGCGAGAACCAGGGCAACATTGATCTGGTGGACTCGGTGGCCGCCGAAATTCCGGCGGGCTCGCCGCTCAAGGCGCAGTACGGCAAAGTTGCGCCCGCGGCGAAGAAGGCGCTGACCGACTTCAATGCGTGGATGCAGAACGACCTGGCAAAGCGTGACGCGCATGGCCGCACCTGGCGGCTGGGTAAAGAGTGGTATGCGCCCAAGTTCCACTACGTGATGGAGACGTCGGTCGAGCCGGAGCAATTGCTGGCTGAAGCCGAGGCCGAGCTGAAAAACGTCCGCGCCGAAATGCTGCAACTGGCGCTGCCGCTTTATCAGCAGATGTATCCCGGCCAGGACGACTACAGAAGTTTGCCGGCGCAGGAGCGCGAGAACAAAATCATCGGCGCGGTGCTGAATAAGATCAGCGATGAACATCCGCAGCGCGATCAGTTGATTGAGGCGGTGAAGGCCGACTTGGAAGGTATCAAGCAGTTCATCCGCGAGAAGAAGATTGTTTCGCTGGGCAGCCGCGACAACCTGAAGGTGATTCCCACGCCGGAATTCGAGCGGGGAATTTACTCGGTGGCGGGATTTCACAGCGCGCCGCCACTGGAGCCGAACGCTGAGGCGCAGTACTGGGTGACGCCGATCGATCCCAAGATGCCGGAGGCGAAGGCGGAGAGCAAGCTGCGCGAGTACAACAACTACGCGCTGAAGTGGCTCACCATTCACGAGGCGTTGCCGGGGCACTACGTCCAGTTCGAGCATGCCAACGACGTTGAGCCGCCCACGCGCCGCGTGCTGCGCAACCTGTTCGGCAATGGGGCGTATGTCGAAGGCTGGGCCGAGTACATCGCCGACGTTATGACCGACGAAGGCTATCTCGACTACAGTCCGAAGTTCCGGCTGGTGCGCAAGAAGATCTGGTTGCGCGCGATCGCCAACACCATTCTCGACATCCGCCTGCAGACCATGAATATGACCGAACAGCAGGCGCTCGACCTGATGATCAACGATACTTTCCAGACCCAGGCCGAGGCGGAAGGCAAGATTGTGCGCGCCAAGCTGAGCTCGACGCAGCTGCCAACATACTTTGCGGGCACGCGCCAGTGGTGGACGCTGCGCAAGAAGTATCAGGCGGCCAAGGGCAGCAGCTTCACGCTGGAAGAGTTCCATAATCGGGCGCTCGACCAGGGGCCATTGCCGATTGAGTATCTGGAGAAAATTATTTTGCCGGAAGGAAAGGCCAGCAACTAGCAATCAGCGGCTAGCAACTAGCAACTAGTTCTGAGCCGTTCGAAGGTATCATGCCGGCTGCAGAACCCTAAGTCGAGGCAATGCGAACGGCCGATTGTTCATTTGCAGGGGTCAGATATGCGAAGAACTCTAGGTATCGTTTCAATCTTGGTCTTGGCGACCGGGACATTTGCGTCAGCCGAGGAAAAGCAACTTCTACACACCTCATATGGCAGCATGAGCGGCGAATATGAGGTCACGATAACCGAGGGTGACCGAGGTCCTTGTCTTGAGATCATTCGCCATAATCACAAAAACGAGGTAGTGGCTCACTACCTACCCGAAGCGGTGTTTCTCGATTACGCAACGCCGAGCCCAAAGCGAGATCACCTAATCATCGTTTGGAGCACGGGCAGCGGGACCTTCGTCACAGTCTTTTTGCTGGCGCCAACCTCAAAGCCGCAACCCGTGTTCGCGAAGAGTGCTGATGGTGATCCGGAACTCATTCTCGTGGGGGCTCGTCAGGTGATGCTCTTCTATTCAGGTCGACACCACATCGGGGATTACTGGATCCCCAAAACAGCATCTCTGTATATGTAGGATGGCGAGCAGTATAAGTTACTTAAGACCGTACCGTATGAGTCTCGATTCGAGGCCTTGGTCGCGCTAGAGAAGAAGCAGCCTCGTTAAGAACGGACTCGTGCCGCTTTGATCTTGATCGAGGGGACTGCTTTTGTTCGACTTAAACCTGCGTTCGACCGCGGCAACGTGAAGCTGGGTAAGGCGGGAAATAAGACAGAGGGCTTGGCACGGGGTAAATATCCAAAATGAAGCGCAAAGCATATCTGATCGTGGTGGCGATCACTTTCGTCCTGGGGATATTGCATTCAACTTTTGCATTTGTCCTTCATAAGACACTGAACGCCAACGTGCTGTGGTTCTTGGGTAGCGGGCTAGCCCTGCTGTTCTACAGCGCTCTCAACCTGATTCACATAAGACACGGGGCGGAGCAGGATGTGCGCCTCATCGTGCGCGTCACGAACGTGTTAATGCTCCTGTTCATGGCGTTGTCGGTCGAGGTCCTCGGGGTGAAGGGGAATCCCCAGGTGCTGGTGTTAGTGGCGATGGGTGTTCTCATGCTCGGATTGTCGTTTTCAAATTGACCGGTTCAAGACACGATCCGTAGGGACTCGGCGGAGTGAAGTGGCTACCCACCTATGCCAATTGTGAAGAAGTGTAAAAATTCGGTGTCGAAACGAACTTTTCTAAGCCATCTGCGTCTATACCAGTAACCCAAATCCAAAGTGGGCGCCGCAACCCAAACCCAACGACAAACACGGCGCCCACCGTCCTTCGCCACTCGCTCCGAGCCTTTCGCTATTCGCCAGATCTCCTGAATCCCTTGTCGGCGATCGCGGCGGTGTGCGAGACGGTCTGGCGAAAAGCGAAAAGCGAATAGCGAATAGCGAAAACCGATCCAACATTACTGACTCCTGAATGGCCCCAATCCGCGCTACAATTAAGAAGAAGTAGTTACCATGCGGTTAACAGTCTTGCAGCCCCAGATTCACGAAGCCCGCTGGTGGGAGACCATGGCCGATGGCCGTCTGCATTGCTACCTTTGCCCGCGGCACTGCCACATCGGAGAAGGCCAAAGCGGCTTCTGCTTCATCCGCAAGAATGAAGGTGGACGGCTGTTGCAACTTGGCTACGGCCGGCCCGCGGCCATCGCGATGGATCCCGTCGAGAAGAAGCCGCTCAACCATTTTTTCCCGGGCACGAAAATCCTTTCCATGGGCACCGCGGGATGCAACATGGGCTGCCTGTTCTGCCAGAACTGGGACATCTCAAAGGCCAAGTCAGACCAGGTCAACGCGGTGAGCCTCAGTCCGGAGAACGTGGTCGAGGTGGCGCTGGAGCATCGCGCGCCGCACATTGCGTTCACCTACAACGAGCCCACCATCTGGGGAGAGTACGCCATCGACATTGCGCGCGAGGCCCACGACGCCGGCCTGAATACGGTGATGGTGTCGAACGGCTACATCACGCGCGAGGCGTTCTTCGACATCTATCGCTACATCGACGCCGCCAACATCGACCTGAAGGCGTTCACCGAAGGGTTCTACGGCAAGATCACCATGACCCACCTGCAGCCGGTGCTGGACACCTTGAAATGGCTGCGTCACGAAACCGGCGTGTGGTTTGAGATGACCAACCTCATCATTCCCACGCTGAACGACGGCGATGCCGAGTTTCAGGGGCTGTGTGACTGGGTGCTGGAAAACCTGGGCGACGATGTCCCGCTGCACTTCACCGCGTTTCATCCTGACTTCAAATTGCTGGACAAGCCGGCGACTCCGCCG
This sequence comes from uncultured Acidobacteriaceae bacterium, assembly GCA_963798185.1. Lineage (GTDB taxonomy): Bacteria > Acidobacteriota > Terriglobia > Terriglobales > Acidobacteriaceae > Bog-257. The sequence goes on from CAWCSJ010000008.1 coordinate 11,342, forward strand.
GAGACGCTGCATCGGGCGCGACGGCTGGCCATGGGGATGGGCCTGAAATACGTTTACGAGGGCAACATCTACTCCGACGGGGCCAACACGATTTGTCCGGGATGCAAGCAGGTGGTGATCACGCGCTCGTGGCACTCGGTGATGTCGAACCGGCTGAAGGATGGCTGCTGCAGCAATTGCGGCACGCGCATCCCGGGCGTGTTCACCAAGGCTGAAGCAGGGAAGCGGCGTGAGTGGGTGAGCGCGGTGCAAAACGTCTAGCTGCTCCAACTTTTATTTATCTGTGATTACCTGCTGAATTGTCATTCCGACCGAGCGGACGGGGTTCTTGTCCGCGAGCGGAGGAACCTGCTTTCAGTTCGCAGTTGTAGCCAGTGGAGGAAAAGCAGGTCCCTCGGCTGCGTTCGGTCCCTGCGCGACCTCACTTCGCTCGGGATGACAAATCATAAAAGGAACCTGCTTCCAGTTCGCAGTTGTAGCAAGTCGAGGAAAAGCAGGTCCCTCGGCTGCGTTCGGTCGCTGCGCGACCTCACTTCGCTCGGGATGACAACTCATAAAAGGAACCTGCTTTCAATTCGCAGTTGTAACCAGTGGAGGAAAAGCAGGTCCCTCGGCTGCGTTCGGTCGCTGCGCGACCTCACTTCGCTCGGGATGACAAATAATTAAAGGAACCTGCTTTCAGTTCGCAGTTGTAACCAGTGCGAGTGAAAAGCAGGTCCCTCGGCTGCGTTCGGTCGCTGCGCGACCTCACTTCGCTCGGGATGACAAATCATAGAAGCGTTTACTTCGCGCGCTTTTTCTTTGCAGGCTCGGGCGTCGTGCCGCCCAACTGCCCAGTAACGCTGGCCAGCACTTTCTGGAAGGCTTCTTCCTTCGTCAATTCTTTCTTGCCGGTCTTGTTGTGCCGGTACTTGTGTTCGTAGCTGCAGGTGCGGCAGCGCACTTTCTGCGCGTCCTCCGCTTCCATCGAGACTACCGCGTGGTCGGTGGTGCGCTTGCAACGCGAGCAATAATCGTCAACGTAATCGCCTAGACGCATGGTTCTGTCTCCCGTTCGACATCAGGATACGGCAAGTGTGGAAATGTTCGCTGGCCGCGGGCGTTCGCGGGTCACTTCTCCCACCGAAGTGGTATTGGCATAACGCGTACGGGGTATTGGCCGCGGTTCATTCTAATGTAACAATCGCAGCCATTGATCGACCCCGCTGTAGAGAGCAGCGGACAGGGAAGGGCGAGCATACAGCGAAGCAAGGTTCACGTCAGTTCGTTGGCTCATCTCCTTTAATAAGTTGGCGGAATTCTGTTTTGGATTGTGCAACTGGGCGCTGCGCTTCCCGACAGAATTCCGCCCTTGTTATTTCTTCCGCTATTCCGACCGCAGCGCCTGCATGGGATCGATGGCTGCCGCGCGACGCGCGGGCACGACGCCGGCGATCAGCGCACAGACGCCCAGCACCAATACCGCGATTCCCAGGGCAAGCGGATCGTACGCTTTGACGCCGAACAGTTGGCTCGCGATCAGGTAGCCGCCCAGCAACGCCAGTAGAATGCCCAGCCCCAGCCCGATCGCAACCTGGGTTAGAGCGCCACGCAGCACCATGGAAACCACGTCGGCGCGATCAGCGCCGACGGCGACACGAATGCCAATTTCGCGAGTGCGCCGCTCCACGCCATAAGCGGTGACGCCGTACAGGCCGACCGCGGCCAGGGTCAAGGCCAGTATCGCGAGCAAGGCCGTCATCCTGGCCAGCAGGCGTTCCTGGTTGAACGCCTCGCTGACCTGCTCGTCAAAGCTGGTCATGCGGATGACGATCATGTCGGGATCAAGTTCTCCCAAGGTTCGCCGCACGATGCTCTCCAGATTCTCGGGAGTGCCGGAGACGTGCAGCTCGATGCTGGCGACTCGCTGCGAAGCTACTTCGCCACCGGCATCGGCAGGATCGCTGAACTCAACGTGCTGAAGATAAGGCAGAAAAAACGTGGCGTATGCCGGACCCCGCGTGTCCTGGTACTTGGTGTCTTCCACCACGCCCACGATTTCGAAATCAGACGTGTGTGTGGGATCGCTGCGACCGAAGCGCTTTCCGATGGGATCTTCATTCTTGAAGTATTTCTGCACGAACCTCTGATTTACAACTGCAACGCGGGGCGAAGTTGGCGTGTCTTGCTCTCCGATAACGCGGCCCCGCAGAAGCCGAGTTCCGATGCTTGGGAAATAGTCAGGTCCCACGCGCAGCCAGGATGCGCCTTCGCCGGGATTGCGAGTACGGCCGGGGAAGTACACGCCGTTGCTCCAATTGTCGCCTCCCAGCGGGGTGTAGAGAGAATAGCTGGCCGTGATGACTCCCGGAATGCTGCTCATCCGCTGCTGCAGTTCGCGGTAAGCGCCCGCGAGCTTCTCCGGACTGTAACCTTGAAAGGCGCGGCCTACGTGGACGATGTAGCGATGGTCACTCTTGAAGCCGAAACTCTGGTGCTCCAGCTTGCGCAGGCTCTGCACCAGGAGGATCGCGACGGCAAGCAATGCCAGCGAGACGGCGGCTTGCAACACCACCAGCGACTTCTGCGGCAACGAGGTGCGTTGCGAGGTCGAACGTCCCGTGGCGTGCAGCGCTTCAGCGGGATCGGCGCGCGAGTTGAGCCATGCCGGGGCTACGCCAAACAGAATGCCGGTCACGAGCGACAGCGCAAACGAGAATGCCAGCACCGGCGTAGAGGGATCGGGGTTGATCGGGATGAATTCAGAGCCACGGAAGGCCGTGGCCAGAATCGTGCGGGTCCCGAGAAAAGCTACCACCAGACCCACCGCTCCGCCAATCATCGCCAGCAACACGCTCTCAGTAAGCAACTGCCGAACCAGGCGAGAACGCCGCGCCCCGAGCGCCAGGCGCACCGCAGTTTGCGACTTTCGCGCCGTGCCGCGCGCCAGCAACAGGTTGGCGATGTTGGCGCAGGCAATCAGCAAGACCAATCCCGAGACCGTCATCAACAGGCGCAAGCCTTTTCCGGCATCACCCGCGAGGACCGCGACTCCGCCGGCCGCAGGAAGCATCAGCACCTTCTGTTTGCCGACGTCGCCGCGATTCGTTCCGGCAATGGTGCCGGCGCCTTCGTCGCTGTTCAACCATCGCTGTAGCTCAACCGACACCTTCGATTGCACCTGCGCCGGCGAAGCTCCGGGTTTCAGCCGGCCCATCACGTAGAGCCAGTGCATATTCGGGCGGTCCAGAAATGACGTGGCACCGGAGACGACGGGTTCGAGCGAGATGGGCATCCAGAAATCGGGTGGGGTGTCGCTCAAGCGATCGCCGAAGAAGCCGGCTTGCGCAATCCCGACAATGATGAAGGGGGAGCCATTGATCATGAAGGTCGAGCCAACAATCGAGGGGTCGGCTGCGTAGTTGTCCTGCCAGGTGCGATAACTCATGACCGCTGCGGGCGCAGCGCCAGTGTGATCGTCGGCGGGACTCAGCAGGCGGCCGGCAGCGGCCGAAATTCCAAACAGCTGAAAATAATTGCCGGTGACGAATTCAGAATGCAGAGGACGGGCCGGACTATTGTCGCCGCTGCGGCGAACGCTGGCGTGCGGCAGCCCCCCCTGAAATGCCGCCAGCTCTTCGAGCTCGGGAGTGTGTTGGCGGAAGTGCTGGTAGAGCGCATAGGAGTAAATGTCCCAGACATTCTGCAGCCCGCCGATGACGCAACAGTTCACCTCCGTGGAGCCCAGCCGGTAAAGCTGGCCGGGGTTCTTCACCGGCAACGGCTGAAGCAGAACCGCGTGTACCAGGGTGAAAATGGCGGTGTTGGCTCCGATACCTAACGCCAGGGTGAGCACCGCGACCAGGGTGAATCCGGGCGACTGGCGCAACTGACGCAGGGCGTATCTGATGTCGCTGATGAGGGTGCGCATAGGACGGGTCTCAGGAGGTAGTTGTGCAAGCGAGCGGCCATCGCCTGCGATGGAGAAGTGGTTGCTTCTTGTGCAAGTTGCGATTGGTGGGACGGGAAGAGGCAGGCTGGGCGCGTCCGTTTCGTGGAGTTCACGTCCGGAAGCGGACAGTGGGGTGATGTGGTGGGAGCCCCGCATTTATGCGGGGGAAGGAGCGCTTCAGCATCTCTGAGTTGTCATCACGAACGGCCTTTAGGCCGTGAGGGATCTGCTGTTTTCCGTCTGGCATTCCAGCGTAGACAAAAAGCAGATTCCTCGCTTCGCTCGTAATGATAATTCCAGAAAAAGCCGCACTGCGCGGGCTGAAGCCCAACTCTTCACGCTTAAAACGGCACGGCTGAACCCGTTCCCCTTCAAACCTGTGCTGTACGCTGATTTTCCTTGGTCACGTGGCGACGTGCTGCGGGTCACACCCTTTCGGGCAAGAATCTGATAGTTGTAATCATGTGGTAGGCGTGCGCTCCCACGCATGCTCTATAAAACACTTAGCGCCGCCGTCTATGGCATCGACGCCAGCCTGATCGAGGTTGAGGTTGATGTTGCCCCGGTCAAAGCCGATCACGACACCTTCATGACCGTCGGGCTGCCCGACACCACGGTGCGCGAGAGCCGCGAGCGCATCCGCGCGGCGCTGAAGAACAGCGGCTACGATGTTCCCTCCACCACGACCACCATCAATCTGGCGCCCGCTGACATTCGCAAGGAAGGCTCGGGGTTCGACCTGCCCATGGCGTTGGGCATCCTCGGCGCCTACGGCGGCTTGAACAACAAGCCGCCCGACGACGCGCTGTTTGTCGGCGAGTTGTCGCTCGACGGCGGGCTGCGCGGCATTCGCGGAGCGCTGCCCATTGCCGTGACGGCGCGGGCCAACAAAATCCGCCGGCTGGTGCTGCCTGAAATCAATGCGCGCGAGGCCGCACTGGTGGAGGGCGTTGACGTTTATCCGGTGCACTCGCTGATCGAAGTGGTACAGCTGCTGAATACCGGCAACGGCATCATGCCCATCAAGGTTGACACGCACGCGCTGCTGGAAACTTCGCGGCAATTCGGGGTGGACTTCGGCGACGTGCGCGGGCAGCAGACGGCGAAGCGCGCCATCGAGATCGCCGCGGCCGGCGGGCACAACCTGCTGATGATTGGGCCGCCGGGCTCAGGCAAGACCATGCTTGCCAAACGCATGGCCACTATTCTGCCGCCGCTGACTTTTGACGAGGCGCTGGAGACAACCAAGATTCACAGCGTGGCCGGCGTGCTGGATTCGACCAGCGGACTGGTGGGCACGCGCCCCTTCCGCTCGCCGCACCACACCATCTCAGATGCGGGGCTGATTGGCGGGGGCATGATCCCGCGGCCGGGCGAGGTTTCGCTGGCGCACAATGGAGTGCTGTTTCTGGATGAGCTGCCGGAGTTCCCGCGCAACGTGCTGGAGGTGATGCGGCAGCCGCTGG
>CAWCSJ010000009.1:0-38907 GCA_963798185.1 uncultured Acidobacteriaceae bacterium
CCCTGACGCAAATCTAAACGATTATGGGATGAGTCGAAATGGAGCGCTACCAAAGCTGCATTCACAATTCTGCAACTTACGTGTTGCAACAAGCATCTAGTCAAGCGACCGGGGCTGGCTGACGGCCCCGTCTCGGAGGATGCTTCATGTTTCGCAAGCTGGTTTCTACCCCGAATGACTACACTCTGACCATCGTGCGCCTGCTGCTTGGCGTGATTTTCTTCGCTCATGGCGCGCAAAAAATGCTGGGCTGGTTTGGAGGCTACGGCTTCCACGGCACCATGGGATTCTTCACCCAACGGCTGGGAATTCCGGCGCCACTGGCCTTCCTGGCAATTTGCGCCGAATTCTTCGGTGGTCTCGGACTTCTGGTAGGTCTGCTCAGTCGCGTCGCGGCGCTGGGCATCATCACCAACATGCTGGTCGCCATCGCCACCGTTCACCGCGCGAATGGGTTTTTCATGAACTGGACCGGCCAGCAAAAAGGAGAGGGATTTGAATTCCATCTGCTGGCGATCGTGTTGGCGATCGTTGTGCTGATCAAGGGTTCGGGCGCGGTTTCGATCGACCGCGCGATAGCTGGCGAAAAATAACTGCGCGCAACACAGCTATCCTAGCGAACTGCGGTAAGGCAGCAGCACTTTTACGATACAGCCTCGGGTATCGCGGCGATTGGCAAGTTCGATGGAGCCGCCGTGGGCCTCGGCGATCTGCTGCGACAGGACCAAGCCGATCCCGGACCCCCCGGCTTGGTCGTATCAGACGGAACAAAAGCATTGCTTGGATTGAGCAGACCAATGCCGTTATCTTCCACGATCAATGCCAGCTTGCGATCGTACTGTTCCCATCGAATGGAAACCTTGGGAGCTGCGGATTCCTGATTCGCTTGTGCGGACTGCGCCTGCTGCAGCGCCGCGTCCACGGCGTTACGCACCAGATTAATCAGCATCTGCTCGATGAGGTCGGGATCGATCATCAGGTCCCGCTCGGTGCCCGGCACGATCTCGACGTTAAGACGAGTCTCCAGCACAGCCACGCGTTCCAGGAGTGGGCGCAACTCCACAGGTTTCAGCGTGGGCGACGGCATCTGTGCCAGCTTGCGGTACGACTGCAAGAAGCGGTGCAGGGAAGCGGTGCGCGATTCAATGATGTTCAGCCCGCGCTGAAAATCCGCGTTCTGCTCCTCCGGCAACTCGGGCAGCGGCAGACGCGACGCCAGGCTCCCCGCAATCGAAATGATCGGCGCCAGTGAGTTGTTAAGCTCGTGCCCCAGAACGCGGATCAAGCGCTGCCACGCGCTGCGTTCCTCTTCGCGCAGGGCGCGGCTCACGTCGGAAAGTACGATCAGTTTATGGGGGACGCCGTTCTGGCGAAACGAACTCTGGCGCACCATCCAGCGCGCGTTGGGAGTGGAGTAGGGAAGCGCGACCAGCGTCTCGTTTCTGGCTTCGAAGCAGGCATTCAGTTCGAGCTCCGCCGCGGTTTGCCCTAACAGCCGCGCTGATGGCTGCTGCAAAAGCCGTTCGCCGGCCGCGTTTACCAGTCGCAGGATGTGGTCGGGATCGAAGGTAAATAGCGGAGCATCGATCTCATCGACCACGCGTCGCAACAGTGCCGTCGCCTCGACGGTCTGAATGCGCTGCTCGGTCAGGATGTCGGCCAGCGCATTGATTTCGAGCGCCAACTCGCCGAGCGCATCGTTGGCTACGGCCCCGCGCGCGCGAAAAGAATAGTCCTCTTCCCGCAACGCGCCCACCACGTTGGTCAAAGTCTGCAGCGGCCTCACGATTTGGTCAAGCAAGGCCAAGGTGAGAATCAACCATAGGAAAAACTCCAGCACCGTCAGAGTGATCTTGACGTCGCGAGTCCACGCGTGGGTCCAGATGAGAATGGTGCCAAAGGCCATACCCGGAAGAGCGGCCAATACGGCGAACAGAGCGATACGTCTCTCGAAAAGTAGCCGGGATTTGCGAGAGCGCGGGCGAGGAGTTCGGGCTGCGGACTTGGAGTCGCCGCTGCCTGAACTAGAGTCCATACCGCTCCATCCGGCGGTAAAGAGCGCCGCGGCTCAACCCCAGGGCCTCAGCCGCCTGACTGACGTTGCCGTGGAAGCGCTGCAGCGCCTTGCGAACCAGGATGCCCTCGACTTCTTCGATGCTGAGTTCTTCCAGGTTCTGTCCTTGCGGGCGTTGCACGTTCAGACCAAGGTCCGAAACTTGAATCTCGCCGCTGTGGCACATCAGGACCGCGCGTTCCAGGGTATGCTCCAGCTCGCGGACGTTGCCCGGCCAAGCGTATTGCATCATCGTCTGCAACGCAGCCGGGGCAAAGCCAGTGATGGCCGCACGATAACGTGTCGCATAACGCGACAGAAAATGCGCCGCCAGCGCGGCCACGTCTTCGCGGCGATCGCGCAGTGCCGGAATGTGGATCTCAACCGTGTTCAGCCGGAACAGCAAATCTTCGCGGAACTGGCCTGCGGCGATGGCAATTTGCAGATCAATGTTGGTCGCGGAGATGACGCGCACATTGATCCGCTTGGTCCGGGAGGAGCCTACGCGCTCGATCTCGCCCGTCTCCAGCACGCGCAACAGTTTGGCCTGCTGCCGCATGGGAACGTTTCCAATCTCATCGAGAAAGATAGTGCCATTGTCGGCCAGCTCAAAGCGCCCGATGCGGTCGGTGCGGGCGTCGGTGAATGCGCCCTTGACGTGGCCGAACAGTTCGCTTTCGAAGGTGCCTTCGGGAAGCGCGCCAGTGTTGACTGCGACCAGCGGCATGGAAGCCCGCGCCGACATAACATGCAAGGTCTGGGCCACAACTTCCTTGCCGGTGCCATGTTCACCGGTGACCAATACATTAGCGTCGGAAGGACCAATGCGTGCAATCGTCTGCAAGACCGGCTGCATGGAAGGCGCTGCGGCTATGAACTGGGGGCGCCCTTCGGCGCGTAGCAGTTTCGCTTCGGCCTCCAGGCGCTGGGTGCGTTGCAGAGCGCGATGCAGTTCGACCTGGGTGCGCAAAATGGCCAGTAGGCGCTCGTTCTCCCACGGCTTCTGAATGAAATCGCGGGCGCCGCGTCGCATCGCCTCAACCGCCAGTGCAACGTTGCCCCAGGCAGTCATCACGATCACCGGCAGGTTGCTGTCGAAGCTGACGATTTCCGAGAGTAAGTCCAGCCCTTCCTGACCTGAGGTGGTGTCGCGGGTATAGTTCAAGTCGATCAGTACGGCGTCGTAGAAGTCGCTGGCGAGGGCCTCACGCACTGCGGCCGGCGATTTGGCGGTGTCAACCTCAAAGCCCTCCGGACGGAGCAGCAGTTCGATGGCTTCGAGAATGTGGGATTGATCATCGGCCGCAAGAATGCGGCCTGCTCTGTGCCGATCACGAGCGGTGGGCGCAGAGTCTTGGACCACCCCCGCCGGGCTTTGGCTTTGGGTCTTGGACAACGTGCTCTCCATCACGGTGCGGTGCCGTTCACCGCATCCTGGATCTGAATGCCATTATCTTCCAGCGTGGTCCCGGTGGCACGCTGCAGCTCGAGCTTGGACTTCTGGTACGCCGTTGTGGCATTCACCAGATCAAGTTCGGCAACCGCGAGGTCGCGCTGGGCGGTCAACGTCTGGAAACTCGATCCGGCGCCGAGGGTCTGCTCTTTCTGCATGATGCCGAATGTCTTGTCTGCCAGATCGCGCGCTTTCTTCGCCGCTTCCACACGGGCGCGGCCCTGCTGCAGAGCGTATTGCGCGTTGCGCACCTCGATGCGTATTTGCTTCTTCAGTTGCTGCAGCCGCAACTCGGCCTGGCGGTATTCCAGTTCTGAGCGATATTGGTCTGCCTTCGCTACTCGATTACGAATAGGCAGCGAGAGGTTGAGGCCAACAAAATAATCGGGCGCGGAATTATTGAAGGCGTCGCCCAAAGACCCCGCAAAACAACAGGGCGCAGTCGTGGTATTGGGAGTCAGATAGTAGAACGGATTCAATTCTCCGGCCAATCCGGTGCCGCCGTAGAAACCCACCAGCGCAAGCGTTGGCAGCAATGCATTCTTGGCGGCTTGCCGGCTGATTTGGCGGTTCGACAGATCAATTTGCGACTCCGAAAGCTCCGGCCGGTCCCGTAAGGCCATATCAATCAAGTCCTGGATCGGTTTTTCGGGGGCCGTGTCGGTTGATTCCAGCCGGTCCGTGGGAATCACGGGCATCGCCTCTAGAACGGGATCGTCCAAATTCTTGGTGAGCGCGTTTTTGATCAGCGACTCTTGCAGCTGCAGGTTTGTCTTGGCGACGGTCAGGTCTTGATCGCGCCTGGATACCTCGGCTTCGGCCTTCATGACATCCATGGCGGGAACCGCCTGCAACTGTAGCTGCTTCTGGGCGTTGGCCAAACTCTGCTGGGCAAAGGCGAACGACTGCTGGTTCACACGCTCTTCTTCGTAGGCGCTCACCAGGTCCCAATAAATGTTGGCAATCTGCGTGACGGTCGCCACCACCTGATTCTGGAACGCGATGTCGGAAATCTTCTTGTTGTTCCGCGCGATGCGCAAGAAGCGCAGGTTAGGGCCGGTCCCAAATCCCGCCAAAAGTTGTTGCGTGAACTGCGCTTTGTAGTAGCTCCCCAGCTGGGGACTGAGGCTGCTGAAAATACTGTTGGTCGTCTGGCGGTTGTTGTCGAGCTCGAACGAGAAGGTGGTTCCGGTGGGGAGCGATTGGGTGTAATTAAAGTTCGCCTGGGTGGTATTGAGATGCAGTTCGGGAACGCCGTAAATCTGCAGGTTGGCAAGCGGCGTAGTTTGATGCTCCAGGCCGGTAATCGCCGTCACCGTCGGGTCATACGACTGGACCGGAGTTCCTGCGCCCAGGGTGGACTGCACCAGACCGGCAGCGCCCGCGCCCGCTCCGCCCGCGCCTCCGGTCGTACCGCCAGCGCCCGCGCCGGGTGCGCCAGTTCCGAAGCCGCCTACACCACCACCGGGCGTGCCTCCCACAACACCGGTGTTTACGCCGCGGAAAGAACCGCCCGCCTTGGTTCTCTGGATGTCGGTATCGGCGATGGGCAGGTTATAGCGCGCGATCGCCAGATCGAGGTTATTTTCCAGCGCCAGGGCGATTGCATCCTGCAAGGAAAGATACAGCTTGCCGTCGCGGATGAGATGGTCAATGCGTGGCGAGTTTCGCAAATCAGGCGCGGGCACCGTGCTCGGCATATATGCGGCCAACGGATTATTCGAATGGGGAATCGCCAGGCGAGCGGGAGTGCGTATGGAAAACTGTGCAGGCGCCGCGGTACTAGACGGCTGCGGAGTCGGAGCATTCGGCATTTGCGCTGGGCTTGGAGTAGTGGGCGCTGGGGTTTGCGGATTCGGCGTTGGCGCTTGAGTTGAATCAGCCGGCGCTTGCGTTTGCGCTTGAGCCCCAACCAGCACACAACAGAGAAAAAGCGCCAGGATAGGCGACTTGGAAACCCGTTCCATCATGAACGAACCGCCTCTCCACTTGGCGAGAGCGCTGGATTCGAAGTGTCGCCCACCAGCCATCCGTCTCGCATTTGGATGGTACGGGTGCCATACGACGCATTGACATCGGAATGCGTGACCTGCACGATCGTCGTTCCTTCACGATTCAGTTGGGAGAACAACTCCATGATTTCCTTGGCCTGGCTGGAATGCAGATTGCCGGTAGGCTCGTCGGCCAGCAGTAGCGCCGGCTTGTGAATGACTGCCCGCGCAATGCCCACCAACTGCTGTTGCCCGCCGGAGAGTTGGTTGGGATACAGGTCCTTCTTGGCGACAATTTGAAAATGGTCGAGCGTTTCCGCCACCATACCTTGTCTCTGACTACGTGGGATGTCTTTATACGAGAGAGGAAGGTCGATGTTCTCTTGCACCGTCAAATCGTCGAGCAGGTGATAACTCTGAAAGACCATTCCGATATTGCGCTTGGCCAACTCGGCGCGCTCTTTGCGCTTCATCGAATGCACCGCGGCCTCGCGAAACCAGTACTCGCCCGCCCATTGATCGTCGAGCAGAGCCAGGACGTTCAGCAGCGACGACTTGCCTGCCCCCGACGGCCCCATGACCGTGACAAATTCGCCTTCGCGGATGGTGAGGTCAACCCGGCGCAATACCCAGGTCTGCCCGGCGCCAGTTTTGTAGCTGCGTTCGATGTTGTTGAGTTGGATCATGATGATAAGCAACTAGCAGTTAGCACTTAGCATTTAGCTCTTAGCAATTAGCTCTCAGCAATTAGCCTTTACCAATCCGTGCGGCGCCCGGCAAAAAGTACCTTAGGGGCTAAAGCCATGAACCGTTCAGAACTTCGATCGGCACGACTAGTGTCGTGCCCTGACACAATAGCGACTACTAGTTGGAACGACCAGTTTCTAAATGGCTAACGGCTAACGGCTAATTGCTTTTATGTCGTCTCCTGCATCAGCCTCCGCAGCTCTTCCTCGGCGACCACTTTTCCGTCGAAGAGGTGCACCTCGCGCTCGGCGTGCGCGGCGAAGCGCGGATCGTGGGTCACCATGCAAATGGTGGCGCCTTCACGATGCAGCTTTTGCAGCAACTCCATCACGGCCTCGCCGTTGCGCGAATCGAGGTTTCCGGTAGGCTCGTCGGCCAGCAGGATGGACGGCGAACCGGCCAAAGCTCGGGCTACGGCAACACGCTGTTGCTGACCGCCAGACAGCTGCGAAGGATAGTGCCGCAGCCGGTGGGCCATGCCGACGCGCTCCAGCGATTCCAGCACCCGGCGCTTGCGCTCGGCCGTAGGCATTCCATCGCGATAGGTCAACGGCAACTCGACGTTCTCGTAGACCGTGAGATCGCCGATGAGGTTAAAACTCTGGAAGATGAATCCGATTTCACGATTGCGAATGCGCGAGCGATCGGCGAAATCCAGGTTGGCTACTGGCTGCCCGTTGAGTCTGTAGTCGCCGCCAGTCGGGGTGTCGAGCAACCCGATGATGGAGAGCAAGGTGGACTTGCCGCAGCCCGAGGGGCCGGACATGGCGACATACTCGCCTTTGCGCACCATGAGATGGACGCCAGCCAGGGCGTGCGTCTCGACTTCATCGGTGTAAAAAACCTTGGTCAGGTTTTCGATCTCAATTAGCGGAGTTGCTGCTGCATCGTTCATGTTTTGATCCTTTGATCGCGGTTTGCTCTTCGCTTTTCGCCCGTTGCTGTTCGCAGAGCCCTCGCTTCAATCCGAAAAGCGAATAGCGAACAGCAAACAGCGGCCTTCCTTACTCCAACCGCACGCGGTCGGTGTTGTCCCAACGCGACATGTCGGAAAGAATGACGGTATCGCCCTCGTGCAGGCCGGAATCGATTTGAATCAGGTTGACTGAGGCGCGTCCGGTTTTCACCTGCACACGCGTAGCTCCCTTTGCATCGGGATCAAGCTTGAACATGGAAACCGTACTGCTCTCTTGACCGAACGCCGGACGCCCGACGTAGAGCACATTTTCCAGCCGCTCCAAGTCGATGGTGCCGTCCACGCTCAGGTCAGGGCGCGCACCTTTCGGCAGCTCGCCAGTCAACTTCACATCCACGGTCACAGTGCCATTCTGCACGCCGGGATCGACGCGACTCACTTCACCTGGAATCACGCCATTGTGGGTGTCAACCGATGCGGGTTCGCCGATCTGCACGTCGCGCGCCTGGGTTTCCGGAATCTTCAGTTCCGCCATGAGGTGGTTGGGTTGCACAATCCTTGCCAGCTCGGCTCCAGGCAGTACGTGTTGGCCTACCTGCAGCGGCAGGTCCACCAGCACTCCTGCAACTCCGGCTTGTACTTTCAAGCGCTGCAATTGTTTCTGCTTGAGGGCGGCGAGTGCGCGCATTTCTTCGACCTTGGCTTGCTGCACGGCCAGTTCGGAGGCGATGGCTTTCTGATTGATTTTCAGTCGCTCATCTTCAATGTCGTTGCGGGTGACCAGTTCGTCGGCCTTGCCCGCCGAAGCTTTGGCAGCCAGGCCGGAAATCACGCCCAGATCGTAAAGCGCTTTATCGGTTTGCGCCTGGCGCTGGGCTTCGGCATAGTCGGCGTTCACTGTGGCGGCGCCGGCTTTTTGGGTCATCAGGTCGCTGTCGAGTTTCACCTTCAGGCTCTGGTACTCGGCTTCGGCGGCCTTCACTTGTAACTGCGCGTCCAGTGCCTCCTGCTCGAGTTGAGGATTACTCATCTCCACCAGGACAGTGTCGGCCTCCACGAGCGAGCCGGGAAGTTTGACGATGCGAATGACCGTGGCTTCGGTCTCCGCGGGAATTTGCCGAACATCTTCATGGCTGGGGATCAGCGTACCTAGACCGCGCACCTGGCGTAGCATGGAACCACGCTTCACGCTGTCGGTCCAAATGGTGCTGCGATCCACAGTCGGAGCGGCCGGCTTCAGGCGCGAAATGCCGACAGTGACACCGATCAAAACCACCAGCGCAACGCTGGCCCACATAATCTGGCGGCGGCGCTTTTGGCGCTTTAATTCAGGACGGGCGATATCCATTACGCCTTCGTAAGTGCAACTGGAGAACCAATTCTGGGTCGGGTTAGTTCTCGCGTTCTCAAAGAGTTAAGTGACTGCAAGTTTTGCTGGAACATAGGGCTGTGTCCCTGCACGGATTGTAATGTCCAATTTTGGACAGTACAACATAAACCCGTTTGTTGGCGAACCGGCAAGAGTTTTCAACCGTTGAAGCGACCCTCAGATGCACGGGAACAATCATTCATCTCGACGCAGGCCAGTTGGCTGGAATAATCTCGGTTTTCAAGTCTAAGGTCAGTCGCGCCTGCTTATGACTGCAACCAGCATTGCGATTCCGACTGAGGTGGTGAAGGCGCCGGCTACGTCTGCGCGGCTGGTCTCGCTCGACGTCTTTCGTGGCGGGACCATCGCGGCCATGATCCTGGTCAATAATCCAGGAAACGGTGCTTCCTATTGGCCGCTCCGTCATGCGGAATGGAACGGCTGGACACCAACCGATCTGATCTTTCCTTTCTTCCTTTTTATTGTCGGAGTCTCGCTGGTGCTCTCGTTCCAATCAAGACTGAGGCGTGGAGACTCCACGCGATCGCTGGTCTGGCATACGTTCAAGCGCAGCCTGACGATCTTCGCACTCGGACTCCTATTAAATGGACTTCCTTCTTTCCATCTGGCGACGTGGAGAATCCCCGGCGTCTTGCAACGCATTGCGATCGCCTACTTCGCCGCCGCGATGATCACGCTTTATTGCAGAACCTACGCCCGCGCGCTATGGATTGGAGCGCTCCTGGCGGGCTACTGGATGGTGATGCGATATGCGCCAGTGCCCGGCTACGGAATGCCGGTCCGCGATATGCCTTTTCTCGACCCCAACGCCAACCTGGCGGCTTACCTCGACCGCAAACTCATGATGGGCCATCTGTATCAGGGAACGCGCGATCCCGAAGGCCTGCTCAGCACCTTGCCGGCGGTTGCGACGACCCTGTGCGGTGCTCTAACGGGAACCTGGCTGAACTCGAACTACAGCCGTGCGCAAAAGATGACAGGAATGCTCGCCATGGGCGCCGCTGCCCTGATTGCGGGAGAAGTCTGGAACGTCTGGTTTCCCATCAACAAAAATCTGTGGAGCAGTTCTTACGTGCTGTTTACCGCGGGATGCGCGTTGCTTTGCCTGGCGTTCTGTTACTGGATTACGGACATACGGCAGCTTCGCGGCTGGTGGTCGGTAGCGCTCGTCATCTTCGGCATGAACGCCATTGCCGCATACGTTTTGTCGGAGCTGCTGGGTCTGCCGATGCGCTGGCAGGACTACATCTTCCAGCATTTCTTTCCGCCTGATTTTTTCCCGGCCATGGCGTCGCTTATCTATTCGCTGGGCATAGTCGGACTATGTTTTCTGCCGGTCTGGTGGATGTATCGGCGAGGAATCTTCCTCAAAGTTTGACGGCAGGCTCCTTGGGCCATTCCACAGTTCCCACGGACCGCCAACCGGGCACCGTTCCTCGTCAGATGCGCGGCATTGACGGCTTTTCCCCACTGACCTAATATCCGGAGCAATGGCAATGCAGGCCCCCAGCAGCGGACAGATGTTGGGCCACTATCGTCTGGTCGAGCAGATCGGCGCTGGTGGCATGGGTGTGGTCTTTCGCGCCCATGATGAGCAACTGCAGCGCGACGTCGCGATCAAAATTCTCCCAATCGGATTGTTCGCCGACGATGCCAGCCGCAAACAGTTCCGCAAAGAAGCGCTGGCGGTCGGCAAGCTGAATCATGCCAACATCGCCATGGCCTTCGACTTCGGCGAGGAAGGTGGAATTGACTATCTGGTCACGGAATACATCCCTGGAGTCAACCTGGACCAGATTCTCGGCCAGCAGCCGCTTTCACAAAAGGAAGTCCTTGAATTCGGCATACAACTAGCCAAAGGATTGGAAGCCGCGCACCGCCAGAATGTCATTCATCGCGACCTCAAGCCGGGAAATCTTCGGGTGAACCCTGACGGGCAGTTGAAAATTCTCGACTTCGGTCTGGCTAAGCTGGTTGAACCCGTAGAGCTGGCGGAGACGGCCAACCTCAACACCAGTCTCTCCGTTACCGGAACCCTGCCTTACATGGCACCCGAGCTGTTGCGGGCCGAACCTGCCGATGCCCGCGCCGATATTTGGGCAGCCGGCGCGGTGCTGTACGAAATGGCGACCGGCAAGCGCGCTTTTCCGGACCGTCAGCCGTCGCTGTTGATTGATGCCATTCTGCACTACGATCCGGTGCGGCCTTGCCTGGTCAATCCTGAGGTTTCGGCTGCTCTGGAAATGGTGATCCTGAAGGCGCTGGATCGAGATCCGAATCTGCGCTATCAGACGGCCCGGGATTTGCGGGCCGACCTCACCCGAATCCATTCCGGAGATGAGCTGGCCACGGAAACGGTCCGCCGCACCAAGATTTTCGAGGTGCAGCGCAAGGCCCGCAAACGAAAAGCTGTATTCCTCCTGGCCGGTGTACTGCTGGTGGGAATCGCAGCCGGATATGCGGTCAAGCGGTGGTGGCCCACCGCCACCTCAACCCAGCAGCGAATCATGGCGGTATTGCCCTTCGATACCGTAGGTCAGGACCCGGCGACCAGCGCTCTCGGCCTGGGCCTGACCGAAACCCTTACCGCCAAGCTGGTGCAGGCCAGCGACACGGATTCGATCCAGGTAGTCTCGCCGCGCGACCTGCGCGACCAGGGAGTGAAGACCGCCGAAGACGCTCGCCGCGAGTTCGGCACGGATTTGGTTTTGGAAAGCAGCCTGCAGCGTTCTGGGCAGACCATACGCGTTAATTGCTATCTGGTGGACTCGAAGACCCACCGGCAGATTGCGGCGCGCAGCATGACCGTGGATGCCGGCGATACGTTCGGACTGCAAGACCGGGTCGTCAGCGAGACGCTGGACATGCTGCCGGCTCAAATCAAACCGGAACAACGGCGAAAGTTGACCGTGCGCCAGGATACGCAGCCGGCGGCCTACGAGGCCTATATACAAGGCCGCGGATATCTGCAGGAGTACGAGAAGCCGGAGAACGTGGACAGCGCGATTGCGGCATTCAAACAGGCACTAAAGATAGACCCAAACTATGCCCTGGCCTATGCCGCCCTCGGAGACGCCTATTTAACTGGGTACGAGCAATTCAATAGAGATTGGATCAGCGAGGCTTCACACAGTTGTGAGAAGGCGTTGGCTCTCAACCCCGAATTGCTCGACGGGCGTGTCTGTCTGGGCAATGTGCTGAATAGCACTGGAAAGTATGAGCAAGCCGTGCAGGAGTTCCAGCGCGCGGTAAATTCGAATTCCGGCAGTGAGGAAGCGCTCCGCGGACTGGCAGACGCTTACACTCATGTCGGTAACTTCGGGTCGGCGGAATCAACCTACAAGAAAGCCATCGAGCTACGTCCCAATTACTGGGGTGTTTACCACTGGCTGGGACTGTTCTATTACACCCAGGCGCGTTATGCCGATGCCACCGCTATGTTCCTCAAAGCGACCGAACTGGCCCCCGACAATTATCAGGGGTACAGCACCCTCGGCGGCGTTTACCTTTTCCAAGGCCGTTATCAGGATGGCATCGATGCTTTCAAGCGCTCGATTGATCTCCGCCCTAGCCCTTACGCCAGCAACAATCTTGGGTATGCCTTCATCTTGATGCACCGCTTCCCGGAAGCCATTGCCGCGCTGGAACAAGCTGCAAAACTGGACAACAGTTGGTGGCAGATTTGGGGAAATCTCGGGGATGCGCTCTATTGGAGTCCGGACCAGCGTGCCCAAGCGCCCGCGAAGTATCGCCAGGCGATCTCGATCGGGCTTTCCAAGCTACAGGTAAATCCGCGGGATGCCGAACTGCTGGCTTACCTGGCAAACTATTCCGCCATGGTGAATGACCGCTCGGCTGCGCTTGACTATCTGGAAAGGGCGCTGAAAATAAGTCCGTCTAATGGTGAAGTGTTGTTTCGGGCAGCCATTGTTTATAACCACTTCAACCAGACAGAGCAGGCTCTCGCATATCTGAAGAAGGCCCTCGACGGCGGGTACTCGCGTGCCATTGTCAGAGATACGCCGGACTTTCAGGCTCTGCAGCAGAATCCGCAGTTCCAGGCGCTCATCCGAAATCCCTAGAATCGTTGCTGGTTACTTCATAATCAAGCCGTCATTTCCAACTTTGCACGGGTTGCCGCCAATTGTGATCGAGGTGTAGGTCCAATCCTTGCCATGGTTGCCTGCATTCGCAGGACCTGAACACATCGAGCCTGCACCGGTGGGAAATGTGCAATTGGCAAACGGGCAATTGGCAGGGAGTTGCACCGTAACTGGGGTTTTCGCATCTGGGCCTGACCAGCAGACGCCGTCCTGACCAACCTCAACTTCACCAGTGGCACCATTTTGAAGGCACTGAGTGTTTGGATTTGTGTCAGGGGCGGTAATTTGAATCGACGTTACCCCCTGGATGCCGACATTCTTGCGGCATCCGGGGAAAAAAGCCGCAAGCGTCAGCGCAAGAACGATGGTGAAACAACCTCGGTGCAGAGACATTTTGTCCTCCTCCACAGAGTGAAATCGTTGGTCGTACTACACATGAATCAATACCGCCATTACTACTTCATGATTAGCCCTAAGCTGCCCGGATTGGAACACTGCCGGTTGTTGATGGCCAGGCTGTTGTAGTTGTACGTCGTGCCGGCCGTGCCGCGGGCTGCACCAGCGCTGACCGGGGCTCCGTTGGGACTATCAACAACTGCGGAAGCGAACGGAGTCGAGCCGCCCGGAAATACCACTTTAAATTGGCTGAGGGCGGATGCGCCCTGATAGGTGACGCTTTGACCAACGGCTACCGGAACGGTGCTGGTGGAACCGTTCTGCTGGCAGGTGTTGTCGGGGGCGGCGGCGATGCTGAGGTTAATGTATAGAGGACCGGCCTCACCCATTCCTTCGCCGCCGCCCTTATGGCAGGCAGGTAAAAACAGGCAAGAGCAAACAGCCAAAGCTATCGCAAACTGCATGCGGCGCAAAGTCATGGCAGGTTCCTTTCTTGTGCGTGTGCAACACTACCACGCTGGCATTTACTGTCAAGTGAAAGGAGTGCCAGCGACGCCGCTGGCACATTTCGAACCTTGATTTTGCGTACCAGCCATCAGCGCAGGGGGCGCTCTCGGTCAGCACCAACGCAGTCGCGCCGCCTGTCTACAGGGCCTATTTCATGATGAGGCCCAGGCTGCCCGGATTGTTACACGACACGGGCGGTGAGCCGATCGTAACCGAGGCATACGGAAAGGTCAGGTTGGCAACCGTCGTCCCCGTAGGCGAGGAATTGTTGAAGGTGGTCGTACAGGTCCCAGTTTGGAACGGCGAGCCGCAAGCTGTGCCCGGAAACGTTACGGTAAAGGCAGTGGCAGCATTAGGTCCCGCGAAGGTCACGCTGTCGCCGTAAGAGACCGAAGCAGGAGCTGCCGCGAAACTGCCACCATCGAGCGACTGCTGACAGTTGTTGTTGCTGTCTACTATCTTAACGGCAATGTTATGGGTCTGACCTCCACCCATCCTACCTCCGCCTCCAGCTTCCTTCTCCTTATTGCACGCGAGCAGAAACAGGCAAGAGCAAACAGCCAAAGCGATGGCAAACTGCTTGTAGCGTGAAGTCATGGAAGGCTCCTTTCTTCTGCGAGTGGAACATTAGCACGCTAGGGCATACTGTCAAGGAAAACTGTTGCAAGTGGGTTGCCACTATGCAACTAGGCGAAACCGGCTTGGGTGGCGCTGTTTCAATCGTGGTTCAACTCACCTTTGATGTCGAGGTTTTTGATGAGCCGATGCAGGTAGTTGGGATGAAGTCCCAGCAGCCTGGCGGCCTCCGTGTAGTTTCCCTTGGTTTGCGCGACTGCATCGATGATCAACTGCTTCTTTAGTTGATTGACCCTGGCATGATAATGCACGGGGTTAGGCTCGGCTGGTTGCACCTCCATCAGGGCTGCAGGTAAATCATCGGGGAGAATTTCATCCGTCAAACCCAACACCATGGCGTGCTCTATGGCATTCTCCAGCTCGCGCACATTTCCCGGCCAGCTGTAGGCCATCAGCAAGGCACGCGCCTCCGCAGAAATTCCCTTGAGCGGCCGTTTGCATTTTTCCGCATATTTTGCGGCAAAGTAAATTGCCAGCAGCGGAATGTCGTCGGGACGCTCCCGCAAAGGAGGAATCACCACCGAAACTACATTCAGCCGGTAGTAGAGATCCTGCCGGAACTCGCGGTCCTTGATCGCCTGTTCCAGGTCCTTGTTGGTGGCCGTCAGCACCCGCGCATCGAACTTCAAGAGGTGGGTGCTTCCCAAACGTTCGAATTCGCGTTGTTGCAGCACGCGCAATAGCTTGGCTTGCAGCGGAGGCGAAAGTTCGCCAACTTCATCGAGAAAAACCGTGCCGCCTCCGGCCACTTCCAGCTTGCCTTTCTTGGTGGCAATCGCGCCCGTGAAAGCGCCCTTTTCATGTCCGAACAATTCGCTTTCCAACAGTGCCTCGGGAATGGCGGCACAGTTAATGGCGACAAACGGTTTGCCGGCGCGCGGACTGTTCTGGTGGATGGCTCGCGCCACCAATTCTTTGCCGGTGCCGCTTTCTCCGCGAACAAGAATGGCAGAATCGCCGCAAGCCACGCGGGTGATGAACTCCTGCAGCTTTCGCATGGAATCGCTTTCGCCCACAATGACCCCGCCCAAATCCAGTTCGGTTTGCAGGCGGCGATTCTCGCTGCGCAAGGTTTCCAGGGCGAGAACGTTTTCCAGGGTGACGGCGGCAATTCCGGCGACGGAACTGAGAAAGTTGACGTGGTCCTCTTCAAATCTCTTTCCTGCGCCGTGCGCCACCAGGTACAGAACACCGATCGTGCTTTCCACGGCCGTCAGCGGCGTGCAAAGAATGCTCTCGGCGTTGCGCCCTTGAACCGGCGGCTTGGTCACAATAGCCGAGCGTTCCCACAGCGCCCGCTGCACAATCTCTTGCCGGATCTCCAAGGAAGCGGAATCGCCACCTTTACGGCTCCAGGTGCAACTCGATTTAGGATCGTCGTCAGCCTGGCGGCTGATTACGACGGCGGCGGAGTCGGCGGGAATCACTTCGCAAATCAGTTCCAGGAGCTGCTTCTGCAGTTCTTCCAGGTCGCGAATGGAATTAATGATATTGGAGATCTTGAACAGGGCGTTCAGATCGCGCGCCATGCGGCCGACATCGGTCCCCACGTCCGCATCAGGAGGCAAAAGATGGGTGACGGTGGTGGTTAGGGGGTCGCCCGGCGTCTCATCTCGCGCCTGCGCTATGCGCGAAAGCAGACCGTCGTCTTCGCCGATGAGAAATACCAACTCGCAATGGCCCACGCGAATCGTGTCTCCGTGGCCCAACAGCTTTCGCCGCACCGGTATGCCATTCACAAAGGTCCCGTTGTGACTATCCAGGTCAACCAAATGGAAGGCTGAGTCGGTTTCGCTGATGGAGAAGTGTTTGCGCGACACCGCGCGGTCGTGCAGACATAGATGGTTGCCGGAATCGCGGCCCACAGAAAACTGCGTGGCCGTCAGCCGCACGATCGTACCTTTTGCCGAGCCCGATACCACCACCACTCTGGAGTCCACGTACAGCCTCCGGGCTGCTAGTTTAGCCCAATCCTGGCGAATCTACGGAATGAAAATCGCACGTCGGCTAGCGCAATGGATAGTCCTACCTATCCATTCGGATACGGCGAAGCCGCGCAATTCAGCAACCAGCAAGGCCTGGCGTCATTCTCCACAAATGCAAGCCGCTGGAAACAAGAGAGAAGAAAACCTGGGTGTGGCCGACACTGGGCTTGGCACCAGGCTTGCATATATCAAGGCATCACAGCAAGCGCTGGCAACAATAACGAGCCATGGAGCGGCTGTAAACCACTTCAACCCAGGTTCCCAACCGGAACCCCCAAGGAGGAGTTATGAAGAGCAAGATTTACGGGGCCCTCGCGATGCTCGCAGTGGCTCTTATCGTTAGCGTACCTTTCATGCAAGCACAGAACCGCGTTCAGGCGGACGTGCCTTTCGCATTCACCTTGCAAGATAGCGCGATGCCCGCGGGCACTTACCAGATCATCGCGCGGGACGGTCAACTGTTTGAGGTGTGGAACCTGGATGAGCACCGTGGCCAGCTTCTGTTGAAACAGGTAGGGATCGAAGCTGCGCAGGCGCAGAGTCCCAAGATGGTGTTCCACAAGTACGGTGATCGTTACTTCTTGAGCCAGATCTGGAGCGCCGACAGCCACTACGGCATCCAGTTTGCCGAGTCGAAACTGGAGAAAGAAGTGAAGATCGCGGCAGTTCGCCACTCGCCCGAAACCGTGATTATCGCCATGAAGTAGTGGTTTGCGCGCCACGAACGAAGAGACCCGGGTTTAGGGAGCCCGGGTTTCTTCGTTTTATTGTATGACGGTTAATGTAGTCCCAGAAAATAGTCGGGTTCCTACCAGGCGCGACGCGGTCCACGCAATATGCGCGCTGGAAGCAGAATGATGGCCTTCAATAATTCCAACACTCCCTCGACCGCAAATCCCAGGAGCCGGAACGGCAACAGAAGCAACCACACCAACGGGTACAGAATCAGCACGACCAGCGCCAGTGGCCAGCAAAAAAAGAGCAGGATGCACCACAGAAGGAAAGTCAGCATAACTTCTCCTACCCTAAATACGCTGTGCGAGCCAGAGAAGTTCCGTTGCCGCTATCCATGGCCTCCGGCGCCGGTAAGCTCGCGCACGATGGAGCCGACAAATGCTTTCGCATCGCCGAACAACATGAGCGTGTTGTCGAGGTAGTAGAGCGGATTGTCGATACCGGCAAATCCCGGGCTCATACTGCGCTTGATCACCATGACCGTCCGCGCCTTGTCCACGTCCAGAATCGGCATGCCGTAGATTGGACTTCCCGCATCACTGCGAGCCGCAGGATTGGTGACATCGTTGGCTCCAATCACGAGCGCCACATCGGTCTGCGGAAAATCTGGATTGGCTTCATCCATGTCCATCAACTTGTCGTAGGGGATGTCGGCTTCGGCGAGCAGAACGTTCATGTGGCCGGGCATGCGGCCCGCAACCGGATGAATGCCGAATTTCACGTCCACGCCCTTCTTGGTTAATACGTCGTACAGTTCGCGAACTTTGTGTTGCGCCTGAGCGACCGCCATGCCGTAACCGGGAATAATCACAACCTTGTTCGCGGCCGACAGGATGGCAGCGGCCTCTTCCGGAGTCGCACTGTGCACGGGCCGCGTCTCAGCCGCAGCCGTGCTCGAAGTCTGCACCTGTCCAAACGCTCCGAACAGAACATTGCTGAACGAGCGGTTCATCGCCTTCGACATGTTGACGGAGAGAATGAAGCCCGAGGCACCATCGAGCGATCCGGCCACGATCAAAAGCTTGCTATTGAGGACAAAACCCATGGCCGCGGCGGAAAGTCCGGCGTAAGAGTTCAGCAGCGAGATCACGGTCGGCATATCGGCCCCGCCGATGGGCACGATCATCATTACGCCGAAGACCAGAGGAATGGCCACCATCGCTGGGAACAAATAGACCGCGTCGGGATGAAGCACCAGATAGACGGCGATGCCAATGGAAATCGCCAGCAAACCCAGGTTGACGAAGTTCTGTCCCTTGTAGGTGATCGGCCGCTGCGGCAGGATTTCCTGCAGTTTACCGGCGGCCATCAGGCTGCCGGTGAAAGTCAGCGAGCCGAGGATGACCTCGAGCGAAAGCACGGACATCATGAACGGAGGAACGTTGGGCGCCCGCAGATAAAACTCGGCAGTTCCCACCAGGGTCACGCAAAGTGCGCCAAAAGCGTGGCTCAGTGCGGTTCGCTGCGGGACCGCGGTCATGCCGACGTTGCCGAGGGGGACGCCGATGATTGCGCCCAGCACCAGCCCGATGGCGATCCACTTGTAATCGACGATGCCGTGATAGAGGAGCGTGCCGGCTACGGCCAACACCATGCCTATTTCGCCCGCCCAAACGCCATGCCGCGCCGTGGTCGGCGAACTCAGCCACTTCAGCGAAAGAATGAAGAGGACAGCGGCAATGATGTAGGTGATCTCAATGACGTATTCGGACCCTGGGATCATGGCTTCTGCGTCCGGCTGGATTTAAACATCTTGAGCATGCGGTCGGTAATAATGAAGCCGCCTACGGCGTTGGAGGTGGCGGCGACGATGGCAATTGTGCCCAGAATCGTCGCCAGCGTGGTCTTGTGCTCGCCCGCCAGAATGATGGCGCCGACCACCGCGATTGCGTCCAGTGCGTTGGTCAGCGACATTAGCGGAGTGTGCAGCAGAGGCGACACCCGGCGAATCACCTCAAAGCCAATGAATGCCGCGAGTATGAAGACGTAAAGACTGTTGATGAGATCAACCTTAACCATTAGCTCGCCTCCTTCGATTGCGAGACCAGCGGCGGCAGGGAATAGAACTCACGCACTCGCGGATTCACTATTTCACCTCCCTGAGTGACCAGGGTACCGCGAGTGATTTCATCTTCCAGGTTAACCACAAGTTTTCCATCCTTTGCCAGGTGCAACAAGAAATTTGTAGCGTTTTTGCTGTACATCTGGCTGGCATGATAAGGAACCGCGCTGGCCAGGTTAATGGCGCCGATGATGGTGACTCCGTGTTCGACGACCTGCTCGCCCATGCGTGTCAGCTCGCAGTTGCCGCCCCGTTCCGCCGCCAGGTCCACGATGACAGAGCCTGGCGCCATGCCCGCCACCATCTCCTTGGTCACGAGCACGGGAGATTTCTTTCCCGGAACCACGGCTGTCGTGATTACAACATCGCTCTCGGCGACGACTTTGCCCAGCAATTCGCGCTGCCGCTGATAAAACGATTCGTCCTGCGCTTTCGCATAGCCACCGGCATCCTGGGCGTCGGCAGCTTCGAGGGGAAGTTCCACAAACCGTCCGCCGAGGCTGTGGACTTGCTCTTTGACGGCGGGACGCAAGTCGTAAGCCGAAACCACCGCGCCCAATCTGCGAGCGGTGGCGATGGCCTGCAAGCCGGCAACGCCGGCGCCGATGACCAGCACTCGCGATGGCGTAATGGTGCCGGCTGCGGTGGTCAGCATGGGAAAGATTCGAGGAAGCGTGTCGGCGGCCATCACCACGGCCTTGTAGCCGGCGATGGTTGACATCGACGAGAGCGCGTCCATACTTTGCGCACGCGTGATGCGGGGCATCAGCTCAATCGCGAAAGCCGAGACACCCGTTTTGGCAATCGCCTGAACGGTCTGAAGGTCACCAAGTGGCCGGAGGAATCCAATCAAAGCCTGACCGGGGTGGAGGAGCGCCAGATCGGCAGCGCCGGTCTGGTCGTTCGATCCGTAGCAGAGGACCTGCACCACCAAATCAGCGGCGAATGCTTCGGCCCGCGTCGAGACAATCTTTGCGCCCTTGTCAATGTATTGCGCGTCGGGGTAGCCGGCCTCCAAGCCAGCTCCGGTTTCGACCAAAACTTCCAGTCCAACCTTGGTGTAACTCGGGATCACTGCAGGTATAAGTGCTACGCGCCGCTCCCCCGGAAAACTCTCGCGGGGAACACCAACAATCATGGAGACTCCTTCCTCTTACTGCGCCACGCCGGCGTCACGGTCAGTCTGTGCCAAGTTCTTGAAATCGGCCGGAATGAAGCATTCTATCTGGAGTCTCAGGAATGTCCACCCCGACCTGTGCGACGCCGCATCTCGATGGGATTCGGATTGGAATCCCAATCGCTGTGGAAAATGAAAGCTACCCACGGAGGCACGTAGATCACAAAAGGAGTCTTGAAACTCACGACACCGTACGCGCTGCGGATGATTTTTCCAACAGAGAATTGCACCGTTATTGCGGCTCAGTCTGGAACTACAGTCAACTGGCATTCCTTTAGTAAACTGCGGGCTGCGGCGGACTATTCCAATATTCACATTGTGGAAATGTCGTCTAAGCTACCTAATATACAAGAGTTACTGGAGATGATAGCGGGCTTCTCGGTGGCACTTCAGTGCCCATCCCGACACCTTCTGTGGCAGAAATACAACAACCGTAGCCCGCTGCAGCCTGTAGTCTTATTCTCTGCGCTGCCGTCATGCTTAGTTAGTCTTTGGCTCTGTTGCCCTCTTTGCTCTACGAAAGAACAACTCGCGATCCCGTTGAATGTAGCGGAGTCGGTCTGCATAGCGGAGCACCGGTACATCTACGCATCCTGCCCGCCCCAACCGGTACAGGCATTGTCTTTCGCCGCACCGACCTCGAAGGCTTTGAAGTGGAGGCCATCAGTCGCAATGTTGCGAAAGTCAGTTATGCCACCAGTTTGATGAAGAAGGGCGTCCTCATCTCCACCACCGAGCACCTGCTATCGGCGTTCATCGGAATGGGTGTGGACAATGCGATCGTGGAACTCGACAACCTCGAACTCCCCATCCTGGATGGAAGCGCCCTGCCGTTCGTGCAGATGATCGCGCAGGCAGGCCTGCGCCAGCAACGGCGCAAACGCGTGTATCTCAAAATTCTGCGTCCCTACGAAATGCGCGAAGGCGACAAGTTCATCGGCGTGTACCCGGGCGAGCGGTACTCGGTCAGCTACGCCATTGATTTTCCGCATCCGCTGATTGGCAGCGAACGATTTCAAGTCGAGCTCTCCAATGGCAGCTATTTGAAACACATTGCGTCGGCCCGGACGTTCGGCTTCATCGAGCAGCAGCGCGCAATGTTGAATATGGGTCTTATCCGCGGCGCCTCGCGCGAGAACTGTATCGTGCTAACCCCTGGCGGAATTGACAATCCACCGTTGCGCTACAGCGACGAGTTCGTGCGGCACAAAGTGCTGGACCTCATCGGCGATCTGGCTCTGTTCGGCAAGCACATTCTGGGCTACGTCAAGGCCGATCGCGCCGGACACGCTATGCACACCGCCATCGTCTCTCGCATTCTGCGCGATCCCACCTACGCAGAAGAGGTTACCCTCGACGAAACTGTGGCCGCCGAATGGCCGGCCGATCCGGTCGCCGCCGCCGACTAGCTCCTAGCCTCCGCCCACGAAGTGCACGATCTCCAAGTGATCGCCGTCCTTAAGCTGAGTGCCGCTCCATTGCGCCCGCGAGACGATCTCGCGATTGAGTTCGACGGCCACACGGTCGCCTTTCATCTCGAGTTGTTCGATCAGCTCTGCTAGAGACAGGAAATCGGGAAAGTTTTTTTCGTCACCGTTGATGAACAAGCGCATGCAAACAGTTTCAGGTTTCCAGTTACGAGTTTCAAGTCCCAAGCGTGGGATGGCGGAAGAAGATGAACTGCGCCGTCCCATTGCTCACAGCGTCTTCCCCACTCGAAACCTGAGACTCGAAACTGGAAACTGCCTTTGTGAATGGCCGGTGAACACTCCTCTGGCGCGGTTGACAATCACGGTTAACGGTCACTAAACTCAAATGTTTGCCCGCACTTGCTGGAAAGTTTCTGAGTGCTTGCCCAATCATGCCGGACTTTTATTTTGCACGTTATCTACCCTTGCTGATTCACGTCCTGGTCGCCGGAGGTGTGGCCTCGGCGATCGTGCTGCTCTCCTATTTCATCGGCCAGCACAAGTACAATCCCGCCAAAATGTCTCCGTATGAGTGCGGCATGGAGCCAGTCGGCAATGCCCGCCAGCGCTTCACGGTGAAATTCTATCTGGTGGCGATGTTGTTCATCCTGTTCGACGTGGAAGCCGTATTTCTCTATCCCTGGGCAGTGGTGCAGCGCGATCTGAAATCCACAGGCTTGGGCATGTTCTGGTTCTGGGAGATGCTGGTGTACATCGGCATCGTGCTCGCCGGGTACTGGTATTGCTGGAAGAAGGGCGTGTTCGACTGGAACCAACACGCCAAGGCCGAGAGGATTTAAGGGATGGCACTTGAGCCGGCGATCACCGACATGGAGCAACTGAAAGACCGTCCAGAAGTGGCGCGCCTGTTGGCGTGGAATGCGGGCGCGGTCACCGGCGCGAAGTTCGACCGCAACGAGCTTACCATCTGGGTGGACCGCACCCAGCTGCGCGAAGCCTGTCGCACCTTGAAGGACGATCCGCAGTTGCAGTACAACGCGCTGGCCGACATCACCTGCGTGGACTGGTACCCCAGGGACCCGCGCTTCGAGGTCGTGTACCAGTTGTTTTCCATTCCGAACAAGACTTACCTGCGCTTGAAGGTGAAGATTTCCGGTGAAGATGCCAGCCTGGACTCGCTGGTGCCGGTCTGGCCGGGCGCAAATTTCTTCGAGCGCGAAGTGTTCGACCTGTTCGGCGTTCGCTTCGACCAGCATCCCAACCTGACGCGCATCATGATGCCCGAGGATTGGGAAGGTCATCCGCTGCGCAAGGATTATCCCGTCGAGGGCTACCGCTAATCATGGCCCACATGGTTCCAACTCCGGTGCTGGATCCGTCGGAAGACAAGACGATGGTCCTGAACATGGGTCCGCAGCATCCTTCAACCCATGGTGTGCTGCGGTTGCTGCTGGAGGTTGACGGCGAGACCATCGTGCGCATGATGCCCGACATTGGGTATCTGCACACCGGCATCGAGAAAACCTGCGAGGCCAAGTTCTACCAGCAGGTCGTGCCCATGACCGACCGCATCGACTATCTCTGCCCCATGACCAACAACCTGGCGTACTGCCTGGCGGTGGAGAAGTTGCTGGGGCTGGAGATTCCGCCGAAAGCGCAGTGGATTCGCGTCATGCTGAACGAGTTGACCCGCATCAACTCGCATCTGGTGTGGCTGGGCACCCACGCCATGGATATCGGCGCCATGACCGTCTTCTTGTATTGCTTCCGCGAACGCGAAGACGTGTTGCGGTTGTTCGAGGCGGTTTCCGGACAGCGCATGATGACGTCGTACTTCCGCATTGGCGGACTGGCGCTGGAGCCGCCGCTCGGTTTCTTTGAACGCGTCAAGGATTTTAACGATCGCTTTCCGGCGAACATCGACGAGTACGAGAGCCTGTTGACCAGCAATCCTATTTGGGTGGGACGCACCAAGGGCGTTGCGCTGCTTTCGGCGGAAGATGCCATCGCTCTGTGCGCGACCGGACCGACGTTGCGCGCCAGCGGGGTAGATGTTGACCTGCGGCGCGATAAACCGTACAGCGGTTATGAGAAATTTCAGTTCAACGTTCCGGTGTCGAACGATGGCGATGTGTTCGCGCGGTATGTGGTGCGGGTGCAGGAGCTACGCGAATCGCAGAAGATCGTAAAACAGGCGCTGGAGGGCATTCCGGAAGGGCCGTTCAAAGCCGACGCTCCCCATGTGGTGTTGCCCGACCGCGAGAAGATGAAGACGCAGATGGAGGCGCTCATCTATCACTTCAAGATTGTGACCGAGGGATTCACCGTGCCCGAGGGTGAAGTGTACGTGCCAGTCGAGTCGCCGCGCGGCGAGATGGGCTACTACGTGGTGAGCGATGGAACCGCCAAGCCGTATCGCGTGCACATGCGTTCGCCGTCGTTCGCCAACTTGCAAACGCTGCGCAAGATGTGCGAAGGGCGATTGATTGCCGATGTGGTTGCCGCCATCGGCAGCATCGACATTGTGCTGGGCGATTGCGACAGGTAGAACAAGCATTTAGCACTTGGCATTTAGCACCTAGCCAAGGCTCTGGTTCCGGGTGCGTTTGCTAATTGCTAACGGCTAATTGCTAACTGCTGATTCATGAAATTTTCCGACCAACTCGAACAGCGCTTCTCCACGATGGTCACGCATTATCCGACCAAGCGCTCCGTACTGGTCCCCATGCTGCTCTACATCCAGGACGAAGTCGGCGCGCTGACGGACGAGGCGATCCACGAGATTGCGCAGCGCACGGAACTGTCGGACCTGGAAGTGCGCAATGTCATCAGCTATTACTCGATGCTGCGCACGCGTCCCATCGGCAAATACAATTTGCAGGTATGCACCAATGTGAGCTGCCTGCTGCGTGGGGCCGACGACATTTTCGAGCACTGCAAGAAGAAGCTCGGAGTCGGCAACAAAGAATCGACTCCCGATGGGATTTTCCATCTGGAAGAGGTCGAGTGCATTGGCGCATGTTCGTGGGCGCCGGCGCTGATGATGAATTACGAATTTCACGAGAACCTGACGGCGGCGAAGATTGACGAGCTGATTGACGGGCTGAAGAAGAAGGAAGAGCAGTAATCGCTTTCGCCTTTCGCCAGACACGGCGTGTGGGTGATTCCGGCGAATAGCGAAGGGCGAACAGCGAAGAGCAAGAGCAGCGCGGTAGCGAAAGACGAATGGCGTATTTAGTCTCCCATCCCGATGAAGTCAAGGTCGTCTCCAAGCGCTTCGGCTTGGGCGCGACCAATCTCGATCGCTATCTGGAACTCGACGGCTACAAGGCCCTGCAGAAGGCCATCTCAATGGGAGCGGATGCCATTATCAACGAGGTGAAGGCGTCGAACCTGCGTGGCCGCGGCGGCGCCGGATTTCCCACCGGCCTGAAGTGGTCCTTCGTGCCCAAGCAGTCGGCCAAGCCGAAATACGTGCTGTGTAATGGCGATGAGAGCGAGCCCGGCACGTGCAAAGACCGCCTCATCTTTGAGCACGATCCGCACGCCGTTATCGAGGGAGTGATGATCGCGGCGCTCGCCGTCGGAGCTAAATCGGGCTACATCTACGTGCGCGGCGAATATCGCTATTTGCTCGAGATCATGGAGAAGGCGGTGGCCGACGCTTACGCGCGCGGCTTTATCGGCAAGAACATCTTCGGCTCGGGGGTTGATCTCGATATCTTCACGCACTCCGGCGCGGGCGCTTATGAAGTCGGGGAAGAGTCGGCGCTGATGGAATCGCTGGAAGGGAAGCGCGGCATACCGCGTATCCGTCCTCCATTTCCCGCCGTCGTGGGATTGTGGGGCGGCCCCACCGTCATCAACAATGCCGAGACGTTGGCCAGCGTGCCGCCCATCATTCTCGGTGGCGGCGAATGGTTCGCCAACCTGGGCACGCCGAGAAATGGTGGCACTCGCCTGTTCTGCATGAGCGGGGAACTGGAGAAGCCCGGCGTGTACGAGTTGCCCATGGGCTACAACTTGAAGAAGATGATCTACGACGTCGCGGGCGGCATGATTAAGGGCAAAGGGTTGAAGGGCGTGGTGCCCGGCGGATCGTCGGTGCAGATCCTCACGCCTGACGAAATCGATGTCGCCATGGATTTCGATTCGATGATGAAGGCCGGCTCGATGCTGGGTTCCGGCGGCGTGATCGTGCTCGACGACCAGATGTGCATTGTGAAGTTTGCGCTGCGCGTGACTAAGTTTTACCAGCACGAGAGCTGCGGCTGGTGCATCCCGTGCCGGGAAGGTACTGACTGGATGAAGAAAACGCTGACGCGCTTTCATGCGGGCGGCGGTGTGGCCAAGGACATCGACAACTTGAAGTATCTGGCGGAGAACATGCTGGGTCGCACGTTCTGTCCCCTGGGTGACGCGGCGGCGATGCCCATCATTTCGTACGTTCAGAAGTTTCGTAAGGAATTTGAGGACCATCTCGACGGCAAGCCGTGCCCGTACGAGAAGGTGGCGGAAGCGGTCGCGGTGTAAACGACCGTGAGACCAACAGAACTACTGCGTATCCTCGAAGCGGACGGCTGGTACAAGACGGGGCAGAAAGGCAGTCACATGCATTTTCGCCATCCGGTCAAACCCGGACTCCTAGTTGTGCCCATGCACGCCGGAAAAGAGATCGGCAAGGGATTGCTTCACAGTATTCTGAAGAAGGCTGGATTGAAATGACGCGAGAATATCTGGTTGTCTACGAAAAAGGCGGAAACAACTGGAGTGCGTTTTCGCCCGACATCCCTGGGTGTGGCTCGGTAGGCGACAGCTTGGACGATACACGCGCGAATATGCGTGATGCAATGGAGTTGTATCTGAGCGAGACGGCAAAGGCTGGCGAGCCCGTGCCGGACGCTATCGCAACTAACGTAGATTTCAGTGAATTTGATCCAGACCATCAAACGAAGCAATATGTAGTTGAGTGGCTGGCGGTGCAACTACCGCAATCATCCACTACGCCGGCGCACGCGGCCTAAGGGTGCGGGTTCGGGAGAAAAGGGCGGCATGATGGAGGGTTAGCTAGGAGGATTGCAAGAACGTGCGCAGGCCCTTCCCAATCAGGAAATCGAAGAAGGTGCGTTGCAGGACTAACTGCTAGTTGCTAGTTGCTTTTTTATGGCTGATATAACCCTTACTGTCGACGGCAAGAAACTCACCGTTCCCGCGGGGACGCTCCTCATTGAGGCCTGCAAGACCACAGGCATCGAGATCCCGTCTTTCTGCTATTACCCCGGCCTCTCGCTGCAGGGCGCCTGCCGCATGTGCCTGGTGGAAGTAGAGAAGATGCCCAAGCTGCAGACCGCGTGCACCACGCCGGTCGCCGAGGGCATGGTGGTCACTACCGAGAGCGACAAAATTAAGCAGGCACGCAAATCGATGCTCGAGTTGCTGCTGGCCAACCATCCGCTCGACTGCCCAGTGTGCGATGCCGGTGGCGAGTGCGAACTGCAGGACATGACCTTCAAGTACGGCGCGGCCGAGTCGAAGTTCATGGACATGAAGAACCATCGCGACGAGCAGCAATGGTCGCCGGTGGTGTACTTCGATCGCCCGCGCTGCATTCTTTGTTATCGCTGCATTCGGGTTTGCGGCGAAGGCATGGACGTCTGGGCGCTGGGCGTCCAGAACCGCGGCACCAGTTCGATCATCGCGCCCAACAAAGAAGACCACTTGGAGTGCGAAGAGTGCGGCATGTGCATCGACATCTGCCCGGTCGGTGCGCTCACCTCGGGCGCTTATCGCTACAAGACGCGGCCGTGGGAGATGAAGCACGTGGGCACTGTGTGCACGCATTGTGGCGACGGCTGCAAGACCACGCTGGGCGTCCGCCGCGCCGACACCGGCATGGAGATTGTGCGCGGCGACAACCGCGACAAGAGCGGCATCAATGGCGACTTCCTTTGCATCAAGGGGCGCTACGCGTTCGACTTCGCCCACAACGGCGACCGCCTCCAGCAGCCACTCATCAAGCATGAAGGCAAATTCGTTACCGCGACCTGGGAACAGGCGTTGGAGCTGATTGCGTCGAAGTTCAAGCAAGTACTGGCCAGCGACGGCCCCGGCGCCATCGGAGTCATCGGCTCGAACCGCACCAGCAATGAAGAGAATTACCTGCTGCAAAAGTTCGCGCGCGTCGTGCTGGGCACCAATAACATTGATCACCATCGCACCGCCGACTTTCCGGCTTTCGCTTCGGCGCTGGCCGGCAAGTCCAGTGCCACGGCCTCGATGCGCGATGTCTTTTCCGCGCCTGCCATCCTGCTGATCGGTAACAACCCGACTGAGCAGCATCCGCTTTTGGCGTGGCAGATTCGCACCAACGTCCGCTTGCATCGCGCCAAGCTTTATGTAGCGAATTCGTATCCCATCAAACTACACCGCCAGGCGACCGCATTCGCGCAGATTGCGTCCGGCTCCGAAGGCAGTTTTGTGCAGTTCCTCGCCGGAAACGAGTCGGCAGCCGACGCCACTGTCACTCCACAACTCTCGCGCGATGCGTTGTCGCAGATGCGTGACGGCCTGAAGAACGAAAAGGACCTGGTCGTTATTTTTGGATCGGAGTTGCGCGGCAACGATGTCACGGCGCTGGTGAACTTTGGCCTGGCGCAGGGCGCGAAGTTCATTTGCCTGGGCGATTATGCGAACTCGCGCGGTGCCGCCGACATGGGACTTTATCCGGATATGCTGCCGGGCTACGCTCCTGTCGCCAGCGCGACCCGCTTCCACGAAGATTGGGTTGACGAGATTCCCCCGTCGCCCGGGTTGAACCTGCTGCAAATGATGGACGCGGCCAAAGACGGCAAGCTGAAGGCGCTCTATGTCGTCGGATCTAATCCCGTCGCGCGCTATAACGTCGATCCCTTCGCGCTGTCGAAGGCTTTCGTCGTGGTGCAGGAGATGTTTCTCACCGAGACGGCGAGCATCGCTGAGGTGGTGCTGCCCGTCGCGAATGCCTACGAAAAAGGCGGGACATTCACCAATACTTGTGGCGACGTGCAGATGCTGAAGAAGGCCGGCGAGTTTGCGGGTGTGCGCAATGATTTCGAGTGCATCGTCAACATCGCCCTTCGTATGGGATACGACGTGCACAAGTTGGTGCCGTTTGGCGGCGGAGGCACGCGCGCCGACATGGGCCAGAGCCGGGGTGCGCAATCGGGCGAAGCTGACCGGCATGCGGTGTGGCTCGCCGACCACAACCTCGAGCCCAAGATGAGCCCCTACGATCCCACCGCGATGCTGGACGAAATTCAGCGACTGGTGCCGGCGTATGACATTTCGCGCATCGCTCTGCTGAGCGGACGCGACGTGCACACGCAGTTGGTGCAGATCACCGGCGCGACCGGCTCAGGACATCCCGAACTCGTGCTGCCGTCGAATGACACGCTATTCACTTCGGGCACGCTGGGCCACTATTCGCCCACTTTGAACAATGTGATGGAGCGCTACCGCACGACGCCGGATTTGGAGATTCCGGCAGACTACGACCCGACGGCGAGGCAAGGGCCCTAAGAGCCTTAACAAACCGCGGGGAGCGAGAGCGAACAGCGATTTTACTGACGGCTGAAAGCCGAGAACTGATAGCTGAATGGGCATTGGAACGTACATCCTGGTTTCGCTGGTCAAGGTCGCTGTCGCGCTTGCAATCCTGTTGACGGCCGTGGCTTATACAACATTGCTGGAACGCAAAGTTGTTGGCCACATTCAGAACCGCTGGGGGCCGTCCCGGGTGGGACCGTTCGGAATCTGGCAGCCGCTCGCCGACGGCTTAAAGTTTATCTTTAAGGAAGACATCACACCGCCCTTCGCCCACAAGCCTTTATACATGTTGGCGCCGATCATTGCCTTGACCACGGCGCTGACCTCGATTGCGGTCATTCCGGTCGGTCCGTGGATCAAGGTAGGCAACATCAACACGCCGCTACAGATCGCCGATGTCAACATTGGGCTGCTGATTATTTTGGGTGTCACCTCGGTCGGCGTGTACGGAGTTGCCCTGGCGGGGTGGTCATCGAACAGCAAATATTCCATGCTCGGCGGCTTGCGCGCCTCGGCCCAGATGATTAGCTACGAGATCGCTCTCGGACTGTCGCTGATCGGCGTGCTCATCTATACCGGCAGCTTCAGCCTGCGGGACATCGTCGACGCGCAAGCGGGGACGTGGCTGGGCTTCATTCCTAAATGGAATTTGTTCCGGGGACAGTTTGTCGCTTTCTTTATTTACATCATGGCGGCCTACGCCGAAACCAACCGCATCCCGTTCGATTTGCCGGAGGCGGAGACCGAACTGGTTGCCGGATATCACACGGAGTACAGCTCGATGAAGTTCGCCATGTTCTTCATGGCTGAGTACGCCAACATGGTGACCGTCGCGTGCCTGGCCTCCATTTTGTTTCTGGGCGGATGGTCGGGGCCGGTGTTCGGGCCGCCGATTGTGCGGTCGCTGCTGCCGGTGTTCTGGTTCGCCGTGCGAGTGTTCATCTTCATGTTTATCTACATCTGGGTCCGCGGCACGTTGCCGCGTTTCCGCTATGACCAACTCATGGCCTTCGGCTGGAAGTTTCTTCTGCCGCTGGCCATTGCCAATATTGTCGTTACCAGTCTGGTCGTGGCGCTGAAGTGAGGTAGCAATTAGCAGTTAGCAATTGGCAATTAGTAAATGCATACAGGATTCAGGCGTTCGCATGCGCTCTACCTGTTGGAGTCGTTTTTGCCAAGCGCTAAATGCTAAGTGCCATTTGCTAGTTGCTGTACTTAACGGATTCACATGCTGTCCCTAATTCTGTTCTTCATATTCGCGGCGCTGTGTGTGGGTGGGGCCATCAACCTACTGGTGCAGAAGCACCCCATCAACAGCGCCCTATCGCTGATTGTGGTGATGGGTTCGCTGGCCCTGATTTACCTGCTGCTGGGCGCGGAGTTCGTTGCCGCGGTGCAGGTCATTGTTTATGCCGGCGCGGTGATGGTGCTGTTCGTTTTTGTCATCATGCTGCTGAACGCCGGTGTGGAAGAGCGCACCGAACATGCCAGCCGTGTGGCCATGGTGCTGGGCGTCCCGGGCCTCATTATCGGACTGAGCATCGCAGTGTGGGTGGTCAGCCATCTTGCCGGATTGGACCGCATCGCCATCGGTGGGCCCATGGTGATGAATGGCAGCGACGTGTTCGGCAATCCGCAAGCCATTGGGCATCTGTTGTTTCGCAATTTCCTGCTGCCGTTCGAAGTGACGTCGGTGCTGATCCTGATCGCCATCATGGGCGCCGTGGTGCTGGCGCGGAGGGAGCAATAAATGGTCCCTCTTTCCTACTATCTGGTGTTGAGCGCGGTCCTGTTTGCCTGTGGGGTTGCGGGTTTCCTGATCAAGCGCAACATCATCACCATTTTTCTGTCGATTGAGTTGATGCTGAACGGCGTCAATCTTACTTTCGTTGCTTTCGCCGCGCAGTTGAAGTCGCTGGACGGACACATCTTTGTATTCTTCGTGATGGTAGTGGCCGCCGCCGAAGCGGCCGTTGGACTGGCCATCATTATTTCTGTATTCCGTACCCGCGAAACCCTGAATGTGGATCGCGTGAACCTGCTGAAGCTGTAGAAAGACGCTTTTCGCCCTTCGCGGTTCGCTTTTCGCCAGAGGTGCATGCGAACCGTATTTGCGAAGAGCGAAAGGCGAAGAGCGAAGAGCGAAGAGCGAAGAGCAACCTATGCACTTGTGGATCATTCCGCTACTGCCGCTGGCCGGAGCCGCTATCAACGGGCTCTTGGGGAAGCGCTTTTCCAGAGCACTGGTGAACGTCATTGCGCTGGGATCCACGGCGGCGGCTTTTGCCATGGCCTTGTGGGTGGCGGCGCAGTTCATGGGTTTGCCGGTGGAGCAGATCCCGCACATCGAGCGCTATGCCACCTGGCTGAGCGCCGGCCCATTCTCGGCGGAGTTCGGAATTTATCTCGACCAGCTTTCGCTGGTGATGTTGTTGGTGGTCACCGGCGTTGGCTTCCTCATTCACGTTTATTCCGTCGGCTACATGGAGCATGAAGGCGGCTACTACCGCTATTTTGCTTACCTCAATCTGTTCATGTTCTTCATGCTCACGCTGGTGCTGGCGAACAACTATCTGCTGATGTTCGTCGGATGGGAAGGCGTGGGGCTGGCGTCGTACCTGCTGATCGGATTCTGGTTCCTGAAGAAGTCGGCGGCGGATGCGGGTAAGAAAGCGTTCATCACCAATCGCGTCGGCGACTTCGGATTTCTGATCGCGCTGTTCCTGCTGATCAAACACTTCGGCACGCTGCAGTACGACACCTTGTGGCCACTCATTAGCAAGTACCCCGTCGAAACTGGCGCCGCTGGCTTGTTGACGGCGATTGGCCTGCTGATGCTGGTGGGCGCAACCGGCAAGTCTGCGCAGATTCCGCTGTATGTCTGGCTGCCGGACGCCATGGAAGGCCCAACTCCTGTTTCCGCACTGATTCACGCGGCAACCATGGTGACCGCCGGCGTGTACATGGTGGCCCGCTCGCATCTGGTGTTCAATCGCGCACCTGACGCAGCGATGGCGGTTGCGATCATCGGCACGCTGACCGCGATTTTCGCCGCGTCGATCGGCATGGTGCAGACCGACATCAAGAAGGTGCTGGCCTATTCCACCATTTCGCAGCTCGGCTACATGTTCATGGCCTGCGGCGTGGCGGATTACATAGGCGGAATTTTTCATCTCGTCACCCACGCCTTCTTCAAGGGACTGCTGTTCCTTGCCGCGGGTTCGGTGATTCATGGCCTGGGCGGCGAGCAAGACATGCGCAACATGGGCGGGCTGCGAAAGTATCTGCCTTACACGTTCTGGTGCATGACGTGCGCAACCTTTGCCATTGCCGGAATACCGCCCTTTGCCGGCTTCTTCTCCAAAGATCGGATTCTGTGGTCAGCGTGGAGCGGCGGCTATCATGCGCTGTGGCTGGTCGGCATTATCACCGCCGGCATGACCTCGTTCTACATGTTCAGGCTATGGTTCCTCACCTTCTTTGGCGAGTACCGCGGGCCCAATCCTGAGACCGCCGGTCACGGACATGATGCGGACGCGCAGCACGCAGGGCACACGGGCGCGGTCCATGACGCGCAGGACGCACACGCTGGCGGCAGCCACGGACACGGCGCTCCGCATGAGAGCCCGTGGGTGATGGTAGTACCGCTGATGATCCTGGCGCTGCTCTCGTTGGTTGGTGGATGGATTGGCGTGCCCCACGTGCTACATGGCTCCGACCACTTTGGCAACTTCCTCTCGCCGGTCTTCAATGCAACCGCCGCTACCGCCGAAGGCGCTGCTGAGCAAGCGGGATCCAATAGCGAGTTGGCATTCACATTTATCTCGGTGGCGGTCGCGTTGCTTGGCCTGCTGAGCGCCTGGTGGCTCTATTACAAGCGGCCTGAGTTGCCCGCGAAGATAGCGAAGGCTGCTGATGGGCTCTATACCCTGGTACTCGACAAATACAAAATCGACGAACTCTACAGCGCGGTTTTCATACAGCCGCTGATTGCGCTGTCTACGACCGTGTTCTGGAAGGGCATTGATCGCGGGCTGATTGATGGCGCGGTCGACGGCGGGGCTGCCGGTGCACGCGAAGTTTCCGACGAGATGCGCCACATGCAATCGGGCAACATTCGTTCCTACGCGGGCTGGGTCGCCGTTGGGGCCGCGGCCGTGATCGCCTTCATGGTGTGGAGGGGTGTGCGATGAATCTCATCAACAACAACATCCTCACCATCGTTATTTTTCTGCCGCTGGCGGGAGCCATTCTGCTGCTCTTCTTTCCGCGCCGCCATCGCGACATACGTTATTTCGCGCTGGCCGTCTCCCTGGGCACTCTGCTCGCCTCCCTGCACCTGCCGTGGTACCTGGTTCGCGGGCAGAGCGGCTTCCAGTTTGAGCAGAACATTCCGTGGATTGCCCATCCCAACATTCACTATCACCTCGGCATCGATGGCATCTCCATGTGGCTGGTCATTCTGACCACGTTCCTGATGCCGATGTGTGTGCTTATCTCCTGGAACTCCATTGGCGACCGGGTGAAGGAATTTTTCATCCTCATGCTGGTGCTCGAGACCGCGATGATCGGCGTCTTCGTCGCGCTCGACCTGTTCCTCTTCTACTTCTTCTGGGAAGCCACGCTGATTCCCATGGCGCTGATCATCGGCATGTACGGGCACGGACGGAAGATCTACGCCTCCGTGAAATTCTTCCTGTACACGATGATCGCGTCGGTGTTCATGCTCGCGGCGGTGATCTGGCTGTACGCGAAGACCGGAACGTTTGATTTTATCGACATCCAAAGCAAGATTCAGTCAGGCCAGGTGCCGGGATTCGAGCACGCTGCGCTGTGGCTGTTCCTCGGCTTCTTCGTCGCCTTCGCGGTGAAGGTGCCTCTGTTTCCGTTGCATACCTGGCTGCCCGACGCGCACGTCGAGGCTCCCACGGCGGGCTCGGTTCTGCTGGCGGGGGTGTTGCTGAAGATGGGAACGTACGGGTTGTTGCGCTTCAACCTGGGACTGTTTCCCGATCAGGCGCGGCGCAACGCTCCGTGGATCATCGCGCTTGCCATCATCGGCATCATTTACGGCGCGCTGGTGGCGATGATTCAGCCCAACATCAAGCGACTGGTCGCCTACACCTCGGTCAGCCATCTTGGCTTTGTGGTGCTGGGCATCTTCAGCTTCACGCAGATCGGAATGGATGGCGCCGTGTACCAGATGCTGAGCCACGGCATTTCTACCGGTGCTCTGTTCATGCTGCTGGGCATGATCTACGATCGCCGCCACACCTACGAGATGAGCGAATACGGAGGGCTGGCTACGCCGATGCCGGTGTACGCGACCTTCTTCGCGTTCATCATGCTGTCGTCCGTGGGATTGCCGTTGCTCAATGGCTTCATTGGCGAGTTCATGGTGCTGAGCGGCGCTTTCCAGGCCAGGCAACTCTACGGCATTCTGGCGGCGACTGGCGTCATCTGGAGCGCGTGCTATCTGCTGTGGATGTATCAGCGCGTCTTCTACGGGGCGGTAACCAATCCGGCAAACCAATCGTTGCGCGACCTGGACGCTCGCGAGCGCGTCTCGTTATGGCCGCTGGCGATTGCCGCACTGGTCATGGGAGTTGCTCCCATGCTGTGGCTGCACTCGATTGATCCCGCGGTCGCGGCGGCGTTGCGGCAGTTCTCCAGTACGGTACAGGCCCATGCCGCCGGCTCTTGGTTACGCGCCGGCATTGCGAGCAATGGAGTGCAAGCTCTACTGCAGGTGATCGGACGATGATTCCGACTGTGGACTACATCCGTATCCTGCCTGAGTTGGTGCTCAGCATCTTCGGCATCATCGTCATGATGGTGGACCCGGTGCTTCCCGAACAGAGTTCGAAGCAGCGGCTGGGCATCTTGGCGACGGTAGGCATACTCGCCGCGCTGGCTGCGACTGCCTACCAGACGGGCTTCTACGGCGAAGGCTTTTACCACATGGTAAGGGTTGACACCTTCAGCGTGTTCTTCCATGTGGTCGTGCTGATGATTTCGCTGGTCGTCATCCTCGCCTCGTTTGATTACCTCTATGTGCAGGGAATCCGTGCCGGCGGCGAGTATTACGCTCTGATCCTCTTCGGCACGGTCGGCATGATGCTGATGTCATCCGCCATCGAACTGGTCATGATCTTCATCGCGTTGGAGATTTCTTCCATCTCGACCTACATTCTTGCCGGCATGCGCCGCCGCGCTGCGGAAAGCGCCGAAGCGTCGCTGAAGTATTTTCTGCTCGGATCGTTTGCGACCGCGTTCTTCCTCTACGGCGTGGCCATGATCTACGGCGCCACCGGAACCACCAACATCTACAACATCGCGAATGTCCTGCATACGCAGCAATCCACGTTAGCCTATCTCGCCGTGGGGCTGATGTTCGTCGGCCTGGGCTTCAAAGTCGCCTCGGCTCCGTTCCATGTGTGGACGCCCGACGTTTATGAAGGGTCGCCGGCACCAGTGGTTGCGCTGATGTCCACCGGGCCGAAAGCGGCGGCGTTTGCGGTGCTGCTGCGCGTGCTGTTTGCCACCGGTGCGCCCGGCTGGTTCTGGATGGTCTGGGTGTCGGCGGCGCTCTCCATGACGCTGGGCAACATTGGCGCGCTGGTGCAACAGAACGTCAAGCGATTGCTGGCTTACTCGTCAATCGCCCACGCCGGATATCTGCTGGTGGCTTTCGCGGCCGGTCGGCAGACCGGCATCTCCGCTGCCATGTTCTATACCGCGTCCTATGCGGCGATGAACGTGGGCGCGTTTGCCGTCGTCAGCCATTTCGCTTCGGCCGGCGAGAAGTACGTTACCCTCGACGATTATGCCGGACTGGGACGCCGCTCGCCCTTGCTTGCCGGCATCCTTACCATCTTTCTGCTTTCGCTGATTGGCATCCCCGCCACTGGCGGCTTCTTCGCCAAGTTTTACGTCTTCTCCGCCGCGCTGCAATCTGGGCTGGTTTGGCTCACCATCATCGGCGTCATCAACAGCGCCATCGCCGCGTACTATTACTTGCGCATCATCGTTTACATGTACATGCGCGACGAACGCAACGAAGCGCCGGTGGCCCGCATTCCAGTGGGGCTTGGAATTGGTTTGGCGATCAGCTTGATCATGACCATCTACCTCGGCGTGTTGCCCGGCCGCGTGCTCGAGTACGCAATTCAAGGCGCGCAGGACTTGTTGAAATAAGCTGAGTGCACGCTCTCCTATAGTTTGTCATCACGAACGGCCTCCGGCCGTGAGGGATCTGCTTTTCAACCGGCCCATCGGTTTCATGATGCAAACAACAACAGATTCCTCGCTGCGCTCGTAATGACAATTTCGTGAAACGTCCCTGCAAAAACAAAACGCCCCGTCCGAAGACGGGGCGCAGCGATTCGGTCGTCAGCGGAAACTAGACAACCTTAACGAAAATAATCACCAGTGTGAACAGCACCAGCGACTCGATGAAGGCGAGGCCCAGAATCAGGGCGAGCTGGACGGC
Source organism: uncultured Acidobacteriaceae bacterium (assembly GCA_963798185.1). Taxonomy (GTDB): domain Bacteria; phylum Acidobacteriota; class Terriglobia; order Terriglobales; family Acidobacteriaceae; genus Bog-257. The sequence goes on from CAWCSJ010000009.1 coordinate 36,658, forward strand.
AGGCCGGGCAGCAGGATTGCGCGCCATGGCTTCGCAGGCGGCGCCGCCGACTCGGCCCTGGCCAAGAGCGGCCAGTCCGGCGGCAATGGCCATGCCGAACCCGGAGGCTATGGGGACCCAATTGGTCGCCGGAGCAGCGGCGCTTCCGCCCTGCGCGAACGCTGGCATCGCCACCAACATCATGGCTCCCAGCGAAAAGAGTACGGTCATCAGTTTCTTCATGGTTTCTCCTTATGAATCGCTGCCAGTGGGTGGTTGACGTTCACCGAGCTGACGCCCTCACGCTGAACAGCAAACTTGTGTCGGCAATTAGCCGTTAGCAATTAGCATTTAGCTTTTAGCACGCAGGCACTACCCAAACTCCGATTGCTAAAAGCTAACTGCTGAGAGCTAATGGCTGCCTCTAGTGCTCATGCGCCACTGCTTCTCCGATGTACACCGTCGCCAGCAGCACAAAGATATAGGTCTGAATCACCGATACGCCAACGTGCAGCAGGATGAACACGACCGGTATGGCCAACGGAACCAGCGAGAAGAACACCAGCGTCACCATATCGCTGGCGAACATATTGGCGTAAAGACGTATGGTGAGCGAGAGAATTCGCGCCAGATGGCTGAAGACCTCGATGGGAAACAGCAGGATTGCCAGCCACGGTTCAGGACCCATAAAATTCTTCACGTAGCCGAAGCCGTTCACGCGCACGCCCTGGAAGTGATAATAGAACCAAGTCACCAATGCGCAACCCAGCGGCACGGATGGAATCGCTGTCGGCGATTCAAACCCGGGGACCACCCCCAGCAGGCAGCTCAACAAAATAAAGATGCCCAGCACTGTCAAATAGCCCACGTATCGCTCGTAGTCGTGGCCAATCACTTCGTGGCTCTGCTTGGCGACGAAGGAATCCATCTCCTCCATCAAATGCTGCATCTTCCCCGGATCGTCCACCGACAGGCGCGCCCGCACGACCACAAAAAAAGAATGATCAGCACGAACACCACTAACTGCATCGCCACGTAATTGGGGATGGGCGCTCGCGGATAGGCAGCATGCAGATGAAAGATACCGAGGATCGAATTCGCCAGGCCGGCAAAATGCTTATTCAGAAAGGCGGTTATCCAAAGTTGCTCAGGCATGAAGGCTTACTCGTAAGAAACAAGAATGCGACTAACGGTGTTTGACACACGCCTATTCGAGCCAGCACACGTGTCAAAGTTATTAGGGAGTCAGAATCCGCGCCGCAAGGTAACAAACACTTCCACTGCGACTTCGCAGGCCACGGCCACAATCGGAAGGCACACGCCTCCCAGGAATCCATAAAGACCTGCTCGAGAAACATTAAATATAACATAGGCCCCCATGGCGATGAAGGCATATCGAAGGCGGCGCGGACGATGATTCCGCCGCCTCGCTCCTTGCTATCGCCGGTGGTAATGCGCTCTCCGAGGGCGTCGATGGCGTCCTCAAGCCACCGATGGTTCACATAGGAGACGATCGCTCCGGCCAGAAATCCCGCGGCCACCGACCAGCGAAAGAAAACCAGGCATACCACTAATCCGACAGCCGAAGCCGCGATCATGTATTTGCGAATGCGCTGCAGCGCTCCGGCAAAAAAAACATCCGCTGGTGAGGAACTGGGTTCAAACATCGTGATGGGCACAGATCAAGCGCTGTCTTTTCGCGTCACCCGTCGAATCATTTCCACGAACCCCAAGACGGCGCCCGCGATGACCCCGGCGATGTAGAGCCAATGGGTGTGCAGCCAGTGGTCGAGCAGTTTGCCAAGCAACAGTCCAACCACGACCGCGGCGGGAATGATGAAGGCGATCTCCGAATAGCGCGCCCACACGATTGCTGCGCTCTGTATCTTGTCGTCCCGTTGCTCATCAGCCATGAAGAGAGGCTAACATCCGCGGTCAAGCGCCGGAAGGACTCCCACCCAGATCGCACAGTGTGGCAGATTGCGGTGCCGTCAGATGGCGTAAACCGCCAGACGCGCCGGGTCTAGATTGCATGGCGCGCGCGCGCCCCATCGAAAAGATTGCTGGGTTTTCTTACTGCATTGAATTTCTCCTGGAGGGTGTTGCGTACTCGGTCACTGGAGTGAATGGCCATCGTGCCTGCCCGGCAAATTGAAGCCAACTTCTTGCGCATTGTTTGACCGCAGATGCAGCAACCGCTATTATCGAAATGCGGGGTGGAGCAGTCTGGTAGCTCGTTGGGCTCATAACCCAAAGGTCGGCGGTTCAAAT
>CAWCSJ010000010.1:0-27500 GCA_963798185.1 uncultured Acidobacteriaceae bacterium
TTAAGTCATCAAACCGGTCCGGACTGAGTTATTTAAGGGACCGTAGCGAAGGACTGATTCGAATAACTGCTCTCTTGTCCTTGATCATTGACCGCGGTAGTCACGTAATAGTAGGTCGCTCCATCCTGAACCGCCAAGTCGTTGTAGGTCGTCGTTGTGTCGAGGCTGGAAGTAATCTTCGCGTACGGACCACCTGACGTCGCGCTGCGATACACGTTGTAGCCGGCGATTCCCGGAGATTGGCTTGCCGTCCAAGTGAGGGTCACCTGTGCCATTACCGTGAGATTCACCGTTGCTGTCTGATAGATCCCGCCACCTGTCGCGGTAACCGTAATGGGATAGGCGCCTTCACGGGTCGTGTTCACCAAGATGGTCATGGTCGAGCTACCCGACCCGGGCGCCGGCAGCGTTGCTGGACTAAAGCTTACCGTCGTTCCGGTGGGTACACCAGAAGCAGACAAGGTGACCGCGTTGTTGAATCCATTACTGACGGCCACTGTGATGGTGGATGTGCCCTGACTCTCCTGCATGACACTTAGGGAACTTGGAGAAGCCGAGACACTGAAGCTCGGCTGGCTGGTAACGTTCAGCGTCACAGTCGTACTTTGTCGGATGCCACCACCATTGCCGGTGACCGTTATGGGATAAGTGCCACTCAGAGTGCTGCTCCCGACGCTGATTGTCATCGTGGAACTACCCGAACCAGGAGCTCCGATTGTTGTCGGATTAAATGTGACCGTAGCGCCCGTAGGCAGCCCGGAAGCTGACAAGCTAATCGAGCTATTAAAGCCGCCACTGACAGCCGTTGTGATAGTCGAGTTGCCCTGGTTTCCCTGGCCAATCGTAAGCGATGTCGGCGAAGCTGAGATGGTGAAGTTGCCCGAAGATGGAGTACGGAACGCCACCATCTGCATGATCCACCCTCCGGACGGGGAAACCGGCGCACTTGCGGAATAGCTGCCGATGGTGGTCACCATATCATCTTCAGCTATATCGCCGTCCGGGGATGTCAAGATACGCTGGGTGAAACCGCTACCGGGACCGGTCGTACTCGTCTGCACCAGGTTCGCACCGAAAATCAGATCGTGTGCGCTGCTTGTCGTGGCCAAGCCGCTGCTGCTGCTCGTGCCGCTGCCGGAACTCGCCGCGGTCACGTCGACCGGATTGTTGGGATCCGCTCCACTGTATTCGAGTATGCGAATGTCGGGTGACACGGCCGCGCCCGAGAATGATACCGTCACGGTATTACTTCCCGCCGCTGCCGCAACAATGTTTTTGGCGTAATAAATGGATTGCGTCGCCAAGCCGCTTTGAATCGTTGGGCCGACCGCGAGGCTATATACATTGCCCTTCGTGTCACGAACGGAGCTGACGCGTGGCCGTAGAGTCATTCCATCCCACAACCACTGACATTCAGGTCACCAGCGTTTTGCGCCGAACTGAACACTACACTCACGCTCGATTGTGGCGATTGCGGGGTAGCATAGTTGCCCTGAACGTAGGTGATCGTACCGGATGCAGTTCCAGTAACTGTCAGAGTCACGACAGCACTTTCCTGTGAACCACCTCCACTCCCGGTGACAGTAATAGGATAAGTTCCGACAGGCGTAGTCGATCCGACGGTGACCGTCATCGTCGACTGTCCCGAACCGGGGGCAGGAATCGTGTTTGGATTAAAGCTTACCGTCGTGCCGGAGGGCATGCCGGAGGCCGACAGGGCGATCGGACTGTTGAAGTTACCACTGATAGCTGTGGTTACAGTCGTCGTACCTTGGTTACCTTGCTGGATGGTAAGCGAGCTGGGCGAAGCCGTGATGGTGAAGTAGCCGCTGGAGGTGACAGTCAGCGTGAGAGTAGTGCTGCGCTGAATACCCTCCATTCCCAGTTATCGTTATAGGATAAGTCCCCGGGGTTGTACTGGCTCCTACCGTGATCGTCATTGTCGAGGTGCCCGACCCGGGTGCGGGAATCGTGCTCGGGTTGAAGCTCACCGTCACGCCCGTCGGCATCCCCGACGCCGTCAGCGCAATCGAACTATTGAACCCGCCGCTGACGGCGCTCGTAATGGTGGACGTGCCCTGGTTGCCCTGCACCACACTCAGCGAAGACGGCGATGCCGACAGACTGAAGTTGGGCGCAGCGGTTACAGTCAGAGTTACCGTAGTCGTGCGTTGCAGTCCTCCGCCGTTGCCGGTCACCGTGATCGGGTAGGTCCCGGTCGCCGTACTCGCCCCCACCGTAATCGTCATCGTCGAGGTGCCCGACCCGGGTGCGGGAATCGTGCTCGGATTGAAGCTCACCGTCACGCCCGTCGGCATCCCCGACCAGTGCTGACCCGCCGCTGATGGCGCTGGAGACCTGGGCCGTCAGCGCGATCGAGCTATTGAACCCGCCGCTGATGGCGCTGGTTATGGTGGACGTACCTTGGTTGCCCTGTACCACGCTCAGCGAAGCCGGCGATGCCGACAGACTGAAGTTGGCTCCCCCGGTAGATGGCGTACGGAAAGCAACCATCTGCATGATCCATGCTCCGGGTGAGGTCAACGGCGCCGTAGCGCTGTAGCTTCCGGTGGTGGAAACGATTTATCTTCTGCGATGTCCCCGTCCGGTAAGTGAGCAGGCGCTTGGTGAAACCGGTACCGGCTCCGCCGGTTAGTCGTCGTGACTATATTTGCGCCGAAGATCAGATCACTGGCGTTTGTGGTTGTGGCTGAGCCGCTGTTGCTGGAATTGCTGTTACCGGAGCTGGCGGCCGTTACGTCTACCGGATTGCTGGGATCAGCTCCACTGTACTCGAGTATGCGAATGTCGGGCGCCACAGCAGCGGTTGAGAATGTGATTGTAACCGTGTTGGCGCCGGCGCCTGCTGAAACTATGTTCTTCGCGTAGTAGATCGATTGTGAAGCAATTCCGCTCTGAATGGTCGGTCCGACAGCCCGAAAGTAGGTATTACCCCTTGAATCCGTCACGCGACTGACCGTAGCCGTGCTGTCGTTCCACCCAACAACGACAATGTTGAGGTCTCCTGCGGTTTGGGCCACCTTGTACTTGACGTTCACCGTCGTCTGTGGCGTCTGCGGCGTTGCGTAGTTACCTTGGATGTAGTTAATGGCCGGACTGAGCGTCAACTGTTGTGCGCCGTTGTAGATTTGCTGGACCTCTCCGCCTTGCAGAGCGCGGTTATAAATTTGCAAATCCTTCACCGTGCCGGAACTAAACAGAGAGCTATCGGCGCGCGAGAACAGGTACATGGGCTCTTTGCCAAAGTCATTCGTGTTTGTCACAGAAGCAAGATTCCAGGTCGGATTCTGCAAGACACCATCTACATAGAAACTGACCGCATCGCCGCCTGTCTGGCTTTTGTCATACACAACGGCAAGGTGGTGCCACTGTCCGGAAGAGGGCTGAGTGTAGCAGTTCGCACTTGTCCCTTCGTTGCCCCGCAAGGCGGCGCGAATTCCGTGGCAAGTTGGATCGTCAGGGAAGAAAGCAAAGCCGGTATTTGAGTTTTCGTAATCGCTACCTGCCTCAAACAGTACGCCCGCGCCGTCTGTCGTATAGTTCCGCCTTGCCCAGAGGGCGACAGTTATGGCCTGCGTCCCTCGGAGATCGATCGCGGGGAGCGTTACGAAACTCCGACTCGTGCCATCCGCCGATACAGCCCAGCCGTTCGGGCCGGGTACCCAGCGAATGCCTTTCGAGAGAATTGCGTCGCCGCCCTGCCCGTAGGAATCAGCAGCTGTGTTACCTGACCCTTCGGAAAATGTCCACTCGGTTGCTGGGGTTTGCGCTGATAAACGGTTGGCCGCGAGAAGTAGTAGAAGAATCCAGCAGTACTGCATTGATTTCAAGGTAAATAGCTTATGAATCATATATATCCAGATATACCAAATGACGGAGAATGGTCTGCTACGGTTAGTCGCTCGGGGAAATTCCGCGAGCATCGACCGCGACTCGAGTCTAGCTGAGCGAGTTCTCCTCCTGGGCTCTGAAACGACCCGACAGATTACGAAGGTAATGCATAGGTAACTAAGCCCAGAGGGCTTGCTTGCGTATCCCCTGCCCCCGCTCCTGGCGGTCGCGTCGATCCTCTCGTTGGACCACGGTGCGGGATCAGCAACGATGCAGTAGAAGTCGAACAGCAGGTTGCACGGGTCAATGCGTCTGCACGAGACTGTCCCGTTGACGGCGGCATGGAACATCCAAATCACATCCCAGAAGCGGCCATCCAAACTCTGGTCTGGTGACAGGCTTGCCTCTTCATCTATTCGCCACACGTAGCGATGAAATGCGGTTGTGGTCATTGCAAGCGGCCACTTCATAATCTGGCTTGGCATCTCGTCCATTGGAGCTTGCTCGCAATCGAGCAGGATGCCGTCTTCGATCGCTTGCTGGCGAGCGTAACGCTGATCACCTCAATAGATTCGTCGGCAGTGCATGTCGGCTAATGACGGCCGTTCATGCCTCCACACGACGCACAAATGCAGTTTTGATGAGATGCCCTACCTTCGGATCTGCCGCGCTCATATCGATGGCAACCGCCGCGGTGCGATTTGGATCTGTCTTTTTCGCCATCGCGTCAAGGCGCACCGCCATGTCTGCTATCAGCTTTTCCTTTCCCAGCAGGTCGCGTTTGGCCAAATCTCTTTCACGTTTATAGGAGTCCCTCTCATCGGGGACAGAATCCAGTACACTCTTGAGGTTGTTTGTATCCGAATCTGCTCCCGGGATGGACATGCCATGAGGTACGAGGTGTCACCCCGCTGGTACATCGGACGGGCAACCTGTGTTCGGGTCGGGCGTCGGGCTGCACTTGTTGCTGCCCTTGCGATGCGCTTTGAGACTGCAGTTCTAGCCGAGCGATTGCCGAACCAACCGTCATCAGCCCGGCCACTGCAAATGTGACTGTCGCGAGCATTCGCTTCATGGGCGTATCAACTTTCCTTATCCACGACGGGCGACCGCCGGCTCGCCGCCCGTTCTGGCGTTTGAACCGCAGGTTTGCTTCGGTGGACTGCTCGCGGGACTGTCTCGTTCGGGTGTGCAGTTCTGGCTCAAGGTTGGGAATCCGGACGTCCGGTGGCGGACGGACGTGGAACAACTGGTGCAATGTGCCGCGCGTGTCATCCGTAATCAGAATCTCGATCTGTCCCTTGGGAAGATTCTTGATGTGTTCATCGAGTATGGCCGGGAGGCTCGGGTGCTTTTGATTTGTGGATTTCCATCGCTTAACGACCTTGACCTACTTCATTTGCGGCTTTTGTGCCACACGAGAGCGACGACGCCGCCAAACTCTACATTTGGCCGCCGCGCCGCGGCGTCCAATGTGAAGGGCTGATCCCCCACGAATCAGCCCTCGATCCCACTCGTTCAGTTTGGTAGCAATTTGGTAGCAAATTGCGCTGTTTATGCCGGTTTTACCGGTTCGTCCGGCCATTAACTGCTTTAGAATCAATGACCGTCTGCCCTGATACTTCTATGGCATGGAAGAAGTCGCCGGTTCTATCCCGGCCAGGTCCACCAAATTCTTCCTAATGAGATCAACGATTTCGTCTCAACATGTTTGCGTTTCCGCGCGGTTCCGCTAGCGGGACGCTCTCGACTGCGCTCCGTGATAGATTTAGGACACCTTCATTCATAGCGATGCCGTGCCGCGCGAGATTTGCCTGTTGACCTCCGAGCGGCGCTGCTGCTGAAGCTCGAAGATCGCTCTTATGCGTCCTTCCCATATCCGCGCTTTCATCCTGATATTAGTCGTGTTGGCGTTTTTCGGTTGGGCGGTTCCCACGGCCGCCAATTTCATCATTGAGTACAACTGGTGGAAAGAGGTCGCGCAGGTCAACACCTGGGTCAGCATGCTGTGGTACAGCATTGCTCCGGCCGCGGTCGGGCGCCGTCATCGCCTTTATTGCACTCTTCGTTGCTCATGCGCGCGGTGTTCACTTCGCCGGTGTTCATAAACGTGACTACCCCTTGTACTTCCGCCTGGTCCCGGTCGCGCTCGCGGTTATCGCGATGTTGTTGGCGTCGGCCTCGATCGACTTCTGGACGGTCATGCGCTTCTTCGGATCGCGTGGACTCCCCGCGCCTGCCGAAGCCTGGCAGGACCATGTCTTTTCCCACGCTCTGCCGTTTTACTTGTTCGATCTGCCGTTCTATTCGGACCTGCTCGGATTTCTGTTTGTGGTTGCAATTCTTTCCGCGCTGCTCTTCTGGTTCACCGCGCGCGGCTGGCAGTTGTTCGAACGCGTCCGCTACCGCCTGATCGATGGGCCTGCCAGAAATATCAACCTCGCAGACTTTCTTCGGCTGCCGGGCGCGACGCGCACTCCGTTCTTTCGCATCATTGCGGTGATCTTATTGCTGGGGTTTGCCGCCTGGATTTATCTGGGCAACTATGAGCTTTTATTCAACTCTCACGCCTTCATGACCGGCGCCGACTTTGTGGACGAGAAGGTCACGCTCCCGCTGCGCTGGCTCCTCATTCTTTCCGCATTGGCGGCGCTGCCGCTGGCCTGGATGTCGAAGTTCAAACAGGTGGCCGTCCTGGTGATGTCCTGTTTCATCCTGCAACTGGTCGCGCCGGCCATGGTTCGCGCCGTTTATGTGCGTCCGAATGAGATCTCGATCGAGCGGCCTTACATCGAGCGCCACATCGAGGCCACCACGGCTGCCTTCGGCCTCAATCGGAACGCCACGGAAAGCCCATTCACGCCTTCGGGGCAGGGAATCGTCGATCCCGTTCAGGACGCAACCCTGCTCGCCAATGCCCGGCTCTGGGACCTGCGCGCCTATAACGCAACCATCACCCAGATTCAAGCTCTGCGCCCCTACTACACTTTTCCCGACACCGACGTGGATCGCTACTTCGTCAACGGCCGCATCAAGCAGGTGCTGTTATCGCCGCGCGAAATTGACGTCACGCAGTTGTCTGCCGAGGCCAGCGAGAGTTGGATCAATCCCCGTTTCATCTACACCCACGGCTTTGGCGTGGTGATGTCTGAGGTCAACAAGATTACGCCCGATGGCCTGCCGGTGCTGCTCATCGAGAACGCTCCGCCAGAGATTAAGTCGCCAGGTTTTCAACTCACCCGGCCCGAGATCTACTTTGGCGAGCGGACGCAAGACCCGGTTTTCGTGCACACTGCCCGCGAGGAGTTCGACTATCCCTCCGGCGACCAGAACAAGTATTCCACCTATCAGGGCACTGGCGGATTCCCGGTTGGTTCTTTTCCGCTGAAGGTTGCCGCCGCGATTTCCCAGGGTGAGCCCAACATTGTTTTCACCGGCTACCTCACTGGCCAAAGTCGCATGATGATCTATCGCAATGTTAAGGCCCGATTGGCGCACCTGGCCGGTTTCTTAAGCTGGGACCCGGACCCTTACCTGGTGATTGCCGATGAAGGCCGGCTGGTTTGGATGGTCGATGGCTATACCACTTCGCTCTCCCATCCGTACTCGGCGGTGCTTCCCGTGGCCGGCGTCGAGGAAGGCGCAAATTACATTCGTAATGCTGTGAAAGCCACCGTGGATGCCTACACGGGGAAGATATCGCTCTATGTATTCGACCCCAGCGACCCCATCATTCAGGCTTACCAGAAACTGTTCCCCAAGTTATTTCTTCCTGCGTCAGACATGCCCGCCGACCTGCGCCGCCACGCCCGTTATCCGGAGGCGCTTTTCCAGACGCAAGCCGAGGCGTACCGCATCTTCCACATGCGCGATCCCCAGGTGTTCTACAACAAGGAAGACATTTGGGAGATTGCCCGCAATCTCTTCGGCCAGTCGGGACACCCAGAGCCGGTAGAGCCAACCTACGTTGTAGCTACACTGCCCGGCGAGAAGCAGCCCGAATACTTATTGATTCTGCCGTTCACTCCACGGGGCAAAGACAACTTGATCGGGTGGATGGCCGCTCGCTGCGATGGTGAGCAACTGGGCAAGCTGGTCTTTTATCAGCTTCCCAAGCAGCAGTTGATGTACGGTCCCATGCAAATTGAATCGCGCATTGACCAGGACCAGACCATCTCCAAGGACCTGACGCTGTGGAACCAGCAGGGCTCGCGCGTGCTGCGCGGAAACATCATCGCTTTGCCCGTCACCGGCGGATTCCTCTATCTCGAATCCATTTACATTCAGGCAACCGAAGCCCGCATGCCACAACTTAAGAAGGTGGTGCTGGCCATGGGTGATCGGCTGATCTACCGCGACACCTTCGATGAGGCCCTGGCCGTGCTGACATCAGCACCAGCGGCAGCCACTCCAGCGCCGTCTTCTGCGCCCGCCGTCGCGGCCGGCGAGAAAAACACTCCGACGTTGGCTGAAAGCCTGCGCCGTCTTCATGATCAAGCCGAACAGCTGACGCGAGAGATCGAGCAACTGGAAAAAGAAACCGTCAAGAAGTAGCTTCAGGATCGAATCTGGCGGAGGGCAGGGAACCGTACTGCCCGGCGAATCCGGGCTCATCTCAACTTCTGAACTTACTTAATTGGTCACGGTGACTGTGGTGGTTGCCGAACCTTCGGACTTGACCACCGACTCCGACGTGTTGGTGAAGATCTTCACCGTTGCCACCACATGAGCGGTTGTGGCTGTGCTCGGCGCGTAGTAATACACGTCTCCCACCGAAAAACCAGTCAGCGGCTGCAATGATGCCAGCCAACCAGACGGACAATTTGGCATTGGTGGAGCGTTCCCCGGGTCCGGGGCATATTCGGTGCAGGTGGTACCAGTGCCATATTCCTGAATGCTCCAGTCAACCGACGAGGTGTATTTGGGTAGATTCGTCGGACTCTCTAGGCCAATGTTAACGGAGGAATTTACGCTAATGCTGGCCGATGGCGGCGCAAGCGTCACCACCAAGGGAGTGGCACTCCCGCCGCAACCCGCCAGGCCCAAAGCTAGTAAGCACCCCAGAATTGCCAGACCGATTCTTTTGCTCTTCATAGCTCACATTGTAAAGTCTGAACTGGGAGTTCGGCGCTGAACCGGTCACTGCTTAACGGCTTGCTCCGCGGGATACCTATCAGAGGGCTGGGCCTGGGCGGGATTCTTAGCACGCGTGGTAAATTTCCGCAGCACAAATTCCTGGATGACACCGGCCAGGCTGCCTTCAGCAATCCTGATCAGCGAGGTCTGCATCAGCAGTCCCACACCGCGATCGCTCGCCGGATAGTAAAGATAAGAGATGCCGCCCGTGGCGAAAGAGCCAACGATGGCTGAGTAGTTCGGCTGCCAGCGCTTATTGTCGCCCTTGCACACTACGGCACTGCGCAGCGCATAGAGCACCCGCGAACGGGTGGTCCCGGTCCCCTTATAGAAATAACGGGGATCTTGTTTCAGCAGCGATGGCAGAATTGCGCTGTCGACAAATGTTCCTATGAAGATGTCAGCATAATTTGCGCCGAAGCGTTTCGCGTAACCTTGTGCCCCTTGTCCGTATCCGCTGTAATCATCTGCCGCCTGCTCAAGTCCAGCAAGGGCGCCGGCGCCGGCGAAAGTCACGGGATCAATGGTCGTCTTCCAGGCCAGTTGAAACTTTTGCCGGGGCGTGAGAGGGGCTGCATCCGGCACGTAGCTGACGTAGAAATTTGGAATTATGCCCAGTACCCTCTGCTTTTCCTGCTCCTTGATCTGTGCTTCCGCCACCTCTTCGGTCGGCAGGCCGACCCGCACGTCGATGGTTACGGCTGCAACCTCCAGCACGATATCCGGCGCTACATAAGCCTCGCCCGGACGCAGGATGCCAGGAAACACTTTGGGCTCGAAACCTTCCGACGTAATCGTGAGCTGAAACGGTCCGGGAGGGACATTTGTAAACGCGAAGCGTCCGCCTTCGTCTGACAAAACCTCCTGTTTTAGCGACCGGTCTGGACGCGTGAGAAGCACGCGAGCGCCGGTGGCCAGGGCTCCGGTCTGATCGATCAGGGTTCCGGCAATGCTGCCGGAAGCCTGCTTCTCAGCCGTCTGCGCTGTCGAGGGCTGCTGACGAGATTGTGCGTGCGCCGCAACCTGAAATTCGCCGGGCAGCCATAGGCCCAGCCAGATCAAACTTCCAGCGACGAGGATTAACCTTCGAGGATTTCGGCACCAAGACATCCGTGTCGAGGTCTCCTTCCGCAGACACAGCTGCTACGAGTGGTTCAGTTTCGCAATGCTTACTCGAATCATAGCTCAAGTGCGAGGAAATCGTCTCCACATTCCTCAGCAAGCAAAACAGGCATCCCGGACGATGCCAGGATGCCTGTTTTCTTACCCCTTGCTTACCTGTTGCAGCCCTAAGCGCCAGGAGGCTTTTCTTGCTTCTTCCGTTCTTCCTCCTGCTTTTTCTGTTGCTCGGGCGTTAGCTGATGCGGAGGAGGCGGCGCCGGCCTTGCGGCAGGCGGTGGAGGCGTGTGCTGCGGCGGTGGCTGCTGCGCCGCCGGCGGACGATTCGGTTCTGCTGGTGGACGGTTCGTCGGTTGCGGTTGTGCGGCCGGAGGATGAGGCGCTGGCTGTGCTGCCGGCGGACGATTCGGTTCTGCCGGAGGCCGATTTGTCGGTTGCGGTTGTGCGGCCGGAGGATGAGGCGCTGGCTGTGCTGCCGGCGGACGATTCGGTTCTGCCGGAGGCCGATTTGTCGGTTGCGGCTGTGCGGCCGGAGGATGAGGCGCTGGCTGTGCTGCCGGCGGACGATTCGGTTCTGCCGGGGGCCGATTTGTCGGTTGCGGCTGTGCGGCCGGAGGATGAGGCGCTGGCTGTGCTGCCGGCGGACGATTCGGTTCTGCCGGCGGCCGATTTGTCGGTTGCGGTTGTGCGGCCGGAGGATGAGGCGCTGGCTGTGCTGCCGGCGGACGATTCGGTTCTGCTGGCGGACGGTTCGTCGGTTGCGGTTGTGCGGCGGGAGGATGAGGCGCTGGCTGTGCTGCGGGAGGACGGTTCGGCTCTGCCGGTGGACGGTTCGTCGGTTGCGGTTGCGCTGCCGGAGGACGAGGCGCTGGCTGTGCCGCTGGTGGTCGATTCGTCGGCTGTGCGGGAGGCGGCGCAGCCGACTGTCCCGGGCGTCCAGCATTTGCAGCAGCGGGCTGTCCCTTGGTCGGCGTCGCCGGTTTGCCCGGAGGCGCTACCTTAACTGCCGGATGTGCCGCCGCGGCGGCTGGAGCCAGGGTTTGAATCTCGCGCCTGGTCGGAGGCTGTCCGGGATGAGCCGCCAACGCCTGCTGCTGTTTGGCGAACGGCACCGGCGGAGGTGGCGGCGTCCGCTTCGCTACTACCTGCCGATTCACTACGGCTTGCGGCGGCGCAGTCACATGACCAGCCGTCGCAGCTTTCGCCCCCATCACGGCTTGCTGCGTGGGAACTACGGCAACTCTGGAGCTCACCGGCGCCCTGGCAATCTGCTGTGGAGTTACCGCAACTGCGGCGTGGGCCACGGGCTGCGCGGTGGCAAAGGCGCGTTGTGGAACCACCGTCACCGCGCCCTGAACATTCCGGTTCGCATAGTTCACGTTCGTGATGTTGGTGGTCCGATTATTGATGACGGTGTTGTTGTAAACGTTCGTGATGGTCGTGGTGTTGACCGTGGTGTTGCTGACGTTCACCTGGTTCATGTAGCCACGGCTGACCTGGTACGGCGGTACGTAAACTTCTCGCGGACCCAGCGGGAACCATCCCACATTGCCGCCGAAACCGACACCGATGCCGCCTCCACCTCCACCGATGAAGACGACCAGTGCCGGTGCATATACGGGACGCACGTTCACCGGTCCGGCGATCCAGCCCCAACGCCCGCCGAAAACTGCCCAGCGTCCGTAGTGATACGGGGCGTAGCCCCACGAGGCGTCATCGACCCAGGTGTATCCCCAGGGTGCGATCCAGTCCCAATGGCCCTCGCGATACGGCGCCCAGCCTGGCTGGACATTGTTCGGATACCAGACGTGGCCGTAGGTGGGATCGTCGCGCCAGTCGCCATGGTCATCCAAGTCTTCGTAGCCGACCACATCGCGGGACATATATTGCGCCGAGCGCGAATCATCGTAACGGCGTTCACGGCCATCGGCCCAGGTGTCGAATTGGTCGGCGCCCCTCAGGTCTTCTACATCGGCGTTTAGAGAATCCGTTCCCCCGGTGAAGGTGGCTTGTTCTCCGGCGTGCAGCGTATAGGTCTGACCGTTGCCGGTGGCCTGGCCTTCGCCCTTGCGCAGGCCGATGATCGTCGAGCTGCCATCCTCACTGGCGTCCAGCCGGTAGCTTCCGGGCTGGTCAATCGTGAAGGCCAGGTTGGGAGTATCCACCTCGTAGGCGTCGTTCTGCTCGAGACGGCGCACACTAACGTTGACCGTACCTGACGAAAGTTGCACCTGCACGGTATGGTCATCCAGGTTCAGGAACGAAATGCCGGTGTTTTCGCTCAGGCGAATCACGGTTGATCCCAGTTGCACTTCAGCGCGCGAGCCTTTGTCGGCCCACAGATGGTCGCCAATCGTCATGGGGCGATTGGTAACAGCTTCGACCCAATCAGTCTCGCCGGCCGGTTGGAAGGATACCGAACCTTCCAGGTAGCCGAGTCGACCGACCCGAGTGGGGGGATCTTCCCCTTGGGCTTGATCTTGATCTTGAGCCGCCGCTCGTGTGGGCAGCAGTGCGATCGAAAGCACCAGGGCGAGCGCTGCGCTACCCCAGCCAAACTTCCAAAGTTTCGTTGTCATAGAGGTCTTTTCTCCAGAAAGCTTTGTTGTCGCTTAACTCTTTTGTCGCAGATCCAGGTCCGCGGAACGTGGTTCACTTTTGTAATGCTTGGATGCTGAAAGCCGTGGTCGCAACTATAGTTCGGTGATGGGTCAATTTGAAAATGTGGCAGGGGACGGGCGGCGGCCAAAAGGAGAGCGGCTCCCCCTCAGAGTGCGCCCCCTTTCGGAATCAGATGTATTGCACAAAAAGCTTAGAGCGAACGGGTTCCAGCAGTCTGTGCAATATTGCACACTCGTCTTGTCCACCCCAGGAAGTTCCCGATTATAGCTTTTCTGGTGTCGGAGTTGCTTGACGGCCAACGTTTGCGCGAAGTTTTGGGGCGCGCCGCCCGAGCCCACCGGGAAGCGATCGACTACGCTGCGCAGATCGCGCACGGCCAGCGGCGCCCCGCGGCCGGCGTGCAATAAGTTCAAAACCTGCTAAATACATCCATCGTGTCGCAAATATGCTTGACTTAGGTGGTGGCGAAATGGTCTATTGCTCCCGGTGGCTTGCACGTATCCGAGAGAGCTGGCGACTTCTGGTTGGCAGTGAACGACTCGCGTCAAGGAAATCGCCACTTCAAAATATTCCCCAAGGATTAAATGCGTCGGATTCGACTACAAGCCTTAACTTGTGTACTGCTTCCTTGCGTTCTGTCGGCCGCAGCTTACGCGCAGCAGCCTCTCACCTCGCCGACTCCAACCGCCGCCTCAGCCGCAGCGCCGGCTGCAAGTGCCTTGCCGCCCAGTGAACGAGTAGTCCTGAAAGTCGGCAATGTGCAGCTTACCCAAGCGGAGTTCGAGGCCGTTGTCAGTGCCCTGGAAGCGCAACAGGGACCTGCCGATTTGAGCAAGCGAACCATTGGCGAGAATTACGCGTCGCTGCTGATGCTTGCGCAACAGGCTGTTGCCCATCACCTGGACTCCACGCCCGACGTGATTCGCCAGTTGGCCATTGATCGCAATCAGATTTTGTCGAATGCTGAGTTCGCCAGCCTGAAGGCCCAGGCCAAACCCTCTCCGGAAGAGATCAGCGCCTACTACGCCGCCCATGGCGACGACTACGACATGGTCGCGGTGCGCAGAATCTTCATTTGGAAAAAGATTAAAGACTCCACCACGCCAGCGATGAGTTCAGCCGACGCCCAGGCTCTGGCCGATGCCATCCGCCAGGCTTATGCCGCGGGAAGCGACCCCAATAAACTGATTCCCGATCCCAACCATGTCGTGCTCGATGCCCAGCCGCCGAGCTTCCAGCGCGGCGATTTGCCGGGAAAAATGGCGAAAGCCTTCACCATGAAAGAGGGTGAGTGGACTGTGGTGGATGACACTCCCGATACTCTCCTCATGCTGCAACTGGTCAAGCGCAGCCGCCTAAGTCTGAAAGAGACGTCGCCATTTATCGAGAAGAAATTGCAAGGTGAGAAATTGCAAGCGAAGTTGGATAGTTTGAAGAAGCAAAATGGCGTGTGGCTCGACCAGGATTACTTTGCCCCCGGAAGGGCGGTGCCTGGTTCCAGCGCGCAATCACAAAACACGGGCCCCACTAACTCAGTGCAGAAGGAGAAAGATGACAAACGGCAGTAATAAAACACTCTGTTACATTACGTTTTTGCTCATCATCATGGCCGCGTTTGTGATTACGCCGCAGGCCCAAGCCCAGATGACATCAACCGGTATCGACTGCTCGCAGGTCGCCTCCCTTCACTTGCTACAGCAGGAAAACATGCGCGCCGGCTTGACCTTGATTGAATGCGGCATAATTCAGGGTGGGACCCCATCGGGCGAAGGCGATGCCGTCACCGGTAACGCACCGCAACCGCCCAATATCCTGGTCAGCAACCGCACCTGCACTTCGGGAAGCAGCTGCACCCACAGCGAGAGCATGGTCTTTGCCAGCCCCAAGGCCAACGATCGCACTGTCGTGGTCAACTATAACGATGAAACCGGTAGCGGCAGCGACTACTCCGGACTCTCTTACTCTCTGGATGGTGGCGCTACCTTCACTCAGATCGTTCCATCGCCGCTTGGCACGGGCCATGGCACCAATTACGGCGATCCTATCGTCGTTTTCAATCAAAAGCTAAACATGTGGTTTGCCGGCGACCTGGCGACCAGCTGCGGCGGTTTTGGCATTGGCTTGTGGAAGTCTCCCGACGGCCAGAACTGGACAACCGCGTCGTGCGCCCATAACGGTGGCAATGACGATCGCGAATCTCTGTGGGTCGATAACGCCATATGGAGCGCGGCATACGGCCGCATGTACGTTTCCTTCAATGACTTCGACAACAACGGCGCTCTCTACGTTACCCACTCCGATGACGGCGTGACGTGGAGCACACCCTTCCAACTCGCCAATGGCTCCCCCTTCATCCGCGACGTGCAGATCACAGGCGCTTTGCAAGGCCAACCGCCCTCTCACGCTGGCTACCGGAGTCCGGTCTTCGTTGCGGGTATGGACGAAGGCAACGGAGGACTGAGCAGCCGTCAGAACATCATGTATCGTTCCGTCGATGGGGGCGTTACCTGGACCTCGTCCACCATGGGTCCCCGCTTTAATGCAGTAGGTGACGGCACCTGCGGCTATTTTGCTTTGGTCAATCCCATCTGGCGGCACATGGGATGGGGAGAACCGGCAGTTGGTCCTGGCGGCGTGGTCCACTATGCCTACGCTGGCAAAGGAACCGTCAGTGGTGACAACGGAGACATCTACTACGTCCGTTCCACCGATAACGGCACCACCTGGTCAGCGCCTATCAAACTGAACACCGATCCGGGTGGCCAGTTCAAGACCCAGTGGATGCCTTCGGTCTCCGTCAACTACAACCCAGCCAACCCGTTGCCGCAACAGAAGGTAACGGTCTCCTGGTACGATCGCCGCAGCGCCACCTCGGCCTGTAACAACGTCACTGACCCCGGATGCAACTATGAGCGCTACGGCGTTCAATCGCCGGATAACGGCGTCACTTGGGGCAGTAATTTCGCCATCAGCAACATGATCATTCCCCAGCCGGCGCAGACCGACCAGTACATTCAGAGCTGCTACGCGGGCGACTACGACTACAGCACCGCCCTGGGTTCAAATGCCTATGTGACCTGGACCGATGGCCGCGTCAACGTCGGAGGCACCCAGGTACAGAACGTGGAGTTTGCCAAGGTACCTGAGCCGTAGAGCGGTCCTTCTGCGAACCTCGAACTCACACCAACCAACGAGGGCGGCCAACCGGCTGCCCTCTTTTATTTTGGCAACCTTTCCCAGCGGGAAACATGGTGGCGAGTTCGCCCGTCATCGCACGACGCGAGCGATGAGGCGGTCAACGAGCGTGCGAGGGGCGGTTGAAATCTCGGATACGGGGACGCGCTCGCACAACTCTTCGCCAAGGGTGACAAGATACGAGACGGTGGCCCAATTCGCGGGCGCCGGCAAGCGGGCTTCGAACACAAGTCCGAACGGATCTCGCCAAGCCAGCACCGAATGCGGATGGATTGCCTCGCCGGGCCAATCCAAGATGCGCTTTGCGAGGCCAGGCTCGATCGGCGAGTGCTGAACTTGGGGAAGTGCGGAAACCCTGTACGCTGCGTCGAACGCGGCCACTCCGCTCGGGAGATCTCGAGCGTCGCGAAGGAACGCCACCGCCTCCGCGGCGACACCGCTAAAATTCGCCACCCGCGTCTCGACTGCTGGGGAAACATCTCCGCCGACCAGCTTGCTGCCTGAGTCTCCCAGTTCGCGCGGCAATACCGCAAAATCCATTTCGCCACCCAGCGTCGGGAACCGCAGCACCAGCGTGGCCGACCATCCCCGCTGATAGGTGCTCGTACTGCTGGATTTTATGATCCATGGCACCCCGCCCGGGGTTTGGCCATCAATGCGAAACGCTGTGGGATTGCCCTGCCAATGACGCAGTTGATATCGCCATCCGTGCTCGCGCGCTGCGCCGCGGATTTCGCGCATGCTCCGCCTCCGACCCCGAGTCAGCAAGGCATACAGCCCAAAGAACAGGCCGAGAAAGGCCGCAGAAAATCCAAGCACGATCACAATTGGCGGAAACATATTCATCGCATTAATTACGAGTACGCATGCAGACTACACCCGACCCCCGACACTATGGCTAACCTCCGATTCGAAGCTCAGTCTAAGCAGACGGACTACGGGGAGACAACGATGAACCTGCCCCAATATCTTCGGATCTACTTTCTGCTGTGCACCTTGGTCCTGCCAGGACTGGCGCAAAATTCCGCCGCTGCGAAATCTCAACCCTCTGCCACCGTACGCGACGGCCAACACGATTTTGATCCCCTTATCGGTTCATGGAAGTATCACCTCAAGCGGCGCCTGAATCCCTTAACCGGTTCCAATACATGGGTTGAATTTGACGGCACCGGTGTCTGTTACAAAATTTGGGATGGCTCCGAACTGGACACCATCGATGTCGATAGTCCTGCTGCCGGCCACATCGAGGGTCTGACCTTGCGTGTGTACAATCCCACGTCTCATCAGTGGAGACTGTATTGGGCCAACCGCAAGGTGGGCATCCTCGACCCGCCGCAGGTCGGCGAATTCAAGAATGGACGCGGCGAGTTCTTCGCCCAGGACACCATTAATGGCAAAGTTATCCTCATCCGCTTTGTCTGGACGAACCTGACCACGAATACACCCCACTTCGAACAATCATTCTCCGATGATGGCGGCAAGACTTGGGAAGTGAACTGGATCACCGACCAGACCCGCGTGAGCGACGCACCTCAAGCCCACTGAGTTTCTTCAGATCGGGATGATTTCCTCGTGTCGAAAACCTGCGGCACGGGTGTACAATTTTGGCCTTCCTCGAAATGAAGAAGAACATCTTGCAGTCAGCAAGGAGATTGCGATGAGCACCAGGAATCTGTGTGTCTGTGCATTCGTTGCTCTGGCCGTTGCTATGGCCTCGGCGCAAACCAAAACTACCATGACCGGCAAGTGCGGCAAGCCGGACGTCCAGCAGAGTGTCCCTGCTGGTGACCAGATGGGCCACGCTTTTGTTCTGTCGCAAGGGAAGTGCTCGGTCACCGGAAAAATAAATGGTGCCACACCCAAGGACGGCGTCTTCGCCGAGCACGGAGAAGCTACGGCAACCCACCTGAAGAACTGGGGCGTTTACACGGTAACCTTGGATAGCGGCGACAAAATCTTCTACGACTATCAAGGCACCGGGACCATGAAGGACGGCAATTTCCAGACTGGCACCAACAAGTATCAAGTCGCCAGCGCTACCGGGAAAATGAAAGGCATCAAAGGTTCGGGCAGTTGCAAGCTCACCGGCAACTCCGATGGCACTCTGGACTACTCGTGCACCGGGGAATACACATTCGCCGGCGGCGCGATGGCAAAACCCGCCATGTCGAAGCCGTAGCACAGATCACCTGACGGCCGAGCGGGCAAGCAGAATCCCCCATCCAAGCTACGGCAGCTCGCATGCGGGGACTCAGCGCAGTGGTCCCAGGTTAGCCCGAAGCGACGGGCGAACCTGGGATCCTCTGCTTGCAAACTCGCCAAGACTTGTTTACTTGCCGAAGTTGCGGGACACAAATGGCGCCGTCCCGGAGAACGGCGCAAAGCAAGTCTAGCTACATTCACAGAACTACTTGCCGAAGGTAAAATTGACACCGGCGACGTACTTGAAGTTGGCCTGCCACGCTGAATAGTTCTTGACGTGATTGGCGCCAAAGTGAGTCCCCAGATAGTCAACTTCGACGGGACGGAACTGAATGGTCTTGGTGATCGGGATGTCCAATCCGCCGCCGAACTCCATGGCGAAACCATTGTTGTTCCCACTGCCCGAGCCGCATCCGCCCTCTAACTTGCAGATGTTTGCATCGAGATTGGTATGCGCGGCGCCAAACAGGGCCTCTCCGAAAGGCTGAAACATGCCGGAGTGCTTCTTAATCTGCGGCCCGAACATATAGGTGAACACGTTGCCGCTCACGTTTCCTAACAATTGCTGGTGTTGAAACAACCTCTGGCCGCTGCCCTGGGTGTAGCCAAAGAAATCGGCCTTAATGCCAATCCAGTTGGTGGCGTTATAAACGAATCCGCCGCCGCCTCCGAATACGTTGAAGCTGGTGAGTTGGGCTGTATTGGGGTGAACGTTAACGAACGAAAAGCCTATAGGAACCTCGATCTTCGGGTACTCGTCCTGCGCCACAAGTGGCAGGGCGATCAGAAGCAAAATTCCAAGTATCACGATGTATTTATTCATACTTCCTCCGTGGTCACCCGGTGCCGCACCTCTTGCTTCGGATGATGCGCCTCCGAATCGAGAGCAGCCAGAGTCGAAGCACTGGGCAAACCTGGTTAGTGGTTAAAAAAGTTCAGCTTGACCCTAGCATCTGAGAGCAGACTTTGGCTGTGATATGGGAGGGGAGTTGCCGTTTAGTAATCATTTTTTCCCATTTTGATTGGCTAGGTGGGAGTCCTCATTGTCTCTGGATGACCAGAGGGTGACGCCTTTCGCCTGGCATCCCCTCCCCCCGATTTGTAAGTTATTTGTTTTGAATATTTTGCTCATAAAATATTCAAAACATTAGAGTTAGTCATTAAGCTAAGTCGTTATGATTCAATATTTTGCACGATCAACGCCAAAATATTGAGCCCTATAGACTTACGCGCATAATCTTGAGCTGTAAGGGTTTATCGGCGGTAAGCTTCGGCCCCGGAGGTTCGGATTGCCAGCGCTATAACGCATCGTCAAGCGGAGAGTTTTCGGAGCGCTGAAGCGCTCCTTCCTCCGCATAAATAACGGGGGCCCCCACCTTTCCAGTCGGAGCATGGGCGCCTCTGGGCGGCCTGGCTGAGGAACGGCGTCGTTGACTTTTCAAAGAGCTCAGCCGCGCGGATCGCGCCTCAGCGTTCCGCTCGCATCGGGCACACTGGGCCCAACCTAACAGCATAGGTCGCAGGCGAAATTCGTCAAGATCACGAAAGGACTAGCGGCCCGACCGTCCTTTCGTAACCAGTCGTGACGAATGCCTTCCTCTGGCAACGGTGGGAAACGTTTGCAGTTGAACCGGTGATCCTAGACTGAGGTTCGCGCTGGTCTGCCTTGGCCGCGATGAACCAGCCCCGCTGGCGGGACGAAAGAAGGTAGCCCAGGGCTTCCGCGCTGGGTGGAGTAGTGTTGAAAGCGAGTCCCGTGCCGGGGTCCCCAACGAGCGCCGCGTTTGCGCTTGTTGGGGTGGTTGAGGGACGGCACATCCAGGTTTCGTCTGCAGTACAATTCGAGGCAACAATGCCAACCGTCCTGAGGTCGGGGCCGTATCGTTTCTACTTTTACAGCCACGAACCCAACGAGCCGCCGCATGTTCACGTGGACCGCGAGGATCTCTCCGCGAAATTCTGGCTCGATCCAGTCGGACTGGCACGCAACTTTGGCTTCAGCGCGCATGAGGTGAACACGATACAATCACTCGTGGAGACCAACCAGAAAGAGCTGTTGGAGGCTTGGAATGGGTATTTTGGCAGTCGCGGCAGATGAAAGAGTGGCGGACGTATCGTTTGATCAGGACGCGCTGAGCGTGCGCCTGAAGGACGGCCGCACAATCTCCGTCCCGCTCGCATGGTATCCCAGACTGTTCCATGCCACCGCCGAACAGCGCCGCAATTGGAAGATTGCCGGAGGCGGCTACGGCATCCACTGGCCAGAAATTGACGAAGACATCAGCACCGAAGGACTGCTGCGTGGAGCGCCCGCTCCGCGTGACGGCAAGAGCAGTTGAAGATTTCCGACTCCCACTCTTTCCGCAAATCGGCGAACGCGGGTGGGGCATCCGGCACATGAGGCCCTCCTTCACTAGGCTTAGCGTCCCAACGAAGAATGCGAGCCCAGGCACCAGGCGTGCATAACCGCAGTAGAGAAAACGGCCACCGAGATTTCTCTTAGTGGCCTTCTCAACTCTACAGACGGTGAATGCAACCTATGCCGTACTGAGCACCGATTCTTCCAGAGCGGCACTCGTCTCCTCAAGCAGCTTAGCGAGCTGGGCTTCATACTGCTTAATGCCAACGCCCCGCAGCATCCGGCTGTAGTAAAGCTCCCCCAGTTCCTGGGAGAAAGCTGTTCCTTTGGTATCCGCATTGTACTCAGCGATCGCTATGAGGGAAACATCGACCAAATACTGTTTCAATCTCTTTTGTGCTTGGCCAGACATCGACCCCGGCCCTCGCAATTCAATGTACCTAGGGCCGGCTAGATTGACCCGTACGACCGGCAGATCTAGATCGTCGCCTTCTCGTTCGAACTGGAAAGATGCAGGGACCTTCGGGTCCCCGAGCGGCTCAATCCTAATGCGGCAATCCCCAACTCGCGGCTGGTTCTTAGCGAGACCTATGTTTGTACAACCACAGCCCTCGCCGGCACCTTCACCCAAATGACTCTCGGCACATACGGTTGGAATAAACCCAGCATCGGCTAGCCAACGTCTCTCGCATTCGCCACATTCCCAACGGTGACGCCGGGTGGGTGGAGGAGTTCTGCTCTCCTTTCCTGTCCCTTGCGAATGAGTGATATCGCCGCCCTTGAAGGGGCTGCGGTTTGCGCCCTTGATAGCCAGATTTACTTCTGTTTCGGCCTCTCGGATCGCGTCTTTGGCCGCTTCATCCTGGCTAGAACGGGTCGCGTTATACCATGCGCGATGCAGAACTCGGAAAATGGAATGCAAGTATGTCCGCAATACCTCAACTGCTTCCATTCCAGGACCAGACGCGAGTGTCGTCTTGTTATTGCGTAGAGCGTCTTTGAGCGCTAGCGAGTTAACGCGACCATAGCCGCACACCGCATTGCAGAACGCCCCAATGGATGATGCATGCTCAAGACCTAGGAACGTGAGCAGCGGCAACGTCCGAGCGCTGAGAACACCCTCGAGACTCGGCGCGTACGGCAGTGCTCCACAAATTTCGAGCAGCAGTGCGGGCTTATCGAGGTTCTGCATTTGGCCGTCGTTAGCCCGGCCCACCACTCTAAAGTCAAATTCAATCGGCTCCGGTAGACCCGCCGCCGCAGGAATTGTGACTGGCTCTTTCGTTGTGGGATCAAAGATCGTCAAATCTTGGGCAGATGAACCTTTTGCTTCTATAAGCCAGTTTTTCATGGGCGGAGCCCACGGTCGCAGTGTGATTCTCCTCGCAGTCGGAAAAGTTTGCGGCAAATTGCCAATTAACTGCAGAGTAAATGTGTGGGCATTGTTCTGCAACCACTCGCGCGCGTAAGAAAGACGCTCGAGCAATACTTCCCATGGAACCTCGGTTCCCTTGAAGATGCCGACGAGTTCCACGCGCGTTCCCATTTCCATAGGACTCGCTGGCGTCCAGAGATGTGGCAGCGCGCTTCGTGAGTGCAGCCTAAACTCGTAAGCCCGCCATACTGTATCTGGATCTCCGTCCCCTGGAATCTTCAAATCATTTGGTACGGTCTTCTGCAACTCGTCGCGGTGGGATGTGTCCGAACCTGGAACTAAGGCCGCTAGGCCTTCCGTGGGTCGTGCCGTAGTAGTTGTAACGATCACGCGATCGGCGATGGAAGTGTAAGTCTTAGTGCCAACACCGTTACGTCCGGCACGATCCACTTCTCTGTGAACATCTGAATCCGAAAATGCCCCACAAAATCGATTGAGGAATTCGGCATGCGTGAGACCAGTTCCGTTATCTTCGCAGACGATCCGCTTCGGAGTTAGATAGTGGATCCCGCCCCTCTGCTCTGAGGCCTCAACGTCGACTGTTAGCGTGACTTCAGTTGCGTTGTCCCGAGCATTTTCGGTGAGTTCGAGACACACCGCAATGATGCTGGGCGAAGATTCCTGCGCGTAGATTCTGGCTTGGAAGTTACTGGATTCTCGCCCAAGTGGAGAGGCAAAGAAATGGAGGGGATACCGCTGCTCACTGCCCTCTCACGCTGGTCAGACATCAGCCTGCCTACCGCAAGAGCTCAACAAACTGCCGGTCAGCCATAAAATACCAGATCTCGGGCGAAATTTGAACGAAAAACTCAGAACCGAGTCCGCAGGCCGCAAAATGATGCCCACAAGGCGCCAAGACTAGCTGGTTTTGGCGCTCCATCCTACATCCTCAAGAACTCCAACGCGGTCTGGGCGAACAGAGGGGCGGCGTCGAAGAAGATGGGGCCGTGGCCTCCATTGGGGACGACCCACAGCGCGGAGCGGGGAATGGCGCGATACATGTCGATGGCCATCTCCACCGGATAGAGAGGATCGCGGTCACCGTAAACGATGAGCGTGGAGGCGGTGATGCGCGCCAGTGACGCCGGCGTGAAGTTCATGTCGTCGTAGCTGTCTTTCATGGAGCGCGTCCACTGCCACAAAGCGATGATCTGCTCGTCGCCCAGCTGGTGGCGGCGGCGCATCGCCTCCCACTCCGACGCCGGCTGGTTTTCTACCGAAACCGCCGCCATGATTTTTCTCGCCTGCTCGGGAAAATGCATAGTCGCGCTGACGACGACCATGGCTTCGATTCGTTCCGGCTGCAGCGTTGCCATGTGGAGCAGGGAATTGCCGCCCATGCTGACGCCGATGGCCCGGCAGCGCGCGATGCCGAGATGATCGAGCAGGGCCAGGGTGTCGAGCGCGCATTGACGATGGGTGAGCGTGCGCTGCGGATCGGTGGACTGGCCGTGGCCGCGGGCGTCGGGGGCGATGAGTTGGTACTCGCGGAGAAGTTGGTCGCGGCCGGCGTAGGCCCAGTCGTCATGACAGCCGGTCCCACCATGCAGTAGCAGCAGCGGCGGGCCGTCGCCGTCGATGGCGTAATGCAGGTCGATGCCGTTCAGGTGGATGGTGGATTCGTTTGCCATGGGATCCTTCGTTCCGAGAATTTCCGCCCCAGCCAACCGAGTGCTGGAACGGGACACCCAGGGATCTCCATCCCCAAGAAAACCAAGACAGGATTAACCCTTAGCCTTCGCCGCCAGGCGCAGTGCGGCCACGTCGGCGAGGTCTTGCGGTCTTCCGGCTGCCAGCTTGTTGACGATTAAGTCGTCACTTGAAATGAAGAATGCCCTGAGCCCGATGTGCGGATCAATCACGGTTTCGACACGATTCGGCCACGCGCGCTCGAAATCAATGCCGTCGATCTCCGGCAGGATATCCACGGCGAGGGGCGCATGGCCCATGCGAAAGAACTTATTTCGTTGGGCGAAATCTGCCGGAACAAGTCCCTCTAAGGGCGCACCGAACTTATCCAACGCTTCATAAACCGCCCGCGCGTTTGCCGTGTCGGAGGCAATCAGGATAGCGATGTCCTGCGTTGACCTGGGTTGCGCATGCAGCGAGACAGCGTATCCGCCGACCACCAGGTATCTAACGTTTAGGGCGTTGAATATGGACAAGAGTTCTTTGAATTCGTCGAACATCTTGCGTCGGTTCCTTCATGCGGTAGGCTGCAAGGGTGATCTCCGAGACCGCGCGTAAACGCTCGTGTGCTGGCAAGGCGCACCACTCGCGAAGCTCCTCGGCCCTTATTTCATCGAGGCTGGCGTATATCACGATCGCTTTGTTCATTGCTTCGTTTGTAGCACTCTCTGGGATCGCTTTGCAATTCATCGGCAAAAGGAAACGGCCCCACGTTGTTCACGTGAGGCCGTTATTTATGTCGGCGACGACCTACTCTCCCACACACTTTCGCGTGCAGTACAATCGGCCCAGCGGGGCTTAACTTCCGTGTTCGGGATGGGAACGGGTGTTTCCCCCGCGGTAAGATCACCGGCTTCGCAGGCGCGTGCGGAAGTTTCTCCGCAGCTCGGTCCCAGGCGTGATGTCACGCAGGACCTGTAGCGCCAAACTTGTAAAGAACCTTCTTGCGGTGCGTGTGAACCGCAGATCCCTCGTCAGGCTAAAGCCCTCCTCGGGATGACAAATCAAAAAGAGCGTTGGGCGGCACGGCTGAAGCCGTGCCCTGACACAAAGCTCTCCAGAATCGGCGGTTGCGGCGTCTAGCTCCAGTTCTCAACTGACAACTGGGAACTGATAACCGACAACTGAGTCGATCTCTCACAACTGAATAGCATCAGGAAACCAAGGCTAGGATCTCCGTCGAGATCCTCACGCTGACAGGTTCGTCAGGTGTGCCGAGTAAATTTTATGGTCAAGCCGAACGGGCGATTAGTACTGGTAAGCTTCATGCATTACTGCACTTTCACATCCAGCCTATCAAACACGTAGTCTTCGTGTGCCCTTCTTCACCCTTATGGGTTGGGAGATCTCATCTTGAGGAGTGCTTCACGCTTATATGCATTCAGCGTTTATCACAACCGAACTTCGCTACCCAGCCGTGCCATTGGCATGACAGCTGGAACACAAGAGGTTCGTCCATCCCGGTCCTCTCGTACTAAGGACAGGTCCTCGCAAATCTCCTACGCCCACATCAGATAGGGACCGAACTGTCTCGCGACGTTCTGAACCCAGCTCACGTACCGCTTTAATAGGCGAACAGCCTAACCCTTGGAACCTTCTACAGCTCCAGGATGCGATGAGCCGACATCGAGGTGCCAAACCGGAGCGTCGATATGAACTCTTGGCTCCGATCAGCCTGTTATCCCCGGCGTACCTTTTATCCGTTGAGCGATGGCCCTTCCATACAGAACCACCGGATCACTAAGGCCTGCTTTCGCACCTGCTCGTCTTGTAGGACTCGCAGTCAACCACACTTATGCCTTTGCACTCGACGGCTGATTTCCAAACAGCCTGAGTGTAGCTTCGCGCGCCTCCGTTACAATTTAGGAGGCGACCGCCCCAGTCAAACTACCCGCCTCACTATGTCCCCTCCCCGGGTAACGGGGATAGGTTAGAACCACAGAACTCGCAGGGTGGTATCTCACCGTTGGCTCCCCCAAGCCCAAGAGCCTGAGATCAAAGCCTCCCACCTATCCTGCGCAGCAAGTGCCATAGTTCATAGTGAAGGTATAGTAAAGGTGCACGGGGTCTTTCCGTCTAGATGCGGGTAACCGGCATCTTCACCGGTACTACAAGTTCGCCGAGTCGCTCGTTAAGACAGTCGCACGATCGTTACGCCATTCGTGCAGGTCGGAACTTACCCGACAAGGAATTTCGCTACCTTAGGACCGTTATAGTTACGGCCGCCGTTCACCGGGGCTTCAGTTCGCAGCTTCACCATCTTGCGACAGTTGACCGCTCCCTTTAACCTTCCGGCACCGGGCAGGCGTCAGCCCCTATACGTCGTTTTCGACTTTGCAGAGACCTGTGTTTTTGTTAAACAGTCGCCGTGCGCATTTCACTGCGGCCCCCTCGAGCTTGCACTCTACCGGGGCACCCCTTCTCCCGAAGTTACGGGGTTAATTTGCCGAGTTCCTGAACGAGCGTTCTCCCGAGCGCCTTTGGATATTCTCCTCGTCTACCTGTGTCGGTTTGAGGTACGGTTCCCTTTCCTTCTCCTTAGAGGTTTTTCTTGGCAGCGTGAACTCGGTGCGTTTCGTCCATACGGACTACTCCTTTGCGTCTCACCGTTTGGATGTCTCTCCGGATTTGCCTGGAGAAACCGGCTTACACGCATTGAACCTGATAGCCATAACAGGCTGCACGTATCCTTCTGCGTCACCCCATCGTATAACGATTGAAAGGGAGTTCCGGAATATTAACCGGATGTCCATCGACTACGCCTTTCGGCCTCGCCTTAGGGACCGACTAACCCTGAGCGGATTAACCTTCCTCAGGAAACCTTAGACTTTCGGCGCGGAGGGTTCTCACCTCCGTTATCGCTACTTATGCCGGCAGGGTCTCTTCTCAACCGTCGACGGATCCTTTCGGTCCCGCTTCAAACTGTTGGGAATGCTCTCCTACCACGCATGGCTTGACGCCATGCATCCGCTGCTTCGGTGCTCAGTTTAAGCCCCGTTGAATTGTCGGCACCGGACCGCTTGACCAGTGAGCTATTACGCTTTCTTTAAAGGATGGCTGCTTCTAAGCCAACCTCCTGGCTGTCTGGGCGTTCCGACATCCTTTCCCACTTAACTGAGACTTGGGGACCTTAGCAGGCGATCTGGGCTGTTTCCCTCTCGACAACGAAGCTTAGCCCCCGCTGTCTGACTCCCGTATTAGTTGTCCACGGCATTCGTAGTTTGGTTGGATTCAGTAAGCTGGAAAGCCCCCTAGTCCATCCAGATCTCTACCACCGCTGCAAATCATACGAGGCTAGCCCTAAAGCTATTTCGGAGAGAACGAGCTATCACGGAATTTGATTAGCCTTTCACCCCTAC
The DNA here is from genome assembly GCA_963798185.1 of uncultured Acidobacteriaceae bacterium. Classification (GTDB taxonomy): domain Bacteria; phylum Acidobacteriota; class Terriglobia; order Terriglobales; family Acidobacteriaceae; genus Bog-257. Next base: position 26,969 of record CAWCSJ010000010.1, read on the forward strand.
CCTCAGCTCATCCGAGCTTTTTTCAACAAACACCGGTTCGGTCCTCCAGTGGGTGTTACCCCACTTTCAACCTGGCCAAGGGTAGATCATCCCGCTTCGCGTCTATTCCTGCCAACTGAACGCCCTATTAGGACTCGCTTTCGCTACGGCTCGCTTACGCTTAACCTTGCTGACAAGAATAACTAGCCGGCTCATTATGCAATAGGCACGCGGTCAGGCATTGTCTTGCGACCATAGCCCTCCCACTGCTTGTAGGCACACGGTTTCAGGTACTATTTCACTCCCCTCGCTGGGGTTCTTTTCACCTTTCCCTCACGGTACTGGTTCACTATCGGTCAGAAGCTAGTATTTAGCCTTACGGAATGGTCTCCGTAGATTCAGACAGGGTTTCACGTGCCCCGCCCTACTCAGGTACCCGCTTCGAGTCCAGTTCGTTTTCGCCTAAGTGGCTATCACACTCTATGGCGCCCCTTTCCAGAGGGCTTCGACTAACGACTGGTTTGGTAACTCTACTGTTGCGGGCCCTACAACC
>CAWCSJ010000010.1:32500-72089 GCA_963798185.1 uncultured Acidobacteriaceae bacterium
CAAGCGAGAAGTTCGGCCGCGCGGTGGTACACTATCGGAGACCTCGAAACCCTTCCGGTTCGCGCGAACCGGACCCACCGCCCAGTCGGGACGTGGCTCAGCCTGGTAGAGCACTCGCTTGGGGTGCGAGGGGTCGGCAGTTCAAATCTGCCCGTCCCGACCAAAAATCAGCCCTCAGCTTTCAGCCGTCAGCATTCAGCCAAGGCAAGACCAGCCGTCTGTCATCCTGAGCAAGCGCAGCGGGCCGAAGATCTGCGGTTGTTCTCACCGACTGCTGACAACTGACCACTGATTACTGACAACTGACAAATGGTTCTTGTCATCCTGAGCGAGCGCCGGACTGCAGGTCGGTGGTTCGGCCACCGACTTCGTTCTTCTTGTCATGACCCCAGCGGTAGTGAAGAAGGTCCTGGCCGGCAAGACCAAGATTGGCACTGACGTGACGGCTGCCGTAGGCCCCAGCGGCGCCACCACTGCCGCATCCGTCGGCAACGCCGACATTGTGACCTATCGCCGTGCCAAAGGACTTTTTGCCGGCGTGTCACTCAACGGCGCCAGTCTGGAACCCGACTCGAGTGCCAACCAGCGCCTTTATGACAAAGCCGTCAGCGCCAGCGAAATCGTGCTCACGAATGCCGTTAAGACTACGCCCGCGGGCGAGTCACTGGTTACGCTGCTCGGCAGCAAAGACTGGCAGTGAAACTTCGCCAGCCCCGGTGTCATGGGGATTGCTCAAGAAGCTAACGGTTTAGCCGAACGAAACCCGGAGAAGTGCCGAACCGGAGGCCGGAGGGCTGTAGCTACGCCGATGTTGCGCCGCCGGCAGTCGAAGGATCTGCGGTTGTTGTTTTACTGAGAACTGAGAACTGACTACTGACTACTGGACAACTGTTCTTCACTGCGTCTGCTGCAGTTTCGCGATCAGCTTCTGTGCCAGGTTTTCCTCTGATTCCGACCACAGCACCCGTCCGCTGAGCACGCAATTCTTTTCGACCGCCGCAGAAAACGCGACCAGCTTCGCGATGTTGGCGCGCAGGTGCGTCTCAACGGCCGACGAAATTTTCAGTCCTTCGTAAGCGAAGTACGTGTCCAGTCCGAAGTCCACTTCGACATGCCCGTCTTCGGCGTAAATGCCTTCGTCGAATTCAACGCCGTGCACCAGAAAGCGCACCGCAACCGGCCGCTGCACCCAGCTGTCTCCGTGCTCGTCTTCGTTCGGCACCCAAAGGTCCCAGAACGCCTCGAAGACGAAAGCGAAATCGTCGTGCGCAAATTCGCCGGCCACTTCCACGGCTTCTTCCGGCGAGATGCCCGGCGTGAAACGCCGTTCCAGCACGGTTGGTTCAGACCACGCCACCGGATGCACCGACAGGTAGGTGATGCCCTCGCGCACCGCCGAGAAAGGGAATTGCCGCAGCACGGTCAGCGACCGCGCCATCATCTCCCCTTCGCGGAAGCTGGGGAACCAGATGCTCAAATACAGCGAGTCGGCCATCGCGATATTTTAGCGCGACTTGTGCTCCTCCGTGCGGGCGCGCCGGGGCCGGCTCTAAAAAATCCGCCTGCTGTCGGCAGGGCTATGCCGACAGCCGCTTCCTGTCTTTGATCTCCTGCAGCAGCGCGGTAATCTTGTCCTCGCGCTCCAGCGCGTCGAGCCGCCCATCGATGTCGTCACCCAGCACCTCGCCTTGGGCGCGGCCAATGGCCTCTGCTCGAGCGACTTTCGTCCGCATGCGCTCGAAGGTGCGGTTCTCACCCGTGGGCGCGATTTGCGCCTCGGCGGCACGGCTTACCGCGCGCGAGCGGCGATGCTGCGCGATCAGCAGATCAGCCTTGCCCCGCGCCTCCGACAGCTTCAACTCCAGCTTCTTCAGCGCCGATTTCAGCGACTCGACCTGCGTCTCCTGGTCCGCCAACTGCGCCTCGAAGCTGTCCGCCAGGTGCTCGAAGCTCATGGCGCGCTCCAATGCGGCTCGCGCCAACTCATCGTCTTTCTTGTCCACCGCGAGTTCGGCCTTGCGCATCCATTCCGCGTGTTTGTCGATGTTTTCCTTCTTCCGCTTTTCCAGTAGATGAAGATCGGCGAGGGCAATCGCCACTTGCGTCTTCACCTGCATGAACTGGTTTTCCATGTCGAGGATGACCTGCTTCAACATCTTTTCTGGATTCTCGGCGCGGTCCACCAGATCGTTGAGGTTGGCCCGCACCAGCGTTGCTACCCGATCAAGTAATGCCATAACTTCTCCTTGCTGAATGTCCTAATGTGCGTTTTGGTTCCTGACAACCGACAACTGACGACTGACAACTGCCTTTCCAGGGTCGCCCCACTCATTCGCGGTTTTCGAATGAGTGGGATTCCCCCAAACTAAACCACTTCACTTTCCCGCCCCTGCGGCCTTTGACTTCCCATCACCATCCCCCGGCGGAAGTTCATTCGGCCCACTCGGTTTCTCGCCCAGCGTCCTCACCTTGCTCAGCAGCTCAGACATCTTCATCCCCGACAGCGCCTCGAACAACGCCGGTACTTGCGCCGCCATTTCGGTAATGTCGCCGGTGATCTTGTTCATCCCAGCCGAATGACCGTTGCCGGTAGAGACGATGGTGATCTTGTCAATGTTGGCCAGAGGGCTGGCCAGCGCCTTCACAATCTCCGGCATGTTGGTGAACAGCTTGTCCACCACCGCGGCCTGGTTGTACTCCTGATAGGCCTCCGCCTTTACGTTCATCGCCCGCGCTTCGGCGTCGCCCTTCTTGAAGATGATCTCGGCTTCCGCCTCGCCTTGCGTGCGAATCGCGCTGGCATGTCCCGCAGCTTCCAGCGTCAGCCGCTGCTGTTCGGCGGCGGCCAGCGTTTCGATCCGCTGACGCTCGATCTCGGCGCCTTTCAGCACGGTGGCAATCAGTTCTTTCTCGCGACGCAGGATCTCCGCCTCCTGCACCTTCACCTGCTGTTCTTTCTCCACCTGCTGTACCTTCACCGCCTCGGCGGTCACCTGCTGCTGCATGATGTTGGTCTGGATCTCGTACGCCTTGTCGGCCTGCGCCTGCTGGCGCTTCACCAGTTCGTTGTAGGTTGCCTTCTTTACTTCGAGATCGCGCTGGGCCTCGGCTTGCCGCGCCTGCGAGGCGGTCTCGGCGGCCACGCGCTCCTGGTCGGCCTGGGCTTTCGCGATCGCTGATTCGCGCAACGCGATGGCCCGCTTGATGGCGGTGTCGCGCTCGGCTTCGGCGGTGGCTACGTCGGCATCGCGCTTGATGCGCGCAATGTCTGGCCGCCCCATATTCGAGATGTATTCGTTCTTGTCGCGCACCTCCTTGATGGTGAACGAAATCACCTCCAGCCCCATCTTGTTCATGTCGTCGGCACAGGTAGAGCGCATGCGGTCGGCCACCATCTCGGGCTGCTTCACGATCTCTTCCACCGTGAGCTGTCCAATGATTCCGCGCAGGTGTCCTTCCATCACCAGCCGGATCAGCGCTTCGCGGTCCTGCGGCGCTTTCGTCAGGAACTGCTCCGACGCAGTCAACACCGATTCCGGGTCGGACTTGACCTTGATCTGCGCCACCGCCTCCACCGTGACCGCAACGCCTTGCTTGGTGTACAGGTCTTGTTGCGGCGCAACGTCGAACGACATCAGCTCCAGCGATAGCTCGCGGAAGGTTTCCACCATGGGGAAGATGACCGTGCCGTGTCCCTTCACCACGCGGGTGCCGCGAAATCCGTACACCACCAGCACCTCGTTGGGTCCGGCCTTGCGGTAGAGTTTGGCAAACACGCTGATCAACAGCACGACCGCAGCTACGGCTGTCCAGGTAATAATCAATACGTCCGTTGGTATGTGCAGACCCATAGGCCTCCTTAGATGGCAATTAGCAACTAGCAACTAGCAATTAGCAATTAGCCTTTAGCTCTTAGCTAACAGCTAACGGCTACTCCTCCCACCGTCTTACGTACGCAATGCCTTTCTCGTACCGGGTGACGATCACTTCGCTGCCGTGCTCCACGGCTTCGCCGTTCTCGCTGCGCGCGCCGCACGTATGACGCGTGCCTGCCTGCGAGAAAATGATCTCTCCCGTGCCGCCGGCGCGAATCGGGCTGCTGATCCGGCCCAGCACTCCCACCCGCTCGTAATCCGCCGGATCAAGATCGCGGTCGTACTTCAGCAACACCTTCGCCACGAACCAGAAGACAATCGTCGCCCCCGCCAGGCCGGCAACCACCGCCAGCGTCAATACTCCCGCGACCACCAGCGATGAGTAGCGCGTCAACAGATAGCCTGTCCCGCCGAACCATGCCAGAAATGCCATGATGGTTCCGAAGTTGAAGAACGGCATCTCCCCGCCACTCGCGCCTCCGCCATGAGCGCCCACGTGGGGGCCTCCGTGCGGCAGGTGCAAATGAAAGTGCGGCAGGTGCAGGCTTCCGCCGAGGAACGACAACCCAATCATCGTCACACCGAACACAAAGCACACGAGATAGAAAATTTCCCATGTCATAACGTCGCTCCCGCCGATTTTCTCCTTCGGCCGCCGCCCTCCGGGCCCGGCTTCAGCACTTCAGTCAAACGGTCCACCAGCTCGGGCGCTTCCAGAATCGCGCCCAGCAGCAGCAGGCACTTGTGCGAGTCCTCATGCTTGGCCACCTGCAACAGCGCATGGCTCAACTCGGGATCGCGCGCAAACTGCTCCGCCCCGTTGATCAACCACAAATCCAGCCGGTCTTCCAGAGCACGCAGGTCGCTGGTCAGCTCCGTGGAATAGCCCTCGGGGTCATCCACCAGATAGCCGGGATGCACCTTGAAGAAGCGCGCCAGCAACATGCGCGACGCATTGGTCAGATGCGGCCGCGCCCCGCTCTCAATCTGCGACAAGTACGATTGGCTCAGCCCGCTGCCCATTTCCTTCTTTAACGCCGTCACCAGGTCCTGCTGCGTCATCTCCCGGCCCAGGCCGCGCAACGTGCCCTCCACCAGCCGCAAGTACCGGATTTTTTCGCCCAACTTCATATTACGATTTGCAATTATAGTATTGCAATCTGCAATGTCAAGAACTGGATTTGCCATCGAATCATCAGCTTCCGCGTCGGGAACGCGTGGACTGGGCAAAATTGCGGACGGGTCTTGTTGGAATATTGTCACCACGGAGACACCGAGCGCACGGAGGCACAACCAGAATTGAGCTTCCCGAATCTCCCCGACGAACGGATGCGCCCTGCTTCAGGGGAACGGAATCACGAGAAAAAACAAGAATGAAACTCCGTGATCTCCACGTCCTCCGTGGTGAAAAAATACGCTGTCTTTTTGGCGGAGGCTGTCCTGCTGCGGTATGCTCGTTCACGCAAATTTGGAGGCCATTGTAATGTCCACCACCAATCCTCTCCTCGCACCCATGAAGGGGACCGATCACCGCGAAGTCGGCACCGTGCAGCTCGACATCGCACCTGCCGGGGCCGCCCGCATCAAGCGGGTCATCTATCCCGCGGGATTTCGCTGGTCCAAGCACATGAAGCCGGTCAGCGGCACCGATCTCTGCATGCACGCCCACGCCGGCTTTCTGGCCTCCGGACAGATTCACATCGAGTACGAGGACGGCTGCATCGTGGAGTTCCGCGCGCCGCAAATCGTGGTCATCGAACCGGGCCATGACGGCTGGGTGGTGGGAACTGAGCCGGCCGTGCTCATCGAGTTTGACTTCGAGAACGACACCGTCCGCAGCCTCGGCCTGCCGACGCGCCACGAACATCGCGCTTGAGGATTTTGCTTTTCACTGACAACTGACAACTGACTACTGTTCTACGGCGCGAAGTAGCTGGAAATATCCATCAGCAGGTTGGTAATGCCATTGGCGGCGAACGCGTCAATTTTGCCCGCTGTGCTTGCCGGCACGATCGCCATGTTCGACGTGATTGAGCCATCCGGTGCATTCAGTGTTGAGACTACCGGTTGCGGTTGCCCGTCCGGCCACAGTGCCAGATAGCCGAGTGATCCCTGCGGCACCACCGTCGCATTGAACACATACGCCTGTGCCGAACTCGGTGGCTCACACACGCTGTTCAACACATCGATCACAAGCTTGCCACCGAATGCGCCACCCGCATGGCGCGTGTCAAGCACTCGACATGGGGTCAGCACGTACAGCGATAGTCCGCCTGTTCCCACCGGCGCAAAGTAGCCGTTGACGTCAATCGCCAGGTCAGTATCGTCCGTCGCAAACACCGTGATGCCGCCACTTGTACCGGCAGGCACAATCGCCGCGTTCGCCACAATCGTCCCCTTGGTATCGTTCAGCGTCGAAACCAATGGCTGGGTCTGACCTTCCGGCCACACCGTCAGGAATCCCAGACTTCTGGTTCGGGGGATGGCAGTGAAGTTGAACGAATACGCTTGCGCAGTGTTGGGTATTCCGCAGGTACTCTCCAGCACCGGAAAATTCCGCGGCTGCCCGTGCGTCAGATACGGACCGCCCAAGTCGCCGTTGGCATGGCGCGTGTCCACCACGCGGCACGGGGTCAGCGGATAGAACTGCAGCGTCGAGCCGGTGCTGGGCGTGAAGTAGCCGTCGATGTCGAGCACTACATTGGCCGTGTCGGTCACATACACGCTCACCGAGCCAGACGGCGTCCCCGCGGGAATGATCGCGGCGTTGGCTTTCACGCGTCCATCCGGCGAGTTCATGGTCGAGACCACCGGTTGCCCTTCGCCTGCTGGCCAGATGGTCAAGAATCCCAGCGAGGGCCCGGGTACCACCGTGACATTCAGCGAATAAGCCACGGCAGTGGCCGGAATGCCGCACGGGTTGCCGCTCTGCGCGAGCGGAAAACTGCGGGACGAATGTCCACCAATCGGCGGCCCACCGAACGGACCGTTCGGATTGCGCGTATCCACGACGCGGCACGGCGTCAGCGCCGCGAATTGCACCGGCGATGGCACGGGATTCACAATTTGCGACAGCGTGCCGCTGCTGCCGGAATAATTCGAGTCACCCGAATAGGTCGCCACGATCGCATCGGTGCCCAGCGCCAGTGACGAGGTCGTGCAGACCGCCGTCAGCGAAGACAGCGGCACTGCCGTACAGCCGGAAATCGCAGTGCCGTTCGAGGTGAAGTCGACTGTTCCCGTGGCCCCGGAGGGACTTACCGTCGCGGTAATAGTGACTAGCTGTCCCTCTTCCGAGGGATTAGGCGTACTCGTCACGACGGTCGTTGTGGGGATCAAATGCGGCCCCGTCAGTCGGAAGACTGTGCCGCAGCCGTGGAGGCCGGACAAGCATGCGGGGTTTGCGCCATACGTGGCTGCCCCATAGAAGTTCCCATCGGTGGCTTGCACCAGCCCGCCGAAAGGCGACTTGCCGTCGTCAGTGTCGTCGAAGCTGTGCAGCGTGGTCAGCATGCCGCTTGGGGTGATTCTGAAGACTGTGCCACAGCCGCTGTTCTGTACGCAGTAGGCCCCGCCATGGAGCGTCGTCCCGTACAATGTCCCGTCGGTGGCTTGCACCAGACGGGCAACAGAACTGCTGCCGTCAGTGCAGTTTGGTTGGGAGCAAAAGTTGTAGATCGTGGTCAAGGCGCCGCTGGGGGTGATTTTGAAGACCGTGCCGCCCTGGTGGTAGGCCCCCGCGCCGCCAGCGGAGGTTGACCCGTAGAAGTTCCCATCGGTGGCTTGCACCAGCCCGGCGTAAGCGTATTGGCCGTCAGCACAGCTCGTTTGAGAGCAAAAGCTGTAAAGCGCGGTCAGCGTGCCCGCTGGGGTGATTTTGAAGACCGTGCCATAACCGTTGGCCCCGCGCTCGAAGGTTGTCCCGTAGAAGTTCCCGTCGCCGGCCAGCACCAGCCCGGCGTAAGGGTTGCCGCCATCAGCGCAGCCGGCTTGAGCGCAAAAGCTGTATAGCGTGGTCAGCGCCCCGCCTGGCGTGATTTTGAAGACCGTGCCGCAGCTGCCGCTGCCGAGAGAACAGCCGGTGTTGGCCCCGCCCTCCAGGGTTGTCCCGTAGAAGTTGCCATCGGAGCCTCGCACCAGCCCGGCGTAAGGCTGCTGGCCGTCAGTGCAGTTCGTTTGCGCGCAAAAGCTGTACAGCGTGGTCAGCGCGCCTGCCGGGGTGATTTTGAATACGGTACCAACGCGCGGTTCGGCCCCGCCTCCATAGGTTGTCCCGTAGAGATTCCCGTCACTGCCTTGCACCAGCGCGCCGGTAGGGCTGGCGCCGTCATACCAGTCGAAGCTGTACAGCGTGGTCAGCGTGCCCCCTGGCGTGATTCTAAAGACCGTGCCACAGCCACCCTGACAGTTGCTGCTGGACCCGCCTTGGTAGGTGGTCCCGTAGAAGTTCCCGTCGGTGGCTTGCACCACCCCGGCATTAGGAACGCTGCCGTCACTCGGGGTTCCCGCGAACATGTGCAGCGTAGTTAAGGTCTGTGCAGGCAAGCTATTTGCCGTCGCGAAACAAAACAGCGCGAGAAACGCAACCGCTCCCCAAAAGCTGACTCGGTTTGGCATTGACGATTTTGTAGGGCGCATTACTCCTCCAATGGTCTTCGGTGGTGCAGAGAGGGCAGTCGTCATCGCGGCACAATAAATAAAAAGCAGGCGAGCGTCTTCGAAACGCTGAATTTTTCCGTCACGTGGCGGCTTGGAACTCGCATAACTTCCTCCCGAACGGTTTTCTTCGCGATGGCCATGGGACGATTCGTGACCTTCGCGAAGTGAACCGCGTTGCCGAGCCCGGCAACGTCCAGGTTCGTTCCTGCGCGATCATGGTTCGTGCTGATGAAAGAGGAGGCTCTGGGTAGCCAGCGAATAGTATCACTGGCTGGGCCTCAGTCCAATGTTTTTCCGTAGGCTGGGGATTTTGGTTTTTACTGACAACCGACAACTGACAACTGACAACTGTTTCTTGCCATCCTGAGCGGAGGCGGCGCCGCGCCGCCCTGTCTGGCATCGAACGCCAGCCCACCCGGGTCTCGAACTGCGCGAGACCCGGGGCACCCACAGCCGACAACTGACAACTGCTTTACGGCGCGAAGTAGCTGGAAATATCCATCAGCAGGTTGGTAATGCCATTGGCGGCAAACGCGTCAATTTTACCCGCTGTGCTGGCAGGCACAATCGCCATATTCGACGTGATCGTGCCATCCGTTGCGTTCAGCGTGGAGACCACCGGCTGCGGCTGCCCGTCCGGCCACAGTGCCAGATAGCCCAACGACCCTTGCGGCACCACCGTCGCATTGAACACATACGCCTGCGCCGAGCTCGGCGGCGCGCACACGCTGTGCAACACATCGATCACAAGCTTGCCGGTGAATGCGCCACCCGCATGACGCGTGTCCAGCACTCGGCATGGGGTCAGCACGTACAGTGATAACCCACCCGTTCCCGCCGGCGCAAAGTAGCCATTGACGTCAATCGCCAGGTTGGTATCGTCCGTCGGATACACCGTGATTCCACCACTCGTACCCGCCGGCACAATCGCCCCATTCGCCACGATCGTCCCCGTAGTATCGTTCAACGTCGAAACCAACGGCTGGGGCTGACCTTCCGGCCACACCGACAGGTATCCCAACGTTCGGGTTCTGGGGATGGCGGTGAAGTTGAACGAATAGGCTTTCGCAGTGTTAGGTATCCCGCAGGTGCTCTCGAGCACCGGGAAATTCCGTGGCTGCCCGTGCTGAAGATACGGACCGCCCAGGTCGCCGTTGGCGTTGCGAGTGTCCACCACGCGGCACGGAGTTAATGGATAGAACTCCAGCGTCGAGCCGGTGCTGGGCGTGAAGTAGCCGTCAATGTCGAGCACAACATTGGCCGTGTCGGTAACGTACACGCTCACCGATCCAGACGGCGTCCCCGCGGGGATAATCGCTGCATTAGCTTTGACGCGCCCGTCCGGCGAGTTCATGGTCGAGACCACCGGTTGCCCTTCGCCGGCTGGCCAGATGGTCAAGAATCCCAGCGAGGGCCCGGGTACCACCGTGACGTTGAGCGAATAAGCCACGGCAGTGGCCGGAATGCCGCACGGGTTGCCACTCTGCGCGAGCGGGAAACTGCGGAAGGAATGTCCACCGATCGGCGGCCCGCCGAACGGACCGTTGGCGTTGCGCGTGTCCACCACGCGGCACGGTGTCAGCGCCGCGAATTGCACCGGCGATGGCACCGGATTCACAATCTGCGAGAGCGTGCCGCTGCTGCCGGAATAATTCGAGTCACCCGAATAGGTCGCCACGATGGCATCCGTCCCCAGCGCCAGTGTCGAAGTCGTGCACACTGCCGTACGCGACGAACTCAGCGGCACGGCCGTGCAGCCGGAAATCGCGGTGCCATTCGACGTGAAGCTGACCGTTCCCGTCGGCGTCGGCGGCCCTGGAGGACCGACCGTCGCGGTTATGGTCACCAATTCCCCAAACATAGACGGATTGGGCGAACTCGTCACCGTGGTCGTGCTGCTGCCGGGTAGCGTGCTACTGAAGACCGTGCCAAGGTTGTTCGTCCCGCCTATTTGAGTTGTCCCGTAAAGGCTGCCGTTGGGGGCCTGCACCAGCCCGCCGTAGGGATTGCCGCCGTCGGGCTCTCCCTGAAAGCTATATAGCGTGGTCAGCGTGCCCGCCGGAGTAATTTTGAAGACCGTGCCGTAAGTGCGCGTCCCCCCGTTAGTTGTTGTTCCGTAAAAGTTCCCGTCGGTGGCTTGTATCAACCCTGCGCCAGGCTGATAGCCCTCCGAGCTGCCGGAGGCGAAGCTGTGCAGAGTGGTCAGCGTGCCTGCTGGGGTAATTTTGAAGACTGTGCCAAGACCGTTAGCCCCGCCTCCAAAGGTTGTGCCGTAGAAGTTTCCGTCGCTGGCTTGCAACAGCTTTGCTTCAGGATTGGAGCCGTCCGCGCCGTTGAAGTTGTGCAGTACGGTCAGCGTGCCACTTAGGGTAATTTTGAAGACAATGCCGCAGCCACCGCTGCAATTGCTGCTGGTGCCTCCTGCAAAGGTCGTGCCGTAGAGGTTCCCATCGGTGCCTTGTACCAGTCCGCCGTAAGGGCTGGATCCAGTGGATCCGCCTTGAGTGAAGTTGTTCAGTGTGGTCAGTGTGCCTGCCGGAGTGATTTTGAAGACGGTGCCAAGGCCGTTAAGCCCGACTTGGGACGTTGTCCCGTAAAAGTTGCCGTCGCTTGCCTGCACCAGTTCGGACTCGGGCAAGGCCCCGTCATCAAAGCCGTCGAAGCTGTGTAGTATGGTCAGGGTGCCGCTCGGGGTCATTTTGAAGACCGTGCCCACGCCGATAGAGCCGCCCGAGGCAGTGGTCCCGTAGAAGTTGCCGTCGGTGCCCTGCACCAGGCTTGCGAGGGGCGTAGAGCCGTCAGAGGGCAATCCCTGAAAGCTATGCAGCGAGGTCAGTGTGCCGGCTGGGGTAATCTTGAAGACCGTGCCGCAACCATTGCCGCAGCTGTTACCGCTCCCACCTGCGTAGGTTGTCCCGTAGAAACTTCCGTCCGTGGCGCGCACCAAAGACGATTGGGGATTGGCGCCGTTGGCCCCGGCAAAACTTACCAGGGTGGTAAGGGTCTGTGCAGGTGAGGCAATCACCGTCGCAGCACAAAACATAAAGAGGATGCAGACCATTCTCGCTACGGTGAATTTCCCTGACGGCGGACGGCTTACAACGCTCATGGCTTCCTCCCGAAGAAGTTCCCTGGATCGGCTTCGATCGCCTTGGACAGTTACTTCCCTTCTGCCTAAAGGCTCGGCAATGGCGGCAGCGGGCGACGCTTACACGGTTACCAGATATTCGGTTGAACTCGGGCGTTTTGAGGCAGCGTGGGATGTTAGCACAGCCGCCACCAGGGTCAATAGAAATTTCTACGCAGTCACATCGTAGGTTGCCATCACGAGGCGACCTTGTCGCCGAGGGGTCTGGTCTTACTGACCACTATCCACTAGCCACTGCCTTCACGACCTCACTTGCGCCAGTATCGAGTGCACCACATTCAGCGTGTGCTGCGCCGCGAAAATCTCCTTCAGCTTCTCTTTGAACTCGCTCTCCGTCTTGAGCGTGTATGAGTTGTTCACATACCTCAGCACCAGAGGATAGAAATTCACGTGGTGCTGGACGTTGAACAACTCAAACCTGTAACTCAGCGTCGGCGCCACAATATAGAAGTAATGGACCAGCAGAGTGCCCGTGGCTTGGGTGACGACCTCGCCCTTCACCAGCTGGCGGGTCTTCTCGCCCAGCAGCGCCGCCTGCTCTTTCAAAATCGTGATCGGCGTAATCAGGTTCGACTCGGCAATGTTCGCCGGCCAAAAATCGTCACTATCAGGCATCAGTCCTCCGTCAAAACGTCAGTTCCAACATCACCGGCAAATGGTCCGACGACATTTCTTTATCGGGCCGCCCGTCCTCCTGCAACAGCGAATGTCCCCGGATCGACGTGGGTATGCGCACGTTCTCCGGCGCGAACCCATTCAGCAGGGCCGGCCGCAGCAACACCTGGTCGTACAGGTTCCAGTAATAGCAAAGCGAGTCAGCGCCCTCGTAGTAAAACGTGCCGCCTGCCTCGCCGTTGTCGCCCAAATGCCCCCACATGGGATTGTAAAAATATTTGTATTTGTGATGCTGCACCGTGCGGGTTTTGCGGTGCGCGACCTTCCGGCTCATGACCGCGTGCAGCCCGCCGGCTGCAATCATGCCCGCCTCAAACGGATTCATGTTCATGTCGCCCAGCAGAATGGTGCGCGCGTGGCCTTCGCTGGTCTCCACCTTGTCGATACTCTGCGCCAGGTGAACTGACTCCACCAGCAGGCTCTCTTCGGTAAAGTTCACCTTCGACGGCAGATGCGCCGCGGCCACCAGGATGCTCTGTAACCCCGGCAGCGCGAGCGCGAATTGAGACGCGATGGCTCTCCCACAGCGGCGTCAGCAACTTCGAGTCGAATCGCGTGAAGAAAAGCAGGTGCCCGCAGTTGCCGGCCGCGTACTGATAATCGGACGCCTCGACGTTGAGTTCCTCAAGAATTTTCGCCGGCTCCGTGCCGCACTCGGCCAGGATGACGACGTCGACATTCTCCTGCCGCGCCAGGTTGCGGACAAAGCCGTGCAGATCGCGCCGATTCAGATTCCAGAACAGGAACTTCGGCATTCCCCGAGCCTAGCAGAAGGGAAGCTGGGCCACGAGTTACGAAAGGACTAGACAGTTGTCAGGAGGCAGTTTCGAGTTTCGAGTTTCAAGAACTGCTGGGTGCCCCATCCTAGCCGTCCTTTGGCTAGGGTGGGGATTTTGCTTTTCACTGGCTACTGGCTACCGACTACTGAGTTTTCTTGTCATCCTGAGCGGAGGCGGCGCCGCGCTGTCCCTGGCCTTCGATGCGACCGGGCGCAATCGTGTACTCGCGCCGGATGCGGCTGCCCTCGACCACGCCCCACCCCGCCGCTTTCAACGCGGGATCAATATGCTCGGCTCTGGTCTCGGCTTCGTTCATTTCTCCGGAATCATGGCAGGATGCGGAAAGCGCGATTGCGTTTGGAGCGATACACGGCAAAATCCCGCCGGTCCAGGGTGAAGATGGTGTCGATTCCTTCGCGGCCAGCCAGATAAACCAGCGCGGCGTCGGCCAGTTGCGGACGGATGTCTTCGTACTGCTTCATCACTTCGGCAATCGCGCTGGCCTCTGCGCCGGCCAGCGGAAGCAGTTCCAGAAAGCCGCCGGGCTTTTCGGAAAAGCAGCTTCTTAGAAGTTGCTGCACCGCTCGCGGATGGGAACGCAAGAGCCACACCGCCTCGGTGATCACCGGCCAGCAGGAAAATAGAGGGCCGGGGAGTTGATGCAGGGCCTTGACGCAAGCGGCGTGGTGCTCGTCCACGCTGGAGAGAATGGCAACCAGCGGTCCGGTGTCCACCAGCACGCGACCCCTCATTTGGATTTGCCGAAACCTTCCAGGTGGCGGCGATTGTAGCTGAGGTCGGTTGCCGGAGATTTCCGCCCGCGCCTGATACAGCCAATCAACCCCGCTTCTTCGGCCAGTTCGTAGGCCGGCCGCGCCTCGCTGGGCTGCCCAAGATAGGTTTCCAGGGCTTCGCGGACCAGTTCCGACTCCGGCTGCCCTTTTAGCTGCGAGCGGTGGCGCAGGCGCTGCCCAAGGGTCTCTGGAATGCGAATGGTTATACGGGCGGATGCCATGTCTGACAGCATAGCATAAATGTCAGACAAGCCCGCCGCCGCAGTCGAAGGACCCCCTATACCCGCAGAAATCTCTCCTCGTTTGTCATCGCCAGGCGACCTTGTCGCCGAGCGATCTGCTCTTACTGGCAACTGGCAACTGACAACTGTTTTTCGGGCTCGGGCAGTGCTGGCCTTCAGGCCAGCGTTGAAGTCGTGAAAGATTATGGGCTTTAGCCCCGGTTTCGAGTTTCCAGTTTCAAGAGCCCAGTTTCGGATTGTTGACCGCTAGGTTGTCGCCGAGGGACCTGCTTTCACTGACTACTGACTCCTGCTCTACGGCGCGAAGTAGCTGGAAATATCCATCAGCAATTGGGTTATTCCGTTGGCGGCATACGCGTCAATTTTGCCCTGCGTGCTGGCGGGCACAATCGCCATGTTCGACGTGATAGAGCCATCCGGTGCGTTCAGCGTCGAGACCACCGGCTGCGGCTGACCGTCCGGCCACAACGCCAGATAGCCCAACGATCCCTGCGGCACCACGGTCGCATTGAACACATACGCCTGCGCCGAGCTCGGTGGCGCGCACACGCTGTGCAACACATCGATCACAAGCTTGCCGGTGAATGCGCCACCCGCATGACGCGTGTCCAGAACGCGGCACGGAGTCAGCACGTACAGCGACAGCCCACCCGTTCCCGCCGGCGCAAAGTAGCCATTGACGTCAATCGCCAGGTCAGTATCGTCCGTCGCAAACACCGTGATGCCGCCGCTCGTACCGGCAGGCACAATCGCCGCATTCGCCACGATCGTCCCCGTAGTATCGTTCAACGTCGAAACCAACGGCTGGGGCTGACCTTCCGGCCACACCGACAGGTATCCCAACGTTCGGGTTCTGGGGATGGCGGTGAAGTTGAACGAATAGGCTTTCGCAGTGTTAGGTATCCCGCAGGTGCTCTCGAGCACCGGAAAATTTCGCGGCTGCCCGTGCTGAAGATACGGACCGCCCAGGTCGCCGTTGGCGTTGCGAGTGTCCACCACGCGGCACGGGGTCAGCGGATAGAACTCCAGTGTGGAGCCGGTGGTGGGAGTGAAGTAGCCATCGATGTCGAGCACGACGTTGGCCGTGTCGGTTACGTACACGCTCACCGATCCAGACGGCGTCCCCGCAGGAATGATCGCTGCGTTGGCCTTCACGCGCCCGTCCGGCGAGTTCATGGTCGAGACCACCGGTTGCCCTTCGCCGGCTGGCCAGATGGTCAAGAATCCCAGCGAGGGCCCGGGTACCACCGTGACATTCAGCGAATAAGCCACGGCAGTGACCGGAATGCCGCACGGGTTGCCGCTCTGCGCGAGCGGAAAACTGCGGGACGAATGTCCACCAATCGGCGGCCCGCCGAACGGGCCGTTCGGATTGCGCGTATCCACCACGCGGCAGGGGGTCAGTGCCGCAAATTGCACCGGCGACGGAACGGGGTTCACAATTTGCGAGAGCGTGCCGCTGCTGCCCATGTAATTCGAGTCGCCGGAATAGGTCGCAACGACAGCATCAGTCCCCAGCGCCAGTGTGGAAGTTGTGCACACCGCGGTCAGTGACGTCAGCGGCACGGCCGTACAGCCGGAAATCGCGACGGCGTTCGAGGTGAAGCTCACCGTCCCCGTCGGCCCGGCGGGACTCACGGTCGCGGTAAGAGTGACTTCCTGTCCCACCTCCGAGGGATTAGGAGTACTTGTCAGGACAGTCGTTGTCGGAGTCAGTGGCGTCAACTTGAAGACCGTGCCGTGGCCGCTGGCCCCGGCGAAGGTCGTCCCGTAGAAGTTTCCATCGCTGGCTTGAACCAGCCCAGCCTCGGGGTCGGAGCCATCACCGCCGTTGAAACTGTGCAGCGTGGTCAGCGCGCCTTGCGGTGTAATTTCGAAGAGCGTGCCCCGATCGTTGGCCCCGCCTAAATAGGTTGTCCCGTAGAAGTTCCCGTCGCTGGCCTGCACCAGCGCTGCCATTGGGCCGTTACCGTGCGTGCCGTCGAAGCTGTATATCGTGGTCAGCGCGCCTTGCGGTGTGATTTCGAAGACCGTTCCGTCATCGCTGGCCCCGCCAGCGTACGTAGTCCCGTAGAAGTTCCCGTTGCTGGCCTGGATCAGTCCGGCGTAAGGGCCATTGCCATCACTGCCCTCGAATGTGTGCAGAAAGGTCAGAGTTCCGTTGGGGGTGATTTTGAAGACCGTGCCCTTGTTGCTGGCCCCGCCAAGGGAGGTAGTCCCGTAGAAGTTCCCGTCACTGCCCTGAACCAGCCCTCCGCGAGGGTAGCAGCCGTCGCTACAAACGAAGCTGTACAGAATAGTCACGGTTCCGCTTGGGGTGATTTTGAATACCGTGCCCCGGGAGCTGGTGCCTTCAAAGGAGGTTGTCCCGTAGAAGTTCCCGTCGCTGGCTTGGATGAGGCCGCCGAGAGGGCTGCAGCCGTCGCTGCAAGCGAAGCTGTACAGAATAGTCACCGTTCCGCTTGGGGTGATTTTGAAGACGGTGCCGGTGCCATTGGATCCGCCAAACTCGGTCGTCCCGTAAAAGTTTCCGTCGCTGGCCTGGATCAGTCCGGCGGTAGGGCCATTGCCGTCGTTCGGGGGTCCCGCGAAGCTGTGGAGCACAGTCACGGTGCCGCTTGGGGTGATTTTGAAGACCGTGCCCTTATTGTTGGCCCCGCCAGTGGTGGTTGTCCCGTAAAAGTTTCCGTCGGTGCCCTGCACTAGCCCGGCGGAGGGAGCAGCACCGTCGTTCGGGGGCCCTGCAAAATTGTGGAGCGTGGTCAAGGTTTGTGCCGGCGAGACGTTGGCTAATGCGACACAAAAAACTAACAGGAGAGAACAGCTTGCGAAAATATGGCCGCTCTCGGGTTCTGGCGAAGCTGAGGCGCGCATGGATTTCTCCGAACTTCTCTGGGTTTGCTGCGGGGCGCGTGAATCGTTGACGGCGAATGGGTCGGGCTGGCCTTGCCGAAGCAGGTGACACACTTCATTCAGCGTGGCCGATTCAGATGCCCTGAATGGAAGGGAATATTATCAAAAACTCGATTCTGTTCAATCGCCTTTTTTGTGAAGAACAGTTGTCAGTAGCCAGTTGTCAGTAGTCAGTAAGAGCAGATCCCTCGGCTTCGCCTCGTGATGGCAAGCTAAAGCACTCGCGATGACAACCGAAAGCGATGGTGACTCCTCAGTCCTTTTCCGCCTTGCCCCAGCCCCCGCCGCCGGGAGTTTCGATGCGGACGCGTTCGCCGCGGCGCAGGCGCGTGCTGCCCTTGCTCGGCATGAGATCGCTGGAACCGTCGGCGCGAAGAATCTCGGTGCGTCCCGGCGCTCCGTCGTCGCCGCCCGCCAGACCGTAGGGCCGGAACTTGCGCCGGTCAGCCAGCAGAGTCACCGTTGCGTCGGCCAGCACTTCCATCTCTCGGATGATGCCGTCGCCGCCGCGATGTTTTCCGTCTCCACCGCTGCCCGCGCGCAGCGCATACTTCATCACCCTTAATGGATAACTGTATTCCAGCGCTTCGGCTGGAGTGTTGAGCGAGTTGGTCATGTGACTGTGCACGCCCGAGACGCCGTCGTGGGCCGCGCTGGCGCCCGAGCCTCCGGCAATGGTTTCGTAGTAGGCGAAGGGAACGGCCGAACCCACCCTAGCCAAAACAGCAGGTCCCTCGACTCCTCGCTTCGCTTGTCGCTCGGGATGACAAGAACGGGGCACTCCCGAATGACGATCGTCCATGCCGCCGATGGTGAGATTGTTCATGGTGCCCGACGATGCTGCGGGAATTTGCTGGGGCAACGCCTGGGCCAGCGCGCGCAGCAGCACGTCAACGATGCGCTGCGAGGTCTCAACATTTCCGCCGGCAACGGCTGCCGGTGGACGCGCATTCACCACGCTCCCCTCGGGCGCGATCAAGTGGACCGGGCGCATCAGTCCGGCGGTCGCAGGAACGTCTTCGCGCAGCAGGCAGCGGAAGACGTAGAAGCAGGCGGAATACGTGATGGCTTCCACGGCGTTGATGCTGCCTTCCACTTGCGGCGAGCTGCCGGTGAAATCGATGACCACGGGTCGCGGCTTGCGGCGCGCAGTTCTTGTGGCGCGCGGGAAGGTGATGCGCACCGCAATGCGCACGGGCGCGTCGCTGACGCCATCGTCGTCGAGCACATCCTCGGCGGCGTAGCTTCCCGCGGGCGCCGTCGCCAGAAATGCGCGCATCATTTTCTCGGAGTAATCCAGCAGCGCTCGCGCCGCCCGCTGCACCCGCGCGACGCCGTAACGCGCGCACAGTTCGAGCAGCCGCGTGCTGCCGGTGTGGCACGCCGCCAGTTGCGCGCTGAGGTCGCCTTCGCGCTCCTCGGGAGTGCGAACATTGTTCAGCAACATGGCGAGCAGGTCGCGGTCGAGTTTGCCGCCGCGCACAATTTTCACCGGAGGAATGCGCAGCCCTTCCTGGTAAATCTCGCGACAGGGGCCCATCGAGCCGGCGTAGGTGCCGCCAACGTCGGCGTGATGCGCGCGCGCGGCGACGAAAAACTGTGGAGCGGCGCCGGACGCGGTACGTCTGACATTGTGGGAGTTGGATTTGGACGGACGGTCGGCGCGTCGCGACGTGGCGCGTCCCACAAACACCGGAGCCACGACGGTGATGTCGGGCAGATGCGTGCCGCCGCGGAAGGGATCGTTGAGCATCGCGACATCGCCGGGCGCGAGCCGCAACTCGGCGATGGCGGCGCGCACCGACATCGGCATCGAGCCCAGATGCACGGGCATGTGATCGCCCATGGCGAGCACGTTGCCGGCCGCGTCAAACAGCGCGCAGGAGTAATCGCGACGCTCCTTGATGTTGGGCGAGAACGCGGTGCGGCGCAGCGCTGCGCCCATCTCTTCGGCCACCGCGTGAAACAGATGCTTGAAGACTTCGAGTTCGATTGGATCGGCGCGCATACCAGCGAGTGTAACGCACGCGTCAGCGGCGCAAAATCTGTTCGTGCAAATCACGCCGAGCCCTCACTAAAGCAAGACAGAGATCACGTAACTCCGGACGGCGATCACTAAACCGGACCGTGCGCAACATTTTTTTTCAACATTTCGATTGACATTCCACTTCAGTAACCGCAATATCTGGTATTAGACATACTGCTCATGCAAGATGTTGGGCAGATATGACATTTAACACTGGGCCAGAAGTAAAAACCTTCAAGGGAGAAGTTCACAAGAAGGTTCACCAGAACGTTCCATAAGGAGGAACAATACAATGGCAACGAAGAAAAAGGCCACGAAGAAAGCCGCCAAGAAGAAAAAGCGGTAACTGATCCTGCGAGGCGTCGGCCTCGCATAGTTTTTGCGCCAAAAACCTGGCCTCCGCAAGTGCAGTTCGCGGAGGCCTTTCCTTTGCGCCGATTGTCACACAACATATTTACGGATGGCTCTCCAGCCTTTGGTCGCAAGTACCGTTGGTCGGTTGCGTGGGCAACGGCGGCACCTGCAACAGGTGAGGCGAGCTGAAGTCGAAGAAGCCATTCGCCGGGTCGGCCATATCGGCGGCGGTGGCGTCGCGCTGGGTCAGTGCCGGCACGTTGAAGCGGGTTTCGATCAGTTTCAGCATGGCGGTATAGTCACCCTGCAAATGGACCACCGTCTGTGGCTTCGACCACGGAGATACTACGGTGAAGGGCACGCGGAATCCCGTCACGTTAAACAGTCCCTGGGTATGGCCCTGAAGATCGACCGGCAAGATGTCGTCGGGCGGCGTCACCAGAATCGGTCCCTGATGATCGAACAGGCCTCCGCCTTCGTCGTAGGTGAGGATGAACGCGGAATCGGCCCACGCCGAACTGGTAAGCAGCGCGTTCAGAATCTGCTGCACTCGCGCCGCGCCGGTTTGCACATTGTTGTTAGGGTGCTCGTCGAGTCCGGTGGCGCCGGCGCGCTCGATGAACACTACCTCCGGCAGGTCCTGGTCGGCCGAAGGACTCGCCAGGATGTTGTACCACTCCGAGATGTTGCGCACGTTCCCCTGGATCTGGGGATCATTCCAGTCCGCCCAGTTTGCCAGGAACACGCTGTTGTCCTGGTAATAGTAGCGCCAGGTAACCCCCGCGTCGGTCAGCGCGCGGAAGATAGTAGGCCGCTGCCACACCGGATCGTTCGGGTCCATAACGGGGTAACCGTGTCCATACGATGTGGCCGCGAACAGGTAGAAACGGTTGGGGACCGTGTTGGCCGGATTCGGCGAGTAGAAGGTATCGCTGGTGGCAAACTGGGTCGCCAATTCGTAGTAGAACGGCAGGTCCGTCTGATCGTAATAGCCTAAGGGCCGAGTGTGCGTGGGGTCGTACTGATCGCCCGTGCCCCCCGACAACGTGGTGAACAGGAACCTGTCCATCAGATACTGGGAGTTTGGCGTCAGGTGCAGCCAGTCGTTGCCGACCAGGTCCATGTCGTAGTGGGTTTCATCCCACGACGGCGACAGGTTCTCGATGCACTCCGTCCGCTGATGATAAGGCCCGAAAGACTGGCCCTGCGGATTCTTAATCTTGTAACCGGGAGGCAGGTTGTGCAGATCGTTTACATCACTCATCTGAGCTCCAGGAATCGGAGGTTCATGATTGACCCGGTAGGTTGCCAGTTGTCCAAAGTAATTATCGAACGCGCGGTTCTCCTGCACCATGAAGATGATGTGCTTCAGGTTGGAGACGCCGCCAGTGCTCACCGTAACCGTTGCCGCTTTCTGAATCTGATTATTGAATGCGTCAGTGGCCGTAGCAATGTATGTGGTAGTTTGCGTCGGGTGCACGATGTAGGTGCCCATCTGCACCGGCTGCACTGGGCCAATACCCTGATTAATGCTGACCGAAACCGCATTCGTGGTCTGCCATGCCAGGGTGACCGTGCCACCCGGGGCGACGACCTGCGGCGTGGCCGAGAAACTCAACGTCATGGCCCCTACCACGGTGATGTTCACCTGCGGCGAGACCGCTTGTCCGCCGGCTGGACCGGTCGCCGTTACCGTGAAACCTACGCTGGTGCCGAGGGGTCCCACGGTTGTGGTCGCGGAACAAGTACTCCCGCTGCACGACGGAGTAAGCGGGGTCTGGGTGTTGGCCGGCAGTGTGTTCAGGACGTAGGTGCTTCCATTGTTCGGGCCGGAGTAGGTCAGGTTTACCGATTGTCCAGCTTCAACGGTGAGGGGCGAAGCGGTCAGAGTCATCGGAACCACCGTCAACGTCGTCGATGCGGTGGCCGGCGTTGTACCGCTGGCCCCGGTGGCTTGCGCCGTGTAGGTGGTCGTCATGGTTGGAGCTACCGTGGGAAATTGATTACTGTTCAACGGCAGAACGGTTTGATCTTCACCTAGAATGCTGGGCGTCACCGCGAAAGCGGTCGCGTTGGTCGTGCTCCATGCGAAGTTGACCACCTGCCCGCTTGCCGTGACGGTAGGTGTAGAGGAAAAGTTGGTGATGTTGGGCCCGGTTGAGGAGCCGCCGCCCCCGCTACTGCCGCCGCTCCCGCCGGAGCCGGAAGTAGAAGATCCACCGCCGCATGCGACGGTCAAGCCTAAACAAACCACACTTGCAAACAACCACGCTCTACGCAAAGCGAACATACCTGGTATCCCACCTGTTGATTCCATCAGACGTGTAACTAGCCAGACCTTAAGATTCAAGAGTTGCCGCCGGAGTTGTGTGGGCGGGTTTGGGGTGGCGGGAGATGTGGCGGAGCGGGATTCGTGCCGCGTAGTCGTACCCGCCCTGTAGCCGAAAATCGGGCGACAAGGGCGGGGCACCCGACGATGGGATTGTGGATGTGTACAATTCAACTTGGCGACTGGACAGTCAGATGGCCGAGATAACCCTCAACATCAACAACTACGGCGTAATCCGGTTTAGGTTGGAAGCAACCGACATTTGCGGCGCTGGCACTGCCACCGCACCCTTACTGAGGCTGCCGTTCAAAGCTCAGTTGACATCGGTACCCGGGCCACCGGCGCTTGAATACACCCTCATCAGACTCGCGGGACGCATCGCGATCGCGCAACCTGGTGAGGAACAGATAGCAGCTTTCGAAGCCCCGCCTCTAGCCGAGAGATCGGGGAGTCAGGTCTTTGACCGGCAGTTGGTTATTGACGTCCCAATCGGACTTGGAGCGGCAAAGCGAATCGAAGATGCCCGCGATGGTAAGGACCCATTCTTCCGAGTTTGGCTTACCGCATTGGCTTTCGTTGAGAGTCACGGATTCCGGCAACTTACGAACTCGGGCATGGATCTCCAAATTCCACGCTCCCACTGGATAGATCGCGTGCTGAGCGTATGGCGGGTCTCGGACATCCGCCTCTTAGAAGTCAGGCTACCTTCAACGGGAGGTAAGGAATTTGTAACGGCGCAGCAGCGACTTGCGAAGGCGGAGCAGGAGTACCGAACGGGTAACTATCCGCAGGTTCTCGGTTCCCTGCGACTTGCATTTGAGGCCCTAGCGACCGCTCATGGTGCAAATCGAGCAGACAAGAACTTCTTCGACAAGATGCTGGCTGGGCGTCACGAGGAGATCCGCGAAAAACTAAAAGACTCATTTGCCGACATCTATAGCCTATTGCATAAGGGGCCGCATGAACCGGTTTCAGCCGCGGACGATTCACCGCCTATCGGTCGCCAGGAGGCACGGTTTGCACTTGTCGCCGTCTACGCGGTATTCGAGTATTTCTCCCGAAGCGGCTGGCCTC
This sequence comes from uncultured Acidobacteriaceae bacterium, assembly GCA_963798185.1. GTDB lineage: Bacteria > Acidobacteriota > Terriglobia > Terriglobales > Acidobacteriaceae > Bog-257. Next base: position 55,369 of record CAWCSJ010000010.1, read on the forward strand.
CCATATAGTCCGACGCTACTGCTCGCCCGATTTACTCGGCGTGATCGAGCTTCAGCTGCTCGACCGCAGCGGCGCGCGCTTTCGGCGACCTCTTGAAGGTAGCTTCCAACAATCGCGGATACTGTACCTGTGCTCCGCCCAATAACTGCTCGACGGTGAGAATCTGGATGCGCGGATACGTGCCCGTGTCGAACGCCGACTCGTCTTTATAGAAGCCAGCCTCAGCGGCCTCTTTCATCATGGGCTTGGTTGGTTCTTCCATCGTGATCAGCACGCCGATGGCGGCCTTCTCCCGCTCGATCACGCCGCGCAGGTCGCGGACGTAGGCCACGTTGATGTTCTGCCCGGCCTTCACCGAAAAGATAATTTGCTTGGTCTTGCCGCTGTTATCGACGTGAAAATAGAGACGGCCGTCGATCCCGCGGTCCGCGCCCTTTCGCTCGTCAACCGGACGCGCGTCCACCAGTCCCAGCGCCCAATATTGGAAGTGGGTAGGCTCGGTTTTCGCCAGTTCGTGCGCATCCGTCACAGACGTCGGTTCGCCAATCACTTCGTAGCTTTTGCGAACCTCCAGACCAAAAATGTCGGTCAATCGTGTCTTGATCAGGTTTGTGGCGAGCGGAGTGATGTCGATGCCGATCCAGCGGCGGTTCAAGCGCTGCGCGGCGACCACCGCCGTGCCGCATCCGCAGAAGGGATCGAGAACAATGTCGCCTTCGTTGCTGCTGGCCTTGATGATGCGCTCAAGGGGCGCTTCTGACTTTTGGGTGGCGTATCTTAGGCGCTCCTGCGCTTGGGAGTTCACTGGGAAAACATCTACCCACACGTCTTGACAGGCTGCTGAAAAACTCGATACCTGCCTGCCAATTTTAGATGAATTTCACAGCCCGATGGGCTAAGAAGAGAGCATGCGCGGAGACGAAGAGCAGCAGAACGAGATGTACAGTTATCGAACCACGGAGATGCGGGTACCGGCGGACCATCCCTTACGGGGCTTGCGGCAAATGTGCGATGCGGCCTTGGCTGAGCTTTCGCCCAGCTTCGACGAGCTGTACGCGAGGACGGGACGGCCCTCGATTGCCCCGGAGATGCTGCTGCGGGCGCTGCTGCTGCAGCCGCTGTATTCGATTGCCAGCGAGCGCTTGCTGATGGAGCAGTTGGATTACAACCTGCTGTTCCGCTGGTTTGTGGGGCTGGGGATGGACGCCGAGGTATGGGACGTGACGGTGTTCAGCAAGAATCGGGAACGGCTGATCGCGGGGGAAGTGGCGCAGAAATTTCTGGTGGCTATACGGGAGCAGGCGGAGCGGGCGGGGTTGCTATCCGACGAGCACTTCACGGTGGATGGCACGCTGATCGAGGCTTGGGCGGCGCGGCGCAGCTATGAGCGCAAGCCGGAAGCGCCGTCGCGGGGCAGTGGGGCACGGGGGCGCAAGCTGTTGCGCGACACTCACCAGTCGAGGACCGACCCGGAGGCGCGACTGTTCAAGCGCAGCCACGGGGCGGAGGCCAAGCCCAGCTATCTGGGACACGTGATCACGGAGAACCGCAACGGACTGGTGGTGGAAGCCATGGTGACGGAGTCGGCGCAGAAGGCGGAGCGGGAAGCGGCTTTGCATATGCTGGGCAAGGTACGACGACGTGGGAGCGCGACGCTAGGCGCGGACAAGGCTTACCAGGAAGAAGCTTTCATTGCCCGGTTGCGCGAGCAGAACATCACGCCGCACGTGGCCGAGTATGCCGCGTGTAAGAACTGGCCGAACTGGCTGAGGCCGGAAGAACGCCAGCATCCGGGCTTCGCCCGCAGTCAGCAGAAGCGGAAATTAGTGGAACAGGTGTTTGGCTGGATCAAAGCCTCGGCGGGGATGAGGCGAACCAAGTTGCGAGGCCGACGGCGAGTGGACTGGATGTTTCGGCTGGCGGCTACGGCGTACAACCTGGTGCGGATGCGAAGTTTACTGGCCAGCCCGGCGTAAGCGACGGAAAACCGCTCTCCGGCGGCAGCCAACGGCCACCGCAGAGCACCAGAGTTGGACACCAGTGGCCGCTGAAAAAGATCACCAGGGATCAACAGCAGTCGGAAAGCGGAGTTTTTCAGCGACCTGTAAAAGTCGTGCCCTGACGCAAATCTAAACGATTATGGGATGAGTCGAAATGGAGCGCTACCAAAGCTGCATTCACAATTCTGCAACTTACGTGTTGCAACAAGCATCTAGTCAAGCGACCGGGGCTGGCTGACGGCCCCGTCTCGGAGGATGCTTCATGTTTCGCAAGCTGGTTTCTACCCCGAATGACTACACTCTGACCATCGTGCGCCTGCTGCTTGGCGTGATTTTCTTCGCTCATGGCGCGCAAAAAATGCTGGGCTGGTTTGGAGGCTACGGCTTCCACGGCACCATGGGATTCTTCACCCAACGGCTGGGAATTCCGGCGCCACTGGCCTTCCTGGCAATTTGCGCCGAATTCTTCGGTGGTCTCGGACTTCTGGTAGGTCTGCTCAGTCGCGTCGCGGCGCTGGGCATCATCACCAACATGCTGGTCGCCATCGCCACCGTTCACCGCGCGAATGGGTTTTTCATGAACTGGACCGGCCAGCAAAAAGGAGAGGGATTTGAATTCCATCTGCTGGCGATCGTGTTGGCGATCGTTGTGCTGATCAAGGGTTCGGGCGCGGTTTCGATCGACCGCGCGATAGCTGGCGAAAAATAACTGCGCGCAACACAGCTATCCCAGCGAACTGCGGTAAGGCAGCAGCACTTTTACGATACAGCCTCGGGTATCGCGGCGATTGGCAAGTTCGATGGAGCCGCCGTGGGCCTCGGCGATCTGCTGCGACAGGACCAAGCCGATCCCGGACCCCCCCGGCTTGGTTGTATAGAAGGGGACAAAAGCATTGCTGGGATTGAGCAGGCCAATGCCGTTATCTTCCACGATCAATGCCAGCTTGCGATCGTACTGCTCCCATCGAATGGAAACCTTGGGAGCTGCGGATTCCTGATTCGCTTGTGCGGACTGCGCCTGCTGCAGCGCCGCGTCCACGGCGTTACGCACCAGATTAATCAGCATCTGCTCGATGAGGTCGGGATCGATCATCAGGTCACGCTCGGTGCCCGGCACGATCTCGACGTTAAGACGAGTCTCCAGCACAGCCACTCGTTCCAGGAGTGGGCGCAACTCCACGGGTTTCAGCGTGGGCGACGGCATCTGTGCCAGCTTGCGGTACGACTGCAAGAAGCGGTGCAGGGAAGCGGTACGCGATTCGATGATGTTCAGCCCGCGCTGAAAATCCGCGTTCTGTTCCTCCGGCAACTCGGGCAGCGGCAGACGCGACGCCAGGCTCCCCGCAATCGAAATGATCGGCGCCAGTGAGTTGTTAAGCTCGTGCCCCAGAACGCGGATCAAGCGCTGCCACGCGCTGCGTTCCTCTTCGCGCAGGGCGCGGCTCACGTCGGAAAGTACGATCAGTTTATGGGGGACGCCGTTCTGGCGAAACGAACTCTGGCGCACCATCCAGCGCGCGTTGGGAGTGGAGTAGGGAAGCGCGACCAGCGTCTCGTTTCTGGCTTCGAAGCAAGCGTTGAGTTCGAGGTCCGCCGCAGTCTGTCCCAAGAGGCGGGCTGAGGGCTGCTGCAAAAGCCGTTCGCCGGCCGCGTTTACCAGTCGCAGGATGTGATCGGGATCGAAGGTAAATAGCGGAGCATCGATCTCATCGACCACGCGTCGCAACAGTGCCGTCGCCTCGACGGTCTGAATCCGCTGCTCGGTCAGGATGTCGGCAAGCGCATTGATTTCGAGCGCCAACTCGCCGAGCGCATCGTTAGACACTGCCCCGCGCGCGCGAAAAGAATAGTCCTCTTCCCGCAACGCGCCCACCACGTTGGTCAAAGTCTGCAGCGGTCGCACGATCTGGTCGAGCAAGGCCAAGGTCAGAATCAACCAAAGGAAAAACTCAAGCACGGTCAGTGTGATCTTGACGTCGCGAGTCCACGCGTGGGTCCAGATGAGAATGGTGCCGAAGGCCATACCCGGAAGAGCGGCCAATACGGCGAACAGAGCGATACGTTTCTCGAAGAGGAGCCGGGATTTGCGAGAGCGCGGGCGAGGAGTTCGGGCTGCGGACTTGGAGTCGTCGCTGCCTGAACTAGAGTCCATACCGCTCCATCCGGCGGTAAAGAGCGCCGCGGCTCAACCCCAGGGCCTCAGCCGCCTGACTGACGTTGCCGTGGAAGCGCTGCAGCGCCTTGCGAACCAAGATGCCCTCGACTTCTTCGATGCTGAGTTCTTCCAGGTTCTGTCCTTGCGGGCGTTGCACGTTCAGACCAAGGTCCGAAACTTGAATCTCGCCGCTGTGGCACATCAGGACCGCGCGTTCCAGGGTATGCTCCAGCTCGCGGACGTTGCCCGGCCAAGCGTATTGCATCATCGTCTGCAACGCAGCCGGGGCAAAGCCAGTGATGGCCGCACGATAACGTGTCGCATAACGCGACAGAAAATGCGCCGCCAGCGCGGCCACGTCTTCGCGGCGATCGCGCAGTGCCGGAATGTGGATCTCAACTGTGTTCAGCCGGAACAGCAAATCTTCCCTGAACTGACCTGCGGCAATGGCGGTTTGCAGATCAATGTTGGTCGCGGAGATGACGCGCACGTTGATCCGCTTGGTCCGGGATGAGCCTACGCGCTCGATCTCGCCCGTCTCCAGCACGCGCAACAGTTTGGCCTGCTGCCGCATGGGAACGTTTCCAATCTCATCGAGAAAGATAGTGCCATTGTCGGCCAGTTCAAAGCGCCCGATGCGGTCGGTGCGCGCGTCGGTGAATGCGCCCTTAACGTGGCCGAACAGCTCGCTTTCGAAGGTGCCTTCGGGAAGCGCGCCAGTGTTGACTGCGACCAGCGGCATGGAAGCCCGCGCCGACATAACATGCAAGGTCTGGGCCACAACTTCCTTGCCGGTGCCATGTTCACCGGTGACCAAAACATTAGCGTCGGAAGGACCAATGCGTGCAATCGTCTGCAAGACCGGCTGCATGGAAGGCGCTGCGGCTATGAACTGGGGGCGCCCTTCGGCGCGTAGCAGTTTCGCTTCGGCCTCCAGGCGCTGGGTGCGTTGCAGAGCGCGATGCAGTTCGACCTGGGTGCGCAAAATGGCCAGTAGGCGCTCGTTCTCCCACGGCTTCTGAATGAAATCGCGGGCGCCGCGTCGCATCGCCTCAACGGCCAGTGCAACGTTGCCCCAGGCAGTCATCACGATCACCGGCAGGTTGCTGTCGAAGCTGACGATTTCCGAGAGCAAGTCCAGCCCTTCCTGACCTGAGGTGGTGTCGCGGGTATAGTTCAAGTCGATCAGTACGGCGTCGTAGAAGTCGCTGGCGAGGGCCTCACGCACTGCGGCCGGCGATTTGGCGGTGTCAACCTCAAAGCCCTCCGGACGGAGCAGCAGTTCGATGGCTTCGAGAATATGGGATTGATCATCGGCCGCAAGAATGCGGCCTGCTCTGTGCCGATCACGAGCGGTGGGCGCGGAGTCTTGCACCACCCCCGCCGGGCTTTGGCTTTGGGTCTTGGACAACGTGCTCTCCATCACGGTGCGGTGCCGTTCACCGCATCCTGGATCTGAATGCCATTATCTTCCAGCGTGGTTCCGGTGGCACGCTGCAGCTCGAGCTTGGACTTCTGGTACGCCGTTGTGGCATTCACCAGATCAAGTTCGGCAACCGCGAGGTCGCGCTGGGCGGTCAACGTCTGGAAACTCGATCCGGCGCCGAGGGTCTGCTCTTTCTGCATGATGCCGAAGGTCTTGTCTGCCAGATCGCGCGCTTTCTTCGCTGCTTCCACGCGGGCGCGGCCCTGCTGCAGAGCGTATTGCGCGTTGCGCACTTCGATGCGTATCTGCTTCTTCAGTTGCTGCAGCCGCAACTCGGCCTGGCGGTATTCCAGTTCTGAGCGATATTGGTCTGCCTTCGCTACTCGATTACGAATAGGCAGCGAGAGGTTGAGACCAACAAAATAATCGGGCGCGGAATTATTGAAGGCGTCGCCCAAAGACCCCGCAAAACAACAGGGCGCCGTTGTGGTATTGGGAGTCAGATAGTAGAACGGATTCAATTCTCCGGCCAATCCAGTGCCGCCGTAGAAACCCACCAGCGCAAGCGTTGGCAGCAGTGCATTCTTGGCGGCTTGCCGGCTGATCTGGCGGTTCGACAGATCAATTTGCGACTCCGAAAGCTCCGGCCGGTCCCGTAAGGCCATATCAATCAAATCCTGGATCGGTTTTTCTGGAACCGTGTTGGTTGATTCCAGGCGGTCCGTGGGAATCACGGGCATCGCCTCTAGAACGGGATCGTCCAAATTCTTGGTGAGCGCGTTCTTGATCAGCGACTCTTGCAACTGCAGGTTTGTCTTGGCGACGGTCAGGTCCTGATCGCGCCTGGATACCTCGGCTTCGGCCTTCATGACATCCATGGCGGGAACCGCCTGCAACTGTAGCTGCTTCTGGGCGTTGGCCAAACTCTGCTGGGCAAAGGCGAACGACTGCTGGTTCACACGCTCTTCTTCGTAGGCGCTCACCAGGTCCCAATAAATGTTGGCAATCTGCGTGACGGTCGCCACCACCTGATTCTGGAACGCGATGTCGGAAATCTTCTTGTTGTTCCGCGCGATGCGCAAGAAGCGCAGGTTAGGGCCGGTCCCAAATCCCGCCAAAAGTTGTTGCGTGAACTGCGCTTTGTAGTAGCTCCCCAGCTGGGGACTGAGGCTGCTGAAAATGCTGTTGGTCGTCTGGCGGTTGTTGTCGAGCTCGAACGAGAAAGTGGTGCCGGTGGGCAGCGATTGTGTGTAATTGAAGTTCGCCTGGGTGGTATTGAGATGCAGTTCGGGAACGCCGTAAATCTGCAGGTTGGCAAGCGGCGTAGTTTGATGTTCCAGGCCGGTAATCGCCGTCACCGTCGGGTCATACGACTGGACCGGAGTTCCTGCGCCCAGGGTGGACTGCACCAGACCGGCAGCGCCCGCGCCCGCTCCGCCCGCGCCTCCGGTCGTACCGCCGGCGCCCGCGCCCGGTGCGCCAGTTCCGAAGCCGCCTACACCACCACCGGGCGTGCCTCCCACAACACCGGTGTTTACGCCGCGGAAAGAACCGCCCGCTTTGGTTCTCTGAATGTCGGTGTCGGCGATGGGCAGGTTATAGCGCGCGATCGCCAGATCGAGGTTATTTTCCAGCGCCAGGGCGATCGCATCCTGCAAGGAAAGATACAGCTTGCCGTCGCGGATGAGATGGTCAATGCGTGGCGAGTTTCGCAAATCAGGCGCGGGCACCGTGCTCGGCATATATGCGGCCAACGGATTATTCGAATGGGGAATCGCCAGGCGAGCGGGAGTGCGTATGGAAAACTGTGCAGGCGCCGCGGTACTAGACGGCTGCGGAGTCGGAGCATTCGGCATTTGCGCTGGGCTTGGAGTAGTGGGCGCTGGGGTTTGCGGATTCGGCGTTGGCGCTTGAGTTGAATCAGCCGGCGCTTGCGTTTGCGCTTGAGCCCCAACCAGCACACAACAGAGAAAAAGCGCCAGGATAGGCGACTTGGAAACCCGTTCCATCATGAACGAACCGCCTCTCCACTTGGCGAGAGCGCTGGATTCGAAGTGTCGCCCACCAGCCATCCGTCTCGCATTTGGATGGTACGGGTGCCATACGACGCATTGACATCGGAATGCGTGACCTGCACGATCGTCGTTCCTTCACGATTCAGTTGGGAGAACAACTCCATGATTTCCTTGGCCTGGCTGGAATGCAGATTGCCGGTAGGCTCGTCGGCCAGCAGCAGCGCCGGCTTGTGAATGACTGCCCGCGCAATGCCCACCAACTGCTGTTGCCCGCCGGAGAGTTGGTTGGGATACAGGTCCTTCTTGGCGACAATTTGAAAATGGTCGAGTGTTTCCGCCACCATACCTTGTCTCTGACTACGTGGGATGTCTTTATACGAGAGAGGAAGGTCGATGTTCTCTTGCACCGTCAAATCGTCGAGCAGGTGATAACTCTGAAAGACCATTCCGATATTGCGCTTGGCCAACTCGGCGCGCTCTTTGCGCTTCATCGAATGCACCGCGGCCTCGCGAAACCAGTACTCGCCCGCCCATTGATCGTCGAGCAGAGCCAGGACGTTCAGCAGCGACGACTTGCCTGCCCCCGACGGCCCCATGACCGTGACAAATTCGCCTTCGCGGATGGTGAGGTCAACCCGGCGCAATACCCAGGTCTGCCCGGCGCCAGTTTTGTAGCTGCGTTCGATGTTGTTGAGTTGGATCATGATGATAAGCAACTAGCAGTTAGCACTTAGCATTTAGCTCTTAGCAATTAGCTCTCAGCAATTAGCCTTTACCAATCCGTGCGGCGCCCGGCAAAAAGTACCTTAGGGGCTAAAGCCATGGACCGTTCAGAACTTCGATCGGCACGACTAGTGTCGTGCCCTGACACAATAGCGACTACTAGTTGGAACGACCAGTTTATAAATGGCTAACGGCTAACGGCTAATTGCTTTTATGTCGTCTCCTGCATCAGCCTCCGCAGCTCTTCCTCGGCGACCACTTTTCCGTCGAAGAGGTGCACCTCGCGCTCGGCGTGCGCGGCGAAGCGCGGATCGTGGGTCACCATGCAAATGGTGGCGCCTTCACGATGCAGCTTTTGCAGCAACTCCATCACGGCCTCGCCGTTGCGCGAATCGAGGTTTCCGGTAGGCTCGTCGGCCAGCAGGATGGACGGCGAACCGGCCAAAGCTCGGGCTACGGCAACACGCTGTTGCTGACCGCCAGACAGCTGCGAAGGATAGTGCCGCAGCCGGTGGGCCATGCCGACGCGCTCCAGCGATTCCAGCACCCGGCGCTTGCGCTCGGCCGTAGGCATTCCATCGCGATAGGTCAACGGCAACTCGACGTTCTCGTAGACCGTGAGATCGCCGATGAGGTTAAAACTCTGGAAGATGAATCCGATTTCACGATTGCGAATGCGCGAGCGATCGGCGAAATCCAGGTTGGCTACTGGCTGCCCGTTGAGTCTGTAGTCGCCGCCAGTCGGGGTGTCGAGCAACCCGATGATGGAGAGCAAGGTGGACTTGCCGCAGCCCGAGGGGCCGGACATGGCGACATACTCGCCTTTGCGCACCATGAGATGGACGCCAGCCAGGGCGTGCGTCTCGACTTCATCGGTGTAAAAAACCTTGGTCAGGTTTTCGATCTCAATTAGCGGAGTTGCTGCTGCATCGTTCATGTTTTGATCCTTTGATCGCGGTTTGCTCTTCGCTTTTCGCCCGTTGCTGTTCGCAGAGCCCTCGCTTCAATCCGAAAAGCGAATAGCGAACAGCAAACAGCGGCCTTCCTTACTCCAACCGCACGCGGTCGGTGTTGTCCCAACGCGACATGTCGGAAAGAATGACGGTATCGCCCTCGTGCAGGCCGGAATCGATTTGAATCAGGTTGACTGAGGCGCGTCCGGTTTTCACCTGCACACGCGTAGCTCCCTTTGCATCGGGATCAAGCTTGAACATGGAAACCGTACTGCTCTCTTGACCGAACGCCGGACGCCCGACGTAGAGCACATTTTCCAGCCGCTCCAAGTCGATGGTGCCGTCCACGCTCAGGTCAGGGCGCGCACCTTTCGGCAGCTCGCCAGTCAACTTCACATCCACGGTCACAGTGCCATTCTGCACGCCGGGATCGACGCGACTCACTTCACCTGGAATCACGCCATTGTGGGTGTCAACCGATGCGGGTTCGCCGATCTGCACGTCGCGCGCCTGGGTTTCCGGAATCTTCAGTTCCGCCATGAGGTGGTTGGGTTGCACAATCCTTGCCAGCTCGGCTCCAGGCAGTACGTGTTGGCCTACCTGCAGCGGCAGGTCCACCAGCACTCCTGCAACTCCGGCTTGTACTTTCAAGCGCTGCAATTGTTTCTGCTTGAGGGCGGCGAGTGCGCGCATTTCTTCGACCTTGGCTTGCTGCACGGCCAGTTCGGAGGCGATGGCTTTCTGATTGATTTTCAGTCGCTCATCTTCAATGTCGTTGCGGGTGACCAGTTCGTCGGCCTTGCCCGCCGAAGCTTTGGCAGCCAGGCCGGAAATCACGCCCAGATCGTAAAGCGCTTTATCGGTTTGCGCCTGGCGCTGGGCTTCGGCATAGTCGGCGTTCACTGTGGCGGCGCCGGCTTTTTGGGTCATCAGGTCGCTGTCGAGTTTCACCTTCAGGCTCTGGTACTCGGCTTCGGCGGCCTTCACTTGTAACTGCGCGTCCAGTGCCTCCTGCTCGAGTTGAGGATTACTCATCTCCACCAGGACAGTGTCGGCCTCCACGAGCGAGCCGGGAAGTTTGACGATGCGAATGACCGTGGCTTCGGTCTCCGCGGGAATTTGCCGAACATCTTCATGGCTGGGGATCAGCGTACCTAGACCGCGCACCTGGCGTAGCATGGAACCACGCTTCACGCTGTCGGTCCAAATGGTGCTGCGATCCACAGTCGGAGCGGCCGGCTTCAGGCGCGAAATGCCGACAGTGACACCGATCAAAACCACCAGCGCAACGCTGGCCCACATAATCTGGCGGCGGCGCTTTTGGCGCTTTAATTCAGGACGGGCGATATCCATTACGCCTTCGTAAGTGCAACTGGAGAACCAATTCTGGGTCGGGTTAGTTCTCGCGTTCTCAAAGAGTTAAGTGACTGCAAGTTTTGCTGGAACATAGGGCTGTGTCCCTGCACGGATTGTAATGTCCAATTTTGGACAGTACAACATAAACCCGTTTGTTGGCGAACCGGCAAGAGTTTTCAACCGTTGAAGCGACCCTCAGATGCACGAGAACAATCATTCATCTCGACGCAGGCCAGTTGGCTGGAATAATCTCGGTTTTCAAGTCTAAGGTCAGTCGCGCCTGCTTATGACTGCAACCAGCATTGCGATTCCGACTGAGGTGGTGAAGGCGCCGGCTACGTCTGCGCGGCTGGTCTCGCTCGACGTCTTTCGTGGCGGGACCATCGCGGCCATGATCCTGGTCAATAATCCAGGAAACGGTGCTTCCTATTGGCCGCTCCGTCATGCGGAATGGAACGGCTGGACACCAACCGATCTGATCTTTCCTTTCTTCCTTTTTATTGTCGGAGTCTCGCTGGTGCTCTCGTTCCAATCAAGACTGAGGCGTGGAGACTCCACGCGATCGCTGGTCTGGCATACGTTCAAGCGCAGCCTGACGATCTTCGCACTCGGACTCCTATTAAATGGACTTCCTTCTTTCCATCTGGCGACGTGGAGAATCCCCGGCGTCTTGCAACGCATTGCGATCGCCTATTTCGTCGCCGCGATGATCACGCTTTATTGCAGAACCTACGCCCGCGCGCTATGGATTGGAGCGCTCCTGGCGGGCTACTGGATGGTGATGCGATATGCGCCAGTGCCCGGCTACGGAATGCCGGTCCGCGATATGCCTTTTCTCGACCCCAACGCCAACCTGGCGGCTTACCTCGACCGCAAACTCATGATGGGCCATCTGTATCAGGGAACGCGCGATCCCGAAGGCCTGCTCAGCACCTTGCCGGCGATTGCGACGACGCTGTGCGGCGTTATGACGGGAACCTGGCTGAACTCGAACTACAGCCGTGCGCAAAAAATGACAGGAATGCTCGCCATGGGCGCCGCTGCCCTGATTGCGGGAGAAGTCTGGAACGTCTGGTTTCCCATCAACAAAAATCTGTGGAGCAGTTCTTACGTGCTGTTTACCGCGGGATGCGCGTTGCTTTGCCTGGCGTTCTGTTACTGGATTACGGACATACGACAGCTTCGCGGCTGGTGGTCGATGGCGCTCGTCATCTTCGGCATGAACGCCATTGCCGCATACGTTTTGTCGGAGCTGCTGGGTCTGCCGATGCGCTGGCAGGACTACATCTTCCAGCATTTCTTTCCGCCTGATTTTTTTCCGGCCATGGCGTCGCTTATCTATTCGCTGGGCATAGTCGGACTATGTTTTCTGCCGGTCTGGTGGATGTATCGGCGAGGAATCTTCCTCAAAGTTTGACGGCAGGCTCCTTGGGCCATTCCACAGTTCCCACGGACCGCCAACCGGGCACCGTTCCTCGTCAGATGCGCGGCATTGACGGCTTTTCCCCACTGACCTAATATCCGGAGCAATGGCAATGCAGGCCCCCAGCAGCGGACAGATGTTGGGCCACTATCGTCTGGTCGAGCAGATCGGCGCTGGTGGCATGGGTGTGGTCTTTCGCGCCCATGATGAGCAACTGCAGCGCGACGTCGCGATCAAAATTCTCCCAATCGGATTGTTCGCCGACGATGCCAGCCGCAAACAGTTCCGCAAAGAAGCGCTGGCGGTCGGCAAGCTGAATCATGCCAACATCGCCATGGCCTTCGACTTCGGCGAGGAAGGTGGAATTGACTATCTGGTCACGGAATACATCCCTGGAGTCAACCTGGACCAGATTCTCGGCCAGCAGCCGCTTTCACAAAAGGAAGTCCTTGAATTCGGCATACAACTAGCCAAAGGATTGGAAGCCGCGCACCGCCAGAATGTCATTCATCGCGACCTTAAGCCGGGAAATCTTCGGGTGAACCCTGACGGGCAGTTGAAAATTCTCGACTTCGGTCTGGCTAAGCTGGTTGAACCCGTAGAGCTGGCGGAGACGGCCAACCTCAACACCAGTCTCTCCGTTACCGGAACCCTGCCTTACATGGCACCCGAGCTGTTGCGGGCCGAACCTGCCGATGCCCGCGCCGATATTTGGGCAGCCGGCGCGGTGCTGTACGAAATGGCGACCGGCAAGCGCGCTTTTCCGGACCGTCAGCCGTCGCTGTTGATTGATGCCATTCTGCACTACGATCCGGTGCGGCCTTGCCTGGTCAATCCTGAGGTTTCGGCTGCTCTGGAAATGGTGATCCTGAAGGCGCTGGATCGAGATCCGAATCTGCGCTATCAGACGGCCCGGGATTTGCGGGCCGACCTCACCCGAATCCATTCCGGAGATGAGCTGGCCACGGAAACGGTCCGCCGCACCAAGATTTTCGAGGTGCAGCGCAAGGCCCGCAAACGAAAAGCTGTATTCCTCCTGGCCGGTGTACTGCTGGTGGGAATCGCAGCCGGATATGCGGTCAAGCGGTGGTGGCCCACCGCTACCTCAACCCAGCAGCGAATCATGGCGGTATTGCCCTTCGATACCGTAGGTCAGGACCCGGCGACCAGCGCTCTCGGCCTGGGCCTGACCGAAACCCTTACCGCCAAGCTGGTGCAGGCCAGCGACACGGATTCGATCCAGGTAGTCTCGCCGCGCGACCTGCGCGACCAGGGAGTGAAGACCGCCGAAGACGCTCGCCGCGAGTTCGGCACGGATTTGGTTTTGGAAAGCAGCCTGCAGCGTTCTGGGCAGACCATACGCGTTAATTGCTATCTGGTGGACTCGAAGACCCACCGGCAGATTGCGGCGCGCAGCATGACCGTGGATGCCGGCGATACGTTCGGACTGCAAGACCGGGTCGTCAGCGAGACGCTGGACATGCTGCCGGCTCAAATCAAACCGGAACAACGGCGAAAGTTGACCGTGCGCCAGGATACGCAGCCCGCGGCCTACGAGGCCTATATACAAGGCCGCGGATATCTGCAGGAGTACGAGAAGCCGGAGAACGTGGACAGCGCGATTGCGGCATTCAAACAGGCACTAAAGATAGACCCAAACTATGCCCTGGCCTATGCCGCCCTCGGAGACGCCTATTTAACTGGGTACGAGCAATTCAATAGAGATTGGATCAGCGAGGCTTCACACAGTTGTGAGAAGGCGTTGGCTCTCAACCCCGAATTGCTCGACGGGCGTGTCTGTCTGGGCAATGTGCTGAATAGCACTGGAAAGTATGAGCAAGCCGTGCAGGAGTTCCAGCGCGCGGTAAATTCGAATTCCGGCAGTGAGGAAGCGCTCCGCGGACTGGCAGACGCTTACACTCATGTCGGTAACTTCGGGTCGGCGGAATCAACCTACAAGAAAGCCATCGAGCTACGTCCCAATTACTGGGGTGTTTACCACTGGCTGGGACTGTTCTATTACACCCAGGCGCGTTATGCCGATGCCACCGCTATGTTCCTCAAAGCGACCGAACTGGCCCCCGACAATTATCAGGGGTACAGCACCCTCGGCGGCGTTTACCTTTTCCAAGGCCGTTATCAGGATGGCATCGATGCTTTCAAGCGCTCGATTGATCTCCGCCCTAGCCCTTACGCCAGCAACAATCTTGGGTATGCCTTCATCTTGATGCACCGCTTCCCGGAAGCCATTGCCGCGCTGGAACAAGCTGCAAAACTGGACAACAGTTGGTGGCAGATTTGGGGAAATCTCGGGGATGCGCTCTATTGGAGTCCGGACCAGCGTGCCCAAGCGCCCGCGAAGTATCGCCAGGCGATCTCGATCGGGCTTTCCAAGCTACAGGTAAATCCGCGGGATGCCGAACTGCTGGCTTACCTGGCAAACTATTCCGCCATGGTGAATGACCGCTCGGCTGCGCTTGACTATCTGGAAAGGGCGCTGAAAATAAGTCCGTCTAATGGTGAAGTGTTGTTTCGGGCAGCCATTGTTTATAACCACTTCAACCAGACAGAGCAGGCTCTCGCATATCTGAAGAAGGCCCTCGACGGCGGGTACTCGCGTGCCATTGTCAGAGATACGCCGGACTTTCAGGCTCTGCAGCAGAATCCGCAGTTCCAGGCGCTCATCCGAAATCCCTAGAATCGTTGCTGGTTACTTCATAATCAAGCCGTCATTTCCAACTTTGCACGGGTTTCCGCCAATTGTGATCGAGGTGTAGGTCCAATCCTTGCCATGGTTGCCTGCATTCGCAGGACCTGAACACATCGAGCCTGCACCGGTGGGAAATGTGCAATTGGCAAACGGGCAATTGGCAGGGAGTTGCACCGTAACTGGGGTTTTCGCATCTGGGCCTGACCAGCAGACGCCGTCCTGACCAACCTCAACTTCACCAGTGGCACCATTTTGAAGGCACTGAGTGTTTGGATTTGTGTCAGGGGCGGTAATTTGAATCGACGTTACCCCCTGGATGCCGACATTCTTGCGGCATCCGGGGAAAAAAGCCGCAAGCGTCAGCGCAAGAACGATGGTGAAACAACCTCGGTGCAGAGACATTTTGTCCTCCTCCACAGAGTGAAATCGTTGGTCGTACTACACATGAATCAATACCGCCATTACTACTTCATGATTAGCCCTAAGCTGCCCGGATTGGAACACTGCCGGTTGTTGATGGCCAGGCTGTTGTAGTTGTACGTCGTGCCGGCCGTGCCGCGGGCTGCACCAGCGCTGACCGGGGCTCCGTTGGGACTATCAACAACTGCGGAAGCGAACGGAGTCGAGCCGCCCGGAAATACCACTTTAAATTGGCTGAGGGCGGATGCGCCCTGATAGGTGACGCTTTGACCAACGGCTACCGGAACGGTGCTGGTGGAACCGTTCTGCTGGCAGGTGTTGTCGGGGGCGGCGGCGATGCTGAGGTTAATGTATAGAGGACCGGCCTCACCCATTCCTTCGCCGCCGCCCTTATGGCAGGCAGGTAAAAACAGGCAAGAGCAAACAGCCAAAGCTATCGCAAACTGCATGCGGCGCAAAGTCATGGCAGGTTCCTTTCTTGTGCGTGTGCAACACTACCACGCTGGCATTTACTGTCAAGTGAAAGGAGTGCCAGCGACGCCGCTGGCACATTTCGAACCTTGATTTTGCGTACCAGCCATCAGCGCAGGGGGCGCTCTCGGTCAGCACCAACGCAGTCGCGCCGCCTGTCTACAGGGCCTATTTCATGATGAGGCCCAGGCTGCCCGGATTGTTACACGACACGGGCGGTGAGCCGATCGTAACCGAGGCATACGGAAAGGTCAGGTTGGCAACCGTCGTCCCCGTAGGCGAGGAATTGTTGAAGGTGGTCGTACAGGTCCCAGTTTGGAACGGCGAGCCGCAAGCTGTGCCCGGAAACGTTACGGTAAAGGCAGTGGCAGCATTAGGTCCCGCGAAGGTCACGCTGTCGCCGTAAGAGACCGAAGCAGGAGCTGCCGCGAAACTGCCACCATCGAGCGACTGCTGACAGTTGTTGTTGCTGTCTACTATCTTAACGGCAATGTTATGGGTCTGACCTCCACCCATCCTACCTCCGCCTCCAGCTTCCTTCTCCTTATTGCACGCGAGCAGAAACAGGCAAGAGCAAACAGCCAAAGCGATGGCAAACTGCTTGTAGCGTGAAGTCATGGAAGGCTCCTTTCTTCTGCGAGTGGAACATTAGCACGCTAGGGCATACTGTCAAGGAAAACTGTTGCAAGTGGGTTGCCACTATGCAACTAGGCGAAACCGGCTTGGGTGGCGCTGTTTCAATCGTGGTTCAACTCACCTTTGATGTCGAGGTTTTTGATGAGCCGATGCAGGTAGTTGGGATGAAGTCCCAGCAGCCTGGCGGCCTCCGTGTAGTTTCCCTTGGTTTGCGCGACTGCATCGATGATCAACTGCTTCTTTAGTTGATTGACCCTGGCATGATAATGCACGGGGTTAGGCTCGGCTGGTTGCACCTCCATCAGGGCTGCAGGTAAATCATCGGGGAGAATTTCATCCGTCAAACCCAACACCATGGCGTGCTCTATGGCATTCTCCAGCTCGCGCACATTTCCCGGCCAGCTGTAGGCCATCAGCAAGGCACGCGCCTCCG
>CAWCSJ010000011.1:0-348906 GCA_963798185.1 uncultured Acidobacteriaceae bacterium
ACGGCTCTTTTCCGTGGTTCTGGCCTGCGGTTTTACGCCTCTTCACCTGCAAACGTTTCTATCGGCCCACCTGCAGCGGTTGCTGCCCGATCGCAAGGTGGTGGTCACGCCGGGCCTGTTCGGAAATCTCGCCGAAACCTTGGAGGCAACCAGCGACTCAGCCATTGGCGCTGTCGCAATCGCGCTGGAATGGTCCGATTTGGACGCGAGACTCGACTTCCGCAGCGCCGGCAGTTGGGGACGGAACGCCGCCACCGACATCGTAACCAATGCGCAGGCCATGCTGGACCGCCTTGCCGCGATGGGCGCGTCCCTCCCGGCGTACGGGTCGCGCTGGCGCTTCCAACGCTCCCGTTGCCACCGCTGTTCCACACGCCGGGATGGCGGACTTTTCGGAACACGAACTGCATCTCGAAAGTGAAATATTCCGCTTTGCAGCGGACGTTACGCAATCTCGCGGGCAACTGTAATTAATGTGCGTAGGCTGCTTGAAGCGTCGCCGCCGGGCTCTAATTTCGACCTGAAAAGTCACCTGCACACGGGCCTGCCTTACACTACGCCGCATGCAGATAAGTCGCGTCTCAACTGGCATTGGCGCTGGTTCCCCCGGTTCCTAAGAAGGGCATAAGCTCCGACCTGGACGACACGCTGTGGAACGGAATCACCGGGGAAATAGGCCCGGAAAATGTGTCCTGGGACATCGCCAGCCACAGCCATCTGCATGGGCTGTACGGAAACTGCTGGCTTCTCTTTACGAACATGGCACCCTGGTTGGCATTGCCAGCGAGAAGACGATCCAAAAGTGGTGGTCCAGGTGTTCGAGAGGGATGATCTCCTGCTTCGCCCAGAACAAGTATTCCCCGTCGAAGTGCGTTGGAACGCCGAAACGCGGGCAGCGTATCGCGCATATTGGAGACGTGGAACATCGCTGCCGATAGCGTCATCTTTGTGGATGACGATCCAGATGGAACTGGCCGAGGTAGCGGCTGCCCACCCAGGCATTGAATGCGTGCTGTTTCCCAAGAACGACTACGCGGCCGGCTCGGCGATGTTCCGGAGCGTTTCCGGACGCCTGTGGCAAGGAACGGGTTTCCTCCGACGATGCCCTGCGACTGGAGAGTATCGCCGAGGCGCGAGTTCCTTCCGGGTGCAGGTTGCCGCAGCCGCTACTCCCGAGGGCTTCCTGGCGCAGGCAGAGGCGGTAGTAACCTTTGATTTCGGCTGTGCTGCCGAGCCGCGGGTCCTGGAATTCGTCGCCCAACCAGAGGAACCGATTCAATTGAAATGGAAGACGGTACACCGAAGCGGACTGGCGCAACTTGACGTCTCAGCCTGACGCGGTGGTCGTTCTGGGTGAGCTACGAAGACAAATTCGGACTGCTCGGAACCATCGCCGTGGTCGCCGGAGCGATCCACGGAAAACGCCTGGCAATCGAAACCTGGGTCATGAGTTGCCGCGCCTTTGCCCGTCGTATCGAACAGCAAACGCTTAAGATGTTGTTTGCGAGCACCGGCGCCGAGGAAGTTGATTTCGACTTTGTGCCCACTGCCAAGAACGGCCCTCTACAGGAGTTTTTTGCAGCCGTCAGGGCGGCAAGCAACCCGCCGACGGGGTTCTGCTTGAGGCGCGCACAATTCGATGAGTCGTGTCCCGCGCTCTATCACACGGTGCGCGAGTTGAGGAGAGCGAAGCCCATGGATGATATGGGAAAGCGGCTGGCCGGTTGCTTCCAAGTCGTGTTTCCGGATTTGAGGGAAGCGGAAATTCCGTCAGCGTCGCAGGAAACGGTCGCCGCCTGGGACTGCGGCTCCCGCGTCTACATGATGAACGTGATCGAAGACGAGTTTGCCCTGCAGATGGATTTGGACGATTCCGCGGGGTGGATTCCTTCGAGAAGGTCCACGCCTATCTCCAGAAACAGCTCCAGGCGGCCTGACCTTGAATCCATTGCGCCTGCACCCTATGGTTTTCTGACCGACAGCGTGATTCCCGAACACTTAACTCGCGGCTTTCTGGAACGCTCGCCAGTAATTTTGTTCGACTGACGGCGTTCACTTCCTATGCGTGACACTCCGATGACCGCTCCTAAGGCCCGCTTCTCCGCAGAAGATTTCGATATTTTTTCGGGATGCTTCTGGTGACCGGAACCCGAATTGATTGCTGAGCGGGCTACGCCTGTCGTACGGTTTATGGCGAGCGCCTGGTTTACGGGGCATTGGGCGCCATCGCGTGTCTTGGTCACATCGATCTTCAGGCGGAAGTGCGAATCGCAAGGCTGGTGGCCGACTTCCAACGACCCATGTTCTGCGGTGTCGACTATGCGGTCCATCGGATTGAAGGTCCTCCATCCTGCGTGCAGACGGATGAACGGTGGGCTTCCGGTTGTGTCTGTGACCCTCTGGAAGGATTCATCAGCCGGGAGGGCTTCGGATCGACTGGAGTCTGCCAGGCCCACAGTTATTGGAAACTCTCTGAACCGGCTTGCCGAACGGAGGAGGAAATCCAACCCGGCCTGAGAGTCTCGGGTCGGTATCACTGCGATCCCACAGCCGGTTCACCTGTGCAAGCGCTGGGCAGTTTCGGCGCCGGCTTCCCTGGTACAGACACTTCTGTGGGGTAGTTATTTCACCGGCATGGATTTGCCAGGACGGTCCGCCCTATTTTTCCGGCTCTCGCTCGATTTCAGCGGCCACCAGGCGAACGACGATACCTGTGAAGTTCTCGACTATGAGGCCGTTATCACCAAAGTTGATCCGCGCCTCAGCCAGGTGCGGTGCCAGGCAACTTTGAAAGACACCACAAAAAGGTCATCAAAGCAGAATGCATTTCTTTCATCAGACCGTCGCTCGATAATCCCGGCAATTCAGCGACCGAGCTTTCTCAACCACTTTCGAACGATTTAGCCGGGAAGGTAGCGCTGGTCATCGGCGGCAACCGGGGCCTGGGCGCAGAGATTGCTCGCTGCCTGGGTTCGCTAGTATCCATAGCAGTCTCCACATCGCGAAGTCCTGGCGCTCAAAATGGCGTCACCACTTTCTAGGGAGACGCCGTCGATGCGGCCTGGCTCCAGACTGTCCGCGATGCGATCCAGAAGCAGCATGGCAAGCTGGATTTCTTGGTTTGCAACGCATTTCCAGCGATCAATCCCCTGCGGATGGAGTCCAGAACGCGGGGGGGGGCATACGCGGCGTATGTACAACAGGCGACCGCCCTGGTGCTCGACCGCTGTCGTGTTTATGGAGATGCTGAGAACTGAACGGCGGCCGGGCGGTCGTTGTGTCCTCCGCCGCGACCCCAACGGCCGGTCAAAGATGGCCTCACTATGTTGCTGCCAAGAAAGCCATTGAGGGTTTGGCCGAAGTCGCGGCCCTGCAGTACCCTCGTGTCCAGACCATGATTGTTCGCCCTAATAAGCTTTTGACGGAAATGACGAATACGCCTATGGGAAGACAAAATGCCGAACCGCCTTGGAAAGTGGCGTCGAAGCTGGTGGACCGTTTGCGCGGACCGGCCCAACCAGGTTTAACCCTGCTGGAATTTCCGGAGCCCGCTTAGGCCCGGGTGGCATAGAGTCGAGAGCAGATTCTTTTCGCCGTATTATGGAGAGAGGAACCTGGCAAGCAGTTCGCCATTCTGTTCCTACACTGACAGAAGGGAGACCCCAGAGATAGACCAGCGATGAGCTCGGTGATGCTCAAAATCCGGCGGGGCGAGACCCCCTTCTATCGCTGGCTGCGCGATACCGCTCGCGGCATCGTGTCGAGTACTCTTCCCCTACCCAGATTTCTCAACTCCCTACTGAGGTTCGGATTCAAAGCTCAGCAGATGTTCATGCAGGGACTGCGCTGGCTCTTGAGCTACTTCTTCTATGAACCGCTGTTTCGCGGCAGATGTGTCTCGGTAGGCAAGCACTTCCGCGTCTGGCGCATGCCCTTCGTGGCGGGGCACGCGAGCATAGTAATCGGGGACAACGTCAACTTTTTCGGCAAAGTCGGTATTTTCAGCGGGCGCCAGTGCGATGAACCGAGGCTGGTGCTTGGCAACCGCGTGGACATTGGCCACGATGTTGTGTTCGTGGTGAACAAAGAGATCGTGATTGAGGATGACGTGAATGTTGCTTCGGGCGTCAGATTTATGGACAGCGACGCCCACCCCCGCGAAACCATGGCACGTATCGCCGATCTTCCGGCCCCGGTGGACGAGATCAAGCCCGTGCGCATTGGGCGCTATGCCTGGATCGGGCAACACTCCTTCATCATGAAAGGTGTGACCGTCGGGGAAGGCGCCATCATCGGAGTGAACAGCGTGGTCGTCAACGACATTCCGGCGTACTCAGTGGCCATGGGTAATCCAGCGCGGGTGGTGATGAAAAACATAAACAAGACCGCCGTGGAACCGGCAAGCACGCCGGCATCGTCCTAGCCTCGAGCGGCGCAGGCGTCGAGTATACTGTCGGAATTGTCACCGAATCAGCATCCCTTGTTTCGCTCGTCGATTGCCGTTCTGGAGCCACTGTGACCCGGCAATGCATTCGAGTGCTCACCTTGATCGAGAGCGCGACCGTCACCGGCCCCTCACGCAACCTGATCGAATTCGGAAAAATGGCGGCCATCGCCGAGCCCGGCTTGCCGCCGGTTGAAGTCACCGTCGCAACTTATCAGCGCGGTGCAGCCGAGAGCGCCTTGGCGGCGACCGCCAAAAACGCCGGACTTTCGGTGTTCACAATCTTCGAACGGCGACGCTGGGACACCAGGTTTTTCCCTCAGGCCGCGGGCGATGATTGCCGAATGTCAGCCCGACATTCTGGAATCGCGTAACGTGAAGTCGCACTTCCTGGTGCGGATGTTGGGTCTGCACAAGAGATGCCGATGGTTGGTGTGGCAACCACGGCTATACCGCAACCAACCGACTCTACTGCTGCTATAGCCAACTGGATCGCTGGTCGCTTCGCGGGGCCTATCGCGTGGTTACGGTCTGCGGCCCATTTGCCGACGCGTTAGTAAGTCGCGGTGTGGAGCGCGAAAGAATCACCGTTCTGCACAACTCGGTAAAGCCTTTCGTGGCGTCTCCGATGGAGGAGGTACAGCGGCTTCGGCAGAGCCTCGGTTTGCAGAACGACGCCGTCATACTCGCGGTTGGACGGCTTTCTCATGAGAAGGCTATGGCTGATCTGCTAAAGGCGGCCGCAGTGATGAGTAAGACGAACGGCGCTCCCGATTTTCGTCTCGTGCTGGTGGGCGATGGGCCCGAGCGAGAGCCGCTCGGCCGTTTGGGCATGCTGGTGCAGTTGGGGCAGTCATGAAAAGGTGACGATGGCGGGCTTCCAGCGAGACACGAGGCCGTACTACAGCCATCGCGACGCTTTTGGCGGTGCCGTCGCACACGGAGGGATCGCCGAACGTCGTTCTGGAGGGAATGGCCGCCGGTTGGCCGATCGCCGCAACTGCGGTGGGGGGTGTTCCAGAAATTCTGGATGAGGCCGTTACGGGTTTGATGGTTCCACAATACGCCTCCCGAGGTGATGGCGGGCGCAATCCTGCGAATCCTGAACGACCCGGAGCTGAGCCTTAGGCTGGGAGCGGCGGCACGGCGGCGAGCCGAATTCGAAGTTTACTCCCCAGGGGGATACAAACGAGCGCTGGTGGAGTTCTACCAGAAAACAGTGGTTAGGTGATTAGAAGGGATTAGGGGGTATAAGTGGCTAGAAGGTAGCGTTAAGGGCGGACTTACCGGGGGGGGAACGGAAGCAAATCCGCGGAAAACCTACTTCAACACGACGCCTGGCCTCTCCCGGTCAACCAGCTTCCACCACAGGCATATTGTTTGATTTGATTCGTCAAGAACAGTTTTTGCCCAGGCGCGTTGCTTCCACCACTGGTCGGCGTCGTGATAGGGGGACTAAGGCGGCGGCAACCGACCAGCGGTATTGCGGCAGTCGCGTGCGGAAGATCGACAGCGCCGTGCGAGTGTGGAAGTCGGATGTGACCAATAAACACGGATGACACGTTGAGCCGTTCCAGGCAGCGTTTGACGTCGGCGGCTTCACCGAACGTCGAATCGTGAGCGGTGGGGACACACCTGGGCCATTCCCCGGGAAGTCCGGTTCAGAAACTCAGTAAGCTAAGTCAGCTTCGGATTTCCCGAACACCATCCGCCCAACGCCCTCATCCAGCAAAATCCTGTGGGCATAGCCTTCGCTGTTGCAAGCGAATAGCATGGCGGTAGGGCGAATCATCGGGCGCTTCCAATACCAGGATAACGTCGGCCAGCTCGGGAGCATTGATGATCAGGAACGATCCAGCGTGCGCCAGCAATATGATGACAAGAGCTACAGGGGAAAACGCTGGATTACAAGGATCCGGTGTAACACGTGAACCAGTCTGCGTGGCCAAGTGGATGCTCGGCCAGGTTTCCACTCAAGGCTCGTGCCCGATCAACTCCTTGCGCCGATCGCGACTTGTTCCGCGTACAAACGTAACAGCGCGTCCCCAATGACCGGCCAGGTCGTATTGCGCGCGAACCAAAGCCCGCGCGTTGGTCACCAAGTCCTGCCAGACCGTACTGTTTGCTTGCAGTGAGGTGACAGCATCGGCGATTGCCTCCGGAGAATCGGCGAGCAGGATGTCTTTGCTGGCGGTCACCAGGCCTTCAGCGCCCAAAGTGGTCGAGATGACCGGATAACGGCTGCCATCGCTTCCAGGACTTTGCTTGCCGCCGCCGCCCACGCGCAACGGCACGACCGCGGCCAGCGCGCTTCGATAGAAGGGCCGGAACATCGTCAACCGTGCCGGTTACGGTGACGCCTGCCAGGTTGCGCAATGCCAGCACCTCCTTCGCCGGATGAGCTCCGACGATAACGAAACGGACATCCGGGCGGCGACAGAGTATAAGCGGCCAGATCTTCCTGGCAAGTGCAGAGCCGTCGATGTTGGCGTGGTAGTCCATCCGTCCCAGAAAAACCAGGTCCCGCGAAGCTCATTGGCAGCCGGGTTGCTGGCAAAGTACTCGACATCCACGCCGTTGCCGACAACTTCGATCCGGGCCTGTGGCACTCGGTGTAGCAGGACCTGGCGCTCCCGCTCATGCAGACGGTGTGAGCATCGCCAAGGCGCAGGAATTGGTCCTCCATCCCCCGCGAAAGCGTCGCCGTACGGCGGGCGTAGAGCGCCCGCAGCGGGTTGGAGCTCCTGCTCGGCATAACGGATCGAGGATCTCCGACTGATGTTATGCCAATCACAGATAAGGCGCACGCGGGGACAAAGCTGGCGGATGCGCTGGGCGTACGCGATCAGATGGACGCTCTCGACTGTATTGCGTCGAGTGGGCGGTCCTGCGCAATGCGCTCCACTTCCGCCATCACCGTCGCCGAGGTGAAGTTCAAAACGTTGATGGGCATGGTTGATCAGGTCCTGCGGGACAATGTTTGCCGGCCGGTAGCTGGGATCACGGGGAATAATCAGGACATCTGAGCCGGATAACAACTGCTGGAGCTCAAGCCGGAGGCTTTCCGGGGTTGGCGGTGTCCCGCTATCCAGTCCGAGGTAGGTAACTGTGGCTTTCCGGGCAAGCTCGCGAGGAGGCAACAAGTTGACGCAGGTGCGCGCCCGAAATGATCGGCCAGCAAACTCGGGGTGAGAAATACAACACGCGCATATTCAAGGACTTCTGGCCCTCATCCGATCAATATTGCAGGGGTGTTCGGTTGTCGAACAACTACGCCGGGAATGTTACACTGGTGGCCTTATTCAGCCCAGCGGTCCGCATGCTTGGGAATGAAGAAAATTGCTAAGAATTGCTTGCACGTCGTATTTCTGACGATTGCCTTGCCCGTGGCCGCTGTTGCCGGGTTCGGCCACTGGCCTCCGATGTTCTCGCTCGGGGCACATGCCTGCGCTCTGGTTCCTGGCGTTATCGGCGACTATTTTCGAATTGCATTTTATAAGCTGACCCTGAAACAGTGCTCTTTATACAGCCGGGTGTCCTTCGGCTCGTTTTTTGCTCATCCAAACGTCGTGCTTGGACGGGGAGTTTACATTGGATCATACTGCATTTTAGGACGTTGCTCGATCGGGGACCGGACCCAAATCGCTTCGCAAGTTCAGGTCCTGAGCGGGCGGCGCCAACACCGCAGGGAAATGGTCGGGCCAAATCAGCGGGGCCTCCGAAGAAGATTTTGAGGTGATCGAGATCGGAAGTGATTGCTGGATTGGGGCATCTTCCATCATAATGGCATCGGTTGGCTTCGGCACGACCATCGGCGCCGGCGCGGTTGTGGTCCGACCAATCGCAAGTCGAGTTGTCGCCGTAGGCAATCCCGCACGACCGATTAAAGAACTATGTCCAGATCCAGGGGAGTAACCAGGTGAATATATCGGCGTTTCAGGGTCAGGGGATGATGCCTGAGGTGACCGGCGAATATGGGGCCTATCCAGATTCGAGTACAGTAGATGTCGTCACCACTTCGGCTGAGCAACGTCCCCGGGTGATTCGGCAGTCTGCCCGCGAAAAGCTCTACAAACCTTTTCACTATTTGCTGCTGCTATACCTCTTTTTTTATTGCAGCCGGATTGCGGAACTCGTCCCATATCTCCATATCGGCATGATTCTGCAACCGATCTTGCTGATTGGCATGATCATGATCGGCCGTGTGAAGGCGATTTTACGATGCCAATGGGCAAGCTCCTGATCGCATTCACTATTTGGATAATGATTTGCGTGCCTTTCAGCGTGTGGAGAGGCGGTAGCTTTGTCATATTCCTTATCGTCTTGCAAGCTCTCGCGCTGGTGGCCTTCATGGCGGCATTCATCCGAACCATCCCCGACTGTTTTCGCGTAATGTCCACCGTAGCATTGGCGATGGCTGCAGATGGAGTCCTGTCGCTTGTCGTAGGCGGAGGCAGAGTGGGCAGCACACGCTTGGGGCTTGGCGGAGGGTCTGACACTCTAGCAGACGCCAACTTTCTTTGCCTCTATATACTGATCGGCCTGCCTTTTCTTTGGCTCACTGCTTCGTTGAGGACGGGCTACAAGAAGGTACTGTGGCTTGCATTGATGCTTCCCATGCTCGCTGGGGCGGGTAAGACCGGATCAAGAATGGGGTTGCTCACTCTGGTGGCGGGCTTGCTGCTTTATTTCATCTTCGCCTCAGCCAAACAGAGGGTAATTGTCGTTACTAGTGGGCTTGTGTTTTTGATCTTGGCGCTGTTTTTCTTGCCGCAAAGAATAAGAGAGCGATTTACGACATACTTCGAGGCCAACTCGCCCCAGTCATTGGAGGCTGCAGAGTCGGCGGAAGCGCGAAAACAGTGCTGATCCGAGGTCTCCAGTTGACGGCGGAGCATCCGCTTCTTTGGAGTTGGCCCCGGTGAGTTTATGGATGCCGAAGCTGCGGAGGCGACGGAAGTGGGCCAGCAGGGGGGTATGGCGCTATACCCATAACTCGTACATCGAAGTCTCAAGTGAGACCGGAATTACCGGCCTTGTCCTGTTTGTTCTTGCGCTGTTCTTTGCTTATCGAGGTTTGACCCCTATCAGGAACAGATATCCGGATATACGTGTGCGGCGTGCGGCACTATTCACGCAAGTAGCGGTATTTATGACTGCTGTAGGCGCCTTTTTTCCTGAGCATAGCCTACGGAGGCATCATTACGCGTCATCATGCAATTTCGGCAACGTTTCAAGCTGCCGTGGCGAACAAAATCAGACAAGCGAGACTGCAGGCGGCGGAAAATCCTCGATGACCGGGGTCCATGCCAGTTCCCGGCCACCTTCCATGCTTGGCCTGATCACCCGGTCGCTGGTATCCCCGAGATCGGCCAGCCGCACTATTGCAGATTGCCAAGATTTGGGCACGCATCGGGCAGTATGGTTCCGTAAGGTTGTGCCGCCTTCCTTCGCAAGTCTGTGAAAATGCCGATCTGGCGCGGATCGAGAGACTGGCCAGGGAAACGGCGGCGGTGTTCGAGCGCGATCCCACCTGCGCCGCAAAGTATGCCGACTACGGTTTCTGGATTCCATTCAACGTAGCCAGGGTTGGTGCATTGTCTTTGCAGACCTCGACTCCGCTGCGAATTCTTGACATCGGCTGCGGCCCAGGCTATTTTTTGGCGGCGGCGCAAGGCCTGCGGTCATCAATGCTATGGAATCGACGCTCCCGCCAACATCTTGTCGGAGGTGGAAAACCGGGTCTATGGCGAGATGCTTGCGGCACTGGCATGCGATCAAGATGTCTTCTCCCGTGTTGATCGAGCGATTCGTCCCGATGTCGCTCCCGTATCGCGACCTCGACGCGATCACCGCGTTCTGGATTTGTTTTAATCGCCATCGCCAGCTGGACGAGTGGGGAGCAGCAGAATGGCGATTTTTCGTCGAGGATGCGCTCTCGCATCTTCGTCCAGGAGGTTTTTTGCACCTCGAACTGAACTCTCACCCGGAACGCTATGGTGCGCTGGAGTTTTACGACAACGAGACTCTGGATTTTTTCCGTTCCGTCGGAACGGTTCAACGCGGTGTGGTTCGAATTGTTAAGGGGAAGTCTCAGGAATGGGGACAAGATCGGAAGCCGGCGTAGCGGCTGCCGGGAATCGTATCCGCGTTTGCCTTTTATGTGACACCGTGGGCAATGATGCCGGCACGGAGCGGCAGGTTGTTGAAACCGCCAAAAGGCTGGATAAGAATAAGTTTGAAGTTCACGTCTGCTGCCTGGAAACCAGCCCTCAATTGGATAGACTGAAGGAGTATTGCCAGACGGCTGTTTTTCCCACTTTAAGCGTGAATTCATGGAATGGAATCCGGCAAGCGGCCCGCTTCCGGCGATATCTCGATCACCATCAGATTCAGATTGTGCATGCCTATATGAACAAGACGGCGATGTTCGCCGTTCTGACGTCGTTGGCCAGTTCCCGCATCGTGATTACCAGCCGGTTGAACATAGGGTATTGGTACACGCCAACAATGCGGAGCGATTTTTCGCCTGTTAAATCTCCGCACCAACGCCGTGATGGCGAATTCGCAGGAAGCGAAGCGGGTTGCGGTTGAGGTGGAAGGATTGAACCCAGACAAGGTCTGCGGTTGTCTATCAAGGTCTGGATATGACGGTGTTTCGTCTGGGACTGGGTGATGCATCGGTCAGCGAGCGACTGGGGATTCCGCGAAGCAGCCGGGTAATAGGTATCGTCGCGAATCTTCGTCCCGTCAAGGATATTCCCTTGTTTCTGCGGGCGGCGAAAATCGTAGCGCAGGAATTTGATGATGTTGTATTCCTAGTTGCAGGTCACGGCGACCAATATCAGGAACTATACCAGTTAGTCTGCGAACTCGAATTGCAGGATCGCGTGTACTTTACGAAGGGAGAAGGAAAGATCATGGACTACCTCTCCCGGATGTGCATCGGATGTCTGACTTCATTCAGTGAGGGCTTTTCGAACGCGGTGATGGAGTACATGGCGGCGGGCTTGCCAGTTGTGGCTACGGATGTAGGTGGAAACCGCGATGCAATTGTCGATGGCGAGACGGGATATCTGGTTCGCGAACGGTCGCCGGAGGCCTTTGCCAAGCCGCTGATTCATTTGCTGCGGAATGAAGACCTGCGCCTGCAGATGGGATTGGCAGGATTTCAGCGCTGCAGAGAGTACTTCGAAGTCAGCAAGACAATTTGTCAGCTTGAAGACTTTTATTCTTCATTGACTACTTCGCCCGGCTAGTCCCAGCCAAACAAATGAATTGGGTCAAAGGAAAACTCGCGATCGCCAAGGCGATTCATCTTGATCTGACGCATCCCCAGGTGTGGTATGGCCGCGCTCTTCAACGCTATGTGACGTCCAGGCATCCGATGGCTCGACGTGGGTTGCGGCTACCAGATTCTGCCCGATTGGGCGATGCCGCAAGCTGAACAGGAGCGGTTGGCCCGCTCTGCCGCCTTCCTTGCGGGAGTGGATGTCGATGAGAGGATCAAGGACCATCCGCTACTGACCTACCGTATTAAGGCGCTAGGTGGCGCACTTCCCTTCAAGGCGGAAACATTTGATCTGGTGACGGCGAACATGGTGGTCGAGCACATTAAAGATCCACGAGAACTTTTTGTCGGATATATATAGGGTTCTCCGGCCTGACGGTCGATTTCATTTTCCATACCCCCAATTATCTTTTTTGGCTGATATTTCTAGGTCACTTAGTGCCGGACCATGTCAAGAAACCCATCATCAAGATGATCGAGCATAGAGACGCCGAGGACGTATTCCCCACCCACTATACGATGAATAGCTCCGGGGCGCATAGGACGTCTTGGCAGAGAAGCCGGCTTCGAAGTAGAAGCGCTGAACATGGTGGGTTCAAGCCGTATCTTTGATCGACTGGGACCTATAGGTTGGGCTGAGTGTTTTGTCCAGAAGGGATCGCAGTCAGCTTCGGGGGAAAATTGAACTCGAACATTATCGCTGTCCTGAAGCGAAAGTAACCCAGTTACCCTTATTTGATCTGGCATCAGGATTGAGTCGCTCATCACGAAATGGAGTGAGAACTTGTCGGCTAATACTTCGACCGCGTGGATAGGTAACTAACATATACACTTGGCATGGGTGGTGTCAGGCTTTATAGCTAGGGCGTGAGTAGAGGCAAAGCACTCCGGATTCAACTTTCCAGGCGGGATCGACAGCAATTGGACGAGTTGTTTGAGCGGCGGTTTGCAGACAATGCGGACGGGCGACCGGGGTAACATCCAGCGGAAGTTCACACGCAAGCATGCCCGACACACATTTCGTTACATAATCAAACCGGTTCTGCGCAGGAATCTGAACAGCCCCTGATTTCATGGGGGATTTTGATTTTGGGGAACTCTGGGTACTCTCAGTGGGGTGCGAGAGAACGACTGGACCAAAGTTCTGGGGTGGCCAGGCTACCGGGTATACCGGCACGAAATCGATGAGCAGGCCAAGACCCTGAAGCTGTGGGTGCGGCGCAAGCGTGGGAACCGGAAGCTGGTGTGTTCCGGTTGCGGGCGGAAGTTGACCGAAGCCTGCGACAGTCTATGAGCGGGAGGTGCGCGATCTGCCCTGGTTCGGAGTACCGGGCGACGGTGGTGATTGAGTTGTATCGGGTGCGCTGCCCGGATTGCGGGATCAAGACGGAGAAGGTGCCGCAATTGCCCAGCAAGGCGCCGTTCAGCAAGCGCTTCGAAGAGGCGGTGGGGCTGGCCTGCGAGAGTGCGGCGGTGCGGCGGGTGGCGCGGCAGTTTGGGCTGGCGGCCAGCACCGTGCGGGCCATCGATCTGCGCTATCTGGAGCGCTGGGCGGCGAGCCGGAGGAAGCCGGCCTTGCGGCAGATGGGCATGGACGAGATTCATCTGGGGAAGAAGCAGAAGTTTCTCACCGTGGTGAGCAACCTGGAGACGGGAGAGCCGTTGTGGTTCGGGCGGGAACGGAAGAAGGAGACCCTGGACGAGTTCTTCGAGAAGCAGTTGAGCAGCTTCCAACGCAGCGCGATCCGGGCGGCCTGTGTGGACATGTGGGAGCCGTTCCGGCAAAGCATGGAGCAGTGGGTGCCGAAGTGCCGGATCGTCTATGACAAGTTCCACATCATGCAGCACGCGGGAGCGGCGGTGGATGAAGTGCGCCGGGCGGAGTTCTTCCGCAAAGGGGGCGCGGCGCGGGAGGTGGTGAAAGGCAAGCGCTGGTTGCTGCTGTCGCGCTGGGTGCATCTGAACACCCACAAGAAGCGGCAACTCAATGCGCTGTTCGCGCTGAACCGCCGGGTGATGAAGGCCTATCTGCTGAAAGAGAGCCTGGACCGGCTGTGGAGCTACACCTATGAAGGAGCCATGCTGCGCTACCTGAAGAGCTGGATCGACCAGTTGCGCTGGCAGCGGCTGAAGCCCATGGAGAAGCTGGCGCGGATGTTGCTGGATCATCTGGATGGGATCCTGAACTACTGCCGGATCAAGGTACCGCTGGGCGTGGTGGAAGCCGTCAACGGGAACATCAAAGCGCTGTTACGTCGTGGCCGCGGCTACCGCGATCTGAACTATCTGCTACTGAAGGCGCAGCGGCTGGCCGCCACCAAGACCGAATTCGTCGCTTTCCAGAAAGCCGCTTAAAATGCGCCTTTCGTCAGATTCTCGTGCAGAGCCATCAAACGGTCGAGGCACTAGCTTATGCCGCTGGTTAATCACATCCGAAGTGGTCCGCATCCGCATGACTTGCTCGGCTATATCACCTGTGAAAGCCACTTAGCCTCAGCGATCACCCAAAACCGGCCAATGAGTATCACCTGAAAACCGGCCAACGAGAGCAGCGTCTGGGACATTGACGCCGGCGGAGGCTTGTAGGCTCCGTGGGCATGGCCAATGTCTTGAACGAAGAGAAGAAACAACAAGTCGTAGCTCTGGGACGACTGGGATGGTCGCTGCGGCACATCCAGCAAGCGACCAGAATCCGTCGTGAAACCGCCAGCTCATACCTGAAAGCGGCTGGGATTGCGGTGCGTCCGCCCAGGTGGTTGGGGGCGGCGAGGGCCAAAACCGGCCAACGAAGTGATCACCGACTCCGGCCCGGTAAAACCGACCGTCACGGGGAACCCCAACTCCAACCCCGAAAACCCTTCTGATAAACGAAAAGCAAAAGCAAAAACCTCAAAACCGGCCAATGAAGTGATCGCCGACTCTGAGGTGGTCAATGGCGTCAACCTTCCCAACGAAGTGAAGTGGGGGCGGCTTCAGGGCCGAAGCAGGCCGCGAGCCTAGGGAGCATTCCGCCTGTGCCGATTACAGTCCGCGCGCCAAGTGCTTGCGAGCCATACCGGGAAGCCATCGAGTTGGGGCTCAGCCCAAGCTGAAATGCGCGGGCGGTCTGGCAGGATCTCGTCTCCGAGTACGGCTTCGCTAGCAGCTACCAAAGCGTGCAGCGCTTCGTGCGCAATCGACGTGGCGCCCAAGTGCGCGAAGCCCGCGTGGTGATTGTTACCCCACCCGGGCAGGAGGCGCAAGTCGATTACGGCACCGGTCCCATGGTGCGCGATCCTGAGAGCCGCAAGTACCGGCGCACCCGGCTGTTTGTGATGACCCTGGGCTGCAGCCGCAAGTCGGTACGTCTACTGACCTTCCGTTCCAGTTCGCGGGTCTGGGCCGAACTGCATGAGAAGGCGTTTCGCCGGTTGGGCGGCGCAACCCGCATCGTCGTTCTCGACAACCTGCGCGAGGGCGCGCTCGTCCCCGACATTTACGATCCCGCTCTCAATCCTCTCTACCGCGACGTGCTCGCCCACTACGGCGCGGTGGCCATGCCTTGCCGCATCTAGAATCCTGACCGCAAGGGCAAGGTCGAATCCGGCGTCGATCATGCCCAGAGAACACCGCTGAAAGGACTGCGCTTCGAAAGCCTGCCACTCCCGGTGGAACGCTTCCGCTATTACCAGTACGGGGAACGCGTCGTGCATCTGGGCGGCTGTGTCGAGGTCGAAGCCGCTTACGCGGGGCTGGATCGGGCGCATACTTCCGAGTGCAATGGGATGAGCTGTCTGTCCGCCTCCTCGATCCCAAGACCGGGCAACTGTTGCGCGAGCATGTGCGCCAGAAACGCGGCTGGTATCGCATCAAGAAAGAAGACCATCCCAAGCGGACGCCACTGCGCACCTCGCAGCTACGGTGGCGGGCCGGTCGAGCGGGAGCGCACATCGGTGCGCTCTGCGACACCATCCATCGCCAGCAAGGCGAAGTGGGTGTGCGTCGCATCCTGGAGGTTCTATCCTTGGCAAAAAAGTACGGAGCAGTGGCCGTCGATGGAGCCCGCGCCGCCGCTCTGGAGATGGGAGTGCAGGAATACCGCTTTGTCCGGCGCTATCTGGAGCGCTGCCCCCAAGCCGCGCTCACCTTGCAGCAAGTCGATCCCCTGATCCGCGATCTGGTGCAGTACCGCGACCTCATTAACTACAGAACCAAGGAGATAGAAGAATGAATCTGATTGAACTCGATCGTGCTCTCAAACAACTGCGCCTGGGCGGAATGGCTACCGTGCGGGAAACGCGTTTGCGCCAGGCACAGGTCCGAACCGCTGGCACCCATTGACCTGATCTTTTGTCTGGTCTCTGACGAACTGGCTCGGCGTGGCGAACGCTTGCTGGAGCGGCGAAAAAAGCAGACGCAGTTCCGCGACTCCCAGAAGACCCTCGACAACTTCGACTTCGCCTTCAACAAGGAGTTGAATCGCAGTCTCGTCTTCGACCTGGCTACGGCCGCCTTTATCGCGCCCCGCGTAGACGCACTGTTTCTCGGTCCGCCCGGCACCGGCAAGAACCACTTGGCTCAGGCCATCGGCCAAGTCGCTATCCAGCAGGGTTACCGCGTGCTCTACCGCGAGACCCACAGCTTGCTCGATGATTGGCCGAAGCCACTTTCGATGGTACCCACAAAGAGCACGTGGAGTTCTTGGTGACCGTTTCCCTGCTCATCATCGACGATCTGGGAATGCGCAAGCTACCCCTCACCGCTGCCGAGGAATTGCTGGAGATCATCATGCGACGTTACGAGCGGGCCAGCACCATGCTGACCTCTAATACTACTGTGTTATAAACTAGATACCTTATCCTGATTTTCCTGGTGCTGAGGAAGGCGGGGTAGTACGTTGAGGGCGATGAACAACCGCCAACCGGATTTCTCCCGCCAGTCGGGGCGCCTGCAGGTTTATCTGGAGAGTCTGACTCGGACTGCCGGGCACGCTGATCGCGTTAGTCCCATCGAGAACTACACAAAAGGCCTATTGCTGCCGATCGAGCGGAAGAGCGTCGAGCCCATGGCTGCGCGTTTGGCTCCCGGCAACGTGCGCCAGATGCACCAGTCGCTGCATCACATCGTGGCCGATGCGGCTTGGAGCGATGCCGCGCTGCTACAGGAAGTGCGCCGCCAGGTGCTGCCCGCGATGCCGCGGCGGCATGGGCTGGCGGCTTGGATCGTGGATGACACGGGTTTTCCTAAGAAGGGCAGCCATTCGGTGGGAGTCACGCGGCAGTACTGTGGGCAGTTGGGTAAGCAGGAGAACTGCCGGATAGCGGTCAGCGTGTCTCTGGCCACCGCGCAGACCAGTCTTCCTGCGATTTACCAGTTGTATCTGCCCGAAATCTGGGCCAACGATGCGGAACGACGCAGGAAAGCAGGCGTGCCTGAAGAAGTCCGGTTCCAGACCAAGCCTGAGATTGCACTGACCCAGATCCGTTCGCTGGTGAACGAGGATGTGCCGCGTGGTGTAGTGCTGGCCGATGCTGCCTATGGCAACGATAATGGCTTCCGCCAGGGGCTGGAAGCGCTAGGATTCGAATATGTCGTGGGGGTCCAGTCTTCGACCTCGGTCTGGCCGCCGGGCATCGCGCCGCTTCCGCCCCGGCCAGAAGCAGGATGGGGCGTCCTGCCAGGCTGCTGCGGAGGGATGAACAACATCAGCCGCTTTCGGTGAAAGAGCTGGCTTTGTGTCTGAGCGCCAGCGATCTCCGGCGAGTAAGCTGGCGCGAAGGCACACGCGGCACCATGCACTCGCGTTTTGCCCGGCTGCGCCTGCGTGTGGCGCATCGAGACTACTGGCGCAGTGAGCCGCATCCTCAGCAATGGCTGCTGATCGAGTGGCCGAAGGCAGAGAAGGAGCCGACGAAATACTGGCTGTCGAACCTGCCGGAAGCCATCAGTCTGCGCCATTTGGTGGCCACCGCCAAACTGCGCTGGCGCATCGAGCGCGATTACGAGGAACTGAAGCAGAAACTCGGGCTGGGACATTATGAAGGTCGCAACTGGCGCGGATTTCATCATCACGCCACCCTTTGCATTGCCGCCTATGGGTTTCTGGTGCTGGAGCGGTGCCTTTTTCCCCCTGCCCCAGGTTCGCCGCCACTGCGGGCAGTCGATCTCCGGCTTCGCCTACCCCGTAGGCAACCCTCATACACGCCTCGCGGCGCTGCCGGTGCGGACCGAACGGCATAATCCATCCTCGATCGCCACCCTGCGCCGCCAGATTGCTACCCACTTGGCCCGCTCCTTGCCCAGATGTCCCTGCTGCCTCCAAGGCTTCTCATAACACAGTAGTACTAACCGGCCGGTGGAAAACTGGGGCAAACTGCTGGGCGATGCGGGGCCGCCGCGAGCGCTATGCTCGACCGCTTACTACACCATGGGCATGTGCTCAAGTGTGGCCCGCGCAGCTGGCGCACGAAAACCGACTTGCCTTCCAGGAGGAGGCAGGGTAGAACAATCTAGTCCCCGACGGCCACTTTCGTTGGCCGGTTTTGAAGTGATAACTGCTGGCCGCTTTTGAAGTGATCACCGAGGCTTAGTGCCCTACCCTCTTCGATCGTTTAACAAGCGTCTAGCCATTGCTCCCAACCCTGCTCCCACCGGAGTGGAGCATATCCAAGAACTCGAGTAGTACGGCAACCGGAAGTCTCCTGGGGACCGGAAACTCGCACGGATTGATCGCGCTTCTCGCCACTTACCCCAGTAGCCCAAGACGCAAGCGGTTTTGAAGGCACGAACGCTAAAAAACCTATGCAAGAGAGGAAGCAAGTGTCGCGGGCAGTCCCGCTCTATGTCATCGGTATTAAGAAGTAAGGGCTCAACGGGTCTGGCCCTGCTGAGATTCTGACTAAGGTTTCCAGCCTCACGGTGAAAGCGCACGCGTGGCCGCAGATCAAAAAGGGCAGGCTCGTTCAAGAGAATCTTCAACCACAGAAAGGAATCCTCACCAAAGGTGCATCGGTGCTCGTAGAACCCCCCCCAATTACGCAAAGTTTCCGCTCGCGCCACAGTTGAGCAACAAGACATGTAGGCCAACATATAGTGTAGGAGCTCTGGTCGAGTCGATGCATCAATCGCAACTAGTCCATCTTTGATACCGCGTCGACGCCACATGGGCGCAGTCGATACGTCTGCCGAGGATTCGACGTAGCCTGCAGTAAAAGATACCAGTTTCGAGTGGTGCTGATCGAAAGCCTCAATCGCCGTCTCAAGATGATGCGGTAGCCATTCGTCGTCTGCATCGAGGAACGCGATTAGCTCGCCTGTGGATTCTGAGATACCTTTGTTGCGCGCTGCACCCGGTCCCTGATTTTCTTGACGCACGACACGGAAGCGCGCATCTGGATAGGAATCAGCGA
Organism: uncultured Acidobacteriaceae bacterium; assembly: GCA_963798185.1. Taxonomy (GTDB): domain Bacteria; phylum Acidobacteriota; class Terriglobia; order Terriglobales; family Acidobacteriaceae; genus Bog-257. The sequence continues at coordinate 19,124 of CAWCSJ010000011.1, forward strand.
TCATGTCGCTTCCGTCAGTCGATCCATCATCTACTATGATGACCTCGAAATCACCACACGTTTGATGCGCAATCGAATCCAGCGCACGGCGTATGTAGGCTGCTTTGTTGAACAAAGGTACAATGACAGACAGAGACATGGATCATGTTCCTTCTAGCGGGGTCGTTGGTCACGTGGCGCTTTAGGCGAACTTCCAGGAGGAAGTGCGGGCTGAACTACTGGTAGTGCTGGTCGACCCATTCTGGAAACTGGTACTTCAGCATGTACAGGGCCCAGGCTGCCTGAACAGTAGAGTGGTCTGGGCCAACCTCCCCAAATCTAAATTCAAGAATTCCGCGACACCAGCCATACCAACAATATGCCCAGGAGCCATCTTGACGCTGATAATCTAAGGCACGTTCTATCCAGCGAGATCGGATGAGGTCAGTTCGCTTCGCCCCAAGAATGAACGCGTTTCTTTGCACATAAGAATCGCCTACACGAAAGTCAAAATGCGCATCTCTCGCGACCTTCTCAGACAAATTGTTGATAGTGCTATTCAGCTCCTCCGAACCCCCATTGAAGTAGCGGTACATGACTAATGCGAGAAGTTGATGATTTCTTCTCCCCCAGTAATATTTCGTGGGCGAAAACATATTTTCATGTTGAGAGTAACTGATCACTACCCTCTCGGGGGCAACCGCGTAGGCGTCCCACAACATTTCATTCATGTCCTGATCTTGTGCCTGAGTCAGATTCATCATTGGAACCGGAGACTGTGGATCAACCATATGGGCCCAAACTGGGCCAAACAGGCCAAACACTCTATGAGGATCAGTTATGTATTTACTGTGGAGGTATTGATCCAGCATCTGGCGCAGACGCGGATCACCCGACATCTTCTCCATGTCCGCGACCATGAACATCAAGGCAGGATTCCCGAGGATTTCCGGGTGTCCAGACATCCAACTCGTAGAGGCTTCCACTGAACGGTCAAGTCGGGCGCGAAACTCGCCACGAGGAATCTTGCGTAGTGAGTAGTTGTTATTAAGGACAGCTAACGACAACAGCAGTATTAGGGCTGCAGCACACTTCCATGCCCAGTTGAATAGTAAACGGAACATAACCCTCTTGGCTATTTACTTTCCTACTCTGGCCGCCAAAGTGTTAGATCATTCACGCATGGCTGTAGCGTGGTTGGTCGGGGCCTTGCTCCGCTGGTTGTCGTTCGCGGAGGTGAAATGAAACCACTCTCAGTTGCGAGCGAACTGGGCTTTTGGAAGCGCGCTTCCTCTCGTCCAAAGGCATCGGACTCGACCATCATCTTCACCAAGCCTTTGAAATCCACGTCGGGATTCCAGTTCAAAGCGCGCCGCGCCAGGCTGGAATCGCCCCGCAGGTCGTGAATCTCGCCGGTGCGGAACAGCTTAGGATCCACTTCTACATACTCGTTGACCACTTCGGCAACGTTGCGGCCGGCAGGTAGCAAATTCAGGCATTGCAGCACCTCGACCACAAATTCGTAAACGCTGTGCGATTCGCCGGTGGCGATGACGTAATCGTTGGGCTTCTCCTGCTGCAGCATGGCGTGCATGGCGCGGACGTAATCGCCGGCGTATCCCCAATCGCGACGGGCTTGCATGTTGCCCAGCTTCAGCTTGCTCTTCTTGCCCTGCGCCCAATCGGCTGCCGCCAGGGTTATCTTGCGGGTCACCATCTCGGGGCCACGCCGCGGGGATTCGTGATTGAACAGAATGCCGCCGACCGCGAAAACTCCGCGCTCGCGGTACACCTCGCACAAACGATGAGCGGCGGTCTTGGAGACTCCATAGGGCGAGGTGGGAGCCAGCGCAGTGTGCTCATTGCGCAGTCCGTTCAGATTGCCGTACATCTCAGAACTGGAAGCCTGATACAGGCGCGTATCCGGCTTCTGGCGTTCGATAATGTTCAGCAATCGCGCCAGTCCGCCAACGTTGATGTCGAAGGTCTCGGCCGGAATTTGCCAGCTGGTAGGAACGAAAACCTGGCCGGCAAGGTTATAAACTTCGTCCGGCGAGGACTTGGCAAAAGCCACTTCGAGAGAGGCAGTGTCGCGCATGTCGCGCATACAGGACCTCAATCTTTCCCTGAATGGGGCCGAGCCAGCGCATGGTTGCCGTTTCGCGGCGGACCACGCCGTAAACACTGTATCCGAGTTCAAGCAGGTATTCGGCAAGGTAGCCGCCATCCTGGCCGGAAATTCCGGTAATTAAGGCCTTCTTCATAAACGACTCTCCTTAAATCCGCGCACTGCGATGCGGAATGAGTGGTACAAATCCGCGATCACGGGCATCCGCGGTCCTTCTAAGTTGTACTCCAAGACTATCGTATACGTGCAAGAGCGTCTGGCGCCGTGGAGGAAACTACCGTCCTCCCCTCCCCAGCAGCAGGATCTTGACGGTCGCAAACATGATATAGAGGTCGAGTCCAAAGGAGACGTTCTTGATGTAGAACAGGTCGTAAGCCAGTTTCTCGCGGTTGTCTTCCAGGGTCGCGTTATAGCCGCGATTGATCTGCGCCCAGCCCGTAGCGCCAGGTTTCACCAGCCAGCGCTCTTTATAGAACGGTATCTTTTCTGCGCACTCTTCTTCTTGCTCAGGTACGAAAGGCCGCGGTCCGACGAACGCCATATCGCCCTTGACGATGTTGAACAGTTGCGGCAGTTCGTCGATGCGGGTGCGGCGCAGCCACTTGCCCACGGAGGTGACGCGCGCGTCTCCGTGCTCGGCTGGCTTCAACTGTTTCTTGTCGGACCCGTCGTACATGGAACGAAACTTGTAAACCGTGAACAGACGCCCATTTTCGCCTACCCGCCGCTGGCGGAAAATCGCCGAACCCGGCGTGTTGAGACGAATAGCGATGGCGGCCAGCAGCATCAGCGGCGAAGTCAGCAGAATGGCCAGCGAGCCAAGAATAATGGAGAACAGGCGCTTGTAGATACGAAGGGCAGCGCGCACGTGAAAGCCGGGGGAAAACAGCAACCAGCTGAGGCGCAGCGACTCCAATGGGATTTTGCCGGTCACGCTCTCGTAGTACTCGGGGCCATCCTGGATGTACACACCGCGGGCCTTCAGCTTGAGCAACTCTTCCACTTGCAACTTGCCGCGCCGGTCCCCCATGGTCACCAGGACGCGCTGCACATTTCGCTCCAGCACCAATTCCCCGATGTTGCCGTCAAATTGGGGAATGCCGGGAACGGTGGGCGTGTTCTGACCTACGAAACCAACCACCCGAACGCCCAGTTCGGCACGATTGGCGATCTCCGTCATTAGCGGTACTGCGAGAGGTCCATCACCGTAAACGATGGCCCTTTCAGAAAAACGGGCGGAGCGGTTGAGCACAAAAAAAAGCCGGCGCCAGGTGGGAACCGCGATGCCGACAATGCCCACCCCTATCCACAGGGTGCTGCCGCCAAGGCTGACCTCGGGGAAAACGTAGTAGAGCACTGCCAAGGCGACGAAGGCACAACCCAGGACGCCTACCAGACGGGTGATGACCTCTCGCCGGTTGGCGAGCACAAATGAATCGTAGAGATCGAAGTAGTACATCAGGATGAGGAAGACTGCGACCACCAGGCCGATCCGCCCCAGGCCATTTTCATACAGAAGATAAATGCTGGCGTCGGACGCCGTTCCTGCCCAAAACTCCACCGCCATCACGAAACCCAAGGTGACCAGAGCGGCCTCGGTCACCGTGAGCAACAGTGTGCGGGTGGGGAAATAGGCATTGAACAAACGAATCATGCCGTCGCCGCGGTAACCTTGTCCGATTCCTTAGAGGGTTCCTTCTTATTATCCTTCTTCGACTTTCCAGATGAGTTGTTGCCACCGTAGTAGCGATCGTAATCGATGTTCAACATGGAGGCCTGGTTGAATACCACGCCCAGAAGTTTGGGCGCCTCGATGGATTCGAGCGCCTTGTCCAGAACCTTACGACGGGTGAAACCTTCGCGCACAACAACCAAGACACCATCGCAGAGGCGCGAAAGGGAAGTAGCGTCGGCCATGGGCAACATAGGTGTGGAATCGAGCAACACCCAGTCAAAGCTGGAGGAGATGGTGTCTAACATCTTGGCGAAACGGTCCGATTCCAGAAGGGGCAACGGTTCCTGGATGCCCTGGCCGGCGGAAAGAAACCATAGCGGCAGGTCGTTGACCTGATATAGAGAATTTTCGATCGCGAGCTCGCCCGCGTCCCAATCCGAAATGCCGCGCAAGGGCGAATCGGTCAGCAAAGCACTGGAGCCCGGACGGCGGAGATCGGCTTCGATCAGCAAGGTGCGCGCGTTGTGACGCCGCGCCAGGGTGAGAGCCAGGTTGACAGCCACCACCGACTTGCCTTCATCGCCCACAGAACTGGTGATGAGCAACTTCTGCAGCCGCCGCTTGTTCTGCATATGCGCCAGGCGGGTCGCCAACACCCTGAACATTTCCGCTCCCTGGCTATTGGGATCAGCCAGTGCCACCAGGCGCTGCTCGGGACTGGGTGAGGGGTGCAGGACGCGCTCGGCAGGCACCTCCAACCAGTTCGCATCGGTTGGTGTCCCAATGGGAACGCCGGCGGCAACGGCAACGGCAGTCGCTTCGCCGGCTGCAGTATCGGGCCGGCCGGAAACCAAGGGCGAGGCACTGGGATTTTCACCTTGGGACTTTTGTAACGCTTCGAACACTCGACTCATGGCTAAACTCTCCTCCCGACAGTGGTGGGTATGGCTTTTTCAGGTTCTAACGTCTGGTTATCCATGGTGCGCAGCAGACGGAACAATGAGCGCAGCAGGCTTTCGTTGTTCGCCTCAGGCGCGGCCGCCGATAGCGGGGTTTCCTCCGGCAGGGATGGGGCCGTCAAACGGAAGTCCGCGGCCACCTCCGTGATCATTTCCGGAGTCACGGTTCGCTGTTCATGAGCAAACGCGTTCACCATGGAGTTTTCGCAAAGATTGTTGATGATGCGCGGAATGCCGCCTGAGTACTCATAGATCTTGCTCAGCGCCCCGGGGGCGAAAATCTGCGGCTTCGCAGGCGCGCCGGCCCGCTCCAGGCGGGCAACTACATAAGCGCGGGTCTGGTCTTCGTCGAGTGGCTGCAGCTGACAACGCAGCGAGACCCGCTGCTTCAGTTGCCGCAACTCGGGGGAGTCAAGCATTATTTCCAGCTCAGGCTGGCCCATCAGAACAATTTGCAGCAGCTTCTGCTGCGAAGTCTCCAGGTTGGTCAATAGCCGGATCTCCTCCAGCAGTTCGCGCCGCAATGCCTGCGCCTCATCGACCACCAGGGCCGTAATCAGGCCGCGGGCGTGGCGCTGGATGAGGAAGCGGTTCAGGTCAAGCAGCATCTCGGTTTTGGTGCGGCCTGCATAGGGCAGCCCAAGGTCGGCCATAATGTACTGGAAGAATTCCACCACCGGCAGCAACGGATTGAAAACGTAGGCGAAGGCGATGTTGTTCTTGCGCAGCTCCGTTAGCAGACAACGGACCAGCAAGGTCTTGCCCGTGCCCACCTCACCGGTGATCACGATGAAGCCCTTCCTGCGGCCCACCCCGTAGTGCAGGTTGGCCAGGGCCTCATTGTGACGCGGCGTCGGATGGTAAAAGAACGGGTCGGGGCTAATCTCAAAGGGATTACGCGTCAACCCGAAAAATTGTTTGTACATTCACTATCCCCAAAAATATGCGTAAGCGACGGCCGAGGGAAGCGCGATGACCACCACTACGGTGGCCGCCACGGCAAGCCAGGGTTTCCAGCGAGCGGCGCGAATCTCCGCTGGGGTCGGCAGGGCCGGAATATCGACTAAGATCGGCAAACTGACAGCCTCGTTGAGGGCCTGTTCGTTGCGGATGCGGTCATCGAGAATTTCCGAGCCGAATCCGAACAAGATGGCAAGTGCCAGGCCGACGCCGATGGCGGCCAGCGAAAACTTGAAGCGATCGGGAAAGACCGCCTTGTCGGGAAGACTGGGCGGATCGATGACGCGGAACTGCGCGCCCTGTTGCTGGTTTTCGAGGCTGGTGGCCAGCGCCGATTCCTGTTTCTTCTTCAGCAGATCGGTGTACTGCTTCTTCATGTTGTCGAAATCGCGCAACATGTCACTCATCTCAGCTTCCACGGCCGGGGTCGCATTCAGGCGGGCCTGGTACATCGCACCCGTCTGTTCGAGACGCTGCATCTGCTCGGCGGAAGTCTGCTGCTCCATCTTGTTGATCTTGATTTGGCTCTGCAGCTGCACCATCGGCGACAAGGCGGCCACTTGTTCCTTAGTGGCGGTATTGGTCTCTAGTTTCTCCTTGGCTTCCGCGCCCAGGGTCTTCTTCAGTTTCTCCAGGCCGGCGATGGTTTCCTTCAGCTTCTTGATGTCGGGATGATCGTCGGTGTAGCGGGCCTGCAAGTCCGCCAACTGCGCGCGCGCGCTTTCCAGTTGGTTTTCAAGGCTGTTGGGCACGTCGGTCGAATCGCTCATGGTTTCGTATTGCTTCTGCAGCGAAGCCAGATAAGTCGCCTGCTGCACGGCCCTCTCGTGGGCCGCCTGCGCGGCCTGTAACTGCGATTGAATACCGCCCAGAATTTGGATGTTGCTTTGCAATTGCTGTGGCAAGGATCCATCGTGCTCTTGCTCATAGGCTCGCACCTTGGCCTCTTCCTCGGCCATTGCCGTTGCCAGCGCCTTCACTTGAGCATCAAGGAAATGCGTGGTCGCTTCTGACTGCTCCTGGCTGGCACGCACGTTCTCGTCAACGAAGAACGAGGTCAAAGAGGCATTCACCTTTTGGGCAATAACGGGGTCGGGGGCTTTGTAAGCCATCTTGAACGCGACCAGTTCCGTTTGTTTGTTACTCGTGGGCGATTGAACCAGACTCGAACTTAACGTCATCGCGCATCTTTTCTACCTGGTCATCAGGCGAGTTGGCATAGCTCGAGTAGAGGTTGAATTTCTGAATGAGATCGAGCAGACGCGTCCGGCTGAGCACCTGCGTGCTCATACTTTGCACCCGATCAGCTAAGTCGACTTGAACGTTTGGCGCCACTAGATCCTTCGGAACCTTGGGTGGCTCAACCAGCACTACGCTTTCCGAGGCGTACTTCGCGGGAAGTAACCCAGGCTGACGCAAAGACAAGGAGCCATCCGAAGAAAAGCGGTCCCAGGATCCACCACCTGCGGCGGACCACCATCGCCCAGTATTCTTCTATACCCTGCGCGGATTTCTGATCATCAAATTCTTCCATCATGAATCACCTTCCAAGTGAGTGGCCCCAGGAGTACCGGAGAAACTACCGTCCTCCCCTCCCCAGCAGCAGGATCTTGACGGTCGCAAACATGATATAGAGGTCGAGTCCAAAGGAGACGTTCTTGATGTAGAACAGGTCGTAAGCCAGTTTCTCGCGGTTGTCTTCCAAGGTGGCGTTATAGCCGCGATTGATCTGCGCCCAGCCCGTAGCGCCAGGTTTCACCAGCCAGCGCTCTTTATAGAACGGTATCTTTTCTGCGCACTCTTCTTCTTGCTCAGGTACGAAAGGCCGCGGTCCGACGAACGCCATATCGCCCTTGACGATGTTGAACAGTTGCGGCAGTTCGTCGATGCGGGTGCGGCGCAGCCACTTGCCCACGGAGGTGACGCGCGCGTCTCCGTGCTCGGCTGGCTTCAACTGTTTCTTGTCGGACCCGTCGTACATGGAACGAAACTTGTAAACCGTGAACAGACGCCCATTTTCGCCTACTCGCCGCTGGCGGAAAATCGCTGAACCCGGCGTGTTGAGACGAATAGCGATGGCGGCCAGCAGCATCAGCGGCGAAGTCAGCAGAATGGCCAGCGAGCCAAGAATAATGGAGAACAGGCGCTTGTAGATACGAAGGGCAGCGCGCACGTGAAAGCCGGGGGAAAACAGCAACCAGCTGAGGCGCAGCGACTCCAATGGGATTTTGCCGGTCACGCTTTCGTAGTACTCGGGGCCATCCTGGATGTACACACCGCGGGCTTTCAGCTTGAGCAACTCTTCCACTTGCAATTTGCCGCGCCGGTCCCCCATGGTCACCAGGACGCGCTGCACATTTCGCTCCAGCACCAATTCCTCGATGTTGCCGTCAAATTGGGGAATGCCGGGAACGGTGGGCGTGTTCTGACCTACGAAACCAACCACCCGAACGCCCAGTTCGGCACGATTGGCGATCTCCGTCATTAGCGGCACTGCCAGAGGTCCATCACCGTAAACGATGGCCCTTTCAGAAAAACGGGCGGAGCGGTTGAGCACAAAAAAAAGCCGGCGCCAGGTGGGAACCGCGATGCCGACAATGCCCACCCCTATCCACAGGGTGCTGCCGCCAAGGCTGACCTCGGGGAAAACGTAGTAGAGCACTGCCAAGGCGACGAAGGCACAACCCAGGACGCCTACCAGACGGGTGATGACCTCTCGCCGGTTGGCGAGCACAAATGAATCGTAGAGATCGAAGTAGTACATCAGGATGAGGAAGACTGCGACCACCAGGCCGATCCGCCCCAGGCCATTTTCATACAGAAGATAAATGCTGGCGTCGGACGCCGTTCCTGCCCAAAACTCCACCGCCATCACGAAACCCAGGGTGACCAGAGCGGCCTCGGTCACCGTGAGCAACAGTGTGCGGGTGGGGAAATAGGCATTGAACAAACGAATCATGCCGTCGCCGCGGTAACCTTGTCCGATTCCTTAGAGGGTTCCTTCTTATTATCCTTCTTCGACTTTCCAGATGAGTTGTTGCCACCGTAGTAGCGATCGTAATCGATGTTCAACATGGACGCCTGGTTGAATACCACGCCCAGAAGTTTGGGCGCCTCGATGGATTCGAGCGCCTTGTCCAGAACCTTACGACGGGTGAAACCTTCGCGCACAACAACCAAGACACCATCGCAGAGGCGCGAAAGGGAAGTAGCGTCGGCCATGGGCAACATAGGTGTGGAATCGAGCAACACCCAGTCAAAGCTGGAGGAGATGGTGTCTAACATCTTGGCGAAACGGTCCGATTCCAGAAGGGGCAACGGTTCCTGGATGCCCTGGCCGGCGGAAAGAAACCATAGCGGCAGGTCGTTGACCTGATATAGAGAATTTTCGATCGCCAGCTCGCCCGCGTCCCACTCCGAAATGCCGCGCAAGGGCGAATCGGTCAGCAAAGCACTGGAGCCCGGACGGCGGAGATCGGCTTCGATCAGCAAGGTGCGCGCGTTGTGACGCCGCGCCAGGGTGAGAGCCAGGTTGACAGCCACCACCGACTTGCCTTCATCGCCCACAGAACTGGTGATGAGCAACTTCTGCAGCCGCCGCTTGTTCTGCATATGCGCCAGGCGGGTCGCCAACACCCTGAACATTTCCGCTCCCTGGCTATTGGGATCAGCCAGTGCCACCAGCCGCTGCTCGGGACTGGGTGAGGGGTGCAGGACGCGCTCGGCAGGCACCTCCAACCAGTTCGCATCGGTTGGTGTCCCAATGGGAACGCCGGCGGCAACGGCAACGGCAGTCGCTTCGCCGGCTGCAGTATCGGGCCGGCCGGAAACCAAGGGCGAGGCACTGGGATTTTCACCTTGGGACTTTTGTAACGCTTCGAACACTCGACTCATGGCTAAACTCTCCTCCCGACAGTGGTGGGTATGGCTTTTTCAGGTTCTAACGTCTGGTTATCCATGGTGCGCAGCAGACGGAACAATGAGCGCAGCAGGCTTTCGTTGTTCGCCTCAGGCGCGGCCGCCGATAGCGGGGTTTCCTCCGGCAGGGATGGGGCCGTCAAACGGAAGTCCGCGGCCACCTCCGTGATCATTTCCGGAGTCACGGTTCGCTGTTCATGAGCAAACGCATTCACCATGGAGTTTTCGCAAAGATTGTTGATGATGCGGGGAATGCCGCCTGAGTACTCATAGATCTTGCTCAGCGCCCCGGGGGCGAAAATCTGCGGCTTCGCAGGCGCGCCGGCCCGCTCCAGGCGGGCAACTACATAAGCCCGGGTCTGGTCTTCGTCGAGTGGCTGCAGCTGACAACGCAGCGAGACCCGCTGCTTCAGTTGCCGCAACTCGGGGGAGTCAAGCATTATTTCCAGCTCAGGCTGACCCATCAGAACAATTTGCAGCAGCTTCTGCTGCGACGTCTCCAGGTTGGTCAATAGCCGGATCTCCTCCAGCAGTTCGCGCCGCAATGCCTGCGCCTCATCGACCACCAGGGCCGTGATCAGGCCGCGGGCGTGGCGCTGGATGAGGAAGCGGTTCAGGTCAAGCAGCATCTCGGTCTTGGTGCGGCCTGCATAGGGCAGCCCAAGGTCGGCCATAATGTACTGGAAGAATTCCACCACCGGCAGCAACGGATTGAAAACGTAGGCGAAGGCGATGTTGTTCTTGCGCAGCTCCGTTAGCAGACAACGGACCAGCAAGGTCTTGCCCGTGCCCACCTCACCGGTGATCACGATGAAGCCCTTCCTGCGGCCCACCCCGTAGTGCAGGTTGGCCAGGGCCTCATTGTGACGCGGCGTCGGATGATAAAAGAACGGGTCGGGGCTAATCTCGAAGGGATTACGCGTCAACCCGAAAAATTGTTTGTACATTCACTATCCCCAAAAATATGCGTAAGCGACAGCCGAGGGAAGCGCGATGACCACCACTACGGTGGCCGCCACGGCAAGCCAGGGTTTCCAGCGAGCAGCGCGAATCTCCGCCGGGGTCGGCAGGGCCGGAATATCGACTAAGATCGGCAAACTGACAGCCTCGTTGAGGGCCTGTTCGTTGCGGATGCGGTCATCGAGAATTTCCGAGCCGAATCCGAACAAGATGGCAAGCGCCAGGCCGACGCCGATGGCGGCCAGCGAAAACTTGAAGCGATCGGGAAATACCGCCTTGTCGGGAAGACTGGGCGGATCGATGACACGGAACTGCGCGCCCTGCTGCTGATTTTCCAGGCTGGTGGCCAGCGCCGATTCCTGTTTCTTCTTCAGCAGTTCGGTGTACTGCTTCTTCATGTTGTCGAAATCGCGCAACATGTCACTCATCTCAGCTTCCACGGCCGGGGTCGCATTCAGGCGGGCCTGGTACATCGCACCCGTCTGTTCGAGACGCTGCATCTGCTCGGCGGAAGTTTGCAGCTCCATCTTGTTGATCTTGATTTGGCTCTGCAGCTGCACCATCGGCGACAAGGCGGCCACTTGTTCCTTAGTGGCGGTATTGGTCTCTAGCTTCTCCTTGGCTTCCGCGCCCAGGGTCTTCTTCAGTTTCTCCAGGCCGGCGATGGTTTCCTTCAGCTTCTTGATGTCGGGATGATCGTCGGTGTAGCGGGCCTGCAAGTCCGCCAACTGCGCGCGCGCGCTTTCCAGTTGGTTTTCAAGGCTGCTGGGCACGTCGGTCGAATCGCTCATGGTTTCGTATTGCTTCTGCAGCGAAGCCAGATAAGTCGCCTGCTGCACGGCCCTCTCGTGGGCCGCCTGCGCGGCCTGTAACTGCGATTGAATACCGCCCAGAATTTGGATGTTGCTTTGCAATTGCTGTGGCAAGGATCCATCGTGCTCTTGCTCATAGGCTCGCACCTTGGCCTCTTCCTCGGCCATTGCCGTTGCCAGTCGCCTTCACTTGAGCATCAAGGAAATGCGTGGTCGCTTCTGACTGCTCCTGGCTGGCACGCACGTTCTCGTCCACGAAGAACGAGGTCAAAGAGGCATTCACCTTTTGGGCAATAACCGGGTCGGGGGCTTTGTAAGCCATCTTGAACGCGACCAGTTCCTGGTTTCCGTTGGCCGCCGGCGATTGCACCAGATCGAACTTCACATCCTCGCGCATCTTTTCCACCTGGTCATCAGGCGAATCGGCGTTGCCGGGATAGAGGTTGAATTTCTGAATGAGATCGAGCAGGCGCGTGCGGCTGAGGATCTGCGTGCTCATACTCTGCACTCGATCCGCCAGGTCGACCTGAACGTTGGGCGCCACCAGGTCCTTTGGGACCTTGGGTGGCTCAATCAGCACCACGCTCTCCGAGGAATACTTCGCGGGAAGTACCCAGGCGGACGCAAACACAAGCAGCCATCCGAAGAAAAGCGGTCCCAGAATCCACCACTTGCGGCGGACCACCATCGCCCAGTATTCATCAATACCCTGCGCTGACTTCTGATCATCAAGTTCTTCCATCATGAATCACCTTCCAAGTGAGTGGCCCCAGGTGTAGTGGAGCGAAATCCCGACGCCATTGGTATCCAGACTTGATGGCTGGGGTGAATAGTAGTTCTGACGACTCGTGAATCGCAGCGTAATACATGGATGCATTCAACGCCTGCGAGATATTCCGATTAAAGGTCACTATGCCTTGCAGAGCTGTTAGAAATCCGTCGGCGCTGTAACTGCGAGATCGACATGCTGTCGTTGTAGGAAACTCCGGCAGAGAAATTCCAGCGCGGCGTCAGTGGCCGCCGGTAGGCGGCGGTCACCTGGTAGAGCCGTACGGTACCGAGGAGACCACCGCCGTTGGAAACTTGATGCCTGAATCCGGCGCGAAACGCATTCCGCGTCCCCGACCAGCCGAAAGTCGCTCCTTCAGCTACGTTCCACTGGGTTGGTACTACGGCGTGATATCCGAAGCAGCCATAGCCCGGGAAACAGAATTGTGGAACGATGTCCTTGCTCGCGGTGTACTCAGGACCCACAAATCCGGTTACGTACATATGTGCGGTTCAACTGATAGGTGGCAAATGCGGTCACGGCCTGAATCCCGGAGCGCGATAGACCATGTCCGAAATCCAGAGCGGTGAAGCTGTACCCGCCACCGGCCGAGAGCCTCGCCGAGAAATCATGTTGATAGTTGGCTCCCGCCGAGTAGCGTGTACGAGTTGTTCGGCTGCCAAAGTAGTGTTGTAAAAATCGTTGAAAGCTTTCACCGCCCGTAAAATTGAGGCTATCGTGCGGGCCATCTGATAGGTTAGGTTAACCGAACCCACATTCGCTTCGGTTACGGCCTGAGGTATGTAGATGACCGGATTGGGATCGTTAAAAGTGGGTACGTGATCAACGCGTCAAGTACGGCTCGAACGGGTCGTTGGTATAGATGTAGCTGATCCTGCACCGCCAACTGCCAGCGCGGGCTAAGTTGCCAGAGGATATTGGCGCGCGCGTTCTGATTCAGTGATGTGTAATTCGAAGAACTCGCCAGCGATGAGAGCGCTTATGGAACCGCCTCCGTTGTAGCGGAGGTCCCACATCAAGGTGGGACGAATTTGCGTTATATGGACGCCGCCTCCAACCGAACCCAGGGTCTGCCAGTAGCCGTGAGACGAACCGCCATACGAGTTGTAATCCGCTAACAGTCCAGTCGACATGTTGAGCCTGATACCAGTGTTCGCCGTGACTTCGTTAAGCAACGTCAATGGGGGCAGCTGCTCAGGGTGGGTGTAAGCCACCTGGGGGCCTGTGGATGACGGCGACTGGTCCGTGGAGCCGTTCTGCGACTGGTCCGTAGAACCGATCTGAGACTGGCTGGCAGGAGTCTGCGACTGGCTCGTAGAACTGCTCTGCGACTGGTCCGTAGAACCGCTCTGCGATTGATCGCTACCGGTTTGCGACCAGGCTGGCGGCGCCGACAGGACTGCCAAAATAACCAGAGATAGGCCGAGTTGATATTTCATAGCCCCCTCCTTTTTCTTGCGCTTTTCACGGTTACGGGACCACTATAGTGTCACGCGGTTTCAGCTGAATGTTCTGAGCCATATTCTTGCCCTTAATGACATCCTTGTAGTTGAACTTGAGCCGCTCCTGCTTTCCATCAGGACCGGTACGAAGTACGTAGATTTTCTTCTCCTTGGCAAAATCCCTAAAGCCGCCACAGAGAGCTATGGCGTCCAGCACGTGATAGGACGGGTGAGCGAAAAGTATCCCGGCCTCATAACATGACCCACAATGTTGAAGCTAAGCTATTCACTTGGCTGACAATGACGGTCACTTGCGGGTCCGACATGATCTTCTTCAGCGAATCAGTGATCGATTCTTCCAATTGGACAGGGGTCAGTCCCCGCGCTTTGATCTCGCCCAGCAACGGCAGCGAAATCATTCCATCCGGTCGAACCGGAACGCCCTTCGACATTTCGGGCTCTTTCCAGACATTGATCGCCAACATGTCATCGGAGCCGATAATGTAGCTGTCCTTCCGGACGTCTGGGCAACCCGCGGGGGAAGAGTGTCGGCGGGGGTAGGTTGCGCGGCCTTGGCCACATCCTTGGGCGCTTCTACTGGCCGGGATGACTGGCTTATCCGGGCTGGCTGGAGTGCTTGGGTTTTGCCCTGCCGCGGTGTACGCTCCGGCAGCAAGCAATGCCAGCAAGGATAGGGTTAGCGCTGCTCGACTTCCAAATGTTTGCGAATACATGACTCCACCTCGGTCCGGTTACTCGGCCTTGTCTTCCTCTTCGTGTTTGCTCGCGGAACTGGAGCGCCGCTGCGGGATTCCTACTTCCTTGAGCTTATAGAGCAACGCGCGATAGCTGATATCGAGTGAGCGCGCTGCCTTCTTTCGGTTCCAGTTATTTGCATGAAGCGCATTAAGAATAATACGTGCTTCCAGTTTGCGGACGGTTTGCCTCGTCAGTTTCTTCAAGCGAAACCGGCCCGTCCAGCATCAGACTAGTGACGGCGTCGCGCTCATTGGATTGGAGCAATTCGCTCAAGATAACATCTTCAGTGCCCATGACCACGTAACGCTTGATCAGGTTCTCCAGCTGGCGGATGTTGCCTGGCCACGAATAGCGCTGCATCTTGGCCATCAGGGCGGGACGCACCATCATCACCCGGCCATTAAGTTTCTCGTTGTAGTACTGCAACAGATAATCGCTGATCACCGGAAGATCGATAGCCCGCTCGCGCAACGGCGGCAAATGAATGGTCATCGTGGCGATGCGGTAAAACAAGTCGGGACGGAAGTTTCCGTGCTCGATCTCCTCGTGCAACTCGCGGTTGGTGGCGCAAACCACCCGCACCTCGACCTTCTTGTCCTCCTGGGCACCTATCCTGCTGAACTGGCCATCCTGCAACAGTTGCAAAAGCTTGGCTTGCAAGGCTGCGTCCAGTTCCGCGATTTCGTCCAGAAAAAGAGTGCCGCGATGGGCCATTTCGACGCGGCCGGGCTTGGGATTGTAGGCCCCAGTGAATGCGCCTCTTTCGTAACCGAAAAGTTCGCTCTCCAATAAGGTCCCGGGAATCGCCGGACAATTTACCTTGACAAAGGGACCATTCGCCCACGGCGAATACAGATGTAACAGCCTGGCGATGATGTCTTTCCCGGTACCGCTTTCGCCTGAGATCAGGACAGAGAGATTTGCCCCGGCGACGCGCTCCAGCTTTTGCCGGACATCCCGCATCGTGGGCGTCTGGCCGAAGATCACAGGTTCGGGAGGAAGCTGTTGGACCGTGATCGCGCCTTCGTTGTTCGAGCCTGCCAGCAGTGGCATCACGTGTCCTCGCGTCATAGGGATATATCGGCGTACCAATGAATTGCATTTCTTGCGCCAAGTTCGTGCACATTGCAAAAGAATGCGCACTTTGTTTTTAATACAGTTTGTTTACTGTAACTTATATATGCAAATGTTGTCTCGAAAATAATGCAGGAAGGGCCTAATAAGAAATATCTTGCGCTTGAAAATGTGAAAACATTTTCACTTAGAGGAACTCTCTTTCCCTGTCGCACGGGACCTGGCCAACTCCAAGGTAGGCGGATGGTTCAGTAGAGGCTCTTCAAACTGCAGGCCTATGAGGAAGTATTGGCGGTCGGGAGTGCAGCGCAGCACGGTGGCGTGCAGCATCGACACGGATCGCGGAAGGTGGGCCTTGTTCAACAGAGCCACAGGAATTTCGAGAGATATGTGGCTGCCGGGCTCAAGATAACGCCGGGTTGCCAGCAGTAGCCCGCCGGCAGACAGGTTCAGAGCTGTGGCAAACTCCAGGAATTCTTCGCCGTCGGGCTTGTTTCCGCGTACAAAAAATGGGATTGAGATAGGCAGCCGGTCCCAGTCGCGGCGCTCGGCGACGGATGCGGTTCGACGCACTTCTCTCTCCTATTGTGTCCATTTAGTGCTACGCACCTGAACAGCCAAACTTCTGAGTGCTTAAATGAGACTACAATGTTTTCCTTTTGTTAGACATACAGATAAACTAACCTACCGCCAGAATAAGTCGTGATTGCAATGTATTGCGGTTCAAGAGAAGAGGAATGCCTCTCTGAACTGCAATTTTCTTCCCAAAAAGGTAAATATCTTGCACTGTTGTGTAATTTAACGGGAAATTTTATTGACAACTGAACCGATTGCGGTAAGATCAGGTCTCCCCCTTGTAGAGTGCTTCTACTCTATTCCCCGAGGACTGTAAACAAACGATAGATTCTGTGACCATTTTTTGCCGATCGCAGTAATGGAACTAACTTCGAGGGGAGTGGACAGAGGAAATGGGGAAACCATTGTCGCTGCGTCGAGAAGCTGAGGATGCCGTTGCGATCTCCTCGGCAAAGATGTCGCCAATCAAGCACCGGCCCGAGCTGTTCAGCGACGAACATTGCAGTTGTTGTCGTGATGCGCTGGCTTCGGCGGCCCACGAGTTGAAAACGCCCTTAGCCATCATGGGGGGATACCTGCATTTGCTGCTGGCGCAGAAGCTGGGCCCGTTGAATCCGCGGCAAGAGGAAGTACTCACCGAGATGCAGGCCAATGGCGTGCGTCTTTCCAATTTCATCCAGAATCTGCTCACCTACACCTCCCTTAAAGTCGAACGGTTCGAGATGCAGTATGAGGTGAGCGACATCAATGCCTGTGTGCGCGAGATCGCCGAAGTTTGGGCGCAGCGCTTCCAGGACAAAGCTATTGCGTTCTATTTCCTGCCAGATGCCCGGCTACAGCCCTTTTCTTTTGACTACTACAAAGTGCAGCACGTGGTTTCAAACCTGCTGGACAATGCTCTGAAGTACACGCCTTCGTCGGGGACAGTCTGGTTGCACCTCGAACCCTATTTCTGGGAGAGGCGGACGATTGAGCGCCAACCTGAGGTAGAGCGGCGCCGGCACACCATCCACGAGCCGAATTGCTGTCGCATCTCGGTGTCCGATACCGGGCCAGGAATTCCCCCGGAATTTCAGCAGGAAGTCTTTGATGAGTACTTCCGCCTGTCGCCCAAAGGGATTAGGGCGGAAGGATACGGGCTCGGATTGGCCATTGCGCGCCGTTTGGTGCAGGCCGCAGGGGGGAAGATCTGGGTCGAAAGCGAGCCCCCGAACGGAAGCAAGTTTTACTTCTTACTATTACTGAATCCCTCAACCAAGCGCAGTGCGGAGGATCAATGAGCGCAGGCCACATCCTGGTGGTGGACGACGAACCGAGTATGTTGCGGTATCTCCAGACTGTGCTGGAACTGGATTCGTATAAGGTGACGACGGCCTGCAATGGGGCCGAAGCCCTGGAAAAGGTGCAGCGCGCCAATCCTGATTTAGTGCTGCTCGATATGGTGATGCCCGGAGCTGATGGGTTAGAAACCTTGCAGCGCATCCGCGAAGTCCGTCCTTCCACCAAGGTCGTGATGCTGTCATGCGTTCGCGATACCCGCAAGGTGGCGCAGGCCATGCGGCTGGGCGCTCAGGATTACCTGTCCAAACCGGTGCAGAAGGAAGAGATGAGTGAGGTGCTGCGCTTCTGCCTGGAAAACATGGAGCCGGGAGGTCCCGGCGCCGGAGAAGCGATCGAGGTAAGCGAGGGTGTCTTCTTCTTCTCCGCGACTCCGCAAATGCGCCAGCTTCGCGCCCAGGCAATGCAGGTGGCGCGCTTCGATTTTCCGGTCTTGCTGCTGGGCGAGAGCGGTACTGGCAAGGAAGTATTAGCCCACCTGATTCACAAGTATTCCGACCGCTCGCACCGCACCTTTTTGAAGGTGAATTGCGCTGCTATGCCCAGCGAACTGCTGGAAAGCGAGTTGTTCGGCTATGAGCCCGGGGCCTTCACCGGCGCCGTCAAGTCCAAGCCCGGCAAGTTCGAGCTGTGCAACAAGGGCACGCTGCTGCTGGATGAAATTGGTGAGATGTCTTCGGCCTTGCAGGCCAAGCTGCTTCAGGTCTTGCAGGATGGCCAGTTTTCGCGATTGGGTGGACGCAATACCGTCAAGGTAGATGTCCGGGTGCTGGCGGCTACGAACATCAACATGCCACAGGCCATCGCGCAAAAAGCCTTCCGCGAAGATCTCTATTACCGGCTGAACAGCTTCGTTCTGCGCATGCCTTCGTTGCGTGAGCGCCGCGAAGAGATCCCCATGATCCTGCGGCACTTCATGATCCATCTCGCAGACCGCTACGCCTGCGCACCCTTGAACACTTCGCCGCAGCTGGTAGAGGCTTGCGAGAGCTATCCCTGGCCCGGCAATATCCGCGAGCTGGAGAATTTCGTTAAGCGCTACCTGGTGCTGGGAGACGAGTCGGCCGCCATTGGGGAATTGCAGCAGGGAACCTCGCGCGATCCGCAAACCGGGATCGTGGTGCGCATGGAAGAAAAACAGCCACAGGCGCCGCCTGACCTCAAGGAAATGGTTCGCAATCTGAAGAATGGCGCCGAGATGGAAGTCATTGCGCAGGTGCTGGAGGAAACTGCCTGGAACCGCAAACGGGCTGCGACCCAACTGAATATCAGCTACAAAGCGCTGCTCTATAAGATTCGCCAATACGATATCCGTCCCCGCCAAGTGGGATAACAAAACCAGTCTTCCCATGAGTACAGGGCTCGAACCGGGTTTCGAGTCGCGGGACTTCTGCGCCCAGGGAAGAGTGGATCGTCTTGGCCCGAATGTTATTATGCTGCGCGGAGAATCCATGTACTTCGAACAGTTCTACTTGGGATGTCTGGCCCACGCCTCCTACATGCTCGCATCGGAAGGCGAAGCGGTCGTCGTCGATCCGCAGCGTGATGTCGAGATTTACCTGGAGGCGGCAAAGAAAAACGACGTCAAAATCCGTCACATCTTCGAGACCCACCTGCATGCCGATTTCGTCTCCGGCCACAAAGAACTGGCAGCGCGAACCGGCGCCACCATCTACATCGGCGATAAGGCTGGGGCAACGTTTCCTCATGTCCCGGTGAAAGAGGGTTTCCAGTTGCGGGCGGGTAAAATACGCGTCGACGCGATCGAAACTCCAGGTCATACTCCAGAGAGCATTTGCCTAATCGTCACCGACGAGGAAAAATCCCAGCGGCCCTGGGCGGTGCTTACCGGCGATACGCTGTTCATTGGAGATGTGGGGCGTCCTGATCTGTCGAAGACGCACACGCCCCAGGAACTCGCCGGGCTGATGTACGACTGCTTGCACGGCAAGCTGCTGAAGTTGCCGGACGATGTGCTGGTCTATCCCGCGCACGGAGCAGGCTCGCTTTGCGGGCGAAATATGCGCGCCGAACGATTCTCTACCGTCGGAACCGAGCGGCTCACCAACTATGCGCTACAGATCAAGAGCCGGGAAGCTTTTGTCCAGCAGATGACCAGCAATCTGCCGGCGCGGCCCGATTATTTTCTGCAAGACGCCGCCATTAACCGTGCCGGAGCTACACCGCTGACAGATTTGCCGGAATTGAAGCCGATTTCAGTCGCCGAATTGCAGAGCATGTTGGAGCGCGGCGCGGTTGCACTTGATGTGCGTCCTAACGACCAGTTTGCGGCCGGCCATGTGCCCGGCTCGATCAACGTCGCGCTCTCTGGTCAGTTTGCATCGTGGGCAGGAGCGGTGCTGGGACTGTCGGCAAATCCGGTGTTGATCGCCGAAACTACCGAGCAACTGGACGAGGCCCGCGTTCGTCTGGCGCGAGTCGGGATCGAAAATCTGGCCGGCTACCTCGACGGAGGGACCGCTGCCTGGGAGCGAGTGGGGTTCGCCTTGCAACCGTTGCCGCAGGTCACGGTTCAGGAACTGAGCTCTCGACTGCAAGGGGACGCTGTGCAGGTACTCGATGTCCGCCGCGAGAGCGAATGGGAGGTCGGACACATCAATGGCGCCGATTGGTATCCGCTTGACCGCTTCAAAGCCTCACTGCCATCGATTGATCCGAAGCGGCCTCTGGCCGTCCACTGCAAGAGCGGTTATCGCAGCGTGATCGCGTGCAGCCTGCTGCAACGGGCTGGCTACAACAACATCGTGAATGTGATCGGGGGCTTCGACGCATGGCAGGAGGCGAAACTGCCGCAAGAAAGTGGCACCGCAGTCAGCGCTTAGTGGCAGGCAGAGTTTCTCAGTCCGGCGTTCTGATCTGCAGTTATACTCAATTAAAATTTCAGGGAGGCAATACGATGGCTCTTCAAATTGGTGATGTGGCTCCTGATTTCGAGACCGAAACAACCCAAGGCCCAATTCGATTCCACGACTGGATCGGCGACTCCTGGGCGGTACTGTTTTCTCACCCGAAAGACTTTACGCCGGTGTGCACCACCGAGTTGGGGTACATGGCGAAGCTGAAGCCCGATTTTGAAAAGCGCAACGTCAAGATTATCGGGCTCAGTGTCGATCCGGTTGAAAATCATGCGCGCTGGGCCAACGACATTAAGGAAACGCAGGGCCACGCGCCAAATTATCCGATGATTGGCGATACTGAGCTGAAGGTCGCAAAGCTCTACGGGATGTTGCCCGCCAGCACGGCAGGGACAAGCGAAGGCAGGACCGCAGCCGACAACATGACGGTGCGCAATGTCTTCGTGATCGGTCCCGACAAGAAGGTCAAACTCATTCTGGTGTACCCGATGACAACCGGCCGCAACTTCGATGAGGTACTGCGCGTGATCGACTCATTGCAACTGACCGCCAAGCACAAGGTGGCCACGCCGGTGAATTGGAAGCAGGGGGAAGACGTCATCATCGCGGGTTCGGTCTCCGACGATGAAGCTAAGAAGGTCTATCCCGAAGGCTGGAAAGCACCGCGACCCTATCTGCGGATTGTGCCTCAGCCGAAGGCGTAGTCTTTGGAGCATCGGTCTTGAGAAGGCTGGGTCTAGCGATTGACGGCGAGTTCCTGGATCCAATGGAATCCGCGGCTCTTCAGGAGGAACTTCGATTCGTCCTCCTTGTGCAAGGTCGATGCTCGCCGGATGATCCGTCTACACTACCCGTCAAAATGACGCGATCGGGCTGCGAGTTTCTCATAGGCGAATTCAGCGATCCAGTACGGTTCTTCCTGCGCAGTCATGCTGAAGGCTTTCCTTTGCGGATCGAAACGCAGTAAGACAGTGTTGGGTGGGGCCTCTTCTCGGTTCGACCGTCCCGTCCAAGGGGGAATCGAACACGACCCTTTGCCAATTAGGCTGATCGGGGAGCGGTGAGGTCACTGTGTTTCCATCAAGCTTGAATTGGTCAACCGACCAGATGCCATACAGCGGCGCCGTGACGCGGAATGCGGCTGCCTCCTTTGCCCTATGATCACTCTGGTAGAGGTTATAGCTCAACAACACTACGCCAAAGGCGACTTGCAACGCGACCGCGGCTCGATTCAGCCCCTGGCTGCGGAAAAGCGGGTGCTCGACGGCCGGTTCAACTCTTCGGTTGAGGACGAAAAATTCTGCCAATCTCTTCAAATCGGGAGCCAATATAAATCCTGCCATTGAAATCCCGCCATCAGAAGCAGGTGAATTGAGCCCAGTTTGACCGGCACGTCATATCCCAGGTTCAGCATCAAGACGTTGCTCATCACCCCAATGCAAACCAGCGCTCCCAACGTCGCCAGTCGCGGAACGACCAAGAGCATTCCGGCCAGCAGTTCAGTGGCGCCGCCAAAAAAGCTGTAACTTCGAGAAGCTCCCATGAAAGTCCACAGCAGGCCCATGGGAGACGAGTCACCGTACCTCTGCACCAGTTTCGATAGCGTCGGTGCGGGGAACTGCCAGGGAAATATCTTGGTCGCACCGTAGGGAATCATCGTGGTTGCCAGGACTAGACGCAGATACACCATGAACCATTTCTGCAACCGCTGGTAGTTTGGCCGGTTGCGATCCAGCAACGACCAAACGATAGTTCCTACCGCCGCAATCACCAGGAAGCAGAG
Organism: uncultured Acidobacteriaceae bacterium; assembly: GCA_963798185.1. Classification (GTDB taxonomy): domain Bacteria; phylum Acidobacteriota; class Terriglobia; order Terriglobales; family Acidobacteriaceae; genus Bog-257. Next base: position 41,153 of record CAWCSJ010000011.1, read on the forward strand.
CACCTCGGATGTAGGCGTGCATCGTATCTTTGCTGCCTGCGGCAGTGTTGAGTTTGCCCAGGTTGAAGTCATAGTGCAGGTGCAACACCTGATTGCTGACCCAGGGTACGATCGCATTCCAGAGCGAGTTGTATGCATTGGCTATCTGCGGTACTGGAGGAATGAGGACGAGATGAAGAGGTACGTAAAGCGTGTAAAGCACGAAATATATGAATGCGAACCGGAACGCGATCTTCGTCCCGAGGTGCCAGCATGGCGTTTCCATTTCGCGAAGACCTCCTTCGAACCCAGTTGAGGATTTCATCGACTCAGAGTACAGATTTGCGCGCAGTTCTAATAGGGAATTTTCCGTTCGCTAACGGCACCATCGGCCGCGGATGCATTGCCGGCTGGAGTCGTGACATCGAGTAATCAAGCACGCCATCGGTCCCACAGCTCCCACCACAGCAGCTTTTCACATTCGGTGAAGTAGGTTTTGGCCCATTCCCGATGCTTCCACCACGGCAGCCCAAACAGAAAGTCATTGCGAACGGCGGCTGCCGTCCAGTGAATTTGGGGTAAACGTTGGCGGAAGATCGAGAGGGCGCGCCTGGTGTGGTAGTCGTCTGTCACAAGAACCACGGAACGCGGTGGCGGCTGCAATTTCGCCAGGCAATCGCCAACCTGCGGAGCCTCATCTTTGGTCGAGTCACCTCCGACAACGCAAATGCTGACTTGGGAGGCGTTTTGCCCGGCCGTCGTGGCTATGAAATTTGCTGCCAGATCCGAGTAGGACTGGCCGTAAACCCGCCCTGCTCCGGCGTCCACCAGAAGATGTTGCCCGTAGCCGCCGCGGAGAAGCTCCAAGGCATGCCAGTAGCGCTGGTCAACCTGGTCACCCGCCAGCATTACCAGGGCGTCTGACTTCTCGGGATTATTGACGATCAAGTAGCCGCCCGGCTGAAAGAACAGCAGCACGCAGATAAGGATGAGGATGGCGACGACAATTAGAGATTTCATGGATGAGTGGGGCTGCGAGGGCATCATAAACTTAGTCTGGGTTTTGCGCCATCCTGTGGCATTTACAGCAACTTGCAAAAAACCGAGTACACCCCGCGCCATGCTTTCGCATCTATGCTCGACGAAAGGGGAAACTGTCTATGACACACTTCCTAAAATGCTTTTCCGGGTTGGCCGCAGTTGCAGTTCTGTGCCTTTGTCCGTTCCTGTTGTACGGGCAAGACAACATGCAGAACAGCCAGTCCGGCATGGGCCAGAACAATATGAGCAATCACACGATGGTTAGTGTCACGGGTTGCTTGAAAAAGGGCAGCGAAGACGGTGGATACTACATCACCGGCCAGGATGGTAAAACCTGGGAACTCAGCAGCAAGAGCGTCGATCTCTCAGAGCATGTGAACCACACGGTCAGCGTTTCGGGGCACGAAATGCAGGGATCGAAAGCGGATGAAGCCAAGAACGAGACGAGCGAGAAATCGGAGTCTGGCGGCAACAACTACGGCGATCTAAGAGTGAACAGCTTGAAGATGGTTAGTACAAGCTGTCAGTAATTGAGACCTGAAGTTACCTTAGCAAGCGTGGGGAAGCAGCGAAAAACGATGTCCTCACGCTTTTTCTTGCCCTGAACAAGCCACGCGTGGCAATCGCGAGCCCGGTTTCCGCGAAGCACCGCTAAGGTACCTGGTACCCCCTTGCACAACGGTGGAAATGCTGCCATCATTGGCGGAATTCTCGCCCTCGGAGGATTCCGAGGAAACGGGCTCGCCGCAATGCTCAGCCGTATCCCAGCAGCGCTTGGTGAAAGGCGCGCACTCAGTGCATTGATATTGGGTATTGCGTTGCTGCTTGGTTGCGCGACCACGATGCCGGCGCAATGCCCCGTGCAAATATACGATCCTGACGCTCCGCCCAAGCCGCCAAGTCCGCACGCAGCCGCGGAGGCCTTGCTACCGGAAAACGGCCACCTCTCCAACACCACGTACACCAGCGACTATTTCGGCTTCGCTTTCGATCTTCCTATTCCCGCGCAGGGACACCTCATCATGCTGCCGCTCATGCCCGAGAGGCAGCACGCTCTGCTGGCGCTTATGTTTGAGAACGCGGGCCATGCCGGAACCATCACCATCACGGCGATCGAGCCGCGGCCGGGTTTAGAGGCGCCGACCCCGCAGCAGCAACAGCAGGAATTCAACAACTGGGCGTCTTCCGGTGGCCAGCCAGGGCGGAATCTTCGCTACCCCATTCCGGATTACATGCTCCACACCACCGGGCGTTTCTATTCTTCGGTGCGTCACAAGGGCCAAGATTATGCCGCGCTCTATACGACGCGGATCAAGAACTTCAATCTCAAGATTTTGGTGGCTTCCAACGATAAGGATTTCCTGGAAAAGTCCAAACATGCCATTGGCGCGGCACACTTCTATTGCACCCAGGACGATGGCAAGCTCACTACGACCGACGGCAAGCCCGTCCGGCCGGACGGAGATGTCTACATGGGACCCACGGTTCCCACATCGCTGGCTGATGCGGCCGTCAAAGACAAACCGGCGATGGGGAGCATTCCTCTTGGCGGGGTGAGCGGTGGCGTGTACCGCAATCCCGACCTGAGCTTTCAGTACGCACTGCCCAAGGATTGGGATGTTTTACCCGCCGAAGCCAATAGCGATCCCCCCCGCGACGACGTTGCGTTACGCGAACATGAGTTCCTGCATGCCTGTTCCAAGACCCTGCTGCGAATCGCGCAACGTGTGGACGACGCTCCCTCCCCGTCGGCGAGACCCATGATTACTTTGCGGGCATTAGACCCATCTTGCCTGGTAATGCGAGTTCCGTCCTCCCTCACCGACAAGACTGGCTTGGACAACATTTCGGCCAGCTTGGAAGTGCTCTCCGAATTTGGCGAGATTGGGTCGGATGAGTTGGTCTCCATCTCCGACCGCCTGTTCATGGTGTTCCATGGAACGGTCGCCTCACACGCGTCCAACGCTGAGCTGTCTCAGCGCTGGTCACAGGTGATTTACGCAACTCTTCATCACAAAGTGTTATTTGTCTGGTCTCTGATGGCTCCCACCAGCGCGGAGCTGGGCGCGATGCCCACGACGGGCATCACCCTGGATGGCACTCAATCCATTGATCTTCGGGCATCCCTGACCGCTCAGCGGTAGGGCAAATCGGGAGGTGACGAGCCTCACAAGCCGTGGTGACGCAATGTCTAGGGCAGCGGACCTTGCGGGTTTACGGTATGCTTAGACGAGGAGCTGACTATGCTTGATAATCTGTTTCAGCCCATGCACTTGCTGGTGATACTTTTCATCGCTTTGCTGGTGTTTGGACCCAAAAAGCTGCCGGAACTGGGCAAAGGTTTGGGCGAGGGAATCAGGAGTTTCAAAGACTCCATGAACGCCAAGGACGATGCCGCCAGCAAACCAACTGAAGAAAAAAAGCCCTAACAAGGATTTTTTTCTCTTGATGCGCGACTAAAGCCTGTTCTCATGCCGGATATTCTGTTCATTCTGTTGCTGGCGCTCGTGATCTTTGGCCCCAAGAAGCTGCCCGAGATCGCCCGCCAAATCGCCAAGTATATGGCGCAATTCCGGCAGATGAGCAACGATTTCAGGCGCCAGCTCGAAAGCGAGATGCTGAAGATCGAGCTGGAGGAAAAGCAGGCCCCCGCGAAGTCCTATCAACTTTCAGCCACTAATCAGCCGGTCCAGACCGAATCCGAGCCGCAGTTCTCCTCCTTCTTCCTGAGTTTGATTTCCCGTCGCGCCCACCCTATTGGATCGAAAGCGCCCCGAAGCGCTTTGGCGGGGGTGATAAAGTGTTGGCCACAGATTTCTCTTGTGTCTCGAAAATGACACGCTACTCGGGGTGAGGGAATTCTCATGTCAATTTCGCTGGATTCACGCCATTGCGGCAGAGTATTCGTGATCAAATGCGCCGGCCGAATCGTCACCGGCGAGGAAGTTACTATCCTCGAAGCGTCGATCAATCGCGGTCTGCTCGAGTCTTCACGCGTGGTGGTGCAGACTGGCGAGGTGACCCGCGTGGATAGTACCGGCATGGGTCTGCTGGTGCGTTTCCTGTCGCATGCCCGCAGCCGCGGCGGTGATCTGCGCCTGGCTGCGCCTCCGCCGTTCCTGGTCGAGCTGCTGCGATTGACCAAACTGACTACGATCTTTCGCATTTACGATTCGGAAGATGAAGCCATCGTCTCGTTCCTCAAGGAGACTGCTCTCACTAATCCCGCTGGCGATCGAGCCGGTCCGATGGTGCTCTTCGTTGACCAATCGCCTGACCTATGTGCGTTTGTAAGAACTCTGCTCCAGCATCACGGATACCAGGTGCTGTCTACTTGCCGGATGCACGATGCCAAGACTCTTTTGAGCGCCTCGAAGGTTGACTACATCGTCCTCGGCCCCGACAGCTCAGTGCGGGCGGTTGACAGCGTTGTGCCTTCGTTGAAGTCACTGGCGCCCAAGGCATCTACCATCCTCTTGGAGAAGGAATTCAAGCACGGTGATGCCGAGCAGGCGGGGCTGGAATTACTGCGGTTGATGCAGCACGCTGCGAATTCGTAGCAACCCATGAAATGCGATATGCTTTTCCCCATCTTTTATGAGTGGGGGAGACATGAAGATCACAACCATCGCAGCTTTGATATTTGTGCTGGCGGCTGTCGCAATCGCGCAGTCCAAGCCGGCCCCAATGGTCAGCAATCCGGTAGTCAGCACGGTGCGGCAAATGGAAGAGCGCTACGCCAAGAACCTGACTGGAGCCGCCGACGAAATGCCAGCCGACAAGTACAGCTACCGGCCGACCCCCGAGCAGATTACGTTCGGGCATCTGATGATGCACACCGCCGAAGCCAACAATTCGCTGTGCGCGGCCATTGCCGGCGAACCAGCGCCCGCCCTCAAGCTCAGCGAGACTGATTCCAAGGAGACGCTTACCAAAGCGGTTAAGGATTCGTTCACCTATTGTGAACAGGCGCTGTCCAAAGCCGATGACACCGCGCTTGGGCAGACGGTGACCCTGTTTGAAAGCCAGACAGGTACACGTGGATCGGCGTTGGTGCGCCTTGCCATGGGATGGGCCGACCATTACAGCGCCGCAGCGATGTATCTGCGACTGAATAACCTGCTGCCGCCCAGCGCGAAGAAGGAAAGCCACTAGTTAGTTGACGACGACCGCGCGCACTCTTGCGGGTGTCATCCCGAGTGATGAGCGCTATCCGGATCCTTCGACTCGTCGCTGCGCTCCTCGCTCAGGATGACACTTCTCGTGAGGGGACTTATTCCGCCTTCACTACGATCAGGGTGAAGCTGCCCGGAACCATGGCCGGTCTTTGCCCCGGAGGAGGCGGCGTGGCTACGCGTTCCGCAGTGACCAGATAGGCGGTGTTGCTGTCATAGTCCATCGCCATGGTGCGCGCGCCTTTGGCCGTAGGCACATTCTGCGTGACCGTGTATTTGTCGGGACTGTCTTCGTGAATAACCGTCAGCACCCCTTCACCGCAGGACATGAATACCTCTTGCGTATTGGGATTGAACCTGCCGGCATCCACTCCTTCCCCGATGGGCACGGTGGTGACGACTTTGCCGGTATCGGAATTCACCACGGCCATCATCTTGTTGTCGCATCCGGCGAAGAGGCGGTGATGCGCTACGTCGAATGCCAGCGCGCTGGGCTCTTTGCACGGACTCACTGACCAATTGTTCAGCGCAGAGAGCTTGGTGGCATCGATTTCGGCGATCTCGCTCTTGTCTTCAATGTTGTCGTACACCTTTCCTTTGCCGTCGGTGACTGGAAACTCCGGCTTGCCGCCGAGGGGAACGGTGCCGACTACTTTGCCGCTGGCAGCGTCCACAACGGTGGAGTCCTTGCTGCGCGCGTTGAAGGTGAAGACATGTTTGGTGAACGGATCGTAGAGTATGGCGTCGGGCCGGTCGCCCACCTTCGCACTGTCCAGTTTCTTAAGCGTCTTCAGATCGAAGATGGTGACAGTATTGTCTCCGCCGTTGCTGACAAAGCCGCGACCAAGCTCCGGCGCCAGGGCGACCCCGTGGATCCCTGAAAGATCAGGAATGTCGCCGGTCACTTTCAGGGTCTTGGTATCGACCACCATCACATGGCTTCCGCGCGTGATGAACAGGCGCTGCCCGTCCTTGTCGTAATAGAGGTAGTCCCAGCCGCCTTCGCCACCTAGCTTGACGGTATTGACGACTTTGTATTGTTTCTGCGCGAACGCGGGAACGGCGGCGAGTAAGGTGAGTGCAAGGAACGAAGTCAATATCGGTTTCATGATTTCTCCTGTTTCAATTGGCCTCTGTCGGGCCGGTTTCGTGGCTCAAGTAAAAGTGAACAGCAGGGGTGATGATCAGCGAGAGCACCATCGAAATGGTGATGCCTCCGATTACGGCAATGGCCAGCGGTTGCAGCATCTGCGAACCGGCGCCCAAGGCCAGAGCCAATGGCAACATGCCGGCCACCGCGGCCATGGCGGTCATCACGATGGGGCGCAGACGCCGGCGGCCTGCCTGGATCATGGCCTCGTGCGCGCTGTATCCGGCGGCGCGAAAGCGCTGGTCGGCGTCAAGCAGCAGAATGCCATTCTTGGCCACAATGCCGATGACCATGATAAGCCCCATGAATGACGCGATGTTGAAAGTGATGCCCGTGATGAGCAGTGCAAGAAATACTCCCGAGGTAGAGAGCAGCGCCGACGACAGAATCGCCAGCGGCGCCGCCAGAGTGCGAAATTCAAAGAGCAGCACCAGGAATACCAGCAGGATTGCAAGCACCAGCACCAGCATCAGGTCGTGGAACGATTGCTGCTGCTCCGCGTAAGTCCCGCCGTAGATCACGCGGATGGACGACGGCAGATGCAGGTCGTTGACCACCTTTTGCACGGCGGCGACGCCACTGCCCAAGTCGCGTCCCTCCAGGCGCGCGGTGACGGCCACATCGCGCTGCAGGTTCTCACGACGAATTTCTGTCTGGCCCGGCGTTTGGGTAATGTTGGCAAGTGTCCCTAATGTCGCAGTGCGCCCACTCGCACTATTGAGCAGCGTGTTGCTCATCGCTGCCAAGGTGCTGCGGTTGCCGTCGGGGTAACGCACGCGAATGGTGTAGGCGACGTCCTGCGTTATGACTGGCGTGGCTGCGGGCTCGCCTTCAAGGATGGCTGAGGCATCAATCGCCACTTCCTCCGGAGTGAATCCCGCGCGCGCGGCTACCATCGGATCAACCCGAAAAACGGTTGCCGGCCCGCTGATGGTGTTCTCAATACCGTTCAGAACGTCCACAACTCCCGGCACCTTCTGAATGGCATCGCCGATCCGCGGCGCCCATTGGCTCAAGAGCGCGGCGTCAGGTGAGAATAGCTTGATCTGGATCGGCTCAGGCGCGTTCGACAGATCGCCGATCATGTCTTGCAATACCTGTACGAATTCGACATCCACTGCGGGCTCCTCTTGCTTGATCTTGGTCCGCAGTTCCTCGGTAATTTCGTCCACGCTGCGGCTGCGTTTGCTTTTCAGGATCACCGCAAAGTCGCCGGTGTTCGCCTCGGTTACGGCGGCGAGACCGAGTTGCAACCCAGTGCGACGCGAGTAACCTTGGACCTCAGGAAGTTCGTGGATCATCTCGCCGATATGGGTAACCATGCGGTTGGTTTCTTCCAGCGAAGTGCCGGCGGGAGTGATGTAGTCCAGCACGAAGCCGCCTTCGTCCATTGCCGGCAACAGGTCTGAGCCGAGCGCCTTATAGCAGAGGAAGGATGCAATCACCAGCACCGCGGAGAAGATTGCAATCCACTTGGGGCGATCCAGTGCGAAACGCAGCCAGCGTTCGTAGAACTCGATTACACGGCGGAAGCGCCCACTCAAGGCTGCATCTTCTGCCGCCAGCAGCTTATCTTTCTCGCTGAGATCGCTGCGCGGGGCCGCTTCGCCGTTCTTGCTGCGCATGAGGTAGAGACTCAAGGTGGGAGTCCACGACAAAGCAAGACCCAGCGACGTAAGCAGCGACACGCCCACGGTTACAGCCAGCGCGCGGAAAAATACTCCGGTGACGCCGGTGATCGCGATTAAGGGAACAAACACGACAATCGGCGTAATCGTGGAGCCGATGAGAGGAGCGGTGATTTCTTTCAGCGCGCTGTGGACTGCCTCAACCCGTCCCTGCCCGGCGGCGCGGTGCAGTGCGACGTTTTCAACGACCACAATCGCGTCGTCGATCACCAGGCCAACGGCCGCAGCCAGTCCGCCCAACGTCATCAGGTTGAAACTCTGGTTCAGTGCCTTCAGTGCTATGAAGGTGATCATCACCGTGGCCGGAATAACGAGGGCTGCGACGGCCGAAGCGCCCCAGTCGCGCAAGAACAGGACCATGATGATCGAGGCGAGCACCAGCCCAATCAGAATGGCGTCGCGCACGCTCTTGATGGATTCGGTCACCAATTGCGACTGGTCGTAGAAGGGTTGGATCTGGATCCCCGGCGGCAGCGATTGCCGAATGTTGTCGATCTCGGCGTGGACCTCGTCGGCAACGGCCACCGTGTTGCTGTCGGGTTGGCGGTTGATGTTGAGTAGTACCGCTGGCTTCCCGTTGGCGGTCACGACCGTGTAAACCGGCTTTATTCCGGGTGCGACCGCGGCCACATCGCCAACCCGGACGGGAATTCCGGCGGGCGTGGCCTTAATTACGATTTGCGAAAGTTGCGCCGGATCTTTCACCTGGCCGTCCACCAGCGCGAGATAAAGCTGATGGTTCTCCTGTAGCAAACCGGGTGAGTCAATCAGATTGGTCCGGCGAACCGCGTCGAGAATGTCACTGACGGTCACATTGGCCGCAAGCAACTTGGCGGGATCGGGAGTGATGGCGAACTCCGGTTCCTGCCCACCCTGCACCACGACGGTGGCCACACCGTCGAGGCGATTGAGGCGGGGCTTCAGGTCATACGTAGCCATCGTCCAAAGCTGCGTCTGCGGGACCGTATCCGATGTCAGGCTGTAACCAATGATCGGGAAGCTGGAAAAGTTCAGGCGGTGAGTTTGAATGACTGCAGTCGCAGGCAACTGGGTGCGAATGCTTCCCAGCGCCGCATCCACCAGTTGCAGGGTTGTAACCATGTTTTCGTGCCAGTCGAAAAATAGGTCAATCTCGGCCGAGCCACGACTGGTGATGGACCGGACCTGCTGCAATCCGGGCACGCTGTTCACCGACTCTTCGATAGGACGAGTGATGATGACCATCATCTGGTCAATCGGCATTACTCCGTTATCGACGCCGATCACAATGCGCGGAAAATCAGTGGTTGGGAACACCGAAACTGGAATCGTGAACGCGAGATAGGCTCCCGCCGTCACCAGAACGAGGATCAGAAAAATCAGCGATTTCGCGTAGCGCGTAAACCAATAGCGATCGTCGGCGGGACCAGATATGCGCAGACGCTGAAACCAGGATTTCAGGTTCGCGCTCACCTCAGTCCTTTCCTCCGTCTTTCGGGGAGGAGTTAGACTTCCCGGTGTTTTCAGGCGAGGCGGGTTCCGCAATCTTGACTTTGGTGTTGTCGGGCAAACCGTAGGCTCCCGTTACGATGACGGTCTCGCCACCGCTTAATCCTTTGGTGATTTGCACCCGATCGCCTTCTCGAATTCCCGTCTCTACTGACACCTGACGAGCGCGGTCCGCATTGACGATCATTACCGTGCTCTGGCCTTCCGGCGTTTTCAGCAGCGCGGCGACAGGGACGACAACGGCATCGTTCAGGGTTTGCGCAATCATCTGAACGTTCACGGTCGTGCCCGGGCGCAGGCTTCCGGCCGGATTTGCCGCCGCGACCCATACTTCGACCGTTGTGCTGTTGGGATCGAGCGCCGGACTTACCAGCGTCACTTTGCCCGGCACCGGAACTTCGCCGGGCGCAGTAATGGTTGCAGCGTCCCCGGGTTTCAGCGTGGCGGCGTCACTCTGCGGAACGTGCGCGCGGGCAGTCACCGACGAAGTGTCCATGATGGTCAGCAGCGGAGTGCCCGCCGGAGGAGTCTCGCCTGGATAGCTGGGACGGTCGGTGACGACACCGTCGATTGGGCTGCGAATCTCGGTGTAAGCAAGCTGCGCCGCCGCGCCTTCGTATTTGCCTTTGGCCGAAGTGAGCTGTCCCTGGGCCGCCTTCATTTGCTGTTGCTTGCCCGCCGATTGCAGAGCAGCGAAATGATTCTCGGCCAATTCGTATTGCGCCTTGGCCTGGATCAGCGTAACCGCCGATTCGTCTAGCTGCTTGCGTGGAAGCGCCCCCTGCTGGAACAGAACGTTGCGGCTGTCGTAAACCTTCTGCGTGGCGTCGTAGGCTTCCTTCGCCGTTTTCAGGTCGAATTCAGCCTTCTGCCACTCTTCCGGCAACGCCGACGAAGTCTCAAGGCCATAGGTCGCCTGCGCCTGTTCGTAGGTGCCCTTGTTCTCGACTTCGGCGGCAGCTAGGTCGCGGTTCTCCAACACGGCGAGCAATTCTCCGCGATGCACGCGGCTGCCCCGATTCACATAGAAGGTCTTCACTGGCGCGATGATCTTGGGAGTGATGGCGGCCTGGTCGCGCGGAAACAGGATGGCTTCGGCGCTGATGATCTGCTGGATCGCGCCGCGTTGTGCGACCGCGGTCTGTACGGTCACAACTGGCTCGATTTCCTTCGGCTTCTTCGAACAGGAAACCAGCATCGCCGAGGCAAAGATGATCGGCAACAACGATTTCAACCTGTCAGGAATACGTTGAGCTTTCATCATCAGAACGCCCCGGTCAGCGTCTGCAGGTTGGCGATAGCCACATGGTAACGGGTCTCGCCGTCGCGATAATTATTGCGCGCCTGCGTCAGAGTGTTCTGCGCGTCCACCACTTCCAGTGCGATGGCCTCGCCCGCCTGGTAACGCAGATTGGTGAGTCGGAGGCTATCGGCCGCCAGTTCAGCGGAGTTGCGCAATGTATCCAGTTGTTCACGCGCGACCTCAGCTTCGGAATAGAAGGATTGCAGATCGGCCATTGCTTGCCGCTGCGCCGCACTTAACTCCACTTGTGCCTGATGACGTTGCATCTCGGCCTGTTTCACCTTGCTTTCAATCGCCCCCCAGTGCCATACCGGAATGTTGAGCGTGGCAGTGGCCGAATAACCGAGATTGCGGATACCGTCTGTGCTCACGGCAAAATGGTTCGCATCGATGCCGTAGAAATAGTCGAGCACCAGCGTGGGGAGATGACCCGCCCGCGCGACCGTCACTTCGTGATTAGCGGCTTCGACCACGGCGAAAGCAGCGCTCAGTTCAGGATTGTTCTTCTGCGCCATTTGTTGCACCTCGGCAATCGGCGGCAATACCGGCGCAGCCGCAAGATCGTCCACCAGCGAGAAGTCCTGAAAGAAATTCGGAAAGAGCAAAACCGCCAGGCTCAGCCGCGCGTTCTCTTCGCTCAGTTTTGCTTCCTGAAAGGCGCGCAGCTGATCGTTGGCCTGCAGTTGCGCCTTGATGACGTCGGAGTGCGCGACCTCTCCACCCTGCTCCAGCTTGCGGCTGTTATCGAGGAAGCCTTGAGCCTCCTGGGCAGCCGTCTGCATGCTCCGCGTTTTTCCCTGCGCGGCGAGCAATCCGTAATAGGCCCGCACCACGGTGACGGTCAAGCCGCGGGCTGCGATTTCGGCTTTGGCGCGCGCCAGCGCTTGCGCCGCGGCGGTGCGCCTATAATCGGCGACTTGCCCCAAACCAACCACCTGCTGCACCGCTCCCTGGCTTATGTATTCGTGCGGACCATTGTTGGCGATAAAGCGACCAGACGGAGTGCCATTGCCCTCGGTGTAAATAAATCCATTGTTATAGTCCACGCCCGGCAGCAATGTCGCGCGTGCCTGCACGCGATCTTCGCGAGCGATACCCAATTGAGTGAGTGCCGCCTGAAACTGCGGACTGTTGGCCCTGGCCCGCGCCAAGGCATCGGCAAGCGTCAGCGAAACGGTGGACGTCGCCGCTTGCGCGTTGATCCGGGCCTGAACGGCTGGAGCGCTCTGCGCAACCGATGCGACCGCGGCCAGCAATTGGCACGCGACGAGCGCGGTGATCTTCCGGCTAATAGGCACGGCTCCCTCACGAGCAACCAAAATAGAATGCTGGAAGTCACCTTAACGCAAGCTGAACGCGGGGTTAAGGCTGCCTTCAGTATCTCTGCCATACGTTGGCATAGGATAGAAACAACATGCGAGTGTTAATCATTGAAGACGAGGCTCGGCTCGCCGAAAATGTTGCGCGCAGTCTTCGCGAGGGTGCTGGCTATGCCGTGGATGTCGCACCCGATGGCGAAGAAGGCGCATTCATGGCAGAGTCAAACCCGTATGACCTGGTAATCCTCGACTTGATGCTGCCAAAACTCGACGGCCTTTCTGTTTTGCAACGCATGCGCCGCCAGGGCTCACCCACTCCGGTACTCGTGCTGACCGCGCGCGACGAGAAGGAGTCGGTGGTTGCGTTATTGAACGCGGGGGCCGATGACTATATTTCCAAGCCGTTCGACTTGGGAGAGTTGATGGCGCGCGCGAAAGCCCTGATCAGGCGCGGCAAGGGCCAGAGTGCCGCCGTGTTAAAGGTCGGCGATCTGGAGATCAACACCTCTGACCTCTCGGTAAAGCGCAAAGGAAAACTCGTTACCCTTACCGCGATGGAGTACCGCGTTCTCGAATATTTGGCCCACCGACCTGGGGCAGTGGTCCCCAAGACCGAATTGTTGGAGCATCTCTACGATTTCAACTGGGAACGGTTCAGCAATGTCATCGAGGTTTATGTCTCCGGCCTGCGTCGTAAACTGGAGGACAGCGGAGACACCAAACTGATTCACACCCTGCGCGGGCAGGGCTACATGCTTCGCGGATAACATGCGGCAAACTTCGATTCAGCGCCGGTTGATCGCAGCGGTTGTGATCTCGCTGTTGCTACTGGCCGTGGGAATTGTTTCGGTAGCGCTGTACTTCACTCGGCGCCAGTTGCGTGATGCGTTTGACGCCGGTCTGCAGGGGCGCGCCATGAGCGTCACCGCGCTGGTGCGCTACTCCGAAGATGAGCATCCTACCCTGATCTTCGAAAGCGATTTGGTTCCTCCCTCGTTGGAGAGGCAACATCCCGATCTTTACCAGGTGGCAAGCGGCGACGGACGCTTGATTGCTCAGTCTCCGAACTGGCCGCAGGATCTGCAGGCCATTCCGAGGAAGAACCGGCAACACGCAAACTTTACGGTGAATGGCATCCACTATCGTGCGGTGCGGTTGGAGAACGTTCCCGTCCTCGATCGCGAAGGCGATGCGCCTTCCACCGACGTGCTGACGGTGACTTATGCAGCGCCTACTGAGCAGATGTCCCGCGCAGTCGCATATGCCGGCATCTACATCGCGGCCGGCAGCGGCCTGTTGTTGCTGGTCACGGTAGGAATAGCAGTTTTGGGCTTGCGGCGAGGATTGCGTCCCCTCGCCGAACTAGCCGCCAGCGCAGCCTTGGTCGATGCCTCGAACTGGAAGTTGAATCCCAGCGAGGCAGCTTTGAGCACGACCGAGCTCGCACCCCTGACCCAAGCCATGACCGCCATGCTCGAAGGATTGCATCGCGCGTTCACCCAACAGCGCGAATTTCTGGCCAACGCCGCGCACGAACTGAAGACGCCGGTTGCAATCCTGAAGTCCACACTGCAATCGCTGTTGCAGCGGCCTCGCGCCGCAGAAGAGTATCGCGCCGGTCTGGAGCAAGCGCTCGATGACATGGCACGCCTGGAACAACTGATGCATTCGATGCTCCGCCTGGCGCGTGCTGAACAGTGGGCGGCCGGAAGTGCGCGCCGCGACCTGGAGGCGGTGGAGGTGGCGACCACTTGCGAGAGTGCAGTGGAACACCTTGCGCCGGTAGCCCGCGACCGCGGTGTCACCATTGATTTCGTCAGTAACGGTCCAATGCCCATGCGCGCTGACGCCGACGATTTGGAGTTGGTATGGTCCAACCTGCTGGAGAACGCGATTCGCTTCAGCCCCGCCGGTGGAAAGGTACTGCTGCGCGCGCGCTCTGATGGCCAGCGCGGCTATGTTGAGGTCGAGGATAACGGTCCCGGTATCCCGCAGTCGGAACTCGCCCATCTCTTCGAACGCTTTCATCGTGGCGACAGCTCTCGCGCACGCAACACCGGCGGCTACGGATTAGGTCTGGCCATCTCCAAAGCCCTGATCGAAGCTTACGGTGGGACCATTACTCCGGAAAGCGGACCTGAACAAGGGACGCGCATGGTGGTGGAAGTGCCGCTGGAAAAGTCCGTTGTTAGCTCTTAGCTCTTCGCCTTCGATATCCGTGAAATCTGCGGCCCAGCGTCACCGATTCTCCTTGAGCCGCAATCGCAGGTAGACGTTCACGCCCAGCGGGTGGTCGCCGTAGTAGGGCTTGATGACATCGGGCAAGCCGTACAGTGAGACGTTTGCCCCCAATCCCGTCTCCACGTTGTGAAAGATGCCTATGTCGCGCGTATAGCCGACGGTGTAGGAGCTGATATCGAACCAGTGGCTGCCGGTTTGCTCGAACAGCTGCTGCGCCAGCGCAGGATTATTGGCAAACAACTCATCACGCTGTGACCATTCGTAACGTCCAGTGACGAAATTCTTCTCCTTGAAGGGCACGGCGGTTTCCGCCAGCACTGCGTTGGTACCGTAATGTACAGCCTGCTTGCCATTGCGTCCCCACAGCAGGGTTGTCGCCCACGCATTACCGTGCGGGCGCGGAACAACGTATTCAACCGAAGCAGTTGTGCGCACAATATTCCCCGGCTCTAGCGCTTCCGGGTGGACAAGGTGACCGGCTGAAATTTGTACGAGCCATCTTGCGGTCGGCGTGACCGTGAGCCGGCCGGAATAAGAGTTCATCGCTCCAAAGTCAATATCCCAACGATATTCGTCAGGCTCGGCGCCGTGAAAGCCGGATGCCTCAAGTCGCACCGCTTTATACGAGATGCCGGCCGTCGCCACGTTGTAGAGAATATGCGTCGAATCTTCCCAATGATGCCCGAGAGCGGCTTGGGGAATCTCCATCGCCGATGCGCGATGCGGATAAGCAACTGGCCCTAACGCCGGATCGCCAACCGGCGCATAGTACAGGTCCCAAACTGCGTGCTGGCCTAGCCGATGCGCATATTGCAGGCTTAACTCCATCACGAAGTTGTGCGGGTGCTGGCCGTTGACGATGGGCTTGCCGTAAGCCGTCTCGCCCGTCTGAAATAGCATGGGATAGAACTCGCCGCTGACGGTTGCGGGTTCCAGGCTGAGCATAGTGCGCAGCATGACGTCACCGCCGCCGAGCCGGTGCAACGCGCTGAGCATGCCCCAATTGGTCGAGTAGAACTTGTCGGCGCCGAGAGGTCCGGTCTGCTGCGTCTCTACCAGAAACGCCTGTGCCATCCACATCAAGCGCCACTGGCCTGCGCTGGTCATGATCATCGGCATAGGCCACGATGAAGGTTGAAACGCAGTGCCTGACGATTCGCGCATCAGGAAGTCACGCGCGGTGTCCATCTCGTGGTCCATGTGCGGCATCGAGTCCATGGGCATTTGCATATCCATGCCTGGGTGCTGATCGGGTGGTTGAGCGGAAGGTGGAGATTGCGCGCGCACGGTCAAGCACAGACTGGAGGTCAGGGCCAGCAGCCAGCCAATTCGGAGAGTCGCGATGATCGCTTTCTTGCGCAAGTGACAACCGATGGAGGCTGGCCGTATCAGCTCGGCAAGAACTCCAATCAAGATTGTAGAGGAGAACTATTCTCCAGCTTCCTCAAGGATCTTGTTCAGAGTTGGCTTGTGTTTGTCACTCTTCAGTTTCCGCTTTTTGCTGGCGGGCTCGGCGCGCGTCGGCGGGGGTGTTCCGATCGCCTGACGAGCCGCGGCCTTCACTGCGGATGCGGCGCGAAATCGTTTAGGCTTGGGTATCTTGGAAGGCATAGCGGCGTCTCCTCGTCAGGCACAGTCTCTCATACACTGTGGTGAGGAATATGGCTGACCGCCATCTCGGCGACGACACAAATTCCTGCATCATTCGCCGCCGAAAGCAGTGCTTCACGGTCCAACAACAGGCATCGTCCGGCATCGAGGGCAAGGCAGGTTGCGCCGGCCTGCTTCATGGTTTCGATTGTTTTCATGCCGACGACCGGCACATCGAAGCGCATGTCCTGGTTCGGCTTGGCGACCTTAACCACGGTCAAGGCGCGGCTCAAGGTCGAGGGGGTTTTGCCCAACGAGGGCGACTGCATGATCTCGCCGGCTCGAAGAATGGTTGCGTCGGTGCCCTCCATGGCTTCCACGGCAACGCATGCGGCTTCGGCGATCACGACGGTCTGGCCTATGTCGAAGCGCGAAAGATGGTGCGCGACCGCCCGCCCATAGGTGATGTCGGTCTGTTCGGAATCGGTCGGGCCGCGCTGTGTCAAAACCCCTTCGCTCGCCAGCATCGGTTCCAGCAGTGCCGTGGAATTCATCAGCGTGATTCCTTCCTCTCCGAGAACTTTGCTGATCGCTCCGATCAGCGAGTCGGTATTGCGCGTAGTCAGCGAGAGCAGAAGCTTGGCGAGCTTCCAGTCGGGCTTGATGCTGCTGAATATCTGCTTATGTTTGACCTGGCCAGCCATGATCGCCCTAGTAACGCCCTCCTGTTTGAAGGTGTCGATCAGCTTCGACAGTTCCCCTAACGATAGCCAGTAAACGGCGGCAGCACCGCGCTGCCCGATGTCGGGCGAGGCCTCTTCCTTAATGGCGGCGACGACGACCTGCAGGCCTTGGGAACGAGCAGCATCCAGCACCAGCAGGGGAAACTTGCCATTGCCGGCGATGAGACCAATCTTTTGCGGAGACTCCGACATGGGCGAGATCCGGCTTTCTTACTTGATAATTCCACGCTCTGAGGACGCGACAAAGCGCAGCAGCGCCTCCACATCGTCGCCCTGTGCGCCTTCCGCTCGCAGCTTCTCCAATGCCTGCGACGTATTCAGCTTCGAGGCCAGCAAGACCTTGAATGCATGATGCAGCCGGGCAATGCGCTCGCGCGAAAAGCCCCGGCGTTGAAGGCCCACTTTATTCAGCATATACGCGTGGGTGTCGCGTTCAGCGCTGGTCATGGAGTACGGCAACACATCTCGCGTTAGGGTCGTCCCACCGCCAACGTAGGCGTGAGCGCCGACCCGAACATACTGATGTACCGGGCACAGCGCGCCGATCACGGCCCACTCTTCGACGGTTACATGTCCCGCCAAGGTGGCGGCATTTACCAGCATGGCGTGATCGCCGATAGAGCAATCGTGCCCGATGTGGGTATAGGCCATGATCAAAATATGGCTACCAATGCGGGTAGCTCCGCCGCCCTTGGCGGTGCCGCGCGTGATAGTGACATATTCGCGGATAACGTTGTGGTCGCCAACTTCCAGTCGTGTCGGCTCTCCGGCATAGGTAATGTCCTGGGGATCCATACCAAGCGCGGCGAACGGATAAATTTTGTTGTTGCTGCCGAACCTGCTGGGGCCACCCAACGCGACATGCGAAATCAGTTGACAGTTCTCACCCAACTCCACGCCCGAGCCCACGGTGCAGTACGGCCCAACGCTGCACGATGCAGGGATTTTCGCGGAAGGATCGACGATGGCCGTCGGGTGAATGTTCATCTGGAAATTTACGACCGCTCAACTGCAGGAGCGAGCTCCGGAGCGGCTTCCGCTGTTTTCGGACGGTTCAGCAGGCGGCAGGTGACGATCGCCTCGCAGGCCAGTTTGTCGCCAACATAAGCTTTGCCTTGCATGCGCCCTGCGGTGCCGCGCCACGCCAAGACGTCCACCTCAATGCGAAGCTGGTCTCCGGGTATCACGGGCCGGCGGAAACGCGCGCGTTCGATGCCGGTAAACAACAGCAGCTTCTCGGCACGGTCCGGGAATTCGGTCAACAGCAGGACCCCGCCGGCCTGCGCCATGGCTTCTACCACCAGCACGCCGGGCATGATGGGATTATCGGGAAAGTGCCCTGCAAAGAACGGTTCGTTGATGGTAACGTTCTTGATTGCCACAATCCGCTTGGTGCGAGTGAGGTGAATGATGCGGTCAACCAGCAGCAGCGGGAAGCGGTGCGGCAGGATGCGCAATATGTCCTGGATGTCGAGCGTGACATTGTCGTCGTCCTCGGGCGCGGGGTTCACCGGTTCACTCATTAAGTAGTCCCGTAAGAGTCCCGATTATACATTCCGCAGCAGAACGCAGAATGCAGAGTACAGGAGAGATAGAAGAATATGGCGAAACCGGCGCGTCGGCAGCCGAACCACGATTACACCGAACTACTGCGGTGGCTGACAGCGCGGCAAAGCGAAATCGTGGCGAGCGTGCGCGAGATGGTCCTGCGAGAGTCGCCCACGCAGAACAAGCAGGCGTGCGACGCACTGTGCTCCTACCTGGCAGCAGAGTTCGAGTGCCTGGGGGGGCGCGTCAGAATTCATCGGCAACGGTCAGCCGGCAACCACTTGCAAGTGGACTTCCCCGGCGCAAAAGGGCGCGAGCCCTTGCTGCTGCTGGGCCATTTCGATACTGTGTACGATCTCGGAACACTGCGGACCATGCCGTGGCGTGAGGAAGAAGGCCGCCTCTATGGGCCCGGCGTTTTTGACATGAAGAGCGGTATTGCGCAGATGATGTTTGCGCTGTGGGCAACACGTGAAGTCCGAGGCGGCTTGTCGCGCCCGGTGACCGTGCTGCTGGTTTCCGACGAAGAAGGAGGCAGCGAGAGCTCGCGCGCGCTTACCGAGAAGATGGCGCGGCAATGCGCTGCGGTGCTGGTTTGCGAGCCATCTGGGCCTGGAGGCGCTTTGAAGACGGCGCGCAAAGGGGTCGGGTCATTCCTCATGAAGATCACGGGAAAGGCCGCGCACGCTGGGCTCGACTTTGAAAAAGGCCACAGCGCGATCCTTGAACTGGCGAATCAAACACTGGCCATCTCGCGGCTGACCGACCTTAAACGTGGTGTCACCCTGAATGTTGGCGTCATCCGGGGCGGTACGCGCACCAATGTCATCCCCGCGGAAGCCAGCGCCGAAGTGGACCTTCGCATCGCCAATAAGTCAGATGGTGCGGTGATGGAAGGCAAGATACGGAGACTGCGGCCTGTCGATCCGAAATGCAGGATCGAGATTGAGGGCGGTATCAATCGCCCGCCCATGGAGCGCACGAAGCAGGTGGTCGCGCTGTATCACCTGGCGCGAAAGATTGCCCGCGAATTGGGTTTCTCGCTGGCAGAGATTGCGGTCGGCGGTGGCTCGGATGGCAACTTCACTGGCGGAATCGGGATTCCGACGCTGGACGGCCTCGGCGCGGTTGGCGACGGCGCACACGCCACGCACGAGCACGTGATCGCCGCCGAGTTGCCGCGCCGGGCAGTTCTCTTGGCGGGGCTAATTGAAGCTATTGACTAAGCTTGCGACCCCAGCTGGCTTGCTTTGACGCGACCCGCGCGGAAGCCTAGAATTCGCTTAGAAACGTGCTACCCGTTGCCTGACCTTGGATGCACCGGGCTGTCTTTACGGAGGTCTCTGTGGAAAGAGGACTATTCGCGCCGATGCACCTGCTGGTGATCCTGGTTATCGTCCTGCTGATTTTCGGTCCGAAGAAGCTGGGCGAGTTGGGCAAAGCCCTGGGGGAAGGCATCCGCAACTTTAAATCGTCAGTGAACGAGAATAACTCGACTACGACTGCCACAACCACAACCACTCCGCCACCCACAACCACCCAGCCACCGCCCCCCACGAACGAAGATAAGAAGTCGTAGTAACGAAGCTGTGGGCGAAGAATCGCCGCGACAGGCGCGGGAGCCCTAAATTCCACGCTCTCAGTTGCGCCTCCCGTTCAAGTCCTTTCGAGCAGCGTCCGGCCAACCGCAACTTCAGCGGCGCGCAACATGCGATACACCCTTGGCACCGGAAGACCCACCACGTTGAAGTAACAACCCTCGATTCGCTCCACCCAGCGTGAAGCGATGCCCTGAATGGCGTACGCTCCGGCTTTGTCCATAGGCTCGCCGCTGGCGACATAAGTAGCTATCTCATCCTCCGAAAGTGGGCTGAAGATGACCTGGGTGACTTCGGCTTCGGTCTGTTCGAAGTCTTGGACCAGCAGGCACACGCCCGTGATCACCTGATGGGTTCGTCCCGAGAGCAGACGCAACATGCGCGCGGCATCAGCGTTGTCGGCAGGTTTCTCCAGAAGATGCTGGTTGACGACCACGACGGTATCGGCGCCCAGCACTACGTTTTGCGAATGGCGAGCGAACACCGCGCGCGCCTTGTCGCGCGCCAGCCGTTGTGCATAGTCCAGGGGCTTCTCGTGGGTGGCAGGCTGCTCTGCAACATGGGCGGCTTCAACCGTGAAAGGGATTGCCGCGTTGCGCAATAGCTCGGCGCGGCGTGGTGAGGCGGAGGCGAGTATCAAGGACATGCATACTGATTCTATCGAGCGAACGCAATCGAAAGCATCCCATCTCGCATTACGCTCGTCTGATGTTGCGTGGCCACTGCACATCAGGCTGTTTTCTACGGTGCTACGCTGCGCGGCAACGACGTCGGATTTCGCGTGTGGGCGCCGATCCCGAACCAGATCACGCTGCGCCTGGCGCGCGCGGGTGCGCAGCCGCAAGACATCCCGATGCGGCGCGATGGCGAAGATTTTGTTGCCACCGCCACAGCTGCTGCTGGTGACCGCTACGCCTATGTTGTCGACGGCGGCCCGCCAATTCCTGACCCGGTTTCACGTTTTCTGCCCGAAGGTGTGCACGGCCCATCGGAGATCCTTGACCCCTCAACGTTCCAATGGACCGACGTTGGATGGCGCGGGCTCGCCCTGCGCGACTATGTGATTTACGAACTGCACGTTGGGACCTTCACGCCTGAAGGCACGTTCGACAGCGCTATCGCGAAGCTCGAATACCTGAAGCGGCTAGGGGTTACGGTGGTTGAGGTTATGCCCGTGTCAGCTTTTCCGGGCAAGCGCGATTGGGGATACGACGGCGTATCGCCGTACGCCGTGCAAGCGAGCTACGGTGGCCCCGAGGCGCTTAAGCGCTTCACCGACGCCGCGCATCACCTCGGCCTGGCAGTGATGCTCGACGTGGTTTACAACCATCTCGGACCGGAAGGTAATTATCTGCGCAACTTCGGTCCGTACTTCACCGCGCACCACAAGACACCGTGGGGAGATGCGGTGAACTACGACGCCGCGGGTTGCGAGCATGTTCGCCGCTACGTAGTGGGGAACGCACTGCATTGGATTCGCGAATATCACCTCGACGGCTTGCGGCTGGATGCAGTGCAGACCATCAAAGACGATTCACCCAAACACATCCTCGCCGAGATCCAGGAGCGGGTACAGTCGCTGGCCCGCGAATTGAATCGCACGGTCACGGTGATCGCCGAGACCGATGAAAATGATTCGCGCTACACCCGAGCGCCGCGAGATGGCGGCTATGGCTTGGACGCGGTGTGGAGCGATGACTTTCATCATGCTGTGCACGCCTACTTCACCGGGGAGCGACAGGGCTATTACCAGGGCTTTGGCGAGCCGGAACAGATCGCTCGCGCGCTCCGCGAAGGTTATGTTTTCCAGGGCCAGCATTATCCTTTCTGGAATGGGCCGCGCGGGACGAGCGCGCAGCACGTGCCTCTGCCGGCGAATGTCATCTGCGTGCAAAACCACGATCAGGTGGGCAATCGCGCGAAGGGCGAACGACTCACTGCGCTGATTCCGCTCGGCGCGCGAAAACTGGCTGCGACGCTACTGCTATTGGCCCCACACACCCCGCTTTTGTTTATGGGACAGGAATACGACGAGACTGCGCCCTTTCAATTCTTTGCCGATTTCGAAGACCCGGAATTGCGGAAGGCGGTTAGCCAGGGCCGTCGCAGCGAGTTCAAGGACTTCGACTTCCGTGAAGTGC
This sequence comes from uncultured Acidobacteriaceae bacterium, assembly GCA_963798185.1. GTDB lineage: Bacteria > Acidobacteriota > Terriglobia > Terriglobales > Acidobacteriaceae > Bog-257. The sequence continues at coordinate 63,157 of CAWCSJ010000011.1, forward strand.
CTGACCCGGAAGATCCGGAGACATTTCGCCGCTCGAAGTTGACATGGGCGACCGCGGCAGAGAACTTGGAGATGCTGGAGTGGTACCGGCAATTGCTGCAACTTCGTCAGCAGTACGTGACTGCTGGAGAACGAACGGCGGAGGCTGAATTTGCAGACGGCGTACTGACCATGCAGGTTCCAGCCACGAATCCGCAGATCACGGTGCAAGCGGCGCTCAATGAGGGAAGATCGTTGCCCGAAGTTGAAAACGGTTGGCACGACGCGTTGGTCTCGAACGAAGACGGCTATGCAGTGCGAGTGCGAGTGCGTTGAAAGGCCCAAATCCACACGTGTTTTCTCCTGTAGAATCAAGCTAGCGCTAGCTACCACGCATGGATCCATCCCTCATCAGAAATTTCGCGATCATCGCCCATATTGATCATGGCAAGAGCACGCTGGCCGACCGCCTGCTCGAGCTTACCGGCTCGCTGACGGCGCGCGAGATGCAGGCCCAGGTGCTGGACGCTATGGACCTGGAGCGGGAGCGCGGCATTACCATCAAAGCGCATTCGGTGCGCATGATGTACCCGGCGGCTGACGGCAAAATCTATCAGCTCAACTTGATCGATACTCCCGGCCACGTGGACTTCAGCTACGAAGTGTCGCGCTCGCTGGCCTCTTGCGAAGGTGCACTGCTGGTCGTAGACGCGTCCCAAGGCGTGGAAGCGCAAACCCTGGCGAACGCATATATCGCCATTAACAACGGGCTGGAGATCATCCCCGTCATCAACAAGATTGATTTGCCCAGCGCCGACATCGAGCGCACCAAGGAGATGATCGAGAGCGCTGTCGGCCTGGATGCATCGCACGCCCTGGCCATCAGTGCTAAGACCGGTATGGGAGTGCCCGAGGTGCTGGAGGCGGTAGTGAAGCAAATTCCTCCGCCCAAGGGACGGGCCAGCAATCAATTGCAGGCGCTCATCTTCGATTCCTGGTTCGACTCGTATCGCGGCGTGGTGGTGCTGGCGCGCGTCATCCAAGGCACGCTGTACAAGGGCCAGCGCATTCGCCTGATGTCGAACGGCCGCACCTTCGATGTGGAGACGCTCGGCGTTCTCACCCCAAAGCCGGTTGAGGTGGAGCAGTTGACCGCCGGCGAAGTAGGTTTTCTGACGGCCACGATTAAAACAGTTGCGGATTGCAAGATCGGCGACACCATCACCGACGATCATCATCCCGCGATCGAGCCGTTGCCGGGCTTCGAGGAACTGAAGCCCATGGTTTTCGCCGGGCTCTACACCGTGGATGCGCACGAGCACACACTTCTGCGGGAGGCCCTGGAAAAATTGCGGCTCAACGATTCGTCCTTCTTCTTCGAGCCGGAGAGTTCGGTTGCGCTGGGTTTTGGCTTTCGCTGCGGCTTCCTCGGCTTGCTGCACATGGAGATTATCCAGGAAAGGCTTGAGCGCGAATACAATCTCGAGCTGATCACCACCGCTCCCGGCGTCCGGTACAAGATCACCCTCACCGATGGCAGCGTGATTGAGGTCGATAATCCTTCCCGCTGGCCCGATCCCAGCGAGATCGCCAAAATCGAAGAGCCTGTGATCCTGGCCACGATCCTGACGAACGAGGAATATGTTGGCGGAATTCTGAAGCTGGTAGAAGACAAGCGCGGCAAGCAGAAAGGCTTTGAGTACGTAAGCTCCACGCGCGTGATGTTGAGCTACGAACTGCCGCTGAACGAGATCGTGCTCGACTTCTACGACCGGCTGAAGACGATTTCGCGCGGCTATGCTTCGCTCGACTATCACGTAACCGGAAGCTGGGAGTCACCCATGGTGAAGCTCGACATCCTGGTGTCGGGCGATCCCGTGGATGCGCTGTCGATCATCGTGCATCGCGATTTTGCCTACGACCGCGGCAAGGCACTGGTCTCGAAGATGAGACAACTCATACCGCGGCAGATGTTCGAAGTAGCCATCCAGGCAGCTATCGGCGCCAAGATAATTTCCCGCGAGACGGTCGCGGCCCTGCGCAAAAACGTGATCGCCAAGTGTTATGGCGGTGACATCAGCCGTAAACGCAAGCTGCTGGAAAAGCAAAAGGAAGGCAAGAAACGCATGAAACGCATAGGTCGAGTGGACATTCCGCAAGAGGCTTTTCTGGCGGTTCTCAGGGTTGGGGAAGATTAGAGACGCGCTCCTGTGCCACTTCCCACGGCGATCGGGATACCATTACCCACTTCTAAGGTCCCTGAAATTGTGCAAAACCTCTGACCGGCAGGGAAGTGCAATTTTAGTGTGAAATCGTATTTACAGAACGTTGACGTGTGTTGTAACCGCTTGTTTTTCTGCTGGTTGAATCTGCATCAATAACTGGGCATATCACATTAGCAGGCCACAACAGCATGGTTTGACGCTAGTTAGACCTCGTCTTCCACAAGGTTTTCCACAGCGCCAGACGGTTCTGCGTTTCAACAATGGGACTAAAATGCCCCTTCCGACACAAGATCAACCGTTCTGAAAACGCACTTTCGAAGCGCGTGTCTGACTCTGTGTGACCTGCTCAGGGATTCTTGCCGCGGGCCGTTTTTCCCCCGCCAATGAACGAATTATTCCGGGGAACTGCGGGCAGTTTGCGGAGGCCGACCGCCCGTCTGAACTCCTCGAAGTCTTTGGTGCTTTGGTCGGCGTAGGCGGGGCCGAAGGCGACCATGGCCTTATCGAACTTGTCGCTGTTGCCGAGATATCCGGAGATGGCGCATGAATCGCCCGCGCGAGCGTGCCCCTTGGAAAGCAGTTCGCCGCAAACCCGCGCGTACTGCTCCAGCCCGCTGCCCTCGAGATCGTGGTTCTCAATGGCGCCTTTGTGATCGCGCAACTGGCGGACCAGATAGCCGCGGCCGGCGATGGCCGTCCATCCCAGGAAAATGTCAGATTGCACCTGCATGGCGCGTTGTCCCTCGACTGCGCGCCGCCCCTGATTCACGGGAACGCGGCCCCCCCGCACATACGGCGCATATGCCGATGCGTCTTCCTCTTTAACCTGGATGAAGAGCGGATCGTTGATGGTTCGGCCGAACAGCAGGACAACATAGTCGCGCACCCCGACGCTGCCGACACCCACGACCCGAAAAGCCACATCCGCGACATGGTATTCGGCGCACCAGCGTTGTCTTTCGGGCAGCAGCGTTTTGACATAGTTGCGCAACCCCGAGATGACCTTGGCCGCAGTCTGGCGCGGCACGTGAAATTGCAGTGGTTTCTGCTCGCGAAAGCGATACTTCCCGTCGTGCAGTACGGTCAGCCGCTCGAGATTGCGCTGGGGCGTTGATCGCTCAGCCTTACGCAACACGGCGAGCACCGGCGAAACATCGAGGTGGCGGAAAATCTGATAGCGGGCCAGTTCCAGCACCGTCATCTCACAGAAGTTGCGCATTGATTCACGGTAGCTGCGTGCGAAAACGAGTACCGCCTCCTTGCACTCCTTCTCGGTGTTGTAGGCTTCGCGGCCGGCCAGAATCAAGCTGGCGGCCATCCGCTTTACATCCCATTCCCAAGGCCCGCGGATGGTTTCATCGAAGTCGTTGATGTCGAAGATGAGCCGTCCATCCGGGCCCGCGTAGGCTCCAAGGTTGCGAACGTGCGCGTCACCACAAATTTGCGAATAAAGGCCGGTGTTCGGCAACCTGGAGAGGTCAGCCGCCATTACCGGAACGGCCCCGCGGTAGAACCCGAAAGGTGAAGCTGCCATGCGCGCAAACTTGATGGGCAACAGCTTGGGGACGCGGCCGCGCTGCGCTTTGCGCAGTAGATCCACAACCTCGAAGTCGCGGTGTTTGGGAGTCCAGTCGCCTTGACTGACGCGGCTGACTTTGTCGCGTATCGACTGGCCGAACTTCCGCCGCTGTTCGTGAATGGACAACTTCGGTCGCTTCGACATGGAACTGGTTGCATCATATCGCGAATGCTGCGTAAAAACCGGATCTGCGGCGTACACAGGCTCTCAGCAAGTCGGCGGATGCGCGACTTTTCAGCGCAGCCGGGAGTGCTTTCAACGCATCTGTGCAGACTGCAGCTCAACCGGAAAGAGGTTCGCGATGAAGATCGCATTTCTTGGATTAGGAAACATGGGAAGCCACATGGCTGGTCATCTGCTTCGCGCCGGGCATGACGTCACGGTGTGGAACCGAACTCTATCGAAAGCCGACGCCCTGCGCGCGCAAGGCGCCAAGGTGGGCCAGTCGACGGCCGAAGCCGTGAAAGACGCGGAGGCTGTCATCACCATGCTCGCCGACGATCACGCGGTTGAATCGGCGGTATTGCATTCAGGAGGTGTGCTGGACAATCTGCCACGCGGCGCGATGCACATCTCGATGAGCACCATTAGCGTTGCATTGTCTCAGAAACTCGCCGAAGAGCACGGCAAGCGTGGGCAGCAGTACATTGCCGCTCCAGTGTTTGGGCGTCCCGAAGCCGCCGAAGCAGGAAAGTTGTTTGTGGTGGCCGCAGGCGATAAGTCGGCAGTGGAACGGGCCAAACCTCTCCTGGAAGTGTTGGGGCAACGCGTGTTCGTCATTGGCGACATGCCGGAGATGGCGAACGTGGTTAAGCTCAGCGGCAACTTCCTCATTGCGTCTGTGATTGAGTCACTGGGAGAAGCGGTCGCGCTCACACGGAAATACGGCATCGATCCGCATGCCTATGTAGATGTCCTCACCAATTCGTTGTTCGGAGCGCCGGTGTATAAGACCTATGGCGGGATCATAGCCGACGAAAGGTATCAGCCTGCCGGCTTCAAATTGCGGCTGGGGCTCAAAGACGTCCGGCTTGCCTTGGGCGCAGCCGACGCTGTCGATGCGCCTATGCCTTTTGCCAGCGTGGTGCGGGATCACATGCTCACGGCCATTGGCCGCGGCATGGAGGACATGGACTGGAGTTCGACGGCGAAACTGGCGGCCGAAAACGCCGGGCTGAAATGACTGTCATATCGGATTGGCATCCAGCACCAGTTTCGCGGCGGCCAGGTCTTCCACTGCCAGACCCAGCGATTTGAACACCGTGATTTCAGTTTCGGGTTTGGGCTTAGTGCCGGCCAGCAATTCGCCCAACTCTGCATAGATACTTGCCCCCGCCAGCAACATATCGCCCGACTCCACCGCCGCGGCCTCACGCGAGTCAACCACGAATGCGCCGCGCATGGCGTCGCTGTCGAGTTCGCGACGCTTCGGCCCGACCGCGCCCACGGCGTTGATCATTGCGCCCGGCTTCAACCATTTTCCGCTCAGCACCGGCTCAGAGGAGGCCGTCACGGTGACAACAACATCGGCGTCGCGCACGGCTTCCTCGGCAGAAGTCGCCACGCCACCAACCTCATTGGCCAACAATATTGCATTTTGCGGATTGCGACTCCAAATGCGAATCTCGTCGAATTTTCGCACCAGGCTTAAAGCCCGGATGTGGGCGCGGGCCTGCACGCCGCTGCCGAGGATTGCGAGCCGCCGGGCATCAGGCGCAGATAGCAGCCGGGTAGCTACTGCCGACACTGCCGCAGTGCGCAATTCCGTGATCAGGCGGCCATCCATAATGGCCAATGGCTCGCCCGTTTCCGAACGAAACAGCGCGATTATGGCGAGATGCGTGGGCAGCCCTCGCGCCCCGTTATTGGGGTAAAAATTGACCAGCTTGGCGCCCATGATGTCGCCATAGACCGCTGGCATAAGCCCCATAAATCCGCTGTGCTCGCGAATCGAAATTATGCTGCGGACCGGTTGCAGCACCCGCCCGGCGGAAAAATCGATGAGCGCGCGTTCCATGGAGGGAAGCAGCGCGTCCAGGTGCAGGGCGCGTTGAACCGCGGTCTCGTCGAGGAAGCGAACGCTCTGCGGGCGGGGAATTTGATCCATGATAGCGCGGCCAGTGTACACGACATGGGGCAAACACTTCTGGCACAATTGGGCTCATGCTCAAAGTGAAGAAGCTTTCGCCGGATGCCGTTCTGCCAACCGTCGCCCACCCGGGAGAAGACATTGGCTACGATCTCTACTCTTGCGAGGACATCACTGTTGCGGCGCACGGGGCAGCCGGAGTCTGTACCGGCATCGCCATCGAGTTTGTGCCGGCGGCGGGAGGGATCGTGAAGACCAGGTCCGGCCTCGCGAGGAAGCGGCTGCTATGCAATGCGGGAGTGATTGACGCCGGCTATCGTGGCGAGATCATCGTGCTGATGGAGAATCTGGGCGACGAGCCGTATTCCATCCGCAAAGGCGACAAGATCGCGCAACTGCTTGAGCATCCGTTTCTCGCCCATGACGTTGTGGAGGACGAACTGAGCGACGCGGCGCGCGGTGCCAAAGGATTCGGGTCGTCTGGTTCGTAATAGCGCTCAGTTCCATTCACCAATGCCAAGAATCTCAGCACTCGCGATAAACTAGACGTGCTTATGGAGTCGGAACCGATAATGTGGATGTTCAAACGCACCGCGAGTTTGAGCTTTTGCCTGGCGATGGTGTTGACTTGCGGGTGGATTTCCGAGGATGGCAGCGCTCAAGTTTACATGCACTCATCGCCGCCGATTTCCATTGGGGGAGAGCCGGTGGTGATACTGCGACTGCCTAAGTCCAGAAACAAAAGCGAGCCGCAGTTTCTGGAAACCACGGTTGTGCCGGGACGCGGCATGGCCGTGTTGCAGATCAAGGCCTACCTGCCGGGAAAGGGCGTAATCGACCTGCTGAACTCGCCAGCCTTGCCCGATGCCGAGAAGCTGCTGGACAGCGGCGATGACGAGTTCGGGAACCAGGTATTCAAGATTGGCGGAGCCATTCTTCTACCGTTCGCCAATCGCATTCGCGGCAAGCTTTCGCCGGATGGCAAGACCATCACCGCCGATGTGGCCGGGAAAACGGTTACGCTGCCGGCAAACTGGAGTGGCAACAATCCCGGCGCAGAAAAGCATGCGATTCACGGGCTGATGCGGCGCTCGAAATTCGAAGAGGTCAAACAGAAGTCCTGGGGCGGCAATTCCAGCGTGACTGCCGTGCTGCACGCCGGCAACTTCGATGGACATTGGCTCTCTGACACGGATGTGCGGGTCGAGACTACCCTGAGCAATGGCGCCTTCGAGATGACGGTTACCGCAACCAACGTGGGCCATGAACCGCTGCCTATGGGGATTGGCTGGCATCCTTATTTCGTCCTCCCCAGCGGCGACCGTCAGCAGGTCAGGCTGCAACTGCCCAGCGATGCTCGCGCCGTCATGAATAACTACGATGATTCGTTCATCACCGGCCAACGAGTTCCGGTCAAAGGCACGCCGTATGACTTCAGCGCCCCCGGCGGCCGTCCACTTGGCACGCAATATCTGGACGACAATTTTTCCGAGCTGAAATATCGCGACGACGGCAGCACAGTTACGGAGCTCATCGATCCGGAAGTGAGATACGGTTTGCGGCTGATAACGCTTTCGCCGCAGATCAAGTCAATCCAGGTGTATGCGCCGCTGCAGAAAAATTTTGTCGCATTAGAGCCGCAGTTCAATCTACCTGATCCATACAACAAGAATTGGGCAGGTGCAGATACCGGCATGGTGCTGTTGCAGCCGGGACAGTCGGTCGCGTGGCGGGTGCGATTGGAATTGTTCACGCCGGGTCGGTAGGTGAGTGATGCATCGGCTTACGATTAAAACCCACAAGAAGCGCGAGGTGGTGGATATCACCAAGCAGCTGGAGGCCATCCTGTGGAAACAGTATGGCGATAAGACCGGCGTGTGCCAACTGAGTGTGCTGCACACTACGGCCGCATTGACTACCGCCGATCTCGATCCGGGGACAGACCTGGACATGCTGGATGCCTTTGAGCACATCATTCCCAAGCTGGAGTATCGGCATCCGCACAATCCGGCGCACGCGCCCGATCACATTTTATCTACGCTGATAGGAACTTCACTGACGCTGATGTTGGATCGCGGTTTGCTGCTGCTGGGAACCTGGCAGCGGGTGGTCCTGATCGAGCTTGACGGTCCCCGCGAGCGCGAACTGGTGATGGCGTTTGTGGAAACGGCGTAGCCTCGAGCGCTTATTCAGAGCGCATTTCCCGGAATATTCGCGCGTGCTCGGAGAGGATTTGCGCCTTGGCTTGAAGGTCGGGCTCAAGCGACCACACGCCCGTCTCGTGCGTTCCGCCCAGCGCAATGCCGTCGCTGCGTGGAAACATATAGAGATTTTCCGGAAGGGTACAGTACTGAATTTCCGGTTGTGGCAGGAGGAACGTTAACTGGCCCTTCACCGGAGTCAATTCGTCGTCTCCGAACAGCATCTTTGCGCCCAACCCGGTGCAGTTCACGATTACTTGCTGAGGCAGGCTCCGCAAGTCGGCAATGCTTCCGAATTCGCGGACCTCGATGTGGCCGCCCGCCATGCGGAAATCCTCCATCACTGCAGGCAAATATGTGTTCGGCTCGATCATCATGGTCTGAAACTGCCGGACGAATGCGAATGGGAACGGATTCTCGGCCGGTAGCAGGTCCCGCATCTCGGGCAACAGGTCGCGAATGGGGCTGTCGAGACTATGCATGCCGCCGTTCGTCATCGGTCTTTGCCCCATCAAGTAGTTGGGCAGCCAGCGAATTCCGTAGCGCTGCCCCACCATCACCTGGTAGCGCGCATTGGCGAGGCGTGAAGCCTCGACAAGTCGTGGCATGAAATCAGACGACTCCTGTCCTCTCTGGAAAGCCATGACGGGGAACCACTGCGCCCCGGCTACGTTGGAAGTTGTGTGCGGAGGAAGATCTTTGGCATAGATAGTGACGGTGCATCCCCGCTCTTGCAGCAATCGCGCGCTCGCCAGACCGACGGCGCCGCATCCCAGCACTGCAACGTTCTTTTCTCCCGTGCGGTCTACTTCGCGGCAGGCGAGTTCACCCGTTCCCCAGGAGAGAGTTACCCCTGCGCCACCGTGTCCGTAATTGTGTACCACCAGCTTGTTGCCGATCTTTTGAGCTTTGACTACGAATCCGGAAGGGCGAAATGGCCGCAATCCGACGATAGTTCGTATCTCGCGTTCGGGTTGAACGTTGACCTTCGGCAGCTTCAAAAGCGGTGACAGCGGGGGACGAGGAGTCGCGGCCTGGGTAATATGCCTGGCGGCGCACCCTTCCAGCGCAGCTGCCCCGGCAAGCAATCCAAGTGCTTTCAATGCGGAGCGCCGATCCATAGGTACGGCAGTATAGCGCGGTCGAACCAAAAAACTTGGTCGGAACTTGGTTGGGTATCAACCGGCGTGGTTCATAGATTCACTGCTTGGTGTGGTTGAACCTGACCGCTGAGTGCTGACACCTTGCTTATAACATCTGGGTTCCCCACAAATCATGCAGGTGCAGCACGCCGACCAGGTGGCCGGCTTCGTCCACCACGGGAAGCGAGGTGATTTTCTTCTGCTCCATGACGTCGAGGGCGGCGACGGCGAACACATCAGGGCCGACGGTGCGCGGCGAGTGGGTCATGCATTCACCAGCCGCCAGATCGAACACCTTCTTGCCATGCCGTTCCAGCAGGCGGCGCAGATCGCCATCGCTGATGAGTCCCATTAGCTTCTTGCCATCGACCACGGTGGTCATGCCCAGGCCCTTGCGCGACATTTCGTAGATAACGTCGCTCATGGCCGTGCCGGGGTTCACTTGCGGGAGCGCATCTCCGGTGTGCATAAGAGCAGATACCCGCAGGAACCGCTTGCCCAGCTTGCCTCCGGGATGCAGGCTGGCGAAGTCTTCTTCCTTGAATCCTCGCCGTTGCGAAAGTGCGACCGCGAGCGCATCGCCCAAGGCGAGCATGGTCGTTGTCGAGGCGGTGGGCGCAAGTCCGAGCGAGCAGGCTTCGTGAGCAACTGAGCAATCCAGAGCGATGTCGGCGCCTTGCACCATCGTGGACATGCCGCGCGGCTCTTGGGAGCCGGAGTGAAGCTCATCGCAGGTCATGGTGATGAGAGGCACGCCCAGCCGCTTCACGGCTGCCAGCAATTGCAGGATCTCCGAGGTCTCGCCACTGGCCGAGAGTGCAATCACAACATCGCCGCGGACCACCATTCCGAGGTCTCCGTGCAGGGCTTCGGCGGGATGAAGAAATAAAGCCGGGCTTCCGGTAGAGGTCAGGGTCGCCGCGATTTTGCGGGCGATCAATCCGCTTTTGCCCATGCCCGAAACCACGATGCGACCGGCGCATCCGTAGAGCAATTCCACCGCGCGCTCAAAATGTGCCGCCATCGGCCCGGCCAGGCGGTCAGCCAGAGCGCGCAATGCGTCGGCCTCAATGCGCACGACATTTTCGCCAACAGTCTTGCTGGTACGCTGGCTGGACGATGCGCCGCCGGATTGCGTCATTGGGCCGCCGCCGGTGGCAGCAGTCCACCGGAATTGAAGACGAGTACGCGCTCGTCATTCTTGCCGCCGGTCAGAGGAACGTTCTTGCCGTTGAAGGAGACTTCTACCGCGCCGGCGTTGCCTGTCCAAAAAATCACCTGGCTGCCGGCGCGAATCGTCTTCACATCCGGCGGTTTGATGATGCCGTGAACTACAAACTTGCCGTCGGACTTGATAGAAACCCAGGCGCGGCCGGTCGGACGGATGGTGATCTCGAACGGGCCATGGGCCGTCGAATTCGCCGCATGTGTTGCCGTCACAGGAACTGTGGGGGCCGCGACCGGCGACGGTGAAGATGATTTCTCTGGGATGGGGATGCTGGTTGTCGGGTGGTTAAGAGTTGAATTGGTTTGCGTTGTATCGTGCGCGACCGTGCTGGCAACTTGCTGCTGCCGCTCGAGATGACGGGCTCGGTAAAGCCGCCAGCCGCCAACGGCCGCCGCCATCAGAACGAGGGCGATCAGGATGGGAACCACAGGCAATGGAGATCGGGGACTTTCATTCACCACTTCAGGGCTGGATTGTTCGAATCGGATTGAAAGGGTCGGGTCAGGAACCGTATGGCCCGGCGCTGCGTCATGCGCGGCTTGCAAGTAGTCGGCAATCGCCTTCTCCTCATCGATGCCGACGTACCTGGCGTAGGCGCGAACATATCCCTTGTTGAAGATACCGCCGGGAAGGAGATCGAACTGTTCCTCTTCCAGGGCGCGGAGCAGGCGAGTTCCAATCTTTGTCGTGGCAGAGATTTCGTCGAGAGAGATGGCACGCAGCTCGCGCTCGCGACGCAAGCGCTGGCCGAAAGTAGCGACCTCGACCGCGCTCTGCTCCAAGGACTTATGCAATTGAAATTATCAAGCTCCCTGTGCCGATCATAGAAAGCGGGGCAGGCAGTGTCAAACGGGGTCTGGAACTCGTAATAGAAGCAGCTTGTCCGGCTGAAGATCCGAGACCAAAAACCGTTCTTTCCAGTAAAATACATCCAGGCGGGCGTGTATCTGTTGAGCCTGACACGATGCGGATCGAAGGCCATGCCCTGGTTCACTTTTCTCGGACGAGCAAAGAAAATCTGCGTCACGTTCTTGCATGTCGCTTCCAGTTACAGACAACGATCGGCAGTATTATGAGCTGAAGATCTTTCACGACGTCGCCACCGCCCTGACGTCTTCGCTTGATCTCGACACTATCCTGCATACCATTATGCAGAAGATGGCCGCGTATTTTGAGCCGGCGACATGGTCTCTGCTGATGCTGGACGAGGTCACGAATGAACTTTACTATGCCGCTGCGGTGGGCAAAGGTTGCGAACAGCTCAACGCGGTGCGGTTGAAATCGGGTGAGAGCCTCGCCCGATGGGTGATCAATCACGGAGTGCCGCTGGTCATTGCTGACGTGGCGCTTGACGAGCGAGTCAAGCACCGTGGCGGCGAAGGCTCTTTCGAAGCCGGGTGTTCTGCGGTTTGCATGCCGGTCTGCACCGGAAGCAGGGTTCTGGGCATCATCCAGATGGTGAATATTGATATGGAGGTTTACACCCGCAACCAGATGCTGTTACGCACCCTGGCCGATTACGCGGCCATCGCCATCAAGAATGCCCGCGCCGTCCAGCGCATCCAGGAACTCAGCATCACCGACGACTGCACCGGCCTCTACAACGCTCGTCATCTGTTCAGCACCCTGTCGGAAGAGCTGCACCGTGCGGAGCGTTTCAATGATGAGTTCAGCCTGCTGTTTCTGGACCTTGACAACTTTAAGCGCGTGAATGATGAACATGGGCACTTGGCCGGCAGCAGGCTTCTGAGCCAGGTGGGACTGGCGTTACGCGAAAACCTTCGCCTGGTGGATTCCGCCTTTCGCTATGGTGGCGACGAATTCGCGATTTTCCTGCCACAGACTTCCAAAGATGGCGCGTTGTTGGTGGCGCGCCGGCTGATGTCGGTTTTTCACACCAGGCAATGGCTCGCGGCCGAGGGTGTGCCACTCTCGCTAAGGGCCAGCATAGGTGTCGCGACCTTTCCTACGGATGCGGATTCGCCCCAAGACATGGTGCAGCGCGCCGACGACATGATGTATCACGTGAAGCAGGCCGGACGTGACAACATTGCCTTGGCAGGCATCGGAATCGTTGGATGGGAGGAAGAACCACCTGCCGCCTGACGTTGTGATGGCATTATTTCGGCGATGCTTCCGCGCTGGTTTTGTCGGGCTGCACGGTGTCTGGGTTTGCGGGTGCCTTGGGATCGACGCCGAAGTCCCACACATAAAGATTTATCTCCTGCGGATCCAGCATTTCGACCACGGCATACTCGCCAGCCGCCAGGTCTGAGGTCGGCGTCAGCTTAACCCACTCTCCCGTGCCAAGCTTCTCCACGGTTGCCGGCACCGCGATGCTCTGCTGGGTTACCTTGCCGGTCATGGTCATTTTCACATTGCCTACGACCCGGGTGTCTTTCTTGACGGCAACGCGTACTAATCGGAAGCGGTTCGCCTGGCTTGTGATCTGGGGGCCTTCGTCAATATCAATGTAGATGGCGGGACGCGGCAGGTGAGATTGAATCCTGGCGTGCTCCCCCTTCAGTTCGATGGACTGACTGGAACCAGAAATCGCGGAACGCACAGCACTTCTATTGTTATTCTTGTTTACCTCGCTGCCGTTCTGCACGATCTCCGCCAATTCTGGCTTGCCCTGATACTGATCGAACAGAAATACTCCGCCAGAGCCGGGCAAGTGCAGGCCGGGCGCGACTTGCGGCGAGTTAGATTCTTCTTTCCGGCGCTCTTCTTCTTCCTCCAAGGTTTCTTTAACCGGCCTGTGGATCTTGCCGGTGCTCAAATCGGCTTCGTACTTTTTGGTCGCGTCCCAGTCGATCAGCGAACTAGGAATGTCTTCCCACTCGTACCGCTCGGCACTCAAATAGTGGACCCGGTCACCCTGTAGCTCGTATTTCACTACTGACTGGTAGGAGCCATCTTTCAGGATGAGGCGCAGGGTTTGCTGCTGCGCTTGCAGGTTGACGGGATTCTGCACGAGTAGCGCGACTGCTGCCAGCAGGCACAGGGAGAGAAGCGCATTCAGGAAAAGACGAAACATTGCCACTAGTTTAGCTCACGGTATCGCGGTGGAGCTCCGCTGATCGCGTAGTGCGCCGCGTCAGCGAGCTGAGGAAAATAGCCACTCCGTTCTGTGACTTCAATCACTGCGCGTTGCTCCCCTCGCTGCGGGATAATAAGAGGTACGTTGTTCCCACTGCCGTTGCGCGCGGCACAAGGCCGCGCCATCTCCGGGAGCAGCATCTTCCTACCGAGGTCCATGCATGGATAGCGCACTCATCATTCACCGCCTGCATTTCGCTTTCACGGTGACTTATCACTACCTGTTTCCGCAGTTGACCATGGGACTGGCGCCGTTGATCGTGATCTTGAAAACTCTCGCAATTAAGACCAAAGATGAAAGTTACGATCGGGCAGCCCGCTTCTGGGCAAAGATATTCGGCATTAATTTCATTATCGGCGTGGTCACCGGAATTCCTATGGAATTCCAGTTCGGGACCAACTGGTCGCATTTCTCGCGTTACGCCGGTGGCGTGATTGGACAAACCCTGGCCATGGAAGGCTTGTTCGCCTTTTTCCTGGAGTCCACGTTCCTGGGGCTGTTTCTCTATGGCGAAAAGCGGCTGACCAGGATGCAGCATTGGTTTACGGCGCTAATGGTCTTTGTCGGCTCCTGGCTATCGGGATATTTCATTATTGCGACCGATGCCTGGATGCAGCACCCGGTCGGCTATCAGCGTGCGGCCGATGGCTCGCTGCAGCTAACCAGCTTCTGGGAACTGGTGTTGAACCCGTGGGCCTGGTGGCAGTATGCGCACAACATGAGCGGCGCAGTCATCACCGGGGCGTTTGTGATGTCGGCGGTCGGCGCGTTCTACCTGCTAAGCCAGAAACACTTGCAGCAGGGGCGCATCTTCGTTCGCGTCGGCGTGATTGCGGCGCTGATTGCGAGCGTCTTGCAACTGTTCCCGACGGGCGACGCTCAAGGCCGCATGGTGGCGCGCAACCAGCCGGTAACGCTGGCCGCCATGGAGGCTCTGTGGGAGACGCAGCCCGGAGCGCCGCTGGTGATTCTTGGCCAGCCCGATGTGCCGGCGCAGAAGATTGATAACCCGATCATCGTTCCCAAGATGCTGAGCTTTCTGACCTGGCGCCGCTGGAATGCGGAGGTAAAGGGTCTGAACGAGGTGCCGAAGCAGGATTGGCCCGACAGCATTCCACTGCTCTATTACTCCTACCACGTCATGGTCGGACTGGGGACAATCTTCATCGCAATCTCCGTGATCGCAGTATTTCTGCTGTGGCGCAACCAGCTCTTCCATGCTCGCTGGATGCTATGGATCTTGCTGTTGCTGTTCCCATTGCCTTACATCGCAAACACGGCCGGCTGGATGACCGCCGAGCTTGGCCGGCAACCGTGGCTAGTCTATGGTCTGCTACGCACCGTGGATGGCTATTCCAAGATGGTGTCGGCCGGGAACGCCTGGTTCAGCTTCCTTGGGTTCCTGGGGATGTACACCGTGCTTTCCATCCTGTTCCTCTTCCTGGTGTATCGCGAAATCGAGCGTGGACCTGATCCCGATGGTGGGCCCTCGGTCCCAGTAACTCCCGTGGAGGTGCGATAGCCATGCCAACCCTATGGTTCATGATTGTTGCCGTAATGGTCGCCGCTTACGTGCTGCTGGACGGATTCGACATTGGAGCGGGCGCGGTGCACCTGTTCATCGCGAAAGATGACACGGAGCGCCGCATGGTGCTGCGTGCTATCGGCCCGGTGTGGGACGGCAACGAGGTCTGGCTGCTGGCCGCCGGCGGAACGCTATACTTCGCGTTTCCTCTCTTGTACGCCTCCAGCTTCAGCGGATTTTACCTGCCGCTGATGATGGTGCTGTGGCTGTTAATGCTGCGTGGCATCGGTATTGAGTTTCGCACCCATGTCGCCGAGCCGGTGTGGAAGAGCTTCTTCGACGTTATCTTCGGAATTTCAAGCATCCTGCTGGCCATCTTCTTGGGGGCTGCGTTGGGCAATGTGGTGCGTGGTGTCCCGCTGCAAGCCGATGGCTATTTCTTCGAGCCGCTGTGGACGAACTGGCGCGTCGGCGCGCAGAACGGCATCCTCGACTGGTACACCGTCATCTGCGGCCTGGTCGCGCTGGCGACGCTGGTCGTTCACGGCTCGCTTTACCTCGCCAACAAAACTGAAGGCGACCTGAATGCGCGGGCCCGCAAGGTGGCGAGCTGGTTCTGGCCGGTGCAGGTGTTGCTCACGATTGGCAGCCTGATAGCCACCGTGTATGTCGTCCCGCAAGTGCTGGGCAATTACAACCGCTGGCCCATTGGGTACCTGGTCCCGGCGATCGTCATCGGCAGTCTGATCTATCTTTACTATGCGCATTCCAGGCGAAACGACAAAGGCGCGTTCCTGGCGTCGTGTGCCTACATCGTCGCCATGCTGGTGGGAGCGGCCTTTGCACTCTATCCCAACGTGCTGCCCGCCAGCACGGGCTCGAATTTCAGCCTGACGATTTACAACACGGCTGCCGGCGAGCATGGGTTGGGCGTTGGTCTTGTGTGGTGGACGATCGGCATGATTCTCGCGCTGGGATATTTCGTCTTTGTCTATCGCATGTTCCGAGGCAAGGTGAATCTGGAAGACGGCGGCGAGCACGGACATTGAGGAACAATCCAGGCAGGGACCAGAGGCATGGCGATCGTCTGTTAACTTTTGCCCGGTTCGGCTAACATCTTTAGGTTCCGGGGGACGGAACATGAGGACCCTGAAGTTTGCCGCTGCATGCGTATTCGTACTCGCCATGGCCACCGAAGTTTCCGCCCAGGATTTCAAAGTTTATCCGGGCGCAACGAAGTTCGCCTATTCCGCCGCCGAAGACACGAAGAAGGCCATCGTGTCAACCTCTTCGGGCACAACGCAGACCATCTATGTCAGCGATGATTCGTTCGATAAAGTGGCCACCTTCTACAGAGGTATCGCAAGGGAATATACGATGCCTTACCAACAGAACGACAAGAATGCCCGGTGTACTACGCATAGCGATGGAACGCAATGGAGCTATTCAATGAATTTATTTCATCGGCGTCGGTATGGGGCGACAATCGGATCTGCATCCTCTTAAATATTGGGTCGGCCACGAATCTAATGAGCCAGTTTGTTCGTATTGGAATAAGTGATGCCGGAAGATGTGCAGCGCGAGCAGAGTCTCCGGGAGCAGGACGCACAGCTGCCATAGCGATGGCGGCGGATCCTAGCACTGCCCAAACTGACGAGCGCTTAACGGAATATCCAAGATCCAGCGGCCATTTGTCGGTCTGATCGAGATGAGAGCGATGGCCCCGGTGTACCACGACATACGCGATGTGACCGCAATCGAGCTATTCAAGAAGAAATAGCATCGCGGCTTTCGGTATTGCGCGAGCAATCTGTTCTGCATCCTCTGTAACTTTTGTCTCGCCCACCAATCTAATGAGCCAGCTTGTTCGTATTGGAATAAGTGATGCCCGACGATATCCAGGGAGAGCAGAGTACTCCGCGAGCAAGACACCACAGCCGCCGAGCGAATTTTTGCAATTTTTACAGTCGAGATTCTGTTTTACGGGATAGTCACAAATGCGAGGAATCCGGCCAGGCGGCGGATCATAGCACTGCCCAAACTGACGAGCGCTTACGCTGTAACTTTTCCGTCATTCGTCAATCTAACTGGTAAGCCTATCCGTATCGAGGTAAGTATGCCCAGCGACATCAACGGGGGAACGAAGCCCCACCGGCTGGATCCGCAGAACATGCTTCCCGCAGAGCATTTTTTGGAAGATACTGCACAGCGTAAACCGGAAGAAGCGGCTGCCCCGGCCGTGTTGCGCTTGCGAGGTCCAGCGAACGAAGAAGTGCGCCGGGTTGCTCCTGCCGACCGCAAGCGCATGAATCGCCGACAACTGTTAACCATGGTTCCGGTGCTGGCGCTGGGAGCGTTTGCCATACCCAAGCTTCGAGGACCGCTTTTGCACGACGGACTTCGTCTCGGCGATTGGGCCTCGGGAAAGCTGTTCGACCGCAACCGCCTGGCGCGGACCTTTCGCGATAGCGATGTCGCCCCATTCGAACGCTTCCCCTACAACTTCTATGACGTCGTCGATCCCGGGGTGGACCTGGACAGGTGGACGCTGACAGTGGGCGGCCTTGTTCAACATCCTGGTGAATACAAGCTATCGCAGATTCAGGCGCTTCCCAAAGTTACACAGAACACGCTGCACGTGTGCGTGGAAGGCTGGGACGTGGTCGGGAATTTTGGCGGCACGCGCGCCTCCGATTTTCTGCGATTGATCGGCGCCGATACCAGCGCACGTTTTCTTGAAACCGAATGTGCCGACGGCTACTACGAATCAATCGACATGGCGACCATGCTGCATCCGCAGACGTTGTTCTGCTACGAGATGTATGGCAGACCGCTCGACCGCGGACACGGTGCCCCCCTCCGGCTGCAGATGCCGACCAAGCTCGGCTACAAGCAAGCGAAATATCTCGTCACCATCCGCGTGACCAACGTGCTGCAGGGCGACAAGAGCGGCTACTGGGAAGATCAGGGCTATGACTGGTACGGCGGACTCTGAGGCAGATACTGATGGCAACGACTGCGAATGTGCGAAAGCAAAATGCCGAAGGCGCTCCGGTCACTATTGCCTACGAGCATCCCTGGGTGGTGCGCTTCGCTCACTGGGTGAACGCCGTGGCCGTGGTCGTGATGGTGGGCACCGGCCTGCAGATATTCCGCGCCTTTCCCAGCTTTGGTCCCAAGATTCCGCAAAAAGATTTGCTCGACGTTCCACGGTTGATCACGCTGGGCGGATGGCTGGGGGGCGCATTGCAATGGCACTTCACCTTTATGTGGATTTTCGTGGGAAGCGGACTGCTGTACGTGATTTATCAGATCGTCACCGGCCATTGGCGGCAAGTGCTGTTTGCCCCGCGCGACATCAAAGGCGTGTGGCCGATGGCCCGCTATTACTTTCTCTTCGGGAAAAAGCCGCCGGTTGACGCCGCCTACAATCCGCTGCAGAAGCTGGCTTACACTTCCACTATTTTCTTCGGGGTGCTATCGACGCTGACCGGGTTGGTGCTCTTCAAGCCGGTCCAGTTCTGGTGGCTGGCGTGGCTGATGGGTGGTTTCCATTACACGCGCATCTGGCACTTCCTCTCCATGTGCGGATTTCTGGCCTTCATTCCCGGCCACCTCATCATGGTCGCTCTGCACGGATGGAATAACTTCTATTCCATGGTGACGGGATGGAAGCGCGACCCCGAATATCTGGGATAAGGAGATCATGCACCACGGAAGCA
The DNA here is from genome assembly GCA_963798185.1 of uncultured Acidobacteriaceae bacterium. Lineage (GTDB taxonomy): Bacteria > Acidobacteriota > Terriglobia > Terriglobales > Acidobacteriaceae > Bog-257. The sequence continues at coordinate 81,949 of CAWCSJ010000011.1, forward strand.
CGGAGCGGCTCTGTTTAGGGATACACAATAGCAAGGATTAGGAACACACAATAGCAAGGACAAAATTTGGAATTGTCATCACGAGCGAAGCGAGGGATCTGCTTTTGGTGGCCCACTGGGAAAGCAGATTCCTCGCGCCAGTGACAATTCCACAATGCGGAGCGCGGGTCGCTCAGGTGCGCTTATTAGCTACCGCGGCATTGATCTTACCGATGAGCTCGATCGTCGTGGGAACCGCGATGCCGTAGCGTTTACCTCCGCGCACGATTGGGCCGGCGATCGCATCCAGTTCAAGTTGCCGGCCCGCGGCAACGTCCTTCGCCATGGAACTGCGCATGGGCGGCGGCAAAGCGTCGAACGTCTCCTGTAGCTTCGCGATGTTAATCTCCGCCCCATCGGCCTTCGCCACCGCGCATGCCTCGGCGGCCGCAGCACCTAACTTTGCCTTCCAGGCCGGGTCCGCGTAGATCTCTCCCTTATTTTTCCCCGACGCCGAAGTTACCAGCGCAAACGGCGCCAGGAAGCATAGCTTGCTCCACAGCAAGGTTTGCTCGTTCAGTATCAGCTGGCAGGTGAACCCCAGATTTGTCAGGCGCGCGACCATCGGCCCCAACAGCTGCTCCGCGCCGGCGCCGAGGTTGAAGCGAACGAATGGCGAGCGCTGAATGAAGTGCCCAGGCGCAAGTCGCTCGGCCTCCACTGCGATGGTCGCGGGAACCACGTGGTCGTGCCCGTATCGAGATCGCAGCGTTGCGACGTGATCGATGCCATTCAGCAGAGGAATCGCCATTTTGGGCGCCGACTCCACGGATTCGAGGGCGTCTTGCAGTTGGTAGGTCTTGGTCGCAATCCACAAAATATCGACGGATTCGGTGAGCCGGGCTATGGCTTTTGCCGGCGCGGTCAGGGTGCCCGATGGCCGTTCCAGCGTCAATGTGTCGGGATAGCCTGCCAGTCTTTCCGGGCGGACGATCATCGTCACGTCTTCACCCAGCGAGGCCATCACCGTTCCTATCAGCCCGCCTATTGCTCCCGCTCCCAGGATTGCATGTTTCATCGCAGCGCCTCAGCAACGACTATACGACACAAAGTCATTGCGCCGCTGTCGTCGTTGGCCGGTAACGCAGTGCGGCCGCTCCTACGATTGGACCATCGTCGTTGTCCTGCACCAACACCGCGACTTTGAGATTGTGTGCGTTCCAGCCAGAATGCGGGACAACCTCGACGGACTTCTCAAACGCTCCATTCTTCACTTTGCCCAGCTCCCGCAACTCGCGCACGACGGCCGCGTGCTGCAGCGTTCGACCACGGTTTTCGCCGCCGGAAATCGCAGTTGTCAGTCCGTCCTCGGTTACTGCGAGAAAAACGCGGGCATGTGTTGTCTCCGGAGCCTGCACCGCGACCTTCAAATGGTCGGTGGTTTCCCACTGCAATGACACCTTTGCGATTTTCGGCTGGGCCGCCGCCAACTCAAGGTTGTGTTGCACTGCGGCGACATTGTTGCCGAGATTTTGCAGATGGCCGTCGATTACCATCTGCGGCGTGTACGCGTCAGGGACGTGAAGGTGCGTTTCATAACCGCTCTGCCGCTGCGTGAGTTGCGAGGAGGAAAATCGGTCGCTCCATCCATCATGGTTCCAGTAGTCGACATGCTCGCCCAGAAGGATGAGGTCTATGCCCGGCAGAGTTTTCTGGCTCAGTTGCAGCAGGAGCGCGTCGGCTGGCGGGCAACTGGAGCATCCCTCGGAGGTGAACAGTTCAATGACGACCGGAGTCTGTGCCCAGGCGCAAAGACCGAACAGCATGAAGGCGGTTAGCAGCAGAGAAGCTCTTTTCATGACAAAAGATAAGACGCTCCGCAAGTGGTTTGGGTTCAGATATTTGTCAGTAGGAGCGAAGCGTGGAAGCTGATGCTGGTAGAACCCTCGCAATCCAATAGGCTCGCATTTGCGTACTCTAAATGCTGATTATTCCGAGGACAAATTTCGTAAGCAAATGTTTGGAATGCGCGATAATTTTGGAATTGTCATTACGAGCGAAGCGAGGAATCTGCTCTTGTTTACGGCCAGGACGAGCGTCAGGGGAAAGCAGATCCCTCATGGCCTAAAAGGCCATTCGTGATGACAACTCAACAATCGCAGCCGATTGCCTGTAACTTTAGCGGCAATTGCGACTCTAACTGAATGCAAGGGCCTCGGGCTAAATCCGAGGGAGGATGGGTATGTCGAAGTCTCGTTTCAGTCTGCTGATTTCTTTTTTATTGCTGGTGGCAATCACATTTGCCATTGCGGGCGAAAGAAGTGTAGTCCTTCCCGATCCCACGGTTGACGAATCCGCGGCTGCGAAGAGTGGCCAGGAGACTGCGGTTTTTGCGGGGGGATGTTTCTGGGGAGTACAGGCGGTTTTCCAGCATGTGAAGGGCGTCATCAGCGCCACCTCCGGATACTCGGGAGGGGCGTCTTCCGCCGCCGAGTATGAAGTGGTCAGCACCGGAACTACCGGCCATGCCGAGTCGGTGAAGGTGGTATTCGACCCTTCGAAGGTCACCTACGGACAGCTCCTCAAGGTATTCTTCTCCGTCGCGCATGATCCCACGGAGTTGAACCGCCAGGGTCCGGACACCGGCACGCAATATCGCTCTGTGATCTTCTACAGTGGCGACAAGCAGCAGCATATTGCGCAGGCCTACATCGCGCAGTTGGATCAGGCCAAGGTTTTCCGGCAAGCAATCGTGACCCAGGTGGTGCCGCTGAAGGCGTTCTATCCGGCGGAGGCTTACCACCAGAACTATGCCACGCTTCATCCTGATAATCCGTACATCCGGTACAACGATCTTCCGAAGGTGGCGAACCTTCAACAGCAGTTTCCCAACCTGTATCGCTCGTCGATCACTGGGAACTGAAACTTGAAACTGGCAGGACCATCGATATGAGTGACCGTCGAAGCTTTCTGAAAACAGCTTTTCTAACGCTGTCTGGAGTAGCGTTTATGAGCATATTGAATGACAAGGAAACCAAAGCCTCGCCCGCCGCGGATTATGTCGAGGTTGTGGAGTTCAAAGATTCGGGAGAAAAGATTGGCCGCGAGCGCGTGAAGAAGGTCGTCAAAACCGATGCTGAATGGCGCGCGCAATTGACGCCTGAGCAGTACGACGTGACCCGGCACGCGGGAACCGAGCGCGCCTTCACCGGCCAGTACTGGGAGCTGCATGCCAAAGGTCTTTTCCGTTGTGTGTGCTGCCAGAACGCGCTGTTCAGCTCGGATACCAAGTTCGACTCGGGAACGGGATGGCCCAGCTTCTGGGCCCCGATCGCGAAAGAGAACGTCAAGACCGACAGCGACCGCAGCCTGGGCATGGAGCGCTCAGAGGTACGGTGCGTCGAGTGCGATGCGCACCTGGGCCACGTGTTCGATGACGGTCCGAAGCCGACTGGCTTGCGCTACTGCATGAACTCGGCGTCGTTGAACTTCGTGAAGAGCTAAGGCGGCTGCCAGCAATCAGCAGTTTGGCATTTAGCGAAGGAGTCCCACCCAAGCAAGAGAAGCTTGGGTGGCGCACTCCGGCGGTTCTGAGATCAATCACGGTTGCGGTGGTTGAGGTGGCGCAGCCGAATCCCGCTTCCCCCAATCGAACCTGCGGCCGATGATCGCCTTGAACAGCATGTGGTCTGTTCCGCCAGTTACGCCAACGCCCAACCCGAAATTGATCTCCCACTTGGGCGAAACATTCAGGTCGAATGCTGGAATGAACTGCTGCGACTGCCGAGGGAACGGATCGATGTCTCCGACCGGTCCCAGTCCGGTGTAGTATTCCAGGCCGAAGGCCACGGCCTTGGTGAAGTTCCACGACACCTTCGCGTCGGGAGCGAACTCCCATCCCCGCTTGGCTTCCGGCCCGGTGTAGGCTTTCTCAAGCGCCGGGTTGAAAGACCAGTACAGCCGTCCCTTCTGCTGGTCAACGATGGGCCTTATCTCCAGGCTCCAAACTGACGTGGAGAAGATGGGCCGGGCATATCCGAACTCCGTGGACAAACTGACGCCGACCGGCCAGTGCCAACTCTCGGGAGCGCGCACCCGCGGCCGGATGTGGTCGCCGACCCATTGCCATCCCTGGCCGTTCGGCACCGCGGTGAAGATGTAGAAGCCGGTCTCGAACCAGGAGGTGATGCCTTGCGTAATCTCGACCGTCTCGTGCAGTTCGTGCTCTGTGGGGATGACACCGTCCACGGTCGTCTTTGATCCCTGGAAGGTGTAGTTGCTGTGCAACTCCACCATGGTGGTTTTGGGCGCAACCGTCTCCGACCCGTAAACCTGAATTTCGTAGTTGTCCTGCGCTTGGCAAACTGGGCTACAGAGACAGAGCGTCAGTATGCCAAAGACAATCGACAGCAGAAAACGCATCGCCATCCCCACCAGCATCGCACAGAACATGGAGAGCGCGTGTCGTAATTTGGAAGCAGCTATTGCTTGAAGATGACCATCCCCAGCGGCGGAACGTCGAGCAGCAGCGAATAGGCATACCCATGAGTGGGGATAGGGTCGGTGTGACGCCCGCCCATATTTCCTTCGTCCGTGCCACCGTAAATGGCAGCATTACTGTTCAGCACCTCGCGCCACTGTCCTTCGTGAGGGACGCCCACGCGATAGCCGCGTCGCGGTATGGGAGTGAAATTGCACGCGATCACGACCGGGGCGGTCCCATCTTTGCGAAGCCGCATGTAAGTCAGCACGCTGTCGTCGGAGTCGTCGGCGTCAATCCAGCGCCAGCCTTCATGGCAGAAGTCAGTCTCGTAGAGCGCCGGCTCGCTGCGGTAAAAAGTGTTCAGATCGCGCACCCACCGTTGTATGCCCTGGTGAGGCGCGAAGCCCAGCGCGTGCCAGTCAACGCTGCCGTCGTGGTTCCACTCGCTCCATTGCGCAATCTCGCAGCCCATGAACAGCAGCTTCTTGCCCGGCTGGGTGAACATGTAGCCGAACAGCAGGCGCAGGTTGGCATACTTCTGCCAGTGGTCTCCCGACATTTTGCCGAACAGCGAACCCTTGCCGTGCACCACCTCGTCATGTGACAGCGGAAGCACAAAATTTTCCGTGAACATGTACAGTCCGCGGAAGCTCAGCTTGCTATGGTGATATTTGCGATGAATGGGGTCCTTCGACATGTAGAGCAGGGTGTCGTGCATCCATCCCATGTCCCACTTCATGCCGAAGCCAAGCCCGCCAATGTAGGTCGGCCGCGAAACCATCGGCCACGCCGTTGACTCCTCCGCAATCGTCTGAATATCGGGAAAGGCCTTGTAGGCGTCGGTGTTGATTTGTTTCAGCAACGACACCGCTGCCAGGTTCTCGCGGCCGCCAAACTGATTGGGAATCCACTCGCCAGCCTTGCGCGAGTAGTCGAGGTACAGCATGGAGGCGATGGCATCCATGCGCAGCCCATCAACGTGATAGCGGTCGAGCCAGAAAATCGCGTTGCTCAGCAGAAACGCGCGGACCTCGTTGCGGTCGTAATTGAAGATGGCCGACTTCCAGTCGGGATGGAAGCCCTTGCGCGGGTCGGCGTGCTCGTACAGGTGCGTGCCGTCGAAGTAGGCCAGGCCATGCTCATCGTTGGGGAAGTGCGATGGCACCCAGTCGAGGTACACGCCAATGCCCCGCTGGTGCAGATAGTCCACCAGGTACATGAAATCCTGTGGCGTGCCGAAGCGCGACGTGGGAGCGTAATAGCCGGTGACCTGATAGCCCCACGAGCCGAAGAACGGGTGCTCCATCACGGGCAGGAGTTCGACGTGGGTGAAGCCCATGTCGTTGACGTAGTCCGCCAGTTTAGGAGCCAGTTCGCGATAGGTCAGCGAACGGTTGCCTTCTTCGGGCACGCGCATCCACGAGCCCAGGTGCACTTCGTAAGTCGAGATGGGTGACGCGAAATTGTTATGTTCGTGGCGGGTGCGCATCCACTCGCTGTCCTTCCAGTCGTATTCAAGGTCCCAGACGATGGAGGCGGTGCGCGGTGCCACTTCATGGTAGAAGCCATACGGGTCGGCCTTGTCCACCTGGTACATGTGATACCGCGAGCGAATGTGATACTTGTACACCGTGCCCTTGCCCATCCCGGGCAGGAAGGCCTCCCAAACACCTGAGCTTCCCCGCGGAGTCATGGGGTGAGAGTCCGCATCCCAGCCGTTGAAGTCGCCGACCACCGAGATGCGTTCGGCATCCGGGGCCCACACCGCGAAGTAGGTGCCCAGTTTGCCATCGAGCTCGGTCAGGTGCGCGCCAAACTTTTCGAAGAGCCGGTTGTGTTTGCCCTCGTTAAACAGATGAAGGTCGTAGCTGCTCAGAAGCGTTGAAGCCTGCTCCCCAGATGCCGTAGGTGCCATTCGCTGGTTCTCCTTATGGCTTGGATGACGCTTGGCCGGGCCGCGATATGAGGAACCTGAAAATCGTGCGCATTCAGTGTAGAGGAACGGGGCGGGAATGGGCGACAAATAGGATTCGGACGGGTTTCGCCGGTAGCTCGAATCCGTTCACCGCACACATCTACGTGACGCCGGTTACTGCCTTTCTGCCCGCGCGGTGCTTTCATGAAGATCACGATTTTCTGCGCTGCATGCTCTGCACTGCTTCGAGCGATTGCAGCCCGAACGGGCGGCATTTGTGTTAGCCGTGGGCGTAAGCCCGCGGTACCGGGATTGTCGGGAAGAATGAGCCGCGGAGCGGCGGCACTCTTATGTCACGATCCTACGTCTTGAATTTCGTTCATTGTGTCTTCGCCACCAAGGGCCGCACTCAACTGATCCGAGACCCCGAACCTCTTTGGGCTTACCTTCGTGGGATCGCGCGCAATTGTGAATTCGACATCCTAGCGGTCGGCGGAACAGACAATCACGTCCATGTGCTGCTATCGGTGCCTGCAAAGCTCCGCTTGGTTGAGTTGGTGCGCGATCTGAAAGCCAATTCCTCGCGATTCATGAAGACCTGTGTGCCGGGGTTTTCGTGGCAGGACGGTTATGCCGCCGTCAGCGTGAGTCCGTCGCAGATCGAAAGGGTAAAGCGATACATCGCGCGTCAACGGCAACATCATTCCCAACAGACATTCGACGATGAGTTCTTGGCATTGCTGGATAAGGCGGGTGTTCGATACGAGCGCAATCACGTGTTGGACTAAGGGAGGTGCCGCCACTCCGTGGCTCTGATCGGTGAATGCTGCGAGCCGCGGGCTTACGCCCACGGCTAAGACAAATGACGCCCTTTCGGGCTGGCCTCGTTATGTTGGAAGAACCAATGCACGACAGTGGAGAAAAGCGAGGTTTCTTGGTCAAGTCGCCAGACCGCAATGATCGGCAATGTCCGGCGGCCGGGTCACGGGTTAAGACGAACTTGGTTTGCGAAACCGACCTTCACGGGTTGGCTCCCTCAGTTTCGCCGGTAGCTCGAATCCGTTCACCGCACACATCTACGTGACGCCGGTTACTGCCTTTCTGCCCGCGCGGTGCTTTCATGGGGTTGGCGACGTGCATTACCCGATTTCTCTACGGCATACAATTTTCTGCCGCCACGTCGACCGCATAGTGAGGAGAACAGCATGGCCGACAAAAAAGCAGATCTAGCTGGCCCCGGAATTGGCGACTACACAGAGCTGGAACGTGTGCTTCCGGCGGATTACAGCTCGCTGCTGTCACCCAAAGAAACCCAGAGGGCAATCTTCGAAGTGAAAAACTATATCGAAGAAAACCTCTGCAAAGAATTGAACCTGATGATGGTCACGGTGCCACTGATTGTGGACGAGGAGACCGGCGTCAACGACTATCTTGACCGCGACGGCTCCCGCACCCCGATCCAGTTCCACATTTCCAACGATCGCGATAAGCACCCCATCACCGCCCAGGTGGTGCAGGCCGCGACCAAGTGGAAGAGGATGGCGCTGAAGCAATTCAACCTGCAACCCGGCGAAGGGCTGTGCACCGACATGCGCGCCGTCCGCAAGGACTACTTCCTCGATCACGACCACAGCGCCTACGTTGATCAGTGGGACTGGGAGCGCGTGATCACGGCTGACCAGCGCAATCTCGACTTCCTGAAAGCCATCGTCAGCAAGATCTGGAAGGTAATCGTCGGGGCCGAGCGCCACGCGCAGCAGATTTTCCCGCAACTCAAGGATTCCAGATATCCCAATTTGCCGGAGAACCTGACCTTCCTGCATGCCGAAGAAATTCTCGACATGTATCCCGAGCTGCCGCGCAAACAGCGCGAGACCGCCATCCTGCAGAAGCACCCGGCGGTGTTCATCATCGGCATTGGCTGGACCCTGAAAGATGGTTACCCGCACGAGATGCGGGCTGCCGATTACGACGACTGGGTCACGGAAACCAAGGATGAGGGCCATGTGCGGCACGGGCTGAACGGCGACATTCTGGTGTGGAACCCGGTCACGCACCGGCGCCATGAGCTGACGTCGATGGGCGTTCGCGTCAATGCGCAGTCACTGAAGAAGCAGCTGGAACTGACCAACCAGCTCGATTTTCTGAACTTCCCTTACCACAAGGCCATCGTGAATCACGAGATTCCGTTGAGTATTGGCGGCGGCATTGGGCAGTCACGGACCCTGATGCTGCTGCTGCGCAAAGCGCATCTCGGCGAAGTCAGCGTGACCGTGTGGCCGAAAGTCCTAAAGGAGATGTGCGAGAAGAAGAATATCCATGTCTTGAATTAAGCCGTTTTGCGGGCGTGAGCGTAGCGGGAGCCCGCAGGCGAAATCCTGAGCGAGGCCGCAGGCCGAGTCGAAGGACCGTGGGCTTTCTTGGTTCGCCACAGAGACATCGAGGCACGAAGAGCGCATTCTCAGCTAGAGAAGAGGGGTGTCAACCCAAACGACTTCGTGCGATAGGTGTCTCTGTGGCGCATTTGAGTTTGGGTTGGAGGGGACCGCCAAGCTCAGAGCGAACTCATTGCTTTTCAAAGGCCAATCGAAAAACTGAACTTCTGGTAACGCTATTCTGCAAAAAACGTATTTAGCAAGCATCATGGCTCTACCCCTTGGCATCACATTGGACGTGTGAGGATCCCGACCGCTCCCCGCCGGTGGGCCGATTCTGTTCTTTGTGGGATTTCACGCTGCGCCTGGTGCTTCGTCGGATGTTTGCAGTCCCTGCTAGCTACTGGTACTGGCGGCCGATACACATGACCGCCGTCGCTGTGCTCTCCGCGCGCTGGACATGCACAACAAGTCTTACAGGCGCTGTTCCCCACTTGTCTTGAAGGTTCGGCTTGCAGTTTCTGTTTAGAGATTACCGGCCCCTGTTTCCCGACCGTCTAACGGCAGAAGAACAGTTCAGCGTACTGTTGGGGCGAGAACTGACTCCGGATGAAAGGCACTACCTGTCGCTGGCAGAGATTTCCCTCGGACCGCTATCGCATGACGTAAACGCAGGAAAAAAGCCAAACGCTGAGCAATTGCGGGCGAAGTCAAATGTTGTCCCGATAACACCGAAGAAGCCCCACGCGGCATAGGTGAGCGCAGACCCTCGCTATCTGGCATCCTGATTGAGCGCAGCGAGTCGAAGGACCCCTATTTTTTGTCCTCTCGAGCGAGAACTCGGTTCGAGTCGAGAAACCTGCTTTTCACTAACAACTGGCAACTGCCAACTGCCTACTTCTTTTTTGGCTTCATCATCTCCCACGCCGCGTCGGGCATTTGCCGTCCCATCAGGCTGAAGGTACTGGCCCCGGCCAGCATTTCGCCGCCGTCCATATAGACCATTTCGCCGTTGATGTATCCGGCCTGGTCGCTGATCAAAAAGGCCCCCAGATTGGCAATCTCCTCCAGCGTTCCCAGGCGATGCAGGGGATTGTGGTCGAGCAACATCTTCTCCAGTTGAGGCGTGGGCAGCAGGCGCGAGAACGCTCCTTCGGTGCGAATCGCGCCCGGAGCGATGGCCACGAATCGAACTCCGCGCCCTCCCCACTCCACCGCCAGGCTGCGCATCAGAGCGACCACACCGGCTTTGGCGACAGCGCTGGGCACCACGTACGCCGAGCCAGTATCCGCATAAGTAGTCGCAATGCTGAGCACCACGCCCTTGTGCTTGTCGGCCAACCAGCGCCGCCCGCACGCCAGCGTCATATTGATGGTGCCCTTGAGCACGATGCCAATGACGGCGTCGAATGCGTGCGCCGACAGTTCTTCGGTACGCGCCAGAAAATTGCCGGCGGCATTGTTGACCAGCACATCGAGCGGGCCTTTCGCCCATAGTCGCTCGATGAGCGGCTCGACGTCTTCTGCATAGCGGACGTCACAGGCGAAGCCCTCAATGACTCCACCGGTAGAGGTCGAAAGCTCAGCCGCGGTCTTCTCCACAACCTCGCGGCGACGCCCACAGATGTACACGGTGGCGCCCAACTGCAGAAATCGCTCGGCCATAGCGCGGCCAATTCCGGTGCCACCGCCTGTGATGAGAATGCGTTTGCCCTTCAGCAGATCTTTGGTAAACATGGCGCCCCCTCGGAAACCTACAAACCTAACACCGCAAGCGGGTGCTTGTCTGTGTCGTGGACAGTTTGTGTAGAGCGCCGCTAGGTTATAACAGTACGGCTATTTTGGTATCAGATGGCCAGAGAACACCACCGTACAGGTGGGCATCCCGCCGCTGATCCCGAAATTAACAGTTGAGCCAGGGTCGGCGAACATCAAGGTCGGCTGCGTGATTACGAACTCCGTCTGGTTTACGAAACTCTGAGGCGGGCCAAAGGCCAGGTGGTAGAAGCCGTTCTGGCCGGCGAGAAAAACCGTTACCTGGGCCGAGCCAATTGTGGCGATTCCAGGACCGGCATCGCAGTCTGCGGTCACAAACTCGATCACTACCGTTTTCACGGCTGCTCCGCCCGGCGTCGTACTGGGCAGAGTGACGTTGAATGGAACGGTGGAATTCAGCGGCGAGGTCACCATGAATGGCGGGTTTGCCGCCAGCGCGGGGGCGGCGCCGAAGCCCAGGAACATTACCGTGGAGATGCCGAGGGTTGCGGCAAATAGAATTGTGGTGGTTTGTTTCATGTTGGCTCCTCCACTCCGGGAGACGAATAAATTTGGCGCTCCCGAGGCCCGGAGCGCCTGCAACAGTAGTCCCGTTTTCCTCTCCGTGTCAACGAACTGAAGTGGTGTTTGGCGGTGGAGAGACCGGCGCGGATTTTCGTCTGCGAGATACAATTCCGGTTGCTTTCTTACATCTAAGTTCTAAAGGTGAACATGGCATTAGGAAGCCAGCAAAATACGAATAGCGTTAGTGCGCCCGATACCGGCAGGAGTTATCGCGGTCCACTGATGATGGTCACCACCCTCTTCTTCATGTGGGGGTTTCTGACCTGCCTCAATGACATCCTGATCCCGCACTTAAAGGCGATCTTCGACCTCAACTACGCCCAGGTAATGCTGGTGCAGTTGGCCTTCTTCGGCGCGTACGCAATCTTTTCCATCCCGTCGGGATTCATCATTGAGCGCATCGGTTACCAGCGGATGATGGTGGCCGGATTGTTGACGATGGGCGTGGGAGCCCTGCTTTTCGTTCCCGCTGCCAGTGCTCCGTCGTTTCCGCTGTTCTTGGCTGCGCTCATTATTTTGGCAGCGGGAATCACCGCCTTGCAGGTTTCCGCCAACCCTTATGTTGCGTTGCTCGGCCCGGCCAGAACCGCTTCCAGTCGTCTCACCCTGACACAAGCTTTTAACTCGTTCGGCACGTTCATTGCGCCGCTGTTTGGCGGCATTTTGATTCTCGCCACCGCTCCCAAGGCTGCGTCGGAGATCGCAGCGATGAACCCTGCCGTGCTGCATGCCTATCGCGTCGAACAGGCGTCGTCAGTAAAGCTGCCGTACATCATGATTGCGGTTGCTCTGGTGCTGCTGGCGATTGTAATCGGCAAATTCAATCTGCCGCACATTCCCGAAGCCGAAGGCGGCCACGCGGTGGAGGCGGGGGCGCACGACAGCATCTGGAAACATCGCAACCTGGTTATGGGCGCGCTGGGCATTTTCGCTTACGTAGGCGCGGAAGTCGCCATTGGCAGTTTCCTGGTGAATTACATGCACGAGGCCGAAATTGGAAATCTGAATCTCGAAACCGCCGCCAAATACCTTACTGTGTATTGGGGCGGTGCGATGGTCGGACGCTTTCTCGGATCGGCCGTGCTGCAGAGAATCTCGCCGCGCATGGTCCTGGGCTTGAATGCGTTGACCTGCGCCTTGCTGGTTTGCGTGTCGATGCTGACGACCGGTTATGTGGCCATGGCCAGCATTCTGCTGGTCGGCTTCTTCAACTCCATCATGTTTCCCACCATCTTCACGCTGGGCATCGAAGGCCTGGGGCCGCTGACCGGAGAGGGCTCCGGGTTGTTGAATACCGCCATCGTCGGCGGCGCGGTCATTCCGCTGGCACAGGGGTTAATCGCGGACCGCATCGGAATCCATCACGCGTTTGTGCTGCCGGTGATCTGCTATTTGTATATCCTGCTTTTCGCCGCGAAAGGGCAACCGACATAAGAGTTGCCTTGCACGGCGCGACCGATTAAAGTCCGGGGTGGAGGCGACAATGCGACGAATGAAACTGTTGTCCCTGCTGGCGCTCATTTTCACGGTTTGCCTGGGAATGGCGCTGCTTGCCGAAGAGCACCACTCCGCCATCGCGCCTAATCCGTCATTCGACAAAATGAAGACGCTCGATGGCGCCTGGGTGGGCAACATGGTAGACGGCGGTAAAGAGTATCCCGCCACTACCCGGTTCATGATGGTCTCCGACGGTTCCGCGCTGATGAGCTGGCTCGGCGAGGGCACGCCTTATGAGATGGTCACCATCTTCCACATGGACGGCACCCGATTGATGGCAACCCACTATTGTGCGGCGCACAACCAGCCCCGCCTGGTGGCAACCCCCGGCGGCGATCCCAATCGCGTGGCCTTCAAGTTCATGGACGGCACGAACATCGGGCCGAACGACGGACATATGCAGGAAGTTGTTTTTATCTTCGATGGCCCAGATCACCACATCCAAGAGTGGACCTCCGTAGACAATCACGGCAAGCTGAGCACCGGACGCTTCGACTTTCACCGGAAGAAGTAAGAATCGGGCCTAGCGAAGGCTGAGGCCCTTGGGCAGATGCTTCGGGTCATAGAGGAAGTCCACGAGTCCGTCGCGGTAATCAATCTTGACCTGCAGAATTCGCAGCATCTCGAAGCCGAGAATGCCCGATACCTCGGTGCCCGCGGACTTGCTGACTGAGGATAGATCTAACGTCATGATGTTCTGGTTCTCCTGCTCGTAGTGGCCGAACCGCAGCGTGGCTTTGTCGGCGCGGAAAACATTGGCCACGTTACCGCTCAATCCTCTCACTGTGGTGCGGGAATCTGCCCTCACCTTCGTCACCTCGCGCCCAGCCCTAGTGGAAAGAATGTTATTGAACGAGCCAGTGTCAATCATGAACAACATCGGCCCGGCGCCATCCACGAATGTGGGAATCAGCAGGATGTGGCGAAAACGGAAGACCTTGGTCCAGCGGGCCATCTCGGGAGCGACGTAAGCGTCTTTCGGCAGGTGCGGATTGGTGGCGGTCGCAGGTTTCGCCTGACTGCGCGGGACTGGTTCGCCGCCGTTCTCCACATTGTCCTCGGGAGCGCCGTGGGTCTCGCCCGTACTGTTTAGTGCGGTTGGAGCGGCGGCTTCTTCCGGCCGCTTGGGCAGTGGCGATAGCCTCAGCTTCTGCCCAGGAATATCGATATCGATCAAATACGCACCAAAGACGTCGGTGCCAATCAGACCATCATTGTCGCCCGGCCCGGCGCTATCAACCACTCGCACCACGCAATCGTCAAATTCCAGGTCTCCGACGCGAATCTTGCCTGCAACGGCGACGTATCCCCTCTGCTGACCGGTATCGCCAAGGCCGCCAATGCTTAGCTCGCCGATACGCGTAAGTCCCGCTTTCGCCGCCGCGTCGCTTCGGACCAGGATTCCACTAGTGCCGGTGTCAAGCGCCAGCCGACTGCCGTGTCCATTCAGTTTCACTTCCAGCCCGGAAGCCCCGAGGTGCGATTGCCCGGAGGGCAAAACCAACAGCTTGGTGCTGGTTTCCTGGACCTTGCTCACCAGCCGGCAGGGATGCGCGGGCTTATTCACCAGAGCGTTGAGCAGGTCGAGATCACGACGCAGGGCAGCGACCTCTTCCGGGTCCTCAGCCCGTCCACTGGCCAGATAGGTTTCGATTGCCGCGATCCGCTCACTCGGAGGCAGCATCCCCAGCCACATGCGCTGCATGTCCGGGTTGTCGGGCGCAATCTGGTGCGCCCGGTTCAGTTGGTCGAAAGCGCGGCGGTAGAGCGAGTATGCGCGGTAAACCCGGGCCACGCCGATGTAAGGAGCGGGGTCATTCGGAGTCAGACTCTGCGCCTTGAGATACGACCTTTCGGCCTCCGGCATTTCTCCCAGGCGGAATTGAACATCGCCCATGGTGGTAACGAGTGGACCGGAATTTGGCTGCAAGGTGAGCGCGCGGATGGCGGCCGCTTGGGCGTCATCGATTTTTTGCTCGCGCAATAAAGAGTGGACCAATCCAGCCTGCGCCAGAACCATCTTAGGATCGGCCTTCACGAGGGCTTGAAACTTGGCCGCCGCCTCAGCGTATTTGCCGGACCGATAGAGCGTGTAAGCGCTGTCGAACTCGGCCTTCTGCGCCGCCGGCCCAGCCTCTGTGGTGAACCCTTGCAGCGGAAGCCAGAGCAGCGCACCAGCCATTACAGCGGCGAGAAAACGTCGGATCATCGAAAAGAGTTCCTGAGGCTAAGGCAGGGTAGCACGACGCCGGACGCTGCGAAGGTCCCCTATTGGCCGCCAGCCCGAAAGCAAAGTGTATCCGACCGATCTTAGTGTGACGTTCGTCACCGGGCGTTGTTCAGGCCCAATTAAGTGTGACCGCAATTTGTCCATCCGCTCTACAATACCAAACAGTGTGAGAAACGGGACCAAACTCACATCACAGTTCTGCGCAAGCAGTTCATTGCATCACCGAGGACCAATTGGCTTCGGAAAAAATTTAAGGAGATTACATTTCTATGAAGCGTTACATCATGATGTTGACGGCAGTGGCTTTGATATCCGGCATGGCGTGGGCCCAGGACGGCGGCGCACTCTACAAGTCGAAATGCGCCATGTGCCACGGCGCCATGGGCGAAGGCAAAATTGGACCGTCGCTCCAGAAGACAACGTTGAATGAGAAGCAAATCACCGATCTGCTCGTCAACGGCGCAGCCGGCAAGAAAGCGCCGCACAGCAAGGCAGTTTCGGGCTTGACCGCTGACCAGGCAGCGCAAGTTGCCACCTACGTCGGAACGCTCAAGAAGTAATCGGCCTTTTACTGCACGTATTGAAGCCGGCCATCTTCGGCCGGCTTCTTCAATTCTGAGTTGTCATCACGAGCGGGCTTCGGCCCGCGAGGGATCTGCTGTTTCCTCAAGGGTTGTCCAGCGCGAACAAAAGCAGATTCCTCGCTGCGCTCGTAATGACAACTCCTGAGAGATGAATCGCCCTAGAAAGTCACTCTTACCCCAAGTTGCGCGGCAAATGGAATTCCCACCGTCGTTCCGGGACCAAAGAAATCTCCCAGCGCGCCGGCGGGCACCAGCAACTGTTTCGGGTTCGTGATCGGCACACTGCACGCCGGTGTCGGGCAAAGAGCCGTGGCATTGAACAAGTTGTTCACCGGCGTGGGCAATGCGGAGATGTCAGTCACGTAGTTCGCGCCAGGATTGTTGCGATTGAACAGATTGAAGAACTCAACGAACGGCAGGATTTGCCAGCGCTCCCCAACTTTGAAAGGCCGCGTGACCCGCAGATCAAGCTGGATATAAGGGGTTCCACGGAACTGGTCTAGGGTAGTCTGCACGCCATTGATGACGGCGCGATCATTGGTCGGATCGCCGAATCCGTTGACGTCCACCGGCGTGGTGAGCGTGATGGGGCGACCGGTTTCGGCCTGGAACAGCGCCGACAATTGGAATCCGCCAGGAACGTAGGCGACGCCCGCAAGGGTGAAGCGGCTGGTAACATCTTCTCCCGACGGGCCGTAATCGCCTGGAGCAAAGGGCTTGAGCGGATTGCAGACTCCGTTCACGTAGTCCCAAAGCTCGCCCAGCACACAACCCCAAGTCTTGGCGCTCGACAGCACGTAGTTCGCCGTGAGATTGAAACGCCGCGAGACGTTGCCCTGGACGTGCAGCATCATGGCGCTGTAGCTGGAAGTATTGTCGGATTTGAAGACCGACAGATTGGGCACATTGGCCATCTGGGTGTCGGGGTCTTGCGCGAACAGCGGCGAAAACAGTGTGGTTCCTGCGGTGTATTCATAGCGCCGGTAGCCATGGACGCCCTGCTCGTGGACGTAGTCGGCGCTGAGCGTCCAGTTCTTGTGCCATAAGTACTGCACGCCGCCGCTGACCGTCACCGAGTAAGGCGTGTGGTAATGGGGATCGATTACGACTCCGGCGCCCCCGTCTGCGGCTCCCGGCAGGCAGCCGGGATCGCCCGGCTGGGTGCAGGGCAAGAACGCGGACGGAGTATTCACCGCCTGGAACGCCGTCGCCCAGCCGTTCTGTGCCAGGTCGTTGTAGTAAAGACCGATGCCGGCTCGAATCACCAAGTCTTCAATGCGGTCGGGATTGTAGGCAAATCCCAGACGGGGCGCAAAAGCCTTGCGGTAATCGCTAGGCACACCGGTGGCCAGCGGCAGTTGCAGCCCGCGGATCGTTTGCACGGCGGGATTCAGGGCCTGGCTGACCCCCGAGGCTTGGAACAATCCAAAGGTAGTGTCGTAGCGCAGTCCGTAGTTGATCGTCAGGTCCCGTCGCACCCGCCAGGTGTCCATCGCATAAACGCCGAGCCGCTGTACGTTTTGCGAAAAAGCGCCGTTGCCGGCCGGGGTGGAAGTGGTCTGGCAGTTGGTGCCGTCGAATGGCGGCAGGCAATTCAGCTCTGCGGTCAACTGTTGGGGATTGTTCAGATAGAACGTCGGGTTCTGGGTGAGTACATAAAGCGTTTCTGCCTGGCCTGGGAATGCGCCGCTCAGCACCGGCTCGTGAATGAAGTCGACGCCGAACTTGGGGGCATGCTGACCCACCGAGCCACTCACATCGTAACGGGCCTGATACTTCTCCTGGTTGCGCACGACCGGGAACGCCGTAATCGGGGTCACGAACTGATTGTCGCCGTAAGTTTCGAAGCCGGAGATAGTTTTAGAGGTAGAGCTGAAAGGAAAGGCCAGCGCAAAGCCGAGATATCCATTGCGGTCGGCGGTGCTGTGCAGGTAACTGGTTCCAACCGAGAAGTTACCCACCCACGACGGGCTGAAGGTGAACGTGTTGCTGATGACCCCATTTTGATAGTTGGCGTGCGTAGCCGCGCCGGTGGAAGGGAGCGTGGCTTGCTGAACCAGGGCATTGTTGTTGGTGTTGTTATCGAGAGCGTAGCGCACGAACCACTGCGAACGTTGCGACTGCGCCCAGTCGAAGCGCAGCATGCCCAGGTAGGAAACGAATGGCACCCGAACAAACGGGGGGACGGGGATCGAACTCGTGTTGGGTATCAGTCCTGCTTGCGCCAGCTGCGACAGAGCATTGAACTGGGTCAGGCTGTCGGGACTGTAATTGATGCTGGCGTGCTCGTTCACCATCTCGAATCCGGAGTAGACCCACACTTTATCTTTCACCACCGGCCCGCCGATGGTGCCGACATAGTTCTGCCGCGAAAATGGCTGCTTCGGCTGGGGCGCCGGATTTTCGATGGGGAAGCGAGCGTTTAAAGCGGCCGCTCGCTCATAAACCGCGAGGTCCCCATGCCAATCGTTGGTTCCGCTCTTGGTGCTGATCACCACCGAACCGGCCGTGGTGCGCCCAATGTCGGCATTCTGCTGCGATGTCTGCACCGCAAACTCGCGAATTACATCGGGAGAAAAATTCTGCAGGAATCCGCCGATGTAGTCGTCGGAGTTGTCCATGCCATCGACCGTGAGCTGATTGTTCAGGCCCGAGCTTCCGCCGGTGGATACCGCCGTGATGCGCGCCTTGGTGGGATCGGAAGGCTCAACTGGCTCCGTACCCGGAACCATGTAGGCGATGTTGGCAAAACTGCGGGCCGCCAGAGGAATGTCTTGCAGGTCCTTCTGGGTAACCACTCCGCCATTCACCGCGTCCGTGGTGTCGAGTTCTTCGGTGGTGATGGAGGAAGGTTCCGCCTTCACGTTGACGGTCGCCTGAACCCCCTCGGGCCGCAAGGTGACCAGAAGATCGCGTACGTTGCTAACTTGCACCGTTACATCGGCGGCGGCGGCGGCAAATCCCTTGGCGTTGACGGCGATGTGGTAGTTCCCCGGCAGAAGATCGGGAAATCGAAATTGTCCGCGGCTGTCGCTGGTGGCTTTGCGCACAAAGCCGGAACCGTTGTCGGTAGCCGTGACTTCGGCGGACTTAATCCGGGCGCCGCTGGCGTCCTGCACTTCGCCGAGCAGCGAGCCAGTGGCATTCTGCGCTTGCAGGGTGAAGGAAAGCAGTAAAACGCAGATTACTAGCAGTGTGGTTCTGATTGCCTTGAGTTTGGGTAGCATCGTTGTTTTTTCCCGATCTTGAGCTGCCCCGATCTCTGGGCCAAGTAGCCGTTCCCGGCAGCCTCGTGATTTTGAAGTTCCAAGGCTATCCTGACGTTGTGGGTACTACCACGGATAGTAGTAGGGCTCAGCGTTGTCAGCCGTGGCTCTAGCATTCGATTTGCTGGCTGTTGCTACAGGATTTGGCCGCCGGGTCACCGCGCTGCAGCAGGGAGCGGAAATACGAAAGTATCGCCCGAAGAATGGCCTGGGAGCGCGTACTCCCGTGGCCTCAAGCCCTGAATACTCGGGTCGTGACCACTACTTGAAGCTGGTGATGTCGAGCGACAGCGGCATGGTGCGGATTAGTGTTTTGTCCCGCATGGAGTTGATGGGAACGTCCGTCGCTTTGTGGATTACCGTGTTATCCAGATCGTCCAGGTTCATGCTGATGCGGCCCTGCAACTGCATGTTGTCGAAGACAAACGGTAACGAGGTTGCATCCAGCGAAGATGGACGATCCATTACCTGAAAATGCAAGTGTGGTGCGTCCGTGTTGCCCGAGTTTCCCAACAAGCCAATCTTCTCGCCTTGCCGTACGTAGTCGCCGACGTGAAGCGGAATACTGTTCGGTACCAGGTGGGCGTACATCACATATCGGTCATAGCCCAGATCAAGAATCACGCGGTTGCCGGCGATCTGCGGAATGGTCAGGTTGTCAGGAGACTTGCCGGGCGGTTCGTTGGGAAGATCGCGCACCACTTCGACAACTGTGCCCGGAGCCACGGCAACAAGCTCGACGCCATAGCCCAGCCATTGCTCCGGCTTCTTTCCATCTCCGGTGTAGGCGTGGCCCTTGGCATCCACTTTGATCCAGTCGATGGCGAATTGTTCACTGGGGTCCAGCGTGCCGTTCATTGAATTGGTCACAAAACGGTGCGGCCCGACCTCCAGGCAACAGCCATTGCCGTTCATCCACCCGTCTCCCTTCATGGGAGGACTCAACAAAATCGGCTCCATGCTGCTTACGTTCTCGGGACGGCTCACCACCACGGACTTGGGCATGCGCTCCACCAGCGGACTGGACACGGTCACGCGGTGGGCAATGGCGTGCGGCACCTGGCTGGCATCGGAGTAGGTCACATCGAAAAACATCACACCGGATTGGCCTGCCGGAATCTGGGTGGTGTAGTTTGCTTTGTCCAGGGTGGCCGGAAGGGTAAACAGCTTGACCTGGCCGGTCACGTCCTCGTTCTTGATGCTAAGCACGCGATTGCTGCCGGTAATTTTGTTGCCCTGCGCGGGATCGACTACTTCCACCGAAGTAATGGTCGCCGGGGAGCGCCACACGTTGGTGAACATCAGCGCGTAGGCCAGATGGGTGAGGCCGTCCGATCCCTTCACCGGGTAAATGCCGCTGCCCAACACATGCCAAACCAAGGGCCCGATTTCCAGCGGATACCTCAGGCCATCGCCATCCGTGATGGGCTGGAAGTAATCCTGATTTCCCGCAATTTCCTTCTTGCCCTGAGCGAAACACGATAGCGGCAACAGCCCGAGTATCCCGATTACAACTACAACAATTCCTGACGTCACGCGGATGTTTGATTTCATCTTCGTCCCTCTCGTTGGCACAAGACGGCGCATCTTGCCACAGTACTGCACCGGCTTCAAGTCAAATGACTGTAGTGGTGTACGGATTGGGGCGTTAAGTCGTGCCTTGACGCAATCCCAAACTGAAACTCTCACCGCGGTTCCTTTGTGGGAACACTCAGCCTGCAAAATTCGATCTGTCCTATTGCACCGCGATGTGGTGGAGCGTATCGTCATCGGCACGTTAGTCCAAAAATCATGCCCGTATCGGGACATCCCAGAAACCACTTAGGTGTCGTTTCTGGCATTCGGTCCAGGCGATCGCGCCGGTCGAAGTGTGTCCTAAGATCGGGGGTTCTCGGAGCAGCCAGATGCGAACGACCCGCTATGTCCTGTTGTCAACCTTTGCCCTTTTATCGGTGGTGGCACCACTCTATGCGCAGGCACAAGCGGCCCTGCAGTTCATCGACGTGTCTCCGTGCCGTCTGGTCGATACCCGGCCGCAGCACGGCGGCGGCGGTCCGATTGTGGGGGGAACATCCCAAAATTTCACCCTCACTGAACTGCCCGGTTGTAGCATTCCGGCCGCGGCGGTTGCTTACTCGCTCAACGTAACGGTTGTTCCTCAGGGACATTTGGGGTATCTGACAATATGGCCAACCGGCGGGACGCGGCCTGTGGTCTCCACCTTGAACTCGGTGGACGGACGGGTGAAGGCTAACGCTGCCATCGTGGAGGCGGGAACGGGCGGCGCTGTCAGTGTGTTCGCCACCGACACCACGAATGTCGTCCTGGACATCAACGGCTACTTCGTGTCGGCAATCGACAACGCACTTGCGTTTTATCCATTGACGCCATGCCGCTTGGCCGATACGCGCGGGAATGGTGGCGGTGGTCCAATTGGTGGCGGAACCACGCGGAATTTCCCCATACTCAACATCTCCGGCTGCGAGGTACCGGCCACAGCACAGGCCTATTCGTTAAACCTCACGGCTGTACCACTCCATACGCTGGGTTTTCTGACGGTGTGGCCGGCCGGGGGCGCGCAGCCGGTTATTTCTACGCTTAACGACACCACCGGCACGATCGTAGCGAATGCGGCGGTTGTGGAGGCCGGTACAGGCGGCGAGATTTCTGTTTTTCCGTCTGACGACACCAACCTGGTCATCGATATCGACGGTTACTTCGCGCCACCGGCAACCGGAGGCTTGGCGCTCTATGCCGTGTCGCCCTGCCGTGTGATTGACACCCGAAGCGGAGGCCACCAGCCATTCAACGGAATCCTGGTTCCTCCGGTGGATGTGGAGAACAGTGGATGTCTGAATGATCAGGGAAAGGCGCTGGCCTATACGCTGAATGCAACGGTCGTGCCGACCGGATCGCTGGGATACCTCGCCCTGTGGCCCGACGGCGTGCCGCAACCCCTGGTATCAACACTGAACGCCGCTGATGGATCCATCACCAACAACATGGCGCTGGTGCCGACGGATTTGGGTCCCGATTACGGCAAGATCAATGCTTATGCGGCCGGCACTACGCAACTGGTCCTGGACATCTCCGCCTACTTCGCGCCGCTCCCGCCTTTGAGTATTACGACGGTCACGGTGCCTCCGGGAACAATTAACGTGCCCTACAGCAGCACATTGGCAGCGTCGGGAGGAGAACCACCGTATAACTGGAGCGTTATCGGTGGCAGTTTGCCGCCGGGACTGGGATTAAGCTCGGCAGGCGTGATCTCTGGCACGCCGACCGTCGGCGGGATCTATAACGTCACGGTACAGGTTGCCGATACCCTGGCGAACGCGTCCAACAAAAGTTTTGCGCTTAGCATCCAGACTGGTTCCCTGGTCATCACCACGACCCAATTGCCAGCGGGGACCGTGCAAGTGTTCTACAGCGCCACGTTGGGCGCCAGCGGCGGGACGCCACCGTATACCTGGAGTCGCATCTCGGGCACGTTGCCGATCGGCTTGGGCCTGAGCAGTAGCGGCGTGATTTCCGGAACCCCGACGGTTGCCGGTGGTTCGAATTTCACTGTGCAGGTGCAAGACTCATCCACGCCGCCGGTGCTGGCGACAGCCCCTCTGGCGATCACAATCAACGCGTCAACCAGCGCGGGCGCTCTGAATGGGCCTTATGCGTTCTCGTTTAGTGGCTTCAACAATGGGAACCCGATTTTCATGGCCGGAAGTTTCATCGCGGATGGGAACGGCCACCTTACCAGCGGCGTGCTTGACAGTAATAGCGCGGCAGGCGGGCCGCAACAACAACTCTCTCTAACCGGTACCTACTCCGTTCAAGCCAATGGACTGGGCACTATGACTTTTATTACTTCTCAGGGGACGACTGTTTTCTCAGTAGCGATTTCCAACCGGGGAATCAGCGGTACGTCGCACAATGGAAATCTAATTCAAAGAGATCCGGCCAATCCGGCGTCCTATGGCTCCGGCGCCATCGTGGTGCAGAATTCTCTCAACTTCAATCTTCCCTCGCTGCAAGGCCACTACGCGCTGGGTTACTTCGGCATCGATCCCTCACTCAAGCGGTTTGCCGGAGCAGGCGCCTATGTGATGGATGCGAGCGGTAACCTGTCGAACGGTGTTCAGGACGTGGATGACAACGGCGTGCCCGGGAGTGCTACGTTCAACGGTTCATTCAGCACCGTGGATACCCAGACCGGGCGTGGTACGGCCACGTTTACCAGCAACGGAAGGCTGACTCACTATGCCTTCTACGTGATTTCCTCGACGCAACTAATCATGGTCTCAACCGATCCCATCACCGGTCCGGCCAACTTGACTGTCTGGTCGATATGGCAACAGAAGACCAACACGTTTAGCGCTTCGTACCTGAACGGCGTAGGCGTGATCGAGGTCAGCGGAACCGACGTCGTGGGAGGAAGCCCGGTTTCCGAGGCCGTGGCGGGATTGCTAACGACTGACGGCAATGGCAATGGAAGCGTCACCCTCGATGAGAATGACGGTGGCACGGTGACCCAGTCGCACGCCTCGGGAACTTATACCGTGGCTGGGAATGGGCGGGTCACTTTGTCGTCTAGCTTCGGCAACAATCCGCCGGTGTTCTACCTCGCCGACTACAACCAGGCATTCGTGGTGGGCACAGATAGCGTAGTGACATCGGGAATCCTGGATGCGCAAACCGGCGCGCCATTTACGAACGTATCGATACTGGGTACGTACCTGGGAGGCACGGTCGCGGCCCCGCTTTCCTCAGACACGAATGCTGTGAGCTGGGCGTTTGCGGACGGGAATGGCAACATCAACCTGTCGGAGAGCACCAGTGGCCCCAGCGGTCCCGGTTCGAGCCAATTTGCGGACACTTACCAAGTTGACGGTACCGGGCGGGCGGTCCTGACCGGAGGCCTGTCTGGCGTCATCTACACAGTCTCACCGCAGAAGTTTGTCGTCCTTCCGAACGGAGCCGCCCCGGTTCTGAGCACGTTTGCTCGCGGATCGATCAACTAACGCCAACCTGGAAGCCCCGGATCCACACCGGGGCTTCCGTTTTGCTCGCCCTGCACTGGCAGAGCAGTCCTTCGCGCTTGCAATCCTTCTTGCACCTCTTACAATAGTTGCGGCATCGATTGAGTCGTACTCGATATCGCGTCCCGCAAGAGAAGGAGATCGTCATGTCCGCTTCCATTCCCGAAAATTATCTCGACCTCTTTAAGAAAAAAGCGTTCGGCAGCCTGAGCACCCTCATGCCTGACGGAAGTCCGCAAACCAATCCAGTATGGGTTGACTACCAGAACGGCGAACTTTGGGTGAATTCCGCCGCCGGCCGTCTGAAAGACAAGAACATGAAACGTGATCCCCGCGTTTCTGTTGCCGTGATCGATCCTGACAATCCGTACCGCTTCGTGGAAGTGCGCGGGAAGGTCCGTGAGATTACGCAGGAAGGCGCCCCGCAGCACATCGACAAGATGGCCAAGAAGTATCTCGACAAGGACAAATATCCGTTCGCGCAGCCCGGCGAGCAGCGTGTGCTCTACAAGATCAAGCCCGAGCACGTTCACGTAATGGGATAGCCGGCACAAGGTCGCAGCCTAGGCCGGTCATATGGCGGGGAGTGTTTCGTATGAGATGGGAAAACCATGACCGGAATACAGTTCATCACCGACGCTCAGGGCCGCAAGACCGCGGCGGTAATCGATTTGAAGAAGCACCGCGCACTATGGGAGGACTTCTTTGATGGGCTCGTGTCTGAATCGCGCCGCAAGGAAAAAGCGGTTCCTTACACACAGTACCGCGTCAACCGATTAAAGCGCCGGCGCTCGCGTAGCTAAGTATTTTCTCGAGCTGAAATCGTCAGCGCAGAAGGAACTTGAGGCACTCGACAATGCGCTGTTCAATCGAATTGACCGTAGGATTTGGCCCTCGCTGAAAACCCCAGGCCTTCTGGATGAAAGAAGCTTCGAGGATACAAGGACCAATGGCGCATCCGTGTAGGCGATTGGTGTGTGGTCTACACCATTGACGACTCGAGGGCGCTAGTAAGCATTACCCGCGTCGCTCATCGCAGGGAGGTTTATTAACGGTGGAGACGTATCCGTACGGACAATGCCGGCACCCCGACTCGCAGCAATATCCGCGCTGGCGCAGATACACCGCGGTGAACACCATGAAACCGTTCTCCATGTAGTAGTGGACGCCTTCGATGAGGTCATCCGGCGTCATTGCGCGGCAGCCTCAAGCAGGGCGGATGGACGCTCTGCGTCTTCGACCGCAATGCCGTCGCGGAAGCTGACGTACTTGCCCGAGATCGCGGCCACCCGCTCGCCGGGAACGATGAAGCCCACCAGGTTCAGCGGATCGGCGGCGGAGATGGTCACGATTTCGCCGCTGGCCGGCAGGTTGCGCATAGCGCGCAGCGACTCGACCGCTTCGGGCAGCGCGAATTGCTCTCCCAGAAATCCGTTGACGAACCTTCCGCCACGCACCTCGCCGCGATCTTCCAGGCGGCGGAACGCAATCAGCAACTCGCGCCACTTGGGCAGGTTCGACTCGCGTGCCAGTGTCTCGCGGAAGACCACACCATAGCGGCGCAGCAACATCCAGCAAGTGGCCTCGACAACCTTAGTTCGGTCTGTACCCTCACCCGGATAAAGCAGCGACCAGCGTCCGCCGGTATGGCGAGGACGGGCCAGCTTGGGCGTGCCGATGGCATTGCGGCGGCGCGGGTTGATCAGCGAGCGCAGATTTTCGAAGCCGTCGGCGGTGACCATGCCAGCAGCCACCAGTTCCCAGAGCGCGGTTTCGATCTCCGCTTTCAGCCGCTCAGTCCCGCGGACGATGTCGGCGAAGAATGACGCACCACGCCGCCGCAGAAATTCCAATACGCTGCGGGCGCTTTCGCTCAGCACGCGTTCAAAGTTCTGTTCTTCACCACTGAGCCGCGGCTGCATCCAATCGGAGTCGTCGCGCACGAAGAACGTGATGGGCGCAACGCTGGTGGGCACCACACGACGGCGGCCTTGGCCTGAATCTTCCAGCGTGGCCGGATGTGGCGAGAGACGTCCCCAGCCAACCGCCCCGGTCAGACAAAGCTGGTCGAGCGCGGCGGGATCGTACTTGTTTACCCGCGCTGCCAGGATGTGCCTCTCCCAGGCATTCGCCGGAATCTCGAACCCCTGCAACTGACGTAGAGCTTCCAGCAGCCCGCGTTCGCCTGTTAGCTGTGATTGCGGAGTCACGTGCTGCCAGCGCAACAGCCAGCGCATGTACTGCGCCGCGGTGACGGGCTCGACCTGCTTGCGCAAGGTGGCGACGGTGAGGTGGTGAATGCGCGCCAGCAATCGCCGGTCGCACCACTCGACAGTGCCTGGCTCGCTGCCCTGCGCCTGTCCGGTAAAGTTTCCGCGCAGCACGGAACCTGACGCCTCCATACGAAGCAGGGCTTGCTCGACATCGGCGGCAGACAAGCCCAGCCAATAGGAGAGAGCTCCGGCCGTGACTGGCCCGCAGTGCATCATCCAGCCAGTCACCATGGCAAGCAGAGCATCTTCGCGCGAAGCTGTATTCGACGGCAGCTCCGGTGGCGCGACCTCAAACTTCGCCTCAGGAAAAATCAGCGCAAAGTCTTTCGCCCGTTCGGACGCGACGTAGTATCGGCGAGTGCCGCCGGCTGAAGCCGGCTCAGAGTTGGGAAAGGGTTGGCTGGACGCGGGGCTAAAGCCCCGCTCTTCCACCGGAACATTCGACCGCAACACCCGCCAGCCTTCCATGAGTTCGTACACAAATGGCGCCCAGCTGGCAATCGCGTCCTGCCACTCGACGTCGCCGATCTCTTCTGGAACTGCAACCAAAGTCTGCAACACGTCATGCAGTTCGTCGCTGTCGCGAACATCGGGGCGGGCCTCTTCGCGCACGCGCGCAATGGCCGTCTGGTCGAGCCGTCCCACTTCCTGCAACACCGCTTCCGGCAGAACGCGCCGCATCTGCACCGCGCGGGCACGACGCTCTTCCAGCGGGGCATCGTCGAGATAGGCGTACGGATTCGCGTTCAGGATCTCGTGCGAAAACTGCGACGGCACCGGGGTGTCGATCGCCAGCGTGCGAATCGCCCCGCTGCGAATCCCCTCAAGCACCCGCCGCAGGCCGTCAATGTCCATGGCCTCGGTGAGGACATCCTTCATCACTTCCTGAACCAGCGGGTGGTCGGGGATCTGGATGTCGCCAACAATGTTTTCCTGGCACGCGGCCACGTCGGGAAAAACCGACGCCATAAGATCGTCACTGCGAATTCGCTGAATCTGTGGTGGAACTTTCTTGCCGCCCTGGAAACGCAACAGCGCCAGCGAACGGTTCGCGTCCCAACGCCAGCGCGTGGCGAAGATGGGCGACGCACAGGCGGCTTGCACCAGGATTTCCTGCACCGTCTCGGTTTGCAGGTAGTGGAAGACGTCGCCGAGCGGAAAGCTATGTTGCTCGGCCAGAGCGATGTTCAGCCCGTTGTCGGTGGCAGCAGCCTGCAACTCAAAATTGAACGAACGGCAGAAGCGCTTGCGCAGCGCCAGTCCCCAGGCTTTATTGATGCGGCCGCCGAAGGGCGCGTGGATGATGAGCTGCATCCCGCCGCCTTCATCGAAGAAGCGCTCCGCGATGATGAGTTCCTGCGTCGGAACCTCGGTGAGCACAGCGCGACCGGTGACAATGTATTCGATGAGTTGCTCGGCGCCGGAATCGTCAAGGCCGCACTCTTCCTTTAGCCACGCGACCGCGTTCTGGACTTCAGGGCTGGATTCGATGCCGCGCAAACGAATGCGAGGGGCGGGAGGAGTGTCGCCAGCCGAGTCGGTGCCCAAAGGCGGTTCTCGGCGGTTTTGAAGGGGCGCAGCTTTAGCTGAGCCGTCAAGACGCCCTTTTGAATTGTCATCACGAGTGGACCTTAGCTCGCGAGGGAGTTGCTTTTCGCGGGTGTAAGGTGGCATCTCCAGACTTGCCGAAACCGGCAGCGGCGCCGTATTCGGCAGCAGCGCACTGGCGCGCTCGCGCAATTCGGCCACGTGGTGCGAAAGCTCGTCGGTGCGCGCCGGAGCCTCGCCTCGCCAGAAGGGAATACTTGGTGGAGCGCCATGCGCATCCTCCACCAGCACTCGTCCGGTATTGGACTCAACCCGGCGAATCCGCCACGAGGTGTTGCCCAGCAGCATGATGTCGCCCGCATTGCTCTCGACGGCAAAATCTTCGTCGAGCGTGCCCACCACGATCTCATCCGGTTGTGCCACCACGGTGAACAGCGCCGTGTCCGGGATGGCGCCACCACTGGTGATGGCCGCCAGACGCGCTCCGCGCCGTCCGCGCAGCCGGCGGTTGACCATGTCGCGAAACAGATAAGCACCGTAGCGGCCGCGCTTGGCTGCGATGCCTTGCGACAGCATCTCCAGAATGCTGTCGTACTCGTCGCGCCGCAGTTTGCCGTAGGGATAAGCGCGTCGGACGCACTCGAACAGCGTGTCCTCGTCCCAGTCCTCGCAACTGCACATGGCGACAATCTGTTGGGCCAGGATATCGAGCGGGGCCGCGGGAATCTGAATGCGGTCGAGATCGCCTTGCTTGATGGCCCGAACGGCCGCCGCGCATTCCACCAGATCATCGCGCGTGGTGGCGAACAGCCGGCCCTTAGGAACGGCGCCGCGCCAGTGACCGGAGCGTCCCACGCGCTGCAAGGCCACGGCAATCGCGCGCGGCGAGTTGATCTGGCAAACCAGGTCAACATTGCCGATGTCGATTCCGAGCTCCAGCGACGCGGTCGCCACCAGCAGACGAATTTCGCCGTTCTTCAACCGGCGCTCGGCGTTCAGTCGCAGCTTGCGTGCCAGGCTGCCGTGATGCGCGGCCACCAACTCTTCGCCAATTCTCTCGCCCAAGTGAAGCGCCACGCGCTCGGCCAGTCGCCGGGTGTTGACGAATACCAGCGTCGAGCGATGCTGCATCGCCAGTTCCGCGATGCGGTCGTAGATTTCGCCCCACATCTCGTTGCTGGCGATGGGGCCAAGCTCGGACGGCGGGACCTCAACCGCCAAGTCCAGCTTGCGACGGTGGCCGATGTTGACGATGGCTGGCGCAGGGCGTCCCGCGCCCGTCAGGAAATGCGCGATCTCCTCGATCGGCTTCTGAGTGGCCGAGAGCCCGATGCGAGTCGGCCGGTTCGCCAGCAGGTCAAGCCGCTCAAGCGAGAGCGTGAGATGGGCGCCGCGCTTATCATCGGCGACTGCGTGAATTTCGTCCACGATGACAGTTTCGACATCGCGCAGGATGGCACGGCTGCCATTGGCGGTGAGCAG
The DNA here is from genome assembly GCA_963798185.1 of uncultured Acidobacteriaceae bacterium. Taxonomy (GTDB): domain Bacteria; phylum Acidobacteriota; class Terriglobia; order Terriglobales; family Acidobacteriaceae; genus Bog-257. The sequence continues at coordinate 110,957 of CAWCSJ010000011.1, forward strand.
AATGTAGAGCGACTCCGGCGTGGTGACCAGGATGTGCGGGGGCCGCTTGAGCATTTCGCGGCGCTCTTTCATCAACGTGTCGCCGGTGCGCACGGCGGTACGAATTTCTGGCATCAGCAGGCCGCGTTCGGCAGCCAGCGCCAGAATCTCGCTCAGCGGCCCGTCGAGGTTCTTCTGAATGTCGTTGCCCAGGGCTTTGAGCGGCGAGACATACACAACTTCGGTGCGGTTCTGCAGCGTGCCTTCCAGCGCTTTGCGCACCAGACGGTCGATACAGATGAGAAACGCGGCCAGCGTTTTGCCGGAGCCGGTGGGAGCCGAGATTAACGTAGTGCGGCCGGCAAGGATCTCGGGCCAGCCCTGCTCCTGGGGCTCGGTAGGCGAACCGAAGCGCCCCAGAAACCATTCGGCAACCAGCGGATGCGCCCAGGCCAGCGCGACCGGAATTCCCCCCGCAACCATCAGGCTATTTTATCAGAGTTTCGCTAAATGTTCGCTTTTCGCTATTCGCTATTGGCTTTTCGCTCTTCGCCAACCCGCGCCGGCCGAGAATTCGCACTCACGGAATTGCTCTGGCGAAAGGCGAAGGGCGAACAGCGAAAAGCGCCCACCGGCCTACTGCTAAGATGGCCCCATGTCCGATGAGCGCGCGAAGAAGATCAAGATGATGCTGTTCGATGTGGACGGCGTGATGACCGATGGCACGATTTTTCTCTTGCCGACGGCGGGCGCGGGCGCCGGTCACGAGACCCACGACCATCGCGAAAAGATGGCCGACAAAGGCGGCTTCGGAATCGCCAGCCGGGACGTGTTCGAGGCCAAAGGGTTCAACGCGCACGACGGCACAGGATTTTCGCTGGCCCGCCTGGGTGGGCTGAAGACCGGCATCATCACCAAGCGCATTTCCGAAACCGTGGCGCTGCGGGCGCGCGACCTGAAAATCGAGCACGTTTATCAAGGCCAGCAGGACAAGGCGTCCGCATTTTACGAAATTCTGGAGAAGGAAGGCTTGACGCCGGAGGAGGTTTGCTACGTCGGCGACGATGTCATCGATCTGCCGGTGATGCGGCTCTGCGGGCTGGCCATCGCGGTGAAGAATGCGCGGCCGGAAGTACTGCGCGAGTCGCATTACGTGACGCCGCATGAGGGTGGTAGGGGCGCCGTGCGGGACGCCATTGAATACGTTCTGCGCGAGCAGGGATCGCTGGATCGCGTGGTTGAGGAATACATCCGGTCGAGGGCTGGCGCTCCGATCGGCCCGCAGGGCTAGCCCCCGCGTATGCGCAGAAAAATCCCCTCCGAGGGACAGGGGCGAATTGCACCTCGGAGGGGTAGTCGTGTCTTCACGACCATTCTCAGGGTTGTTACAGGTTCAAACCCTCTTGTCCGGAGAAGTTTCGGGGAGTGGGAAAAAGCTGCCGGAATTAGATAAAGGGGTCCGCGGGGGGAGCGTATGACTCAGAGCCAATTCCCAAAATCCACAATTGTGCCGGGGAATCAGCGTTGCTACGGTGGCAACCAGCGAAAATATGATAAGTAATCAAGTAGGAACTGGCAGCGGGCCGGCGGTTGGCAGATTTGCTAATTCGTCGAGTACCGCAACTCCGGCTTTGACCACGGCATCTGTTGTCATGGGTGCTTGGTTTTTTGCTATTGGCTAGCAGTTTTAGATTGAGTCGGGGACCGACAGTACCTACTATAGAAGCTGTCCCAACGGAAAACGGGCGGTCGTTGGGAGCAAGAATCTTGCCAGCGGGTTGTCAATGTTAAAGCGTTTCGCCATTCTCGGGATGAATACTCTGCTGGCGGTGTTTACCTGCGCCAGCGCCATCGGCGCCACCATCTCCACCCACAAGGCCCACAGCAAGACCCATCACATCACCGAAACCCCGTCGGCGCAAAAGAAGATGAGTAGCATGCGTACCAGCAGCAAGACAGTGGCGCGCCGCAATCATTCAACGCATGTCGTCTCCAGCCGACATCGTTATTACGAGCGCTTCTCAGCCAGCTCGTTTGCCGACAATCAAGTGCAAGGCGACATCACCGCCGGTGAGGATCCGATCGTGCGGGCGGCCGCACTGGAAGCCCTGGGCAACATGAACGGCACCGTGGTCGCGGTTGACCCCGACAGCGGACGCATCCTGGCCATGGTGAATCAGAAGCTGGCGTTGTCGGCGGGAGCACAACCCTGTTCGACGATCAAGGTCGCAGTGGCGTTGGCGGCGCTGAGCGAAAACGTCATCACCAAAGACACGGAGGTTCCGCTAGGCAAGTACTGGCGGGTGGATCTGACCACGGCACTGGCAAAATCCAACAACGCCTATTTTGAGGCGGTGGGACGCAAGCTGGGTTTTGAGAGAGTCAGCTATTACGCCCACCAGTTCGGACTTGGCGAACTCGCGGGCTGGCAAATCGCAGGTGAGCATCTGGGCACATTCCCTTCGGCTGAACTGGATGCCAAACTCGGCGGCGTGGGCAAAATGTGTTCGTTTGGCGAAAGTATTTCTCTAACTCCGCTGCAACTGGCGGCGTTGATGACCTCCATTGCCAATGGCGGTACCTTGTATTACCTGCAACATCCCACCACGCCCGAGGAAGTGGCCAGCTTTACGCCGAAGGTCAAGCGCAAGCTGGATATCGGCCCACTGATTCCGGAAATCTCTGACGGCATGTCGGGGGCGGTAGAGTACGGGACGGCGCGCCTGCTGCGGACCAACTTCATGGAAGAGCCGGTGTTGGGCAAGACCGGCACTTGTTCCAAGGACGGCACCCGCTTCGGCTGGTTTGGTTCCTACGCCAATACGCAATATGGACGGATCGTGACCGTCATCTTCCTGGAAGGCGGACGCCCGACCTTCGGCCCGAAGGCAGCGGAGTTGGCCGGCCACCTGTACCGCAATCTGTATGACCACGAATTCTTCGCGGTGAAACCGGCGGTTGCGCCAGTTCGAACGGCAGGCACCGAGGTGAATCCCGCCGCGGTTGTCACTCCACAATAGCCAAAGCCACCTTACGCACTAAGGCCTCCCGTGCGGGAGGCCTTTGCTGCATGCGCCTGCGAAATCTATTTCGCGAATGGCGAGCCCGCCTGCGCTTGCAATTGCTGCAAGGCTCTCTGATAGGCACTTTTTGCCGCTGGGTCCTCAGTTGCACTGATCTTGTCGTTGAGCCACTTCAACATGGCATCGCGCGAGGGATGGGGAAAATTCGGCTCGGCGTCATCAATGCGCCACTCGGAGCTAACTGCGGTGACGGTGTATTCCACGTCCTCGTTGGAGTTCGCGGGCTCTGGTGAATAACCGATGCCCGGTTCGAATCGTCCCAGAAGCCGATAATGGACCGTGATGGTGTACTTGCCGTGAGTCAGCACGGGGGCGGTTTCGACCGTGTATCGCGAGATGACGCTGGCCTGCGTATAGTCGGGGTTCGCCTTCCACCACACCAGGGGCTGGAGCTTCGCCCACGCTTGCGGATCCAGGCGCGCTCCCGCATAATCCAGCCGGCAATACTTGGAAACCAGTTCACGCATTTGCTCGGCGCGGGTGTCCTGTTCCGTGTGGTTCATGGGCAAAGGAAAGTCCGACTGCGCCATGCTGCCCACCGCGAACAGGAGAATCACAGAAACTACAAACCGGCGAAACCATAACAACAGCATTCGACTCTCCTGTTCCGACAACTGGCATGCGTTCCCCCAAGCCTACACCGGATTGGGGACAAGAAAAAAGCGCCCGGTTATCAGCCGGGCGCATGACTTTGAAGGAAACGGACTAAGCTCTTGCCGTTTTCTGGTCGCTGAACACCTGCCCGTCACGAATGTGTATGACGCGATGAGCGTACTCGGCGATATCGTGCTCATGGGTGACCAAAACGATGGTATTGCCCTGATCGTGCAGCCGATCGAAGAGCGCCATAATTTCTACGCCGGTTTGCGAGTCCAGGTTGCCGGTGGGTTCGTCGGCCAGGATAATCGACGGACTGTTGACCAAGGCTCGGGCAATGGCCACGCGCTGTCGCTGTCCACCTGACAGTTCGTTGGGCTTGTGGTTCATTCTGGATTCCATTCCCACCGATGCCAACGTCTTGCGGGCGCGCTCCAGCCGTTCTTCGGCCGGAACCCCGGCGTAGATAAGCGGCAGTTCGACGTTGTGCAGCGAAGTCGCTCGGGCCAGCAGGTTGAAGGTCTGGAACACGAAGCCGATTTCCTTGTTGCGAATGCGCGCCAGTTCGTCGTCGTCGAGTTCGCTGACCAACTGCCCGTTCAGCCAATAATTACCCTGGCTCGGCGTATCTAAACAGCCAATCAGATTCATCAGGGTTGACTTGCCGGAGCCCGAGGGGCCCATGATGGCCACGTACTCGTTGGGCTGTATGCGGACATTGACCCCGCGCAGCGCATGGACCTGTTGTTCCGACCCCATGTCGTAGGTCTTCCAAAGGTTCTCGGTGCAGATAATGCATTGCTCAGGCTTAGCCGAGGACTGTACTTCTGCCAGGCTCGCCAATTGCGTTGCCATCCTTTTCTCCTCGCTGGGTAGTTGGTTCGGGTCGCTCACGGATGCTAACCTTCCTGCCCTTTGGCCCCGCGTCTTGCTAATCGCGTCAGGATTCTTCCTTCTTGCTGGCCGTCGAGTTGTCAACCTTCACGCTAGTGCCATTTCGCAGGGTCCGGAGCACCTTGTAACTGCCGGTAACGATCTCGTCCCCTTCGGTTAATCCGTTGGTGACTTCAATGTCAGTGGTCCCACTGATACCCGTAACCACAGGTACGAAAACGGCGTCCTTTTTGTTCTTCAGAACAAACACGCCTTGCAACTCTTCTTTGGGATCCTGTCCGGCGACAGGCTTGGCTGGGGCCGTCGCGGGCTTGCCCTTATTGTCCGTCGCCAGGTCGGCGCGTTGACGAATGGTCAACGCCTGGATCGGAATGGCCAGCGCACTTCCGCGGGTAGCCGTGGTGATGCGGGCCGTTGCTGACAATCCGGGCAGAAGGTTGGCAGGAGGGTCCTGCAAGGCCACAACCACCTTAAAGTCCTTGGCTTCCTGGCTGCTTGAGGTCGTCTGCGCGGTCGAGACGCCAGTGGAGCGGATCACGGCGTTTCTTCCGATCTCGGTGACCGTGCCTTTGAATTTCTGCTTCGGAATCGCGTCGATGGTCACCTCAGCCGGTTGTCCCAGTTGCACGTTCACAATGTCGGTTTCGTCGACTTTCACCTCGGCGGTAATCACCGACATGTCGGCGATCGTCATCAACGTACTGCCGGGTGAGTTCTGGATGCCGGGGACAACGGTTTCGCCCTCTCGCACGGGAACGTTGGTGATGACGCCATCAAACGGCGCTTCATACTGCGTCTTGCTCAGGACATCGGTTACCCGGCGGAGGTTGGCGGCGTTTTGGCTGATGTGGCCTTGCGCGGAATCCTGATTGGCCTTGGCCTGCGCAAGTCTTGCCTTCGACATTCCCAACTGCGCAACAGCCGTATCGAAGGCGGCCTTCTTGATGTCATAGTCGGCCTTGGCGATCAACTGGGAGTCGTACAAGGCCTTGTTTCGATCGTAATCGAGCTTGGCATGTTCGTACGCAGCCTCGGAGGAATTCAGGTCGGCGGCAGCGGTATTGACCGCAGCCTGCGCGGCAACTGCGTCAGTGCGCGCAGAATTCAGGGCGGAGTCATTGGCAGAGACGTCGGCCGAGGGCTGAACATTGTCCAGCATGGCCAGCATCTGCCCTCTTTTGACCCGGTCGCCTTCCTTGACATACAAGTGCGTGATCTTGGCGAACGCGTTGGAGCCAATGTTTACCTGCACCTTGGGCTTAATTTCACCCGAGGCAGTCACTACCGAAGTTAGATCTTCGCGAACTACTTTTCCGGTCTGTACCGTAACGACACCTTTGCGGCTCTGTTCGACGGTAAAACCAACAATGGCCAGCAATACGATTACGCCCCCGACAATGAGAGCGATCTTTTTCCAGTTCTTCATCAACCCTCGATTCGGAGGAACCGCACCGCAGGCGCACGTCCGCTGCCCAACTGTGGTACGGAATCAGACGGGCCAAGGTTCCTTTGGAGAGCGGACTTTCGGTGTCTCACAGCTCTCCCAATGGGAATGGCACACTGGCGCACAGCAGCGCCAGGCGGCATGCGATTTCCCGAGACTCTCCTGATTGGGTAATTATAGCCGCTAAGCTGGCCGTCCTTGAATGGCAAGTTTGTGTGAGAAATCCGAACGGTTACGGTTTGGTTTCGGCACGCGATTTGTCCCACGGTTCGACCACGAACATCCCCCAGGGGACGCAATCGAGTTGGCGACATTTCAGTGCGACTTTTTCTGCGAACAAGGGTTGGTGACACTGGGCGATTTCGTATTCAACCGGGCCAGGAATCCCCATCGGCGACCTTGCTTTCGTCGGTCGGAGAACATACAATTTAAACGCCCCAAATCGTTTTTTGAGAGTGCCTTGAACACATGAAGTTGCGCAGTTTTCGTCCTTCCTTTTCGTTATGTTTAGCCGCGGCCCTGGCCACCGGTTCAGCGGTGGCCCAAAGCTCGACTCCCGCCGCCGATCAATCCAAAGACCAGGCAGCGAAGCCTGCGGATGCTTCCACGACGGGGCAAACCAGCAACCCGCAAGTGGATCCGCTTAAGCGGCCTGTGAGCGAGAAACAAAAGAAGGCGAACTCCAAGGCCCTCAAGCAGGAGTTGAGTTCCACCTATAAGAAGTGGCTCAACGAAGATGTGCGCTGGATCATTACTGATGAGGAAATGACCGCCTTCAAACAGCTCTCCAACGACGAAGAGCGGGACCAGTTTATCGAGCAGTTCTGGCTGCGCCGCGACCCGACTCCCGACACCGAGGAGAACGAATTCAAGGAAGAACACTACCGCCGCATTGCCTATGCCAATGAACATTTTGCGGCCGGGATACCCGGGTGGAGGACCGACCGCGGGCGCATTTACATTGTGTTCGGTCCCGCCGATGATGTTGAGACCCATCCCTCGGGCGGTACGTACCAGCGTCCGATCGAAGAAGGCGGCGGTGAGACCTCAACCTACCCCTTCGAGGACTGGCGGTACCGTTACATCGAGGGCATCGGACAGGAGATTCTTCTGGAATTCGTTGATACCTGCGGCTGCGGCGACTACCATCTGACCGTCGATCCCAACGAGAAAGATGCTTTGTTGTACACCCCGAACGCGGGCCTCACGCTTTATGAGCAGATGGGAATGGCCAGCAAGGCCAGCCGCGTTAACAACGGCGGATTTGCCCCCAATGCCGGTCCCGATGCAGGGATACAAACTCAAAATGAGTTTTCAAAACTGGAGATGCTGGCCAAGATCAATACGCCTCCCAAGGTGAAGTTTAAGGACCTGGAGGAAAAGGTCAACCACCGCATCAACGTTAATCTGATGCCGTTTGAAATTCGCACCGACTTTGTGAAAGTGACGAGCGATACGGTGCTTGTCCCGGTGACGTTGCAGGTCAAGAACAAGGACATCACCTTTGCCAGCAAGGATGGAATTCAGCGCGGTACGGTGAACATTTTCGGGCGGGTCACAGGCATCACCGGGAGGATCGCACAGACCTTCGAGGACACTGTGCAGGTGGACGTGCCCAACGAACTGCTGGAAAAAACCATGGAGCATTCGTCGCTCTATTGGAAGGCGATTCCACTGCGTGCCGGCCGCTATCGCTTTGACGTGGTGGTCAAGGATGTGAATGGCGACCGGGTAGGGACCTGGAGCCGCGGCATTGTGGTTCCGGAATTCAACGAAGACAAACTGGCCTCGTCGTCCATGATCTTGACTGACCACCTGGACAAGGTGGCTACTAAGAATGTTGGTTCCGGCAGTTTCGTTATCGGGGAAACCAAGCTCGCTTATCCCCATCTCGACGCGGCCGACGGAAAGCCGGCCAGCTTTAAGCACGATCAGCGCATGAACTTGTGGATGCAGGTTTATAATCTTCAAGCAGATGGGAAGACCAAGAAGCCTTCTGCCAATGTCGAATACGACATTGTCAATATGGCCAACAACCAGTCGGTGCTGCAATCCTCGGAGTCCACAGAGACAATGGGCAACGTAGGCGACCAGATTACCCTGGAGAAGAGCTTGAACCTGAACGCGTTCCCGCCGGGCGTCTATAGGTTGACCGTGAAAGTTGACGACAACGTTTCCAAGCAACAGATCGCCCCATCGGTGCGATTTGCGGTTGAGTAAGTGGATGGCAGTGCGGATCCGCGGACGAGTATATCCGCCCGCAGTATTTGTGATCCCGGGAACCTCTGACGGGAGGTTTGAGTGATGACGCGAATACTGGGATGTTTGGTGCTGGTGATTGCGCTGTGCAGTGCAGCGCTCGCGGCCACCCCCGCCTCAATCACCGGCTATGTGCGAAACTCGGCTGGCGTGGCGCAAATGGGCGCCACGGTGGAAGTGCTCGGCGCGACCGGCCAGAGCCAGGTAGTGTACACCGACGCCAAGGGATTCTTTACCCTGAGTGGCCTGCTGCCCGGCAGCTACGACGTGCGCGTGTCCGCTCCGTCTTTCCTCCCCGCGTTGCGGGAAGACGTGAATCTGGGCGCCGGCGCCAGCAAACTCCTCAACATCACTTTGAACACCTTGTTTGAAGCCATCCGCATGCTCCCCACGCTCAAACATGGCAACGATGAAGATGATAGCTGGAAGTGGACTCTACGCTCCAGTTCCAATCGGCCAATCCTGCGCGTGCTTGATGGAACGCCAGTCGTCGTAGAGACCGCCTCACAAGACAAAGGGACAACCGGGACCTTGGCATTTATGGCGGGCGGCTCCAACCAAGGGTATGGTAGCGCTTCGGATTTAGGAACGGCCTTCAACGTTGAGCATTCGTTATTTCATACCTCCACCATTGGCTTCGAAGGGGACCTCGGATACGCGACCGGCATGCCCGACGGTGTGGTTCGTGCATCATACCGGCGGCCCAGCAACGGAGGTTGGACTCCGACCATTGCCTTGATCGCGCGGCGCTTCGCCACGCCCGATTCCGTCCCGCGTCGCGGAGCTTTGGAAGCTGTCGCGGTGACCTATTCCGATGGCTTCTCTCTCGACGAGATTCTCGATTTTCAGTTTGGCGGTGAGGGGCAGAACATTCAATTTCTAGGCCATGGCGCGACTGCGTTTCGTCCCGCTGCGGCCGCCGATTGGCACGTCACCTCCAATACCATCCTCGAGTATCGTTACGCCACCAGCGAACCCAATACCCGTGCCAGCAAGGGTTTCGATTCGGCCCCAGCAGATCTAAGCGAAACCGGCCCTCGCATGACCATGGTGGATGGCCAGCCGCTGCTGGAGAATGCGCATCACTACGAGATTTCCCTGTCGCAGCGTGCCGGCGACAATAAAATCCAGGTCGCTTACTATAGAGATCGCATCAAGGACCCGGCGCTGCTTGGCGTCGGCGATGTTGGCTTGGCCGCCGACGACATTCTGCCCGACGTCTATTCCGGTACCTTCAGTTTCAATGGTGGCGCCCTCGAAGCCCAGGGCATTCGTCTGGTGTTTCAGCGGAGGTTCTCTGACGAACTCACCGCAACCGTCGATTATGCGTACGGAGGGGTCCTCGAACTGGAGCAGCCCAACTTGGATTGGGATGCTGTACGCAGCAGTCTTCAACATGGCTGGCGACACTCAGCGGCCCTCAAGCTGAACGGCTCGTTCCCGCGCTGCAAAACCCGGTGGATTGCATCCTATCGCTACACCAGCGGTGACAATACTCTAACCGGAGTTGATCTTTTCAACGCCTCGGCCGGACAAACCGACGCCTACTTCAATCTCTTTGTGCGTCAACCGCTGCCACGTATGCGTTTCATCCCAGGAAACATGGAAGCCCTGGTGGACTTGCGTAACTTGCTGGCGCAAGGCTACGTGCCAGTGGTCGGGCCAGACGGGAAGACTGTCTACCTGATGCAGTCGGCCCGCAGCGTCCGCGGCGGACTGGCATTCACGTTCTAGCGAACTACTTCGTTCTGGCGTATTAGGATGGAAACAGTTTTCATTCTGCGATCCGCCTGCCAATGCCTTTGGAACCAGGTTCAAGGCCGAGGCGACATCCGCATCCTTCAACCTTCCCAACTACCGCGATACTGACCGTCGCGGACTTGCCATAAGACGGAGAACGGTAATGCTCAAGAGTACTGCCTGCCTGCTCCTGATTTGTTTCAGCATCAGCCTCTTTGCCGAACAAGTGACCCTAAAGAACGGGGACCGTCTCACCGGAACCATCCTGAACGTGAGCGACAAGAAACTGACGATCAAGACCGAGCATGCCGGCACGGTTACGATTGACTGGGACGCGGTTGCTCAATTTTCTTCCGAACAACCCATGGTGGTGACTCGCTCCGACAAGCAGGTTGTTTCGGGCGCAGTGAACACCAAGGATTCTGAGGTCGCTGTCGCCACCACCACTGGAACACAGACCATTCCCATGGTCGACGTCGCGGCAATGCGCTCCACCGCCGACCAGGCTGCGTACGAGAAGTCCCTCCATCCCGGCATGCTGGAAGGCTGGGCGGGCGGCGGCAACTTTGGGCTGGCCCTCGCAAGAGGCAACTCCGACACCACCAACCTGGCGTTGGGCTTCAACGCTGCGCGGCCCACATCCACCGATAAGTGGACCATCCAGGCGACCTCGATCTACTCGACCAGCACGACCGACAAAGTTTCCACCACCAGCGCGAATGCGTTGGGAGGCTTCATCCGCTACGACCGCAACCTGACCAAAAAGCTCTTTGCTTTTGGATTGTTTGCGGGGGCCTACGATCACGCGCAGGATCTCAACGAACGCCTCAGTCCCAGCGGCGGCCTGGGATTTCACCTGATTGCCAGCAAGGCGACAACGCTTGATCTTCTGGGCGGCTTTGGCTATACCTATGAAAACTACTCGACCGGCGTGACCAACAACCTGCTCGACGCGACCATCGGCGACGAATTCAGTCACAAGCTAGCGGCCAGCACTACGGTAATTCAGGATTTTTATTTCTTTCCCTACCTGAACTCCGGCGGAGGCTATCGCGGCGTCTTCGATTTTGGGATCGCCAGCAAACTGTATCGGGCGGTTACCTGGAATTTGAACTTTGGCGACCGCTATAATAGCCGGCCAGTGGCGGGCAACGATAACAACGACATATTACTGACCACCGGACTCGGCTTGACCTTCGGAAACAAGGCGAAATAAGCGCGACGAAGTCGATGAGATAATCTTGTGTCATGCGTAGACTCAGAAACCTGCTAAGGAGAAGTTTATGTTCAAGGGATTTCGCGAATTTGTGCTGCGGGGCAATGTAGTCGATCTGGCGGTGGGCGTAGTCATCGGCGCCGCCTTCGGTACGGTGGTCAGTGCATTCGTAAAAGACTTGCTGACACCGATAATCGCAGCCGTCGCCGGCAAGCCGGACTTTTCCAACCTCTTCTTCGAGCTTAATGGGTCGAAGTTTCTTATTGGCGACTTCGTCAATGCGGTCATCTCATTTCTGCTGATCGCCGCCGCCGTGTATTACTTTGTGGTTTTGCCAGTCAATCATTTGATGAAGCGTTTCGAGACGCAGGCCTTGCCCGACAAGAAGAAGTGCCCTGAGTGCCAGAGCGACATTCCGATCGCGGCCCGGCGGTGTGCGTTCTGCACCACGGCGCTGGCATAGGCCGATCGCCATCTCCGCACGGAGGAAAATGCCATGACAGCGTCGAAGGACACTCTCAAGGACCGCCTCGCTCGATATCGTCAAATCACGCTTAGCGTGACCGGCCGGAAGTCTGGCAGAACGATTTCAAGGCCTGTCTGGTTTGTTCTGGAAGGCGACACGCTTTTCCTCTTGCCGGTAAAGGGCTCGGACACCGAGTGGTACAAGAACGTCCTGCACAATCCTGAAATCCGAATCTCAGCGCGAGGCAAGGAAGGAAAGTTCAAGGCCGTACCGATTACTGACGCCGAGGCCGTCAAATCGGTGATCGAGAAATTCAAAGAGAAGTACGGTGCGGAAGATGTGAGGAAGTACTATTCGAAGTTCGATGTGGCAGTTCAAGTTGACCTGTAGGCTCGTCTGTAATTAACACGTACTGCGCATTACCGCCCAGTATGCCGCTAACGTTTCGCGCAGCGGAGCTTGGCGAGCCCCAAATAACGCGGCCAGCGAGCGCAACAACATCCCGGCAACAATCCCCGCGCGCAACATCGCTACCTGGGCGCCGGAAAAATGTTTGCGTGCGTAGCGCAGCATATTCTGGTACCAGAACATCTGCTTATCGCGGAATGGCAACTGCCCAACGCTATGCGCGCCACTGTGGCGGAAACGGGCCGCTGGGCAATATACGATCTTGCCACTATTCTCTAGCAGCCGTTGGCAAAGATCGACGTCTTCGAACCAGACAGGAAAGAACTGCTCGTCGAAACCGCCAACCGCTTCCCATGCCGCCCGCGTGATGGCGAGGCATGCGCCAGCCGGTTGCTCAACCTCTTGTTGCAGCGAGTGGTCGGCGTCGAGACAGCGATAGCGTCGATTCACTGGATTGCGCGACCAAAGCTGGTTCACCAGCAACACTTCGCAAAGTAAGCTCGTCACGGTGGGCAGCCGGCGAAAGGCAAAGCCGCGCGCCGGCTGTCCTGCGTCGTCCACCAGCGCACCACCGGCTGCCACTGCGCGGCTGGATTGGAGGCACTGTAGCAGCGCTTGGACGGCCCCTGGCTCGGCTATGGCGTCGGGGTTGAGCACCAGCAGGACCTCCCCCAAGCCCTCGCGTGCTCCCTGGTTCACGGCAGCAGCAAAGCCGATATTTTCCAGGTTTTCCAGCAGACGCACAGGATGCCAGACGACAAATTCTTCCACTCGCTTCACGGTCTCGTCGTGCGAGGCGTTGTCCACAACGACGATTTCGCAATCCTCATTTGCCAGCGCCTCCAGGCAGGGGCGGATACTATCACCCGAGTTGTAGGTCACGATGATGGTGGAGCAGCGCAACATAGGGAGGAAGCACGCATTATAATCGTCGCTTCGTTTATCCTTCGAAAGGGCGCGCACGACCCACGCGGTGACTGCGCCTGGAGACAGCTTGGAAATTATTGAAACCCTGCTACCCGGTGTGCTGGTCGTGAAGCCGCGAGTCCGTGAGGATGCGCGCGGCTTCTTCATGGAAACCTATCGCCAGAACGTGCTGACAAACGGCGGCATCGCCGATCAGTTTGTGCAAGACAATCATTCGCGCTCTTCGCGCGGCGTCTTGCGTGGCTTGCACTACCAGCTGCGGAGTCCGCAGGCCAAGCTTTGTCGCGTGGCACAGGGTGAGGTGCTCGACATCGCGGTGGATATTCGCGCTGGGTCGCCCCATTTTGGGAAGTGGGTCAGTATATTGCTCTCGGCAGAAAATCACCTGGAGCTTTATATTCCAAAGGGATTCGCGCACGGCTTTGTGGTTCAGTCTGAGACTGCTGACTTCCTCTACAAATGCAGCGACTACTACGATGCCAATGACGACCGGGGCGTACTTTGGAACGATCCTGAAATCGGCATTGATTGGCAAACGCCGTCCCCCATTCTGTCGGATAAGGACAGCCGGCACCTTCCGCTTTCACAGATCGCGCGCGACCAGTTGCCGCGCTACCAACCATGAGCTTGCGATTGCTCATCACGGGCGCGACCGGCCAGATAGGCTGGCATTTGCAGCGCACACTGGGGCCTCTGGGCGACGTGACAGCTCTGACTCGCGATCAGCTAGACCTCGCTAATCTTGACGCCGTGACGCGGGCAGTGCGCGAATTGGAGCCCGACATACTGGTAAACGCCGCCGCTTACACAGCGGTGGACAAGGCCGAGAGCGAGCCGGAATTGGCGCGCACCGTCAACGCTCTGGCCCCTGCGCGTATGGCAGAGGAGTTGGCGCGCAACAATTGTCTGCTCGTCCACTACTCCACCGATTACGTTTTCGACGGCAACAAGCCCACAGCGAATGCCTATCAAGAGACCGATGAGACGGGGCCGCTTAACGTCTACGGCAAGACCAAACTTGAAGGCGAGCAGTTAATCATCGCCGCTGGCTGCCCGCACATCATCCTGCGAACTACCTGGGTGTACGACACTCGCGGCAAGAATTTTCTGCGCACGGTTTTGCGGCTGGCCCGCGAGAAAGACGAGCTGCGGATGGTAGGCGACCAGTACGGCGCGCCGACGTGGGCACGGACGATCGCAGAGGCAACCGCGATCATTCTGGCGCGATCTCTGGAACACAACGGTGAAAGCGGCGTCTGGCAGGGCGGCCTTTTCCATCTCACAGCTGCCGAGCAGACCTCATGGGTGGGATTTGCGCGGGCCATCCTGGAGGACTACGAAGCGCTTCTCGATTGGCCTGCCGACACCGGCGAATTTGGCGGACCGTTGAAAGCCAAGCGCGTTGTTCCCATTACCAGCGAGCAATTTCAGGCGGCAGCGCGCCGGCCCCGAAACTCGGTGCTCTCTAACGGCAAGGTGGCAGCGACCTTCGGCATCAGGCTGCCGGATTGGCGAAGCCAGTTGCGGCTTGCCATGCAGGACGCGATTCGCTGATAATCGGGAGTATCGGTCGCTGAACAGTGCATGCTCGCGCCCCGGAGGCGTCCCCTCAGGATCAGGCAGAGGCCTGGCGAGGCCTGTCGCATGCGCTCGCACTATACGATACAAGAACGGAGACCTGATGAAGGGAATAGTCCTGGCGGGCGGCATCGGTACGCGCCTGTATCCGTTGACCCGCGTCACCAACAAGCACCTGCTGCCCGTGTATGACAAACCCATGATCTTCTACCCGCTGCAGACGCTGGTCGACGCAGGCATTCGCGACATTTTGATCGTGACCGGCGGGCAGAACGCCGGCGATTTCCTTCGCCTGCTACAGAACGGCAAGGAATTCGGCCTGCAGCAACTCAGCTTCGCCTATCAGGAGGGTGAAGCCGGAATCGCAGACGCATTGCGGCTTGCAGAACCCTGGGCCAAGGGTGACAAAATCTGCGTGGTGCTGGGCGACAACATCATTGAAGGCGACATGCGCGAGGCGGCAAACACCTTTGCAGAACTCGAAAAGGGCGCCATGGTGATTTTGAAAGAAGTGCCCGATCCCGAGCGCTTCGGCGTGCCGGTGTTTGAACAAGGACGCATCGTTCGCATTGAAGAGAAGCCCAAGAAGCCGCTCTCGTCCTATGCGGTCATCGGCATCTATTTTTATGACGGGACGGTGTTCGACCGCATACGCAACCTCAAGCCGTCGGGCCGCGGCGAGTATGAAATCACCGACATCAATAACAGCTACATCGCAGAGGGTACGTTGCGGCACACGCTGCTGGAGGGCTGGTGGACTGACGCTGGCACCTTCGAGTCGCTGTGGCACGCCAGCAGCATGGTGCGCGACAAGGTGCTGCGCAACGCGGAAGAGCCGGCAACGGTGCGCAGCCTATGAAACTACTGATTACGGGCGGCGCCGGATTCATCGGCTCCAACTTCGTCCATCACGCACTGGCCACACATCCGGGATGGAAGCTGGTGGTCCTCGACAAGCTGACCTATGCCGGCAACTTGAAGAATCTTGAACCAGCCTTGCAGCAGGACAGGTGCGAGTTTGTGCAACTCGACATCTGTGATCGCGCGGTGCGCGATGCGTTGCCGGGATGCGACGCCGTCATCCACTTTGCCGCCGAGAGCCATGTGGACCGCAGCATTGACGATGCTGCCGCATTCGTCCGTACCAACGTGGACGGCACTCACAACCTGGTCCAGGCTTGCCGCGAAGCGGGTGTGCCGCGCTTCTTGCACGTCAGTACCGACGAAGTGTATGGCAGCCTCGGCGAGGACGGCGAATTTACCGAGGAATCTCCACTGCAGCCCAACAGCCCGTACGCGGCCACCAAAGCGGCTTCCGATCTGCTGGTCCTGGCCTATGTGCGCACCCATAAGTTCGCGGCCGTGGTAACGCGATGCTCCAATAATTATGGGCCGTACCAATTCCCGGAGAAGTTCATTCCCTTGATGATCGCGCAGGCGATGGCCGGCGAACCGCTGCCGGTGTATGGCAAGGGCAGCAATGTGCGCGATTGGATCCACGTCAGCGATCATTGCACGGCCTTGGACGCGGTGTTGCAGCATGGACGCGAAGGCGAGGTTTACAACATTGGTGGAAGATGTGAAAAGCGCAATCTCGAGGTTGCCAAACTGATTCTCGCGACCCTGGGCCGCGCCGAATCACTCATTAAGTTCGTGAGCGATCGTAAAGGGCACGACCTGCGCTACGCGATTAACTGCGAAAAGCTGGAGCAGGAACTGGGCTGGCGGCCTGCTATAAATTTTGATCAGGGACTGGCGCAGACGATCGCGTGGTATCGCGAAAATATGCTCTGGCTCGATGACGTGCGCACCGGCCAATACCGCGAGTACTTCCAGAAACACTACGTGCAGCGAGAGAAGACCTTCGCGCCGTAGCCCAAGCCCGTCGCGCCGGCTCAGCCACTCCAGGGCAACAAAATACGGCGGCCAGTTGGCCGCCGTTGATATCTCCTCGAAAGTCCAGAATTCTACGGTTCGATTACGTGGATTGCTTTGTCACCGTAGAAGGTCATTTGGACCAACACGCGCTGCTTGTTCGCGTTGTCGTTGAAACGCTGCTCGGATACCGTGGCTTTGGAAGCAAGCGGCACCAGCGTGCACTTTGCTTTGGCTTCGGCGGTTCCGTTCTTCTGCTTGAAGATCATGATGTGAGTCTGGCCCTGCATTTCGTGCGTGACTGTGTAGGTGCCAGCTGGCAGCAACGTTCCAGCAACAATGGTCGGCTGCGTGAAGTCAAGAGTCTGTTTTGTAGCAATGCCCATGGGATTGTCTTTTGCCACCATAGTGCCAAGCAGCAATAAAACCAGTCCGATTAGGACGAAGAACATTTTTTTCTGAGTATGCATATTCCTCCGATGAAGCTTCATAAGTGATGGGCTTTGTAGTCCGACTTCAGTGTAGATAAAATCGCCTAAAGGTGGTGTGTCCGCGGTCACAATCCGCTGTGAGGAGGTGGGCGGGACAATTCTTAAAGCAGCTTGCGCAACTCTCGGCGCAGGATCTTTCCGGAGGCCGTACGGGGCAGGGTTTGCACGAAATAAACTTCGCGGGGCGTCTTGTAATGGGTCAGGCGGTCGGCGACGAAATCCTGGATAAGAGATTCAGTCTGCTGGTTGGCGGCTTCTCCTTCGCGTAGCACCACAAAAGCGCACGGAATCTCTTCGCCGGCGCCATCTACTCGCGAAACCACGCCGCAATCGCGCACTGCCGGATGTTCGAGCAGCACACTTTCCACCTCCGCCGGCGCAATCGAGAAGCCCTTGTACTTCATCATTTCCTTGCGCCGGTCGACGACGTAGTATTGGCCGCTGTCATCCACACGAACGATGTCGCCCGACCAGTACCATCCGTCACGCAGCACTGCGGCACTGGCATCCGGAGATTTCCAGTAGCCCAGCATGAATTGCGGTCCGCGCATGACCAGCTCCCCAATTTCACCTGGGGCCACATCATTCTCTTTTTCGTCCACAATCCGGCATTCGGTTTGCGCTACCGGTGCGCCGACTGACTCCGGTTTGTACAACTCAGGCAGAAGAAATCCCATATGTGTTACCGGCGAGGCTTCCGTCATTCCATAGCCCTGGCGGATCGGAACGCCAGTGGCCTGACTAAAACGGCGCGCCAGTTCGGGGGCAAGCGGTGCCGCTCCCGATTTCACCCAGCGCAAGCAATGTTCTCGTGGAAATTTTCCCTGTTCCGCACACTGGCAATACGCCAGCAGCGTGGGAGGCACGCAGAGTGTGACGGTGACGCTCTCCTGCACGATGGTTTCCAGCGAGCGTTCGCAGTCGAAACGCGGCATCAAAACCAGGGTGCACCCCCGCATGAGGGTGAGATTCAAGCCTACGGTCAAACCATAGATGTGATAGAGCGGGAGAAAACACATCAGCGCGTCCTGCTCGGTGATGGCGCCGAATTCGGCCGGGGTTAGCGTCTGAAAAACATTCGCGACCAGGTTGTAATGCGACAGCATGACGCCTTTAGGCAAGCCGGTGGTCCCACTGGAAAAGGGAAGCGTGGCCAAGGCCTCGCGCGAATCGTGCTGCGGCCCCGGTAGCCGCACGCTGAGGTTGGGCTCGAAAAGAGACTCCCACATCTCCGACCCGCTTGGCCCGGGATTGCGGATGGTATAAACCTTCTTTAGCGCGGGAAGGCCAGAAAGGTCGATGCCGGCAAGCAACGCCCCATCGCTGATGAGAGCGGCCGCGTCTGCCGTCTCCAACTGATAGCGGACTTCGCGCTCGCGGTAGGTCGGGTTCATGGTTGTCGGCACCGCTCCGGCCAAGGTCGCAGCGTGATAGGCGATGCCGAACTCCCAGCAATTCGGCAGATAGATGCCAATTATCTCGCCCGGGCGAATTCCGGCGGCGACCAGGCCGTGCGCGGCGCGTTCCACCAGTTCGCCGTAGGCCGCATAAGTAATGCGCCTAGCCGGCGTGCAGGACGTGTCCACGACGGCGATCTTCGCCGCGTTCTGGCGGCACGAATCGAGTATGACGTCGTGGACAAACTTGCCCTCGGGATTGTCGTAGAGGCGAGTGCGAAGGACCTGCGCATTGTGTGCCATATGCGTGCGCAGAAGTCTAACAAATATTCGCTCATACTGCGCCAGCAACAGGCGGGCCGCGTTTGTTATTCTGTCTGGCTAATCGAGGGCCAATGCGAGGACTCAAAGGCAAGCGTGTGGTTATCACCGGAGGGGCCGGAGGCATCGGTGCGGCCACCGCGGCGCGGTTCCTGGAGGAAGGATCGGTAGTTGCGGTTCTCGACCGCGATCCTGTAGCGTGCGAGAAGATACGCGCAGAGCAGCCTGGCATCGCGGGAACGTTTCTCGCCGATGTCAGTGACCTCGGGCAGGTGCAGCGCGCCTTCGCAGCCATGGTGCGCGATCTGGGCGGGCTCGACGTCGTCATCAACAACGCCGGTATCAGTATTCGCCACAAGTTTCTCGAGATCACTCCCGACGAATGGGACCGGGTGCTCGCAGTGAATTTGACCGGCGTTTTCTATGTCGCCCAAACCGCAGCTCGCTACATGATGGAGCATGACGGCGGCGTCATCCTGAACACCGCGTCCACCAATGGCATGGTGGGCTATCCCTATTACGCCGACTACAACGCCACCAAAGCCGGGGTGATTGAGTTGACGCGCTCCATGGCGCTGGAATTGGCGCCCAAGGTGCGAGTAAACGCTGTCGCACCCGGATATGTTCTGACCCCAATGCAACGCGCCGAGTACTCCGATGAAATGCTCGCGGAAGTCAACCGGAAGATCCCGCTTGGCCGGCACGCCCGGCCCGAGGAAGTCGCGGCCCTCTTTGCGTTCCTCGCCTCGGACGACGCGGCTTATCTGAACGGACACATGTATGTGATCGACGGCGCCGAAACCGCGGGTGGGCTTGCCAGCCGGTAATTCTTCATGCATTTGTTTGCCCTCATCGCGGGATCGGTTTGCGTCATCCTGTGGCTCTATCTTCTGGTGGCGCACGGCTGCTTTTGGAGGGTGCAGCGCGCGGCTTCGGAAGAAGCGGCTGAGCGTGCGATCGCCGGCCCGATCGCGGTCGTGATTCCTGCTCGCAACGAGGCCGACGTCATCGGCGCTGCAGTGCGTTGTCTTTTGCAGCAGACGTGCGCGGGCGTGATTCACATCTTCCTCGTGGACGACCATAGTACCGATGGGACCGCGGAAGCAGCGCAGAAGGCCGCATCGAGCACTTCGCATCCGGAGGCCCTGACAGTAATGAGTGGCCAGCCCCTGGCCGACGGATGGACCGGCAAGTTGTGGGCGTTGCAACAGGGCATCGATCAGGCGCTACTTCTGCGTCCCCAATTTCTGTTGCTCACCGATGCCGACATTCGGCACTCGCCAGACTCCATCGCCACGCTCGTCGGTATTGCCGAGCATGGAAGATACGATCTGGTGTCCTTCATGGTGAAGCTGCACTGCCGCAGCCTGCCTGAGAAACTGCTCATTCCGGCATTTGTCTTCTTCTTCTTCATGCTGTATCCGCCGGAGTGGATTCGAAATCCGCAGCGCAAGATCGCCGGCGCGGCTGGCGGCTGCATCTTGATTCGGCCGCAAGCCCTGGAACGCGCCGGGGGAGTCGCAGCCATCCGCGGCGAGATCATCGACGATTGCGCGCTGGCAAACAGGGTGAAGCGAAGCGGCGGAAAAGTATGGCTAGGTTTGACGCCTGATACACATAGCTTGCGCGCCTACAAAACCTTCGGCGAGATCGAGCGCATGATTGCGCGCACCGCCTTCAATCAGTTGCAGCATTCGGCGTGGCTGCTAATCGGCGCGGTGGTGGGGCTGCTGCTGATGTACCTGTTGCCGCCGGTGCTCATTTTGAGTGGCTCGCATACACTCGTTCTCTTGGGCGCAGCGGCGTACTTGCTGATGTTCGCGGCCTACCTGCCAATGGTCCGCTTCTACGGATTGAATCCGGCGTGGGGGCTGACTCTGCCATTCAGCGCGGCATTTTATACGGTGGCGACCCTACACTCGGCGTTCAACTATTGGTCAGGCCGTGGAGGAGAATGGAAGGGCAGGGCCCAGGACGTGGCGCGGGCTGAACGCAAGCTCTGATTAAACTCCCAGCCCGGCCCGAATCTCCTCGACAATCTTCGCGACCGGCAACTCCGCATCGATTGTCAGGGTATCTTTTGGCTCCTCAAGTGTGTCGAATTGGCTGCGCAGCAGATTCGGATTCATGTAATGTCCGCGGCGCGAGGCCAGGCGTGCGGCAATCAATTCGAAGCTGCCGCGCAAGTACACGAACTGGACCTCTTCGCTAACCAGCAGAATCGCGCGGTACGATGCCTTCAGCGCTGAGCACGTCAATACGACATTTTCGCCCGCCGCCAGCCACCCGGCGATGGCCTTGCGCAAAGACTGAAGCCACGGCGCGCGGTCCTCATCGGTTAGTGGAATGCCGGCGTGCATCTTGGCGACGTTCGCAGCAGAGTGAAAGTCGTCACCCTCGGCGAAGGTCCAGTGCAATTCGTCGGCGAGCGCGCGCCCGATGGTGGTCTTGCCGGCTCCGCTCACGCCCATGAGAATAATCACCATTCGCCTTCGCCTAATCAGCGGCCTGCTTCTGCTCGTCTCCAAGAATGAAGTGGTCAATGGCATAGGCGAATCCATCTTCCGTGTTGCTCCGGGTAACATACTTTGCCTGTGCCTTCACTTCGTCGGTCGCATTGCCCATGGCGATGCTGATCCCGCTTTTGCGAAACATCAGCACATCGGTCGGCATATCGCCAAGGGTGGCGATCTGTTCCGCGGGGATGTTCAGCATCTTCGACAGCATCACGATCACCGTGCCCTTGTTGGCGTCGGCATGGGTCATGTCGAGATAGTAGTCCGACGAACAAGTGGCAGAAATTGCGACGCCACTCAAATGATCGAGTTCGAGCTGCGCCCGCTTCACGGCAGCAAAATCGTCGCTGACGCCAACCAGCTTCAACACGTGGAATCGCGACATGTCATAGCTGAGCAGGGGCGTGGCTTTGCACCGCATCAGCTCTTCCTGGTGCGCCACGTGCGGCCCTGCCGGATTACTGACATACCAATCGGTGTCGGTATAGACCCATAGATCGAGCGGGCTCTTGCGGATGTAGTCGGCCACGCTCTGCGCGTCAGCGGGACTCATCGGTAATTGCTGCAAGATGTTCATCTCTGGATCAATCATCAGCGCCCCGTTAAAACACGCCGAGGGCTCGGTGACGTGAAGATCGCGCAGCAACGGCTGGGTGAGGCGTGGTGGCCGTGCGCTGGCTACCGTGAATCGAATTCCTGCCGGCTTGAGGCGCTGTACCGCGGCGGGCGTGCCGGGAGTGAGGTTCTTGTTCGGATCAAGCAGAGTGCCGTCAATATCGGCAACGACTAAAGCCACGCGTGACCGGGCGTTCGCGCCCGCCACTACTGGTCCTCGGGACTGTCCCGCTTCAGCCTGCGCCATTGATGACGATCGAACTGGATCAGCTTGTCGGCATCCTCCGGCCCTTCACTGCCGGCGGGGTAGTTGGGAAATTTCGGCGGTGGCATTTCGGCCCAGGCCTCCTCGATCGGCGTAATGATGCGCCACTCGGCCTCCACCTCATCGCGGCGAGTGAACAGCGTGGCGTCACCCCGCATGGCATCCAGTAAAAGCGTTTCATAGGCAGTAGGCGTTTCTCCGCGGAAAGCATCATGATACGAAAAATCCATGTTCACGCGGATGGAGCGCATGTGTGGTCCGGGCTGCTTGGCCCCAAAAATCACCGAGATGCCTTCGTTCGGCTGAATGCGCATGACGATGACGTTGTGATGCACGTCCCCGGGACTGTGCGAGAAAAGCGCTTGCGGCGTACGCTTGAAGTGGACCGCAATCTCGGTCAATGTAGTAGCCAGCCGCTTGCCAGCGCGAACGTAGAAGGGAACTCCCGCCCAGCGCCAGTTGTCGACGTGGAACTCGACCGCAGCGTAAGTCTCCGTGAACGAATTTGGGTCCACGCCTTTTTCCTGGCGATAGCCGGGCACCGGCTTGCCCTCGATCTCGCCCGGCCCGTACTGTCCGCGAACCGTGCGCCGCGCAACCTCATCCTTCGACATGGGGGCGATTGCGCGCAACACCTCCACCTTGTGTCCGCGAACGGCGTCGGCGTCGAAGGCGACGGGAGGCTCCATCGCGGTCAAGGTCAGCAACTGTAGAAGATGGTTCGCGACCATATCGCGCAGTGCGCCGGTCTCTTCATAAAACGCAGCACGACTTTCCACTCCCAGGGTTTCGGCAGCGGTAATCTCGATGTACTCGATGTAATTCCGGTTCCACACCGGTTCGAACATCGAGTTGCCGAAGCGGAACATGATGATGTTCTGCACCGTCTCCTTACCGAGGTAGTGGTCGATCCGGTAAACCGATGACTCCTCGAAGACGCGCGCGACAATCTCGTTCAGCTCGTGCGCGCTTTTCAGATCGCGTCCAAACGGCTTTTCCAGGATGATGCGCGTCCAGGCTTGGTCATTGTGTGCCAGTCCTGCGCCGCCGAGACCTTCAACTATTGGCGGCGCCAGCGAGGCTGAAGTCGCGACGTAAAACAGCAGGTTCTTGCTTGCGCCGCTCTTCTGCATTTCTCCCAGCTTCGCTTTCAAGTCAGGATAGAACTCCGGCTGGCTGGCATCGCCCGGCAGATAATGCAGGCGCTTGGCAAAATCGTTCCAGCCCTCAGGAGTAAAGTTGCGCGTCTCGTTCGAGTTAGCTGCGCCTTCGCGGAGCCGCTCCCGGAACTCGTCGTCGGTCAGCTTGGTACGGCCGATGCCGAGCACGTCGAAGTTTGGGTTCGTACAGCCGACACAGGCCAGATCGTAGAGCGCAGGGATCAGTTTGCGATGCGTGAGATCGCCAGTCGCACCGAAGATGACCAGCAGGCACGAGTCTCCCTGGGGTAGCGACTGCGGCGCCAGCTTCTGTGGCTCGGTTTCGACGAGGGTGCTCATTCT
Source organism: uncultured Acidobacteriaceae bacterium (assembly GCA_963798185.1). Classification (GTDB taxonomy): domain Bacteria; phylum Acidobacteriota; class Terriglobia; order Terriglobales; family Acidobacteriaceae; genus Bog-257. The sequence continues at coordinate 134,530 of CAWCSJ010000011.1, forward strand.
CTCGCTCCGCGCGGCTTACCCAGAAGGCTGAGCCAGTCTGTATGGACGAATTCCGCGCTGGTGCGGTCAGCGCGCTGATAGGCGTGCGCTCCGAAGAAATCGCGTTGGGCCTGGGTCAGGTTCTGCGGCAAGTGCGCACTGCGATAGCTGTCAAAATACGAGAGTGACGCCGACATCGCGGGCACTGGAATTCCCATTTGCACGACCGTCGCGATCAGCTTGCGCCAGACGCTGTCGAACCTCGGCAACCACGAGATAAACTCGGCATCGAGCATCAGATTGGGTAAGTCGGGCTGGCCTTCGAAGGCACGCATAATGGTGTCGAGGAAGCGCCCGCGAATGATGCAACCGCCTTTCCAGATGCGCGCCATCTCGCGCAGGTTAATGTCCCACCTCCACTCGTTCGACCCGGCGCGAATGAGGCTCATGCCCTGCGCATACGCGCAAATCTTGGACGCATAGAGGGCGTCGTGCACGGCTTGGATCAATTCCTTCCGGTCTCCGGAATAGGATGCACTCGCCGACGACTTGATCAGGCGACTGGCGATGACGCGCTCGTCTTTCATGCTGGATAGCACTCGCGCATCAAGCGCAGCGGCGATGGTCGGAACCGGCACTGACAAGTCGAGGGCCACCTGTACCGTCCACTTGCCGGTACCTTTCTGTCCGGCCTTGTCGAGAATCATTTCGACGAGCGGCTGTCCGCTGTCCGGATCAACGACACTCAGGATCTGTGAAGTGCTCTCAATCAGGTACGACTCGAGCGGGCCGCGGTTCCACTCGCCGATAATGTCCGACAATTGCTGCGCATCGATGCCGAGCGCCCGTTTCAGAATTTCGTAGGCTTCCGCGATCAGTTGCATGTCGGCATACTCGATGCCGTTGTGTACCATCTTTACGAAATGGCCGGCGCCATCCGGGCCAACGTAAGCGACGCAGGGCCCAGAGTCGGTCTTGGCAGCGATGGCTTCTAGGGTCGGAGCAACGACATCGTAGGCATTCCGCGGTCCACCCAGCATCAACGATGGCCCGTAACGCGCACCACCCTCGCCGCCGGAAACCCCCATACCGAAAAAATTAAGCCGGGTGTGCTGCGCGGTGGCTTCGCGACGAATCGTGTCCTTGAAAAATGAGTTGCCGCCGTCGATAACAATGTCGCCCGGCGTCAGGTAGGGAACGATTTTCTGCAGTATCTGGTCGACCGGATCGCCAGCCGCGATCATCATCAAGATTCGGCGCGGGCGTTCCAAAGAATGGCAGAATTGAGATAGCGACTTCGCGGCGACGATATGACGGTCAGAGTTCTCGCCTGCGAAGCGATCCGCCTGCTCAGCTTCCAGATTCCAGACGGCGACGCTGAGATGGTGGTCGTCAAGGTTGAGCGCCAGGTTCTCGCCCATGACACCCAGTCCTAGGATGCCGAACTGCGCCATCTTCAGGGCCGGACTCGTGGTCGGCATGGGTGCTCCTTAGTGGCGGACCGCGGCCTCCGCGGCAGTGGCTTGGGATACCGCTTCCTTTACCAGCGCCAACAAGCGGCGAAGGCCCTTCTCTATGTCGCGTCCGAGGTCAACCCGAATGGCCCGCCGGTTGCGCGCCGCCAGGGACTCGAAATCGCCCAGCGCCTGGGCCTGCTTGAGCACGCCGAAGGTGAATTTCTCGCCGGGAATATCGATGTCGTTGATGTCCTCTGACGTGATCTGGACAAACACGCCGCTATCGGGACCGCCCTTGTGTAACTGTCCCGTGGAATGCAGGAAGCGAGGTCCGTAGCCGCTGGTGGTCGCTACTTTCTTCTCGTCACGCACGCCGATGCGAATCTGTTGCAGCAGGCTTTCGTAGTTGTTCAACTCTTCGATGTATTCGGTAAGCGCGAAATAGTCCCCTGGCTTGATGCGCGCCAAATGCGCGCTGATAATCTGCTGCATCGACGATCCACCTCGCCGCAGCAGATCGCGAGTGGCTTCGTCTCCGAAGACGCGCATGGATTCCTCGGCTATGATCAGCTTTTGCTGCGTCAGCGAGCCGTTCTGCAAATACTCTGCCAGCAGGCGCTTGGTGTTGTCCTTCGATTCCTGCACGTTGGGCTGATCGAATGCATCGATGCCGAGCAGCGCTCCGGCAATCGCGGTGGCAAATTCCCACAGGAAGAATTCCTCGCCCAGGTCGAGAGCATCATTCAGGGTATGACGCAGCACCGGGTGACCGGCAGCTTCGAGAGCGGCCAGCTTGGCGTCGATATCTCCAGTCTTGGATGACTGCGTGTGAATGAACGCGAACACGCGATCATCACCGTAAACGTCGGGCGAACCCAGCGGCTCGCCGGCGACTGGCACGATGCCCTTTCCTTCTTTGCCGGTGCTCTCGGCAATCAGTTGTTCGATCCAAAGTCCCAGCGAATCGAGCGGTGCGGGGGTGACGAAGGTAAGCTTATTGCGTCCCGCTTTGGCTAGCGAGCCCAGTGCCGCACCCAGCCGGGCTCCCGGATTTTCGTTGATGCCCACCGGTCCGGCGCAGGCGTGCTGGGCCTGCACGGCATGCTCTAGAAGGGTCTTCACGTCTCCGCCCATCACCGCGAACGGGACCATGCCGAAGTACGACAGGGCCGAGTAGCGCCCGCCAATATCGGGCATGTTGAGAAAGACGCGGCGGAAGTGATGGTGTGCGGCATCCTTGGTGAGCTGAGTTCCCGGATCGGTGATGGCGATAAAGTTTTCGCCTGCCGTCTCGCCCTTGACCCGCTTCACCCGATCGTAGAAATAGCGCTCAAACATCTGCGGTTCGGTCGTAGTGCCTGACTTGGACGACACGATGAAAAGCGTCTTGCCGACATTAATCTTCTGCTCCAGGTGGCGGATCGCCGTGGGCACGGTGGAGTCAAGCACGTACAGCTGCGGGTAGCCGGTCTTTTTCGTGAACGTGCGGCCCAGCACTTCCGGACACAGGCTCGATCCGCCCATGCCCAGGACCACGGCATATTCGAATTCGGCCTTGCGGATTTCCTCCGCGAACGCCACCAACTCCGCAACGTGCGGCTGCATCGTCTCTGCAACCGTAAGCCATCCCAGCGCGTTGCGAATGATCGTCTCGTGCTCGGGATCGTCCTTCCACACCGTGGGGTCTTTCTTCCACATGCGGACAACAGCCTTCTGCTTGTCGAGGTCTTTGAGAGTGCTTTCGCAATCGCCCTGATACTTGCCCAGAGCCGCTTCGTGACGCGCGATGATCGAGCGCATTACCTCGACCCGCCGGGCCTCGATCACTTCGAACAGCTCGTCGAACGAGTCCGAAAAAGAGGCCACGCCCTCCGCAGTCAGCTTGGTAGTGACCGCCGTCATGTCGATTCCCACGGCCTTCAGTTCGTCAAAGACGTGATGGGCTTCGTCCAGCCCGGTGTCGAGCGTCGGCTTGGCTGTGCCGTGATCGCGGAAGGCGTCCAAAGTCGCGGGCGGCACGGTGTTCACCGTGTCGGCCCCGATCAAGCTGTCGACGTACAGGGTGTCGGGATAGGCGGGATTCTTGGTGCTGGTGGAAGCCCACAGCGGCCGCTGCACCCTGGCGCCCTTTTCCTTCAGCTTGGCAAAACGCTCGCCGTGAAACATACGCTTGAACGATTCGTAGGCCAGCTTCGCGTTCGCGATCGCAGCCTTGCCCATGAGGGCGTTTATGCGCTGTTTCTGCTGATCGTCGGTGGCCTTTTCGGCGAGTTGTCCCAGTTGCTTGTCCACCATGCTGTCAATGCGGCTGACGAAGAAGCTGGCGACCGAACCGATGCGGTTTACCGGCAGCCCGGCAGCGACGCGCCGCTCCAGCGCCTTGATGTATGCCTCAGCGACCTGCTCGTACACCTCGACGGCGAAGATGAGCGTGATGTTGATGTTCAGGCCGGAGAAGAGCAGTTCCTCAATGGCCGGCAGACCGGCCGGAGTGGCCGGAACTTTAATCATCACGTTCGGACGATTCAGCCGCGCGAACAGCCGCTTGGCTTCGTCGATCGTCGCTTTGGTGTCGTTGGCCAGCAGCGGAGAAACTTCCAGGCTGATGAACCCATCCGCACCATCTTGGGCGTCGTACACCCCACGCAGTACATCGGCAGCATTGCCAATGTCCTGCAGGACGAGTTCTTCGTAGATCTGGGAATCGTTGCTGCCGCCGCGGGCCAGTTTTTCCAGTTGCTCGGCATAATCCTGGCTGCCGCTGATGGACTTTTGGAAGATGGTGGGATTCGACGTGACTCCGCGTAGCCCGTCTTCGTCGATCAGGCGCTTCAGGCCCCCAGTCGTTAACAGAGAACGGCTCAGCTGATCGAGCCAAACACTTTGACCTAACTCGTGAAGCTGCAGTAAGGGATTGCTGCTCATGTCATTAGTCCTCGCAAGCCTTGTGTTCTAGCGCAGTAATTTTCGCCAGGCGCCGGACGTGGCGCGCTTCTCCGCTGAATTTAGCCCCCAGGAATATACCTACCAAATCCAATGCCAGCTCCGGTCCGATGACGCGCGAGCCCAGGCAGAGCACATTCATGTTGTCGTGTTCGACGCCCTGATGTGCCGAATAACTATCGTGGCAAAGCCCAGCGCGAATACCGGGTAGCTTGTTCGCCGCCACCGATGCGCCCACGCCGCTGCCGCAAATCAGTACCGCGCGGTCCGCTTTGCCGTCGAGTACAGCGCGGCCCACGGCCTCCGCGTAATCGGGATAATCGTCGGGCTTGCTGGCGTCGTGGGTGCCGCAGTCCACCACCTCATGCCCCAGGCGTTTCAGTTCATCAATGACGATCTGGTTGAGGGGAACGCCAGCGTGGTCGGCGCCCACGGCTATCTTCATGCTCATCGTACGCCTGCAAGATTAACGTTTGATTTTTTTCATGACGTCCTGTGCTTTCGCCACAACGTCATCCACCGTGAAGCCGAAGTGCTTCAACAGGTCCTTATAAGGAGCAGATGCCCCAAAGTCGGTCCGGGCGACAACATATCCATCATTTCCAACATATTCTTTCCAGCCCAGGTCGGTACCCGCCTCCACGGCCACGCGAGCTCGCACCTCGGGCGGTAAAACCTGCCGCTTGTACGCTTCGGGCTGCTCGTCGAAAAGCCGCCAGCAAGGCATGGAAACCACGCGTGCTTTGACGCCGTCGGCAGTGAGCTTTTCATAGGCCCCCACACAAAGCTGCACTTCCGACCCCGTGCCGATCAGGATAATGTCAGGCGTGCCGCCGGAATCGGCCATGATATATGCGCCCTTGGCCAGCCCCGAGGCTGGCGCATACTTGGTGCGATCGAACGTGGGAACTGCCTGCCGAGTCAGCACCAAAGCCACAGGCCGGGTTTTTAGCGGCATGATGTAGCGCCAGGCCTCAGCGGCTTCATTGGCATCGGCCGGCCGAATCAGCAGCAGCCGCGGAATCGCGCGCACGGCCATCAGATGTTCGATCGGCTGGTGCGTCGGTCCGTCCTCACCCAGACAGAAGGAATCGTGCGTGTAGATCCAAATTGCCGGCTGGTCCATCATCGCTGCCAGACGAAGCACCGGCCGCATGTAATCGGAAAAGACGAAGAAGGTCGCTCCAAACGGACGCAGCTTTGACAATGCCATACCGTTGACGATGGAGCCCATGGTGTGTTCGCGGATGCCAAAATGGAAGTTGCGGCCGCCGTAGCTGCCCTTCTCGAAACTGGTTTCGCCGATGATCTTAGTCTTGGTGGACGGATCCAGATCAGCCGCGCCTCCCAGGAACCATGGCACTGTCTTCGCGACTGCGTTCAGCACCTTGCCACCCGAATCGCGCGTGGCCAAACCTTTGGCGTCGGCAGGGAAGGATGGAATATCCTTGTCCCAACCATCTGGCAATTCCTGGTTCAGCATCTGTTGACAGGTCTTCGAGAGATCGGGAAACGCCTTCGCCCACGCGGCGTAACGGCTCTCCCAGTCCTTCTCCCACTGAGCGCCGCGCTCGACGGCTTTGCCCATGTAGGCCTTCACCTCGTCGGGGACCAGGAAATGTGCATCGGGCGGCCAGCCGTAAAACATTTTGGTGAGACGGACCTCTTCTTCGCCCAAGGCCTCGCCGTGCGCTTCCTTGGTGTCCTGACGATGCGGGGCGCCATACCCGATGTGGGTATCGACGATAACCAGCGTAGGGCGGCTCGTCTCCCTTTGCGCGGCCTGAATGGTGACGTCAATCATATTGAGATCGTTAACATCGCTGACGTGCAGGACATTCCAGTGCCAGCCTTCGAAACGCAGGGCGACATCATCGCTGAAAGCCAGCGACGTACTGCCCTCGATGGTGATGTGGTTGTTGTCATAGAACCAGATGAGGTTCGACAGTCCCAGATGTCCAGCGACCGAGGCGGCTTCGTTGCTGACGCCTTCCATCAAGTCGCCGTCGCCGCAAAAAGCGTAAACCCGATAGTCGAAAACATCGTGTCCATCTTTGTTGAATTGTGCCGCCAGCCAACGCTGTGCGATTGCCATGCCGACGGAATTGCCCACACCCTGTCCAAGCGGCCCCGTGGTGGCTTCTGCTCCCGGAACCAGTCCATATTCAGGATGTCCCGGCGTCTTCGATCCCCATTGCCGGAATTGTTTGATGTCGTCGAGCGAAAGATCGTAGCCCGTCAGGTACAGCATGGAGTAAAGCAGCATGCAGGCATGGCCATTGGAGAGAATGAAGCGGTCGCGGCCGGGCCAATGCGGATTTTTTGGATTGTGACGCAGATAGCGCGTCCACAGCGTAAAAGCCAGAGGCGCCAACGCCATCGGCGTTCCCGGGTGCCCACTGTTGGCCTTCTGTACGGCGTCCATGGAGAGCGTGCGAACCGTATTAATGCAGAGGCGATTGAGTTGTTGCTGTTCCACGGTTTCGTTATCGAAGCCATCTTTAGCGCTGACTGCGATGCAGGCCGCCAGTGAATTGGCTGTCGCCTGATCTTTTTCCTGGGCGTTGACTTCCACTTGGCTACTCACCCGTTGCCCCCTCTCCGGTATTCACAACAGTTTGTCCCGCTGGTTGAACATTAACCTGATAATTCTTGCCTTCCCACTGGACCTGCTGCCGCCAGAAAAAAGTGAATTGCAACGGCACGGTTTGTGAGGGCGCAACTTCAATGTCCACGTACTCTACGCCCACCGCAGTCGGGGTGGAAGCTGTCTCCTGCAGCGTCTTCCACCCATCTTCAGTCCAATGAAGCATAAATGGAGAAGAGGCCTGCACTCGCAGCAAACCTCCGGCGGGAACTGTCCGTACCTGCCGGTTCATCTTCCATACTTCGATTACCTGGCGGGGGTTATCGTTGCGATATCGTTCAGCTACAGGCCCAATTAAATCGAATATCCGATTGTCCACAACCGAGCGCAATAATTTGACATACTCCGCGTGCGCCCACATCAAAGGAATGGCCGATCCGGTGGCGCCCCCGCGGGTCAGAAATTTGTCGGGCATGTCGGGACCGTCCCAAATCTGTTCCGGAATAAGCCCAATGCCGGTAGTGAAATTCTCGATGGCATGCAAGTAAATATCAACGCTGCGTCCCGCCGCCAGTTCGTAGGTGCCGCGCTCGCCGGTCAAAAGGGGCCATGGGCGCCCCACGCCCCAGCCGTCAAACGACTCGCCATCATCGCGCTGACCATATCCATCATGGTTGTAACGTCTCCAGCAAGGGCCCTTCGGAGTATCCACCTTCAACACCGCATCCACAACTTTCAAAGAGTCCTCAATCAAAGGATCGCCGGCCTTACGGATGCCGAAGCGCACTAATTCGAGGAAGCCAGCATCGACAATTTGATTGGCTGGATACCGGTAGCGATCTCCCGGACGCTGGTTGGCCAGCACCAGTTCGCCACCGTCGGGATCCTCATCGCCGGGCTCGCCCTGAGAGCTGTTGGCTGGATTGATGCGAATATAATGCCGCGCGATGCCGGGCACCAACGTTCCCTTCGTGGTCACCGTCCACTTCTCGACGTGCGACTCGAGGAAGTCTGCGCAGGTGCGCACATATTCAGCGCTGCCCTTGTCGCCGCGCGCTTCAATGAACTCCGCCGCACAGATCAGGGCCGCGATATTGCCGGCCAGTGTGGAGGGCGAATAGCCTGCGGCTTCCTCCCAGCGCTCCTGGGCTGTTGTAGGTCCTTCGCGAATCAAATAGCCACAAGCCCGCACCACGGTTACATAAGGATCGAAATTTCCCAGCGCGTTGGCTTTCCACAGTCTCCACGCCAGCAGGATCGGAAAGGAAACTTCGTCGAGCTGTACTCCAGTCCAGAAAGGGCGTCCGTCGATCCAGAAATTCTGATAGAAGCCGCCATCCTCGCGTTGGGTGATAGCCAGATAAATCAGCGCGCGCAACGGAGTTGCGGTGTCGCCCACGGCGAGCAACGCGGTCGCGGCATTTACCATGTCGCGCGTCCACACCAGATGATAGCCGCCGAGGTCGTCGTCGCCCCGGTCTTCTCCCCACGGTATGCTCAAGCTGGCGATCATGGCCCCGGGATAGACCTTGTCTTCGTGAGCGAGCAACAGGTTGACGCTGCGGGCGAACAGAGAAGAATCGCGCTGATCGATTTTGTCCATCAAGGCCAGACGCTTGCTGGTGCGCTGCCACTGCTCGAGGAAATTCGTGAGAGCTGCATCGAAGGGAATGCTCAGCGACTGAAACAGGGTAGCGACCGCGTTGTGGGCCGTGTATCCGAAACCGACGCCGAGAGTGAACTCCGTGCCGCGCGCCAGATCGATTTCTGCGGTGAGCGCAATGTTGCCATCCAGGGCGGCATCGTATTCCCAATCCATTTCGAAGTTGTTCGACAAGTCCGTCCAGCCATCGTTCACCCCCACGAATCCGCAGGATGCTCTGCAAAAGTGCGCGGTGGCGCCAATCGCCAGGAAGGCGTCATCGCGATAGGCCATCAGGAACTTTCGCCCGCGTGCTTTCATCACGCGTGCGTTGTTGTGATAGCCGCCAATCTGCATGTGCGGTGCGCAAAGCAGGAAGAGCTGCAGGCGTCCTTGCCACTCGGGCGCGACATTGAATTTCGTGTGCACCAACAGGCAGCTCAGATGAGGATCGCCGATGATCACCTTCTCGATCGAGTACCGGCCGTCCGGGTCCGTATTGGTGACCTTGAATCCCAGCCCGTACGACCCGAAGCAGTCCAGGCGGGTGGTCATGTGCCGGCGCTCATCGTGAAAGAACGTCTCGCCGTCGCTGACCAGGTATTGCAGGTCACGAATCTGGGGCGTGTCGATGGTGGGGTAATAGACTTCTGTGATCACGCCGCTGGCCATGGTGTACCACAGGCGGCTGGAAACCGAGTAAGCGGTCCCGACCGCGTCCTTGGCCCCTCGCGTCCACCGGGGCATAATCCCCGGTCCGCCAGGCGCGGGATCCTTGGCTATCGGAAAGGTTGGCATTTTAGGATTGTCAGACATGGCACCGTCCAGCAGTGTATCGCGAGCGCCACTTTCGCGTTAGTGGAAGCGCATTGTAAATAATTGTAAATATAGGATAAATGCATCGCCCGCCCGCTTCGACGGTAGCCTGCGCTTGATATCATTACCGCATTAAGGGCGCTTCCCAAGTGCCTCGCCGGGGTGGAGTCATTAGCCGCACTTCTTCGCAGAACGTGGGGTCGCGCGTGCGCTATTTTTTGCGCATCCGGGAAATTTCTTGCGCATCCGATTATCAAGATGACCGTGCTGCTACGGCTGTGACGCACGCTGGCATGTGCAATCGCGAAATTCACCCGGTTACACAGAGACACTCCGCCACATTGTTGGAACCATTCGAGGTGTCTGCAGGAATGTTTATTGGAGCAACTCGTGGGTGCGATTGGCCGCCGCTCCTCGTTTCCCGTGCTTACGGGTACGGCAAATCAAAATCCAGTTGACAGATGAAGGAGAGCAAAAGTGCGCATCGCAATCGGATCTGATCAAGCGGGTCATGCCGCCAAAGAAGTGGTCGCAGCAAGGCTAATCGAAGCGGGACATCAGCTGATGGATGCTGCTTCGGCGCTTCAGCCGCACGGGAGTGACGAGTGTGCTGAGCAGGTCGCCATGTTGGTGCTGCGTCACAATGCGGAACGCGGCATTATCATAACCAGCCGGGTAGTCGGAGCTTCGGTGGCCGCAAACCGGGTGCCGGGCATTCGAGCCGCAGCCTGCCATGACGCCTATTCGGCTGCCATTGGCGCCAGAGCAGAGGGTATGAACGTGCTGGTGCTGGCCCTCCATTCATTGGAGCCCCACCAGGCACAGGAGGTGGTGGACGCATACTTGGGCGCGACCCTTGCGCCCGTCGAGGTGGTCGGCGGCTTGCCGCCCCGCCGTTTGCAGCGCGTGTTTTCCCACGTGCGCGAGAACATCGCCCAGGAGCTGGCCGTGTCAGAGTTGGCGCGTATTGTAGGCATGAGTCAGTATTACTTCTCGAAGCTGTTCAAGTTGAGTACCGGGACCACGCCTCACCAATACGTTATGCGGCAGCGGGTTGAGCGCGCCCAGGAATTATTGCGCGAGGGCCCAACTCCGTTGGCCCAGGTTGCCACCCATGTGGGTTTCGAAACCCAAAGCCACTTTACCAGTGTCTTTCGCCGGCTCTCGGGGATCACTCCCAAGCACTATCGCGAACTTCACCACAACGCTACGCCGATCGACACATTGGCGCAGGGCATGGGTTCGCAGAAGTCAGCGACCGCAGCATAGCCGGACAGCAGTCTTACGGGCTAACCATAGAAGGTCGTGATACCGGCCGGGGAATACAAAGCTAGTCGCAGCTGAAAAAGGGGACCCAGGCTGTCTGAAATGGGCAGAAAGGTAGTCGTCGTGCTTTACGTGCTGGCCATGGCAGCCGTCATAGTCGGTGTAGATTTCGCGTTCTTCAGAAACCGATTCTGGGAACGGCTGACGGTGAATGTTGGCATTGTCTTGGTGTTCGCGGCTTTCTACTTGAGATTCCTCAGGCGTCCATGAACAAGGCGTGGTAGCGCCCGTTCGGCGGGTGGCCGAGGCAAGAACTCTGCCAAGCAAATGAACATTGGGTGAATCGGGTGACCCATCCAACCTTCTTCTGGTTGGGTGGAGATTTTGACTTTCACTTCGAGGGGGAGAATGGTGGCTTGCAAAGCAGCCATCGCGCATCCCGCAAAAGCCCCACCCAAGCAACCCCAGCTTCGATGGGGCACCCTCAGGATGGTAGGCTGGGCGCCCCCCACGGTATCGAAGGAGCCAGCAATGAACAACGTACAAATCGAACAGAAGAGCTATGAGATGCCGCCGAAGGAAGGAATCAGCATCGCGCAGTTTCTCACCGTCGCCGACATCGAGCGATCGGCTCGCTACTACGAGAAGGTCTTTGGCGCTCGCATTCTAACCTTGGGTGACGGCAACGCGCCTGCGTACCTTCTGCTTGCAAATATCTGGATGATTCTGAACGTTGGGGGAGGGCCTACCCCAGACAAGCCGACGGTGACGCTGAGCGTTCCCGACCCGAATCACATCAACAGCTTTATGAATTTCCGCGTGGCGGATATTCAAGCGTGCTACAAACTATGGAAAAGTCGAGGAGCGGAGTTCATCACCGAGCCAATCCCCAAGTATGGCGAGATACGCTGCTACATCCGCGATCCTGACGGTTACATTATCGAGGTCGGACAGAGCACCGATCTCACCTACGGTTAACGCCCGGCTCGGGTGGGACACCTAGTACCTCAGTATAATTCTCTTGCCTTAACAGTAAGTAAAGTAAGATTTTTGTAAAGTGTCTTACTTGTAAGAAAATTGCAGGATATGCCGGGCCCATCGGCACGCCCCGGTTAGCACCAAGGTGCTCATCGAGGAGCCATTGGTGCGTGTTCAGGGTGGATTGTCGCTAGCCTTGATCGGAAACGCCTCGGGCAGGACAGGTGGGAAGGGCGGAAGACTGGGTCCGAGGCGTTTTCGATAAGGAGACTAGGAGGAAGACGCTGGCGTTTGCGGCGGACGCGGGGAACTCGTCAGACTATGGAATTTGAATGCCTTTTTCTTCGCTCTTTCTTCGTGGTCTGCCAGTAACGAGTGCGCTTCCAACGCGCCGGAGAAAAGAGGCAAATACCAGCACACACGCGACGGATTATCTCACGCGTAGCGTCCGCCGCGCCAGCGGCTTCGTCCTTGTCGGCAGCTCGGAAATAATTCGGTCAGCGCACGAAAATCTTATACAGCATCAGGTAGATCACCACCCCCGTCACCGAGACGTACATCCAGATGGCGAAGGTGCACGGTGCGATGGCCTTGTGGCGTGCGAACTTGCCCTTCAGTGCGCGCGCCAGGGTGACGAGGATGAACGGCACCACCACCACCGCGAGGATGGTGTGTGATAGCAAGATGCTGAAGTACAACGGACGCGAGAGTCCCTGCCCTTGAAAACGGCTGATGCCGGCCCGCAGCACGAGATGGTAGTAAAGATACGAGATGAGGAACAGCGTGGAAGTGACGAACGCCGCGAGCATCATCCGCTTGTGGGCCTGAACCCGGCCACGCTTGATGAAATAGAACCCAGAGCCAATCAAAATGGCGCTGCTGCCGTTTAAGACGGCATTCAGCGCCGGATAGAAACTCAGGCTTACTTGCATTGCATCAGGCCACGGGCTTGGTAGTACGGCGGTTGGCTACCATGAATGAAAAGCCGAACATGATTAAGGTGAAGAGGGCCAGCACCGCAAAATTGGCTTCAAGAGAGAGTCCAGTCGAAGTCGAGCCGGGGAACAGCAGCGAGCGCAAAGCCTCGGTGCCATAGGTCAGCGGGTTAATGCGCATGAGCAGGCGAATCCAGATGGACGCGCCGGAAAGCGGAAACAGCGATCCCGACAGCAGCCACAGCGGGATCAGAAACAGGTTGATCACGGCATGAAAGCCCGCGGTCGAGTCCATTGGCCATGCAATGATGAAGCCCAGCGCCGTCAGCGAAAAAGCGACCAGGAAGATCGCCAGTACTGTCAGTCCGAAACTGGCGAACGTGAAATGTATTCCCAGCGCCGGGGCGAAGACCAGGAAAATGACTCCCTGCGCGGTCGCCAAAGTTGCGCCACCCAGCACCTTGCCCAATACGATCACCGAACGGCTTACCGGCGCCACCAGCACCGAAAGCAGAAAACCCTCTTTGCGGTCCTCAATCACCGACATCATGGTGAAGATGGCAGTGAAGAGCACAATCATGATGAGAGCGCCAGGGAAGAAATAATTGAGGTAGTGTTGGCCGCCGGCCCCTCCGTTAGAGCGAAAGGAGGTACCGAAGCCGGAGCCAATTACCAGCCAGAAGAGCAGCGGCGAAGCGATGACACCGACCACGCGGGCGCGCTGACGGTAGAAGCGAATAATTTCGCGCCACCACAACGAGAATGACGGCAGTAGCACGCCGCCATTACTGCGTGACGTTACCGCGGGAAGAACAGTTGTTTGCGTAGTTGCCATGAACAGGTTTCAGTACAAGAAGATCAAGTGTGCCATCACCATCACCCGGCCTTCCCGAAACCCTATTCTAACAGGAGTAATTTGCAATTTTCTCTGCTACGATGACTGCCAACTAAGCGCACGAGTGCCCCAGTCGCAGCAGTGACCTTGACCGCGGCAGATATATTCGGTATTGAGACAAGGTGCGAGGTGCCTCAGGGGCTAGAAGCCCAACTTTTCACGCACCTAACGGCGCGGCTGAAGCCGCGCCCCTTCAAGGCATACTGTCATCAAATGCCAAGAGCGGGTGAATAATCGGAGTGAAGACCCTTGACGAACTACTGCGCGAGGCCGAAATAGCTCACGGACATCTCTGTGCCGGGCAGGTGCTGGGCGTGCGTCTGGCCATGCTTGGACTGGAACTGTTGGGCATCGACGATCCGCGCGGCAAAGATCGCAAGCGCCTCATCACGTTTGTGGAGATTGACCGCTGCGCCACCGACGCGGTCGGCGTTGTAACCGGCTGCCGGCTGGGCAAGCGGGCGCTGAAGTTCCGCGACTGGGGGAAGGTCGCGGCGACATTTGTCGATCTCGAGACGGAGCGAGCGGTGAGGGTCTGCGCCCGCGAAAGTTCGAAGGCGCTGGCGCGGCAAATGCATCCTGAAATCGAAAACAAGAACCAGCAACAGATGCTGGCCTACCGCGAGATTTCGAACGATGACCTGTTTACCGTGCAGTGGGTGAAGGTTGCACTACCGCCGGAAGAATTGCCCGGCTACAAAGGCGAGCGCATTGTGTGCGAGCTGTGCGGGGAGGGCATTAACTTCCAGCGCGAAGTGTGGCGCGACGGGAAAATCCTGTGCCGGGCTTGCGCAGGGGAGAAATATTACGAAGAGATTGTGTAGGCGAAGTTGGAAGGGGCGCGTCAGCCGCGCCGTTACGTGGCCATGGAGAGTCGGGCTTTAGCCCGGTGCGCTTCGTTAAAACCCGAAGTCCCTCTGTGGCTAAAGCCACCTCAATTAGCGCAGCTTCCGGCACGGCTAAAGCCGTGCCCCTTCAAAACCGCCGAAAGCGGTGCCCCTTCAAAGCGACCACCTTCAACGCGATCAAAAGAGAAAATACTACTCCATCAGCATCGCCGCCAGCACGTGTTCCGCCGCGTGACCGATGCGCAGCACCATCGGCTCGTCGAAGTGTTTGCCCAAAATCTGCATTCCGATGGGCAGGCCATCCTTGCTGTTGCCGCAGGGAAGGGAAATTCCCGGGATGCCGGCCAGGTTTGCCGTCACCGTGAAAATGTCTGCCAGATACATCGCCAGCGGATCGTCGGTCTTCTCGCCGAGCTTGAACGCCGGCGTCGGCGCGGTAGGCGTAACGATGGCATCCACCTTGGCGAATGCCTGATGGAAGTCGTTCGCCAGCAAACGCCGCACTCGTTGCGCCTTCAGGTAGTAGGCGTCGTAGTATCCGGCGCTGAGAACGTAGGTGCCGAGCATGATGCGGCGCTTGACCTCGGTCCCGAAACCCGCGTCGCGCGTGCGCCGATACATTTCAGCTAGAGTTTTCGCATCCGCTGCGCGGAAGCCATAACGCACGCCGTCATAGCGCGCCAGGTTCGACGAGGCCTCGGCGGTGGCGACGACGTAGTAGGTCGGAATGGCGTATTTCGTGTTGGGCAGCGAAATCGGCACGATTTCACACCCGGCCTTGGCCAACTCCTGGATGCCGGCTTCGACCGCGCTGCGAACTTCCGGATTGAGCCCCTCGCCGAAATACTCGCTCGGCACACCGATTCGCAAGCCGCGCACCGGCTGTTCAATCTGCTCGAGGTAGTTGGGTACAGGCATGTCTGTGGATGTCGAATCCAGCGGGTCCCGGCCCGCCATGGACTGCAACATCAGCGCGACATCTTTCACACTCTTGCCGAACGGCCCCACGTGATCAAGCGACGACGCGAAGGCGATGAGCCCGTAGCGGGACACGCGTCCGTAAGTGGGCTTCAGTCCGACCACGCCGCAGAAGGCTGCCGGCTGGCGAATCGAGCCGCCGGTGTCGGAGCCGATGGAAGCCACTGCGGTCCCCGCAGCCACCACCGCAGCCGATCCGCCCGAGGAGCCGCCGGGCACGCGCGCGTGGGCGCGCGGATTGTGCACCGGGAAGAAGCCGGAATTCTCGTTGGACGAGCCCATGGCGAACTCGTCGCAATTGGTTTTGCCCAGGATGATGGCGCCGGCAGCTTCCAGCCGCGTCACCACCGTGGCGTCATAAGGAGAGATGAAGTTTGCCAGGATTTTCGAACCGGCGGTGGTGCGCACGTCTTTGGTGGCGAAAACATCCTTCACCGCGATGGGCACGCCCGCCAGCGGCGGCAGCGCATCGCCTTTGTCGGCCAGCGCGTCAACGCGCGCCGCCTGCTGATACGCGCGCTCCCTGCACAAGGTGAGATAAGCGCCGATGGCGGCATCTTCGGCGTCAATCTTCTTGTAGACGGTGTCCACCAGCGCAGTGGCCGTGGTCTGTTTCTCCAGTACGGCGGTTTGCGCGGATTCAACGGTTAGCAGGTCGAGGTTCATCTGAAGCTATCTTAATAGGTCGTTCCTGAAGGCGCATAACGTCATCCGCCGCAGTTTGCGCGAAACCGGGTTGGGTTTCTGGGTGGGAGCCCCCGCATTCATGCGGGGGAAGGAGCGCTTTAGCGCTCCGGGAAAACGGTGGGCCCTGATCACGCGCTTCAGCGCTGGGATCGTGAATCCCCGGGGCTAAAGCCCATTTCAAAATCGGCCACTTTTCCGCTGGACTAAAGTCCAGCTTTTCCCTGCTGAAGCAGGGCGCTTCCACCAAAAAGCCAACCATTCTTTTCCGCAGCCTTGTTCGTATCACTAGCCGAGTGCCAATTCGTCGAGCATGGCTTCCATCTCAGCCAGGGCATGCTGATTTCGGGTGCGGCGCGCGCATTCTATGCCTTGCTGCAACAACGATTGCGCTTCGGCTTTGCGCTCGGCGCGAGCCAGGGCCTGGGCCGCCATGAAGTATCCATTGGTGTAGTCGGGATGCGACGCGAGCAGGCGCTGGAACTCGGCGAGTGCAGCGTCGGTCTCGCCCGAACCGGAGTACTCCAGTCCTAAGGCGTAGCGCGCAAACGCATCGTCTGGATTCGCGTTCAGAATTTCTTTCAGCGCCGCCACGCGGCTCTCGTCGGGCATCAGTTCGATCTCCTCATCTCTACCAGCTTATTGGCCGGCGCTCTTCGAACACGGCTGTAGAAGTCGAGGATAAACGATTGTGTATGCCTTTGGTTCACGTGGGAAGGTGACGGACATTTTGGCTGGCTTGTTCAGCGGACTGGTTAGTTGCAATTCCATTCGGTTGGGAGCCGCTACTTGGTCGCTGATGCTCTTCGCCATCGCCGCGGCCTCTGGCTTGTTAAACCATTCCGTTGACAGCAACGTGATAACGCCGCCGCCCGTTTTTTCGGCCACGTCTTGCATATCATCTACCCCCTGGCGCTCTTCTGCGGTGCGAAGTTGGTTTGCCATTACGAGGAAAACGAAAACCCGGACCCCGCGAACGGCCAGATCGTCCTCCAATTGATGCAGTCTGATCGAACTGTGATTATCACCGCCGTCGGTCACGACATAAATGGCGTCTGCAAACTGCGGAGTTTTGAACAGGGCGGACGCGTTGCTGACCGCATCGTACAACGCGGTCCTATGGCTGGGTTTTTGCTTCCCGAAGGCAAGAACCTGCGGACTGAGGCTGGCCCAATCCTGAAACTCGGAAAGCTGTAAATGCTCACTGAACGTCCCCATAGCGACAGAGGCTCCCGGAGGAACGGCGTCGGCGGCAAATTTCGCCGCTTGCATGCTGATTCTCCAGAAGTACCCCTCCTTCGGGGATCCCCTGTCCGCTGGTCCCATGCTGCCGCTCGTGTCGACCAGGAGGATCACTCGCGGCGTAAGCTTCTCCTGCACAAGGGAAATGATTGAAGCTTGATCCCCCTTAACTGCAACTTGGAGATCCTGTAGTCGCACCGGTGGCGGATTTTGGACATTCTTGATGAACGTGACAGGAATGGTTCGTCGCAAACAGGGGTCAGGCGAACTGGCAGGGTTGGCTGATTGCTGGGCGACGAGCGCCGAGGAGAACAGCAAGGGTAGAGCGGCGAATTTTGTTAAACGCCCGAGGCGTGCCAGCATGTTGTACATAATAGCCGCCGACACTGTGTGGGGTCAGTGATGAAATGCTCCACTGGAAGCAATGCTCTCACGCCAGTACAATGGCGTTGAACTCACACTAGCATCACGCGAGGATTTGTGGCCTGCCCTTTCTTCATGCCAGAACAACGATTCGAGTCAGACTGGCCGTTTCCGCAGCGGCTGCCTCTGGGCGCGGGATGGGCGGGGACGTGTACCGCTCCCGGTCACGAGGGCGCGCGGCCCAGCGACGAAGAGCTGAAGTCGGGCTGCAATCTCGGTTATGCCAAGAGCTGCAGCCGGCTTCCTGCCGAGCGCCACGCCGATGCGGTGCGCTTTGCCATGGGCGAGGAACGCGACGGAATTCTGCATGTGCTTTTCATCTGCGAGCGCGAGTACCTTCCCGCAGGTCATGGAGAGTTGCTGTACGAAGCGGCGAGCGCATCGTGGCCCCGGCCGCATGACGACCCGCGCCTGCAGCGGATGGCCGAGTGTTATGTGCAGGCGCAGCGTGCCAGGCGGGGAAGCTGCGGTGCGTGAGAACAGCAGGGTCGCTCGACTCGCGTCCCCAAAGCGGGCGGCTCGCTCGGGATGACAATTCGAAAATTAACCGCAAGCACTCGAGATGACATTCGTTAATCAAAGGTAAGCGATCAGGAACGGCATGGAACAGAACAACGACGGCAACCTGCGACCGAGACCGGTGAGCGACTCGAAGTCAGAGATGATCGAGCTCGTATTGCCCAATGACACCAACCCGCTGGGCGCACTGTTGGGCGGCCGCCTGATGCACTGGATCGATCTGGCCGGGGCGCTGGCGGCGCATCGCCATTCGCATTCGTACGCCGTGACCGCTTCGATGGACCACATCGACTTTCTGGTCCCGGTGCACGTGGGCGACATGGTGATTCTGCAATCGGCGGTCAATCGCGCCTTCAATACTTCCATGGAGGTTGGCGTCAGGGTGCTGGTGGAAAACTACATCTCCGGCTCGCGCCAGAAGGTCGCGACCGCGTATCTCACGTTCGTTGCCGTGGACCGGCACGGCCGAAGACTGAAGGTTCCGCCTGTGATTCCTGAAACTGAGGAAGAGAAGCGGCGTTACGAAGGCGCTCTCCGCCGGCGTGAGGCTTCTAAGGCCGAGCGCGAGAAACGCAAAGTGGACAGAGGGGTGGACGCAAGCTAAAGTAGCTCACCGCCCCTGCTCCATCCGCTTGCCGGTGAAGCGGTAAGTGAGGCCGTTCCATTCGTAATCGTAAACCACATAGTTGGCGAATCCGTTGGAGGCATCGGGGGCTTGCGGCAGGCGCACCTCGATCACGCCTTTCACGACGTTTGCGCTGGCGTTGCCGAAAGGACTATCGCAGAACCCCTGACCATCGGGAGTCTGGTCAACTGACCACTGCTTGGAGAATGCCGTTGCAGAGAACTGCCGGAAAACGGTGAGCATGAGACAGTTTTTTTCTCCCGCGTAGGTGACCAGCAGAGCCTGATTTCGCTCGGCGAGACCTTGCAGGTCAAGGTCGCCGATGCGCGACTCATCGTCCTTCTCGTTGGCAGCGCGCGAGGCCTGGCGCCAGAGCTTATGTATGGTCCCGGGATCGAGTCCCGTTTCTTTCGCCCACTTGCTCTCGTCGGCCCGGCGCACCTGTTTCCAATCCTGCGCGAGCGATCCGGTGGAAAACAGAAGCAGGCAGGCAGCGACGGAGACGAGACGGTACATAGCTCATGATGGCGCAGCCGGCTGGTAAGGGCAAGATGTCAGAGCCGGGGAATTTTCTGGCCGCGGGTCGCGGCGAACGCGTGCCGGCAGTTTTTGGCAGGCACACGGTTTTGCGAAGGTCATGCGGCCGGAGTTATTCCACGGCGATCGTGAATTGAAATTTCTCGTCGCCAACGGGGATGGTCACGCGTACCAACCGCGATTTTGCCGCCTCCTTCGACGCGGCGGGATCGCGCTCGAGCTTGCCCATGGGGTAATAGAAGACGCCATCCTGATCGGCGCGGGGCGGAATCGTGTTGGCCCGGAACGAGGTTTGCTCCACATAATCGGGAGAGACCTGCCGCTGCAGCTGCATCAGGACGTCAGGCCCGGAGGCCTCTTTCCGGCGCAGGTGCGAGACTTCGTCAGTGAGCATCGCGTCGGGCGTTGGGCTCGGGTCCTCGTCGGTGAGGGACAGCGTAGAGATGGCGGGTGCCGCGTTGGAATTGGCCATCTGGCTGTGCATCTGCTGCATGGCGCGCATGAGGTCGCTGCGCTGCATGCCTCCCGGATCCAGGTCTGGCTGCGAGGGCGACCCGGCGGCGGTGTTCACCGCAAAGCGCGACCAGTTATAAGGGCGGCGCATCTTGTTGGCCAGCTCCGTCCCCGAGACTGCCGGCACCTCGCGACCGGCAACCGCATCCTCCACCTTCACCTCTTCCGGGCGCACGGTCACCGCGCGTTGGCCGTTGTTCAGGATCCGCACCTTCACGCCCAGGAACTTGCGGTTGGCGACGGAGTGCGCCGCGACCACCACGGTGTAGTTCGTCCCCGAAATGTAGTGGTAGTCGACGCCGTTGACGTAGAAGGCCCCGTCATCGTGAGGCGAGAGCGGCGCGAGCGAAGCCTTGTCTTGAGCGCCGAGCAAACTGCAGAACAGAGCCGCACAGAGGAAGTAGCGCATGGAGCCTCCCGTCCACCCGAAGGTGGCTTGAGAGGTAAATCGGCAAGAGCGAGAAATGGGTTAAGCGAAGGCGAAAAACAAAAGCAGGTCCCTCCGCTCGGACTGAAGTCCTCGGTAGGGATGACAAGATTGAAGAAGTATTGACGCGGCGGAAGCCGCGCCCCTTCCTCACAGTTCCAAGTCTGCTTTAGGGCAGCAATCCGAACTCGGCCACTCCGGTCGGGGTCCCCACGAAGACCTTGCCGTTTACGATCATGGGTGTGATGAATTTGTTGCCCGGCCCGAACTGATCGCGCGAGCCCGCCTGATTGCTGTTGTACAGCTCGTGCGTAAGATTGGTGGCGTCGTAGGCGTGGAGTACCGCCGGACTGGAGTTCTCGACAGCCCAAACAATTCCGTTGGAAGTACCGCTGGCGGACACGCTGGGTGTGGTCCCTGGATAAGGAAATGAGTGTGTCGTTTGGCTGGTCGGAGAAGTGGAAAGTTTTGCGTTCGAAATGCCGAAGGCCCTCAGCGGACTACTCACCGAACCGTAGTACACGTTGTTATTAAAGTAGGCGGGCATGGACCAGACGCCCCCGGGCAGCGCGCCGTCAATTTCCTGATAGATGGCGCTATCGTTATTGGGGTCAAATTTCCCCATGTTGTCGCGATTAACCACGTAGATATTGGTGTCCTTGCCGGCGCCCACGGCCAGGTGATGCACTTGTCCCTGATTGTCCGTGAGATCGGGCAGTATCATGGCCCCGCCCGAGCCGAGGTCAGTATCGCTGTCGGATTCCTGTATCGTGTTGTGCATGGTGAAATAGTCGGCCACTGCCAGCCCGCCCGCCAGCGACAGCTTCATAAACGCATTGCCATAGTCGCCATTCACGGGAAATCCCTGGCCGTTGAGCGTGGTATCGAAGGTGCCATTGGCGTCGAGAAAATAGAGGGCGGTGTTATCGGCAGCCAGTCCGGCGCCCGCCATCCAGATGGCGCCCTCGCTGCCGTTGGGAGTAACGTCGATCACCGAGGTTTGCGCCAGGGTCTGCGCATTGTAGGCCATCACCCATCCGGTGTAGGGGCGCTGGTCGCAATGCGAAGTGAAGGCGAGATAGATGGTTCCCGCGAATTCCAGCAGCCCGGCTCGCTCGGCAAATTGTCCCGGAGCAAAGATGACCTGCCCGTTCTGGCTGCCATCGCCAGTGCCGGGATAGGTTGCCGTAATCTCTTTGGGACCACCAAACAGCTCGGCCCCGGTCCTGAGATCGAGGGCGTGAAGTCGCTGATGGTAGTTGCCGGAGGAATCTTTGGACATGGCCACGAAATAGATGGCGCCGAACCGTCCCTTAGTGCGATCGATCACCGGCGTATCGGTAATTCCGATCTCCGGCGAAATCTGGCCGCAACCGTGGTTACCGCTGGTGGTCTCACCCGCCGGAATGGCCGACACCTTCCAGGTTTGCGTGCCCGTATCGGCATTGAAGTTGTACACGCTGCCGTGCTCGGTCGCGACGAACAGGGTATTTTGAACGCTTAATGTGCCGGGCAATTTGTACACATAAAGCGGCTGAGCATCCACTTTGCCATCGACCGAGAAGAAGCCAACTTTTCCGAACGAGTTGGAGTTGACATTTGACAAGGTCAGAGTGGTCTCCGCGCTGTTTAGGCCGTCGCGCGACGGATAGTAGTGATAGGTGACCACGTCACCCGCATATCCCAGAAAATTCTCTTGCCCGCCGCTGCTAGTTTGTGCCGGCGCAGGAGTTGTGGCCGCGGCCGACGTCGCATCGTGCGAAGAAGCGGTAATGGCGCTCCAACCCAGAATCACCAAACCGGATAAGAGCAGCAAGGACAAGGTCAATTTCGATAGGTTGCGCATCGGTTAACTCCGCGTAGAACTCTGACATGGGTAGATGAGGCAGGCCACCAGAGGTTGCGCCAATTTAAGAAATTAGTGGGGATGAATCCGCGACTTTCATAGCACTTAAGTTCTAGCGCGTAATTGGTTTCGTCGAAACTTCGCGTGAGGGCACTCGGCGCCGACGGCCGTTAATCCCATTCAGACAATGGCCGATATGTCACGTAAGGCGCACGAAGGCAACCGACGAGCCGACCGGGTGTCTTGCAGGATAAGCACGTGCATCAAGGTTGGCAAGCTGCGCCTGGGCTGGCTTGTAGCTGCGCCAGTCAGTCGGTCGAAGGCCGCCAAATGTTAAGCAGTCCGTGGGCGAGGTCATTAGCAGCGGGAGCGTGCGGTGCCTGCGCCCTGCTGCTGTTTAAGGCAACGAAACCGGTGCTGCTGCCTGGGCTGAGCGACATGGCCGCAGCCTTCGGCACGATCCTGTTCGCAACCCTGGTGATCGTCGTCTTCGGTTTCATACTCCAGGCACGGAAAGAGCCGCAGCGGGCCGATATTACCCAGCGGAAACTTGCTGAGCAGGCGCTGCAAAGCGCGGAACAAAAGTATCGCCGCATTTTCGAGAACGCGATTCTGGGCATCTTTCAAACCACTCCGGAAGGAGAGTTTCTCAGCGTGAATCCGGCCCTGGCCAGAATGGCTGGTTATGATTCTCCTGAAGATTTCCTTAATAACGTCCATTCCACGGCCGAGGCCTATGTTGATCTCAGGCGTCGCGAGGAACTGCGCCAGCTGATCCGGGAACAAAAGGTCGTGCACGATTTCGAAGTTAAGCTTAAGACCAAAGATGGTACCCCGCGGACGGCTTCCATCAATGTAGCCGCAATCGCCGACCAGGAGGGGGAGAATTTCCATCTCGAAGGCACGGGGCAGGACGTGACGGAACGCAAGGCGGCCGAGGAGCGGATTCAGTTCCTGGCCTATCACGACCCGCTGACCGCACTGCCGAATCGTCTGCTTTTGGAAGACCGGCTGACTCAGGCCCTGGCCAACGCCCAACGGCGGGAAGAGCGGGTCGCCGTGCTCTGGCTCGACCTGGACAACTTCAAGACTGTCAATGACTCGCTGGGACACGCGGTTGGCGACCTTCTGCTGCGACAAATCGAAGAGCGTTTGCACGGACTGGTGCGCGCGCAAGACACGGTGGCGAAGGTGGGAGGAGATGAGTTTGTTATTGCGTTGATCAACCCCGGTGGTGGTTCCGGCGTGACCATCGCAACCGAGCGTGTAAGACGAGCGGTGGCCCGTGAGTTCAACGTCGAGGGCCATGTGCTCAACGTTACCTGCAGCGTCGGGATCAGCATGTTCCCGGACCATGGTACGGACAGTGCGGCCCTGACCAAAACTGCCGACCTGGCCATGAACTGCGGCAAAGAAAATGGGAGGAACAATTCTTGCTTCTTCACCCCGGAGGTGAATGCCCGGGCGGAGGAACGGCTGGCTCTGGAGAACAGCTTGCGAGGGGCATTGGAGAGGGAGGAACTCTATCTCGTCTATCAGCCGCAAGTGGAAATCGCCAGCGGAAAAATGATCGGGATGGAAGCGCTTCTGCGCTGGCGCCATCCCGAGTTGGGTCTGGTACCGCCCGACAAGTTCATACCCATTGCGGAAGACACCGGCCTGATCGTTCCCATCGGGGAATGGGTGTTGAAGACGGCCTGCGCTCAGGTGCGTCGATGGCAAGAATTGAGACTCCCGGCCCTGCCAGTCGCCGTCAACGTATCAGCGCTCCAGTTGCGGCAGGAGCGCTTCCTCCAGGCGGTGCGGCGAGTGCTGAACGAGACTGGGCTCGCGCCTCAATATCTCGAATTGGAGCTTACAGAACGGGTGCTGCTTTCGGATGCGGAAAATTCGCGCGCGACGCTGCAGGAACTGGCCCGGATGGGGCTGCGCTTGTCCATCGACGATCTGGGCACAGGATATTCCAGCCTCAGTTACCTGAAGGACCTGCCCGTCTCAAGATTGAAAATCGATCGTTCGTTTATACAGGTCTTGACCGACGACCCACGCGACGCGGCGATTACCGTCGCCTTGATCAGCATGGGACACAGTCTAAACCTGGAGGTGCTCGCCGAAGGAGTGGAGACCGAGGAACAGATGTCTTTCCTGCGCGACCACAACTGCGATCAGATTCAGGGGTACTACTTCAGCAAGCCCTTGGACGCCGAGGCCTTCGCGGAGAAGTTACGCGGGTCGCGGCTGCCGCTGGATTGGGTTAAGCCGAAACGCTTGCCGGCGATGGCATCCGAAGCAGGAGAGTTGGAAGAAGTGCTCTGTTCTGCGCGGTAGCACCGATCACACCTCAAACACTCGATACACCCGACCCGGAGTTTGTGCCAGGTTGAGTCCCATGGCCACGTTGTAAACCGGACAACCAGCTGTGGTTTTGCCCTCGGCGCTGCCACCGTGAGCGTGGCCGTGAACGACGAGATCGGCGCCATGGCGGTCGATGACCTCCGCCAGACGCGAACTGCCGAGGTAAGGATAAATTTCCGGCGGCTCGCCTGCCACCGTCGCCACCACCGGCGAATAGTGCAACACCACAACCCGCTTGGGCGTCCGCAACTGGGAGAGCGCCCGTTCCAGCTTCAGGCTTTCGTCGATGGCGCCTTGCACGAAGGCCTTGACCTCGGGCTCGCCAAAGGCCGTGAGCGCACCGCGTCCGAAGCCGCCGCCAAATCCTTTTGCGCCGGCGAAGCCAACGCCGTCGCGTTCGTAGGCAGTGCCGTCCAGTACTTTGATGCCCTGGTCAGTCATCATCTTCATCAACTCGCCGGCGTGTCCGCTCTCGTAGTCGTGATTGCCCAGCACGGCCACGGTGGCAATGCGCAGGCGCACCAGCGCGTTGATCAGCGACTCCATCTCGCGGGGCTCGCCAAAGTTGGTCAGGTCGCCGGCCAGGACCAGCACGTCGGCCTCGTCGCGCACGTGGCTCATCTGCTCGCGAAAGCGATCGTATCCCTGGTGGGCGAAGTGCAAGTCGCCGATGGCTGCGATTCTCATGCTTTGGTTGATGCATCCGCGGGGAGCACCGACGCAGTGGTTTCGATCTTGGGATGCCGCTGCTGGCGTTGCTTCTCCAACAGGTTTTCCAGGCCCCATTCGTGCACGTCGATGGCAAACATTTTTTCGTCGATCAAGCTGCCGCGGAATGGCGCTTTCGGCGTAGGCGAATCAAGCTGAGACCGCATACGCCCAAGTAGGTCGTCCCAGACATTGCGCGGAACGTAGTCTTGGGCGAAGGGATAGACATAGCGGAACAGGATCAGCTTCCAAAGCAAGACTTCCCAGTGCTCGCCCGCAAGTTGGCGGAGGCGTGCCCAGTCGAGATGGCCCTTAGTTGCATAAATTACGTGGGCTATGTCGGCGCCATCGAAGCGTTCGCGAAAATTCACAAACAGCTTGGAGGCGATCAATTCTTCGGCCGCAAGTACCCGCGTGGGAACGCCGAGCACGACCGATTCTGAGCCGTGATCGATCCAGGATTGGTCAACCGTAATGATCGCGTTGCTCATGCCGGTGATGAGGTCAACGTAGAATCCGTCGCGGTGCGCCTTGGCTAGCCAGACCGGATCAGTTATCTCAACTTCGAAGCCTCCCTCGGCAAGATGCCGGAGCGCCTCGGCCGCGACTTCGGCCGGCAGGAAGAGATCCAGGTCCTTGGTGTCGCGCCAAATGCCGGTGTGTTTCTGCAGCGCAAATGCGCCGGCCACGACATACGGCACCTTCACACGGTTCAGGTGCTCCAGCACTTCGCAGAACAGCGAACGCATCTCGGGAGGGAAGTCGGGATGCACGGAACTGCTGACCGGCAATTCTTTCTCAAGCGCCACGGCAGAACATTGGATGAGAAAAATGCTTTCGGACGTTGTTGCGTGATGGAGAAAAAGCAGCGGCGCGGGACATTTTTACCTAACGAGTTGTCGTGGCGAACGGCCTAAGGCCGTTAATAAAAGCGGACTCCTCACTTCGCTCGCAGTGACAACTCCGCGGACATGGTCGATTTCAAGGCCGCCGATGGACAGCCTGCCTTATTTCGCTGCCACCTTCGCTGAAATTGTCAGGGGAACATCGAGCGTGCCAATCCGGCCGGAGAGGCGATCCATTACTCCGAGTCGAATGTGGTACGAACCCGGCTTGAGCGACAACTCGCGACGGCACTGCACGCCAGTGTGCAGCAGCGCCTCCATCTGCGGCGGTGTAAGCGCAGGATGAAACCCCACCGAGAAGCTGTCCGACTGCTTACCGCTCTCATCCCAGGCAATAGCCACAAACTGCAACGTGGGCGTCTTCTGCTTCTCGTTGCCGTCGGTGAACGCCAGATCGTGTGCGTCGACGAGCATGTCGATTACTGTGGCCTGGCCCGGTTCCTGCGGCGGCGCCACGCGGGCTTTCATGATGAGCTGGGTTGAAGTCGGCACATCCGGCTGCATTGCGAGCGAGACCATGCGGTCAGGATCCTTCGAACTGAGAGGGTCGAGCATGGCATAGTAGCCGGAGCGATAAAGCAGCTTCAGGTTGGGCGATGCGGCCTTTACTGTGATCTTGCGAAACTTGCCGTTCCAGCCTTGGTCCACAGGCCGGTAAGCCAAACTGTAATAGTTGGCGCCGGTTTGCATGCCGTCGGCAATCGCCGAATCCAGGTCATTGTGGTTGATGTAGGCCCGGCCGCCGGTGAGCTTGGCCATGGCTTCCAGGGTTTCCACGATGCTGATGTTTTCCGCATTAAGCCCAGAGGTAGTCTCATAGGCTTCCCGCTGTCCGTAGAGCTCTGAGTCCCGGGTCAAGGCGTCGGCGGTGAATGACGCCACGCCGCCTGCATCGACCGGATAGACGGCGATGCGGTTGGCCGCCAGCAGCGCCGCCACCTTCTGCAACTGGGGCGCGTTGCTGGTGATGTCGAAAGGGAAACCTCCCGAAACCCAGATCAGGTTTTTGCGTCCCGGCAATACCGCCAGGGCACGTGCCAGTTGCGTCAGGCCATCGAGCGTGTACTGCGAACGCGCTTCCAGCTTGCCTTGGTAGTCGTCGCCCAGGAATTGCAGCAGACTGCGATAAGCCGTCGGAGCCCTTCCCAGGCCTGATTCCTTCAACTCACCTATGGTTCCCGACAACTCTCTTCGATTTGTGTACCCCGGATTTGGTTTGGCAGAAATCTGCTGCGCGGCCGCAATCAGTTGATCGGAATCTTCGGTAAACCCCTGCGCCATCCTCAGTTGCGACCCCAGCGTGTACAAAGCGACTTTCTTGCCGGGAGGGAGCTTCTTGAGGAATTGCAGCATCTCATTCTTCGCGTAAATTAGGTTTTCCCGACCGGTATTCAATCCATCGAAGAGCAGTACCGTCAAAGCGCCCATCTCAGTACGCGTCACATAATTGGTGTAGACGTTGGCCGGCAGATTCAATTCGGTGGGAACGGCCTTTGCCTTGGCGTCAAGACGCTGCTCATCGAAGCCAATGATGGTTTGCGGCTTGCCGTCCTCCAGCACAGTAAAGTCCTGCTGCTTCAGATCGTGGATAGGGGCGCCGCTGCTGTTGCTGACGACCACATCGACCACTACGAGCCGGCTACTGGCCTTGAAGACCGGAGCCGGCTGCTGCGAACTGGCTTTCGATCCTGCCGGGCTCTGCGAATACAGCATCGCTGCACTCAGCATCACCATCATTAGGAAGACACGAGTTGCTCTGCGGCACGACATTCTTGCGGTCCACCCTTGGGAAATGTTAACCCGGCAAAATCCGATTGTACCGGCCGGGATGCGTCATGGGTCAGACTGAGGTTTGGGCGATTTGGGTAGCAGCCCGCTGTTTCCTGTTGCCATTTCTTGCTGGTGACGGACCCCTGCTCATAGTAGATTAGGGCAGCTTCAGGACTGTATCGGGGTGCAGTATCACATCCAGGAGGCTGTATGAAGTTGCAATGGTGTGTGGCATTCACAATGGCACTTTGCACGATCGCGGCTGGGCAGCAGAAGTTTCCCATGACGTGCCATCCCTTCAAGGCAATCGAAGTGCAGCACCCCATTGACGGCTCCTGCGGGCTCGCCGGCAAAGGCCAGGGTGGAGAGGCGCTGCAGAACCAGGCCAAGAACAACTTCTGCGCAGGCGTAACCTATCAGCCGATCGCGCAAGCAGACCTACTCAGCAAACAACAAAAAGTTGCGGCGCTTCCCGGATACGCGAAGTGGTCTCCGCAAGACATGCCGGACAGTCGCGCGGACTTCGTGACTCTGGGCGAGGGAACCCCGGTGCAGTTTGTTGGCTACTTGCTGGAGGCCCACAATGCCGACCTCAGCAGCGGTGAAAGTGTGAATTGCGACGTCAAAGACGATGACGCCTCCAATGACATCCACATCGCACTGGTTCCGCAGTCAACCACGACCGACGAATGCCAGAGCAACACCGCCGAGATGACACCGCATTACCGGCCGGCGGCCTGGACAGTAGCCAACCTCGACAAGGTTGGCCACACCACGCTGGTCCGCGTGTCGGGGCAGCTTATGTATGACGCGAGCCACAGGATCTGCGGCGAGCAAGGCTTCTCTCCCACCGACAACCCGCACCGGCTCTCCGGCTGGGAGATTCATCCGGTGTACGCCTTCGATGTTTGCGTGAAGCAGACAGGTGGCACTTGCTCGCAATGGCAGCCGCTTTCGGATTGGGCGACCGGCGCTGCGAAGCATGGCGCTAAAACAACCAGGCCTGCTCCGCACCACCACGCCAGCCCGGCTTCCTCTGCCCCCGCCGGCGATGACTCCGCCGAAGCCTTAAGGGCGAATACGACTTCCGCCTATTTCAGGCGCTGCATCTTAAACAGGAAGGTGTCATCCAGACGTAGCGCCTGCTGCGCTCGTTGCCGGGATGACAACCAAGAATCTGTCCCATGACATTACCCCTCTCTAAGAAATATCAGCCGATGGAAGCCGCGCCGGCCACCAGCCTTCCGGTGGGAGCCGAGTGGCAGTATGAGCCCAAGTGGGATGGGTTCCGCTGCTTGGCCTTCCGCGATGGAAAAAAAGTTGATTTGCAATCGAAGGCGGGCAAACCTCTCACGCGCTATTTTCCGGAACTCGCCAGCGCGCTGGCGAAATTGAAGGCCACGAAGTTTGTTCTGGACGGGGAGATCGTGATCCCGTTCGAAGGCGGGCTTTCGTTCGACCAGCTGCTGATGAGAATTCATCCTGCGGCCAGCCGGGTGAAGGCGTTGAGTGAACAGACACCGTGCGTCTTCATCGTGTTCGACTTGCTGGTCGACGAGCAAGGCCGCTCGCTGGTGAAGCTCTCGCTCGAAGAGCGGCGCAAGGCGCTCGAGAAGTTTGCCAGGAAATATCTGAAGAACAACAAAATGATCCGACTCTCGCCGGTGACGCAAGATCTTTCCGTCGCGCGGAAGTGGTTTCACATGGGAGTCGCGCTCGATGGCGTGGTCGCCAAGCGCCGCGATCTGCCCTACCAGAGTGGCGAGCGCACTGGCATGCAGAAAATCAAGCAGCTGCGCACTGCCGACTGCGTGGTGGGAGGCTTTCGCTTCCTCGACAAGAAGCCGCTGGTCGGCTCACTGTTGCTGGGGCTCTACAACCAACAAGGCAAACTTGACCACGTCGGTTTCACGTCCGCAATCAGCGCCAAGGACCGTCCGGAGCTGACTCGAAAACTGCAGAAGCTGGTTAAACCTCCCGGTTTTACCGGCAAGAGTCCGGGGGGCCCGAGCCGTTGGAGCACCAAGCGGTCCGCCGAATGGCAACCGCTCAGCCCGAAGTTGGTGGCCGAGGTGCAGTTCGATCATTTCACCGGAGGAAGATTTCGCCACGGCACGAAATTTCTCCGCTGGCGGCCCGACAAGGACCCCGCCGACTGCACCCTCAAGCAAGTGGCACGCGAGAATCGCTCCGCCTTAAAACTGCTGTGATCGATCACCAGGTCTTAGCTCGACTTCTTCTTCGGAACCTTGGCGCCTTTCTTGCGCGCCTCCGATAGGCCGATCGCGATTGCCTGTTTGCGGCTCTTGACCGTTCCGCCCTTGCCGCCTTTGCCCGACTTGAGCGTACCTTTTTTCTTGCGGCGCATCGCACTCGCGACCGTCTTGCCTGCGGCTTTACCGTACTTGCGGCTGGAACTTTTTTTCTTAACTGGCATATTAATTTTGTCTCCAGCGACTTTAGAAGGCGGTACTCCACGGAGAGTTGCGTGCGTTGGGTCAGCCCATGACTGCGTGATAACCATCACCGACAGACCGCACATTCAGGAGCACGATGCTTGCATAGGCCAAGGCGCAGTCGAAACGAAATGCAAAGATCGGCTGGGTCACGCCAAAGGGAGAAGATGCCAAAAACAACTGAGGGTCGGGGAGAGTTCTTAAGAGTGGCGCGGAGAGCAGTGCGGCTTCTGACGGTCTGCCTTCTGCTGCTGTTGCCAGCCGCTTTGATCGGGGGAGAGGGCTTCGACGGCAACTGGCTCACTACCGTCACCTGTCCTCCAAAAGGCAGTACCGAAGGTTACAAACTACAGTTGCCCAGTGTGGTCCAAGACGGCAATTTTCGCAGCGAGCACGGCACCGCGGGAGAACCCGGCTACCTGCTGATTGAAGGCAAGATCAAGGCGGACGGCGCCGCCAAACTGTCGGCCTCAGGCATAGTAGCTTCAAGGAACTACGCCCGTGGAGTCTTCGCGCACAAAGGCGAGGAGTACAGCTACGGCATCAAGGCCCAATTCAAAGAAAGCGGGGGCACGGGAACCCGCGACCAAGGCCTCGGCATCGTGGGCCGCCCTTGCACCTTCGAATTCGTGAAACAGTAAACCACTTAACTCTGGTACCCAGGAGAGGGCCTTCGCAATCCTAGGGCTGCTTTGCGGCCGTCTCGCGCATCCAGTTTCACATGCCGAATCGCAATCCAGGCGCCGCTCCATTCGTCCCCGAAAAACATACCTTGCCGGTCTTGCGGCAGGCGGTCCAGAAATGTCGTGGTTGTGACCTCTACAAGAATGCGACGCAGGCGGTCTTCGGCGAGATCATCACTCCGTCGGAGCGGAATGGATCCAAAGCTGCCGTCCTGATGATCGGCGAACAGCCCGGCGATCGCGAGGACATGGAAGGGCGCCCGTTCGTAGGGCCGTCGGGCAAACTGCTCGATCGTTGTCTGGAAGAAGCCGAGATCGACCGGCGCTCGGTTTATGTGACCAATGCAGTAAAGCATTTCAAGTGGGAGCCTCGCGGCAAGCGCCGGATACACAAGAAGCCCGGCCTGCGAGAGATTCGGGCCTGCCGTCCGTGGCTCGACGCCGAACTGGACGCCGTGCGCCCAGAACTGATTGTCTGCCTGGGCGCGGTTGCGGCACAAAGTTTGCTCGGCGCAAGCTTCCGGATCACGCAGTCGCGCGGCGAAATTCAGCACCTCGCAGGACTGCCACCCGTGATGGCGACCGTGCACCCTTCCTCGATTTTGCGCGCCGCCACCGAAGAGGACCGCGAACGCGAGATGACGCTGTTCATCCGCGACCTGAAGCGGGTGGCGCAGGCTCTCCGCACGCATGAGCGACTCGATTAGACGATGGCGCTGAACAGGTTGCGACGACGCGAAAATGGATTTTGTAAATGGGCTTTAGCCCCGGGCTTTTCTTATCTCCGGCGCTAAAGCGCGTCATCACCGGTGAAGCTTCTCCGGAGCGCTGAAGCGTTCCCTCCCGCATAAATGCGGGGCTCGCACCGGGGAAAGCCGTCTTCTACTGGCTCTTGGCAGCCTGTATCGAAACCAGTTCGACCTCAAAAATGAGGGTCGCGTTGGGGCCGATGTCTGCGCCAGCGCCGCGCTCGCCGTAGGCAAGTTGCGCGGGTATAAACAGCTGCCACTTCGATCCCACAGGCATCAACTGCAGGGCTTCAGTCCAGCCCTTGATGACGCCGTTCACTGGAAATGTCAGGGGCTGACCGCGCTTGTAGGAGCTGTCAAATTCGGTGCCGTTGAGCAGCGTGCCGCGATAATTGCAAACCACCGTATCCGCAGCGGTGGGCTTCGGCCCCGTGCCGGCTTTCAAAATTTTGTACTGCAAACCGCTCGGCGTGGTTATCACGCCTTCTTTAGTTTTGTTGGCGGCCAAAAACGCTTCGCCTTCCGTCTTGTTGGTGCCGCCAACTTCCTGCGCTTTCGCCGCCTGCTTCTGGCGTGCCTCTTCCTGCAATTGCATAAGTACGGCCCGAGTTTCCTCTTCGGTCAGCAATGGCTTGTTGCCGGCAATCGCATCCTGCATGCCTTTCACGACGATCGCCGGGTCAACCTCCACCGACTGCTTCTTCAGGTTGGTCCCCACATTCATCCCGACCGCATAACTGATTTTGTCTTTCTGGGTCTTGAGGACAACAGGGGAGCTTTTCGCAGCCGATGCCGTGCCAGTCTTCGCCGTTGAAGGGTGTTGCGTTTTTGTTGTGGGAGCCGGCTGCGTACTTGCGGGCGCAGTCTGCTGACCCCATGCGCTGACAAGCAGCAGCGTCGCGGCTGCCAAAATAGCGATTGCCGTAGTGAATGATTTCGTCATGTAAGTATTGTCACATTGGTCCGCCGTGTCCGCAAACCATCGGGGATACTCTCAGGTGGAGAGTGAAGAACTCTATAGGTTCTCGGTGGAAGCCCCCTGCTTCAGCAGGGGAGCTGGACTTTAGTCCAGCGGAAATGTGTTCAGTTCGAAGGGTCTTTAGCCTTGGGATTTGCAGAGGCCAGCGCTAAAGCGCATGATCAAAGCCGGAACTTTCCGGAGCGCTGAGCGCTCCTCCCCCGCATAAATGCGGGGGCTTCCACCCTAAAGTACGCTCACGGAAGTTTTGCGCGGATTCTTCGGCACTCTGTGAAGACATGCTCCAATCTTCAATACGTACAGCATTCTGGAATCTAGCGATCATCGGTCCACCGCCTACTCTTGGGGCGGAGTTTGGTCGGCTTTCTCCTTGGCATCTTTCTCGACGGCCTCGGCTCCGGGCATGATGTTGGTCAGCGGCGCTCTACGCTGTTCTTCCAGTTCCGGATGCGGCAACGGCTTGCGCGGCAGCATCTGGTCGCGCATGGCGGTGTTGTACACAAAGATGGCTTCCACCACCGCAGCCTGAGCAAGATCTTCCGGTTGCAGGTGTTCGTAAGTATCCATGTTGGAGTGGTGAGTGCGTGAGCTGTAATCGAGCGGGTCTTGAATGAACTGGAATCCCGGAATGCCGACAGTGTCGAATGCCTCGTGGTCGGTGCCGCCAGTGTTACGCAGGGTCAGCGTGGTGACGCCCAAGTCCTTCAGCGGCTCAATCCACTGCGCGAAAATTGGCGCGATCGCCGCATTCTCCTGCAAGTAAACGCCGCGGACCTTTCCCGTGCCGTTGTCCAGATTGAAGTAGCCAGAGATCTTCTGCTGGTCAGGCTTGAGCTGCACCGGGCCGGCGGGTTTGCGTATCCACTCTGGCAGCTTGACCTGATCGGGGGCGGTGGACAGTGGCACATAACCGAAATGCTGCTTGACGTAGCCGTACGACCCGTACTCGCCTTCTTCCTCACCGGTCCACAACGCCACGCGGATGGTGCGCCGCGGCTTCACCTGCAGCGTATTGAGAATGCGCATTACTTCCATGGCGACAACCGTGCCGGCGCCATTGTCAGTTGCGCCAGTGGCCGAGGCCCACGAATCCAGATGCCCGCCCACCATCACCACTTCGTCCTTCAGCTTCGGATCGGTGCCGGGAATTTCGGCGACGGTGTCGTACCCGTGCTCGTGGTCGCCGGTAAATTTGGCGTCCACGTTCATTTCAAGGTTGACCGGGACATGCGCCTTCAGCAGCCGGTACACGCGACCATAATTCTCAATCGCCATCACTACAACCGGTAGCGGATTGGCGTGCTCGCGTTTGTACGCCTCCCAGCCGAAGCCGGCGCCGCTATCGTCGAAAATGGTGCCGCCCGAGCCGCCACCATCGCGGCCGTCGCGACTTGGCGTGATGGCTGCCAGCGCGTGCTCGTCAGCCAGAAACTGTCCCACCTTCTGCCTTAGCTCCAGACGCTTCATGTACTGCTCGATGAAGTCCTCGCCGTGCGGCTTGAGCGGATACTCGGTCAATTTCTTCAGTTCCGCATCGTCCAGGCGCGCCCACAGCGGCTTCTCGACAGGAGGCACGTCTCGCATGGCGCCGTACAGCACTATCTTTCCAGCGAGTTTGCCCTTGTATTGGTCAAGGTCTTTGACGTCTTTCACATCGATCCAGATTGCCGGCGCGTTGATCGCGCCATTCGTCGCCGGTGACCACGGTGCTGCCTGCGCGATGAATACCGCGGTATCGGGCGCGGTCATGCGCACCCAGGTGTTGAGTTGCTGCCAACCCATGCCGAACTCGCCCCAGTCTTCCAGGTGCGCATTACTGCAACCCATTGCGGTGAACTGATCGCGTGTCCACTCATTGGCATGTTTCAGGTTGGCCGAACCGGTCAGTCGCGGCCCGATGTCGTCGTCGAGCGCGGAGGCATACTCCATTACGTGAGAGTGGCCGATACCCTCGTCGCGAATTCGCTGGTACATACCGTAGTCGAGGGTCTCGCGCTCCGGCTGCGGCTGTTCATAAGACGGCTGGTTCGCATCTTTTTTTGCTTTGTCGGCGGCTACGGCGCAGAGCGTGAGGGTGGAACTAATCAGGATCGCCAGGCTGGCGCGTACATATCGATATGACATCGGCTGCAATGCTCCATTTGAAGCTGGAAATTTCAATCTTGCAGAGTACCAGATGAGAAAAGGCGGCACCATTGCGCGCTCTTGTGAGCCTCACGGATGCACGACGCGCAACCCAAGATATTTCTCAAAGAGATCGAAGTCGCGGTCACGGTGAAGTAGTGAGTGTCCGGCCTGCAAACAGAAGGTAGCGATCAAGCAATCAATGGTTGTGCGCACTGTTTGTCCTGCTTGGCGGAGGCGCCGATAGTTTTGTGCGGCGGCCACGGCCAACTCGCTTCCGCCGGTGCTATAAACGTGGAACCTTTCCAGGTCATGGCGAACTCCCGCGAAGGCCGCATCAGTTCGAATTCCCTGCAGAACCTCACACAGAATGATGTCAGTCAACCCCAGCGGTTGCCGTCCCAATTCGCGAATCAGCCAATTGGTCTGGCTGTTGTTTATGTCGCCCAGGTAGTCGATCCAGACGGTTGTGTCGACGATGACCATTGGCGCCGGCTATTGCGGAACTCGGCTCCGGCGCAGTTCCTTCAAATTGCCTTCCCATCGCACTTTGCCGCGCCATCTGCGAATCGAAGCCTGTTCGTGCATGTTCACCAGCAGCCGAAGCGCCTCTTCCACTGCGGCTCTCTTGGTCGGTGCCCCGCTCCGGCGCATCGCCTTGCGCATTAAGTCATCATCAATCTCGATATTGGTTCGCACAACTGGCCTCCCGATGTGTAAACATCTCACGTTTATGTGTATTGGTCAAGGACCGAGAAATCTATCAAAAAAAGCAGAGAGATTTTGAGCGGAGAAGCATGCATCCCGGCAGAGCCTAGCTTGCGTTTCCGCGGACTGCTGCGTAATATGGTCACCGGGTCCGGCGGGATGTCGCAGAGGCGAATTGTCCGCTTACTGCATCTATATGAGTAGCAATCATGGAAACTCAAGTTCAGGAGCGCGCAACTGTCCAGCGGCAGCTGTTTACGGCCCGCGTGGACCAGTCCATTCTGCTGTCGCCGCAAACCAAGCACCTCGAGCTCCGCGTTGAGGGAGTGGACGAATTCCGCTTCATTCCCGGGCAGTTTGTTTCGATCAAGCAGCCGCGGCCTGATGGTAAGGAACACACACGCGCGTATTCCATCGCTTCGGCGCCGCGCGACAACCCTACCTTCGATCTCTGTCTCAACCGGGTGGAGCAGGGCTTTCTGTCCAACTGGCTTTGTGATCTGCCGGAAGGCGCGACCGTGCAGTTTCATGGTCCGCACGGGCTTTTCACTCTGCGCGAGCCGCGCAAGGACGCAATTTTCATTGCTACAGGAACTGGCATCGCGCCGATCCGCGGCATGATTCATTGGCTCTTCCAGGAACCGCAACGCCACCGTGACCACGAATACTGGCTGGTGTTCGGCACGCGCTACCAGCACAGCCTTTACTATCGCGACGAGTTCGAGCGCATCGCGCGCGATCATCCAAACTTCCACTATGTGCCGACGCTCAGCCGTTGCGGTGAGCTTTGGACGGGCTGCCGCGGCTACGTGCAGGACCACGTCCGCGAAATCGTTGCCGGCCGTAGCGACATGCAGGCCTACATCTGCGGGCTGCATCAAATGGTGGATGCAAACCGCAAGCTGCTCAAGGATGAACTGGGTTGGGACCGCAAGCAGATTGTCTTCGAGCGCTACGACTAAAGCGGCACCCAGATTCTTGCGGCTATCGGCGCAGCCGCCGCCGACGCAACGGCCACAGACCGGCGACAACGGTTCCCAACAGCTTCTGATGCTTCGTCTAGACTGCAGCCAGCAAATGCCGCAATTCCTCAGGTACGATCCGGCGGGAAAAGGGAGAATCCCTCATGCAACAGGTTTTGATTTCTTTGATCGACTCTTTGGGACAACAGGCGCTGGCCATTACCGGCATCGCCGACCAGGTTTCCGCGTTGAAAACAACGTTGTTGAAATATCACCCCGAGATGCAGGACGATTTTGACGCTCAACTCGCGGTAGAAAAAGAAGCGAGCCGGACATATGTTTCGCACATGCAGAAGCAGTTGGCGGAACTGCGGGCAGTCGCTTCTCGATTGTCGAATTGATGCCGATGCGGCCCACTATAATGGTTTGCATCATGCGGACCCTGCTGGCAAGTTGCGCCGTTGCGGTTTTGGGCTTGGCCGCCGCGTTCGCAGCGCAGCCACAAAGCTCCGCCGCTAACCCCCCGACCGGTCTGGTAATCACGGCACAGACTGCGGCGAGCACCGTGGCCGGACGCAACTTCAGCTTTCCTTTGGCCGCAAGCGGAGGAGCAGCGCCCTACACCTGGCGTCTGGTCGAGGGACAGCTTCCTCCGGGCCTGAAGCTACATGCGCACACTGCGGTGATCTCTGGAGTACCAACGGCTGCGGGCGAGTATCGTTTCACGATCGCCGTGGCCGACTCTGGTGCGCCCCCGTTACAGGCCCAGCGTCGCCTGACCATCACCGTGCTCGCCGGGATGACGATTGAGTGGAAGCAGCGTCCGAGCGTGCAAGGTAACACGATTTCGGGTTCCGTCGTGGTTAGCAATCAAACCGGGCAAGACCTCGATCTCACCGTCATTGTGGTTGCCGTGAATGACATCGGCAGGGCTACTACCTTGGGTTATCAGCACTTTACGCTTGCGGCCGATCAGGCCGGGCCGGTGATTCCGTTCGGTTCATCGCCCGGATTGGGCACCTACGTGGTGCATGCCGACGCCGTGGCTCACAACCCGACAGCTAGTCATTACATTTATCGTGCACGCAAGCAAACGAATCAAGCATTGGTGATAACTCAGCATTAAAGTGGTGGAAATGCAACGGTTAGGGGAAACTCGCGGGGAAACGGCTTATCCCAATGCTGCAAATGATTGCACTTGGGTTTATTCGAGCCTGAACCAACCGGATTACTTTGCTTGACTTACAGAATTATGCTTTTGGCAGCGTGATTGCTCTAGTACTGACGGGCATGGCCTACGCCACTTTGTAGCCGGACGGTGCGGCACCGAGGTCAGCCTAGCCCAGGACGGCATCGGAGGAATTACAAGAGTATGAAAAACAAATGGTTGTCAGCTTTGCTGGTAATCGGTTGCGTCACCTTAATGTCTGGCATTGGATTCGCGAGTGCGTGTCCATCGGGAACCTTGGCGGATTATATCGGCCAAGGCTTCTCGTGCACAATCGGCGACAAGACCTTTAACAATTGGTTCTATTCGGGTACCGCAAATCCGCCAAATTTTGCACTTCCGCCAGGCAGCATAGGAGTCAACCCCCAGACCCAACTCGGGAATCCTGGGTTCCGGTTTTCCGCGCCTTGGGATGTGTCGACTGACAACGGCGTACTATCTATGGATTCCAACATAAGCTACGGCGTTACCGTCAATCCGGGTGGAGCCCTGATCACCGACGTCAGCGTTGCCATCGGTGGGTTTAGCTTTGAAGGGACTGGTAGTGTAGAGGTTGACGAAACCCTCTGTGTGGGCGCCCTGTTTGCTGCGAATGGGAGTTGCAGCGCGAGCCTGAAGACTCTGAAGGTCTTCACCGACGCCGGCGGAACGGTGGCCTTTAACGAAGTCAGTTTTGCGGGAGTATCCCAAGTCGGCGTCGAGAAGGACATATTGCTCGATGCGGGCACAGATGGCGATGCGGATGTTTCGCTGGTGCTTAACAATTTCTCCGAACAAGGCGTCACGCCCGAACCGGCCAGCATTCTGCTGTTCGGCTCCGGAGCTCTGGCTCTGGCTGGTGTGTTGCGTCGCAAGCTGAAGAAGTAATTCCTACCTACCCCCTGGGTGTGGAAAGCCGGAGCCTAAAGCTCCGGCTTTCTTGCGTATGCGATTATTTGCGCTCGCCAGGAATCCCAGCGTGATAACCGGCGAAATCCGCAATTGCCAAAACGCTGCAAAGTGGGACTGTAAGTAGGGCACGAATGGACCACCGATCGCGGCTGAACAAATTCCACCAGACCCTCACCGGCGAGGACCTCGACGGCTTCGTGGTGACGCATCCGGCGAACCTGCGCTATCTTTGCGGTTACACCGGCAGCAACGGGCTACTCCTATTTCTCTCCCCGCCAGCGCGCGGGGCTAACTCCCCCAAGCTGTCGGGACGCTCCACATTCTTCACGGACGGCCGTTATAGCGAACAGGCCCGCCAAGAGGTCATTGGCGCCCGAATCGTTATTTCCCGTGGTCCGCTGCTGCACGACGCGGCCAAGAGCATGCTCCAACTGACTTCAGCAACCATCGGCTTCGAGGCCGACTACACTTCGGTTGCCGGGCTGGCCGTCATGCGCCAGTTGGTGCATCGGGGAATTCGCTGGAAGCCGGTATCCGGCCTGATCATGCGGCAGCGCATCATCAAGGACGCCGAGGAGCTGCGACTCATTGCCGCCGCCGTCAAACTCGGGGCAGCGGTGTACGAAGAAGCTCTACGCGGCATTCGCCCGGGAGTGCCGGAGTTGGATGTCGCAGGGAAGCTGGAATATGCCGCGCGGCAAGCGGGAGCCGACGGCATGTCGTTCGAGACTATCGTCGCGGCGGGAAAACGGGCGGCTTTGCCTCACGGACGCGCGAGCAGCCAGCCTATCCCACGGCGCGGGTTCGTGGTGGTGGATTCGGGTGTTATACTTCGTGGCTATTGTTCCGACATGACCCGCACTGTGCACGTGGGCCAGGTCAGCCGGGAAGAGCGCCAGTGGTACGAAGCGGTGCTGGAAGCTCAGCTGGCGGGGATTGCAGCTGTAGTTCCGGGCAAAACGGCGGCCCAAGTGGATCAAGCCGCTCGCCAGGTGCTGCGCCGGGCCAAGCTGGATCGCTACTTTACGCACTCGACCGGGCACGGAGTAGGCTTGGAGATTCATGAGCCTCCGCGCCTGGGCAAGAACCAGTCAGAGCGGCTCGAACCGGGCATGGTGATTACGATCGAGCCTGGAATTTACATGCCGGGTAAGGGTGGCATTCGAATCGAAGACATGGTGGTCGTCACGGACCGAGGATGCCGGGTGCTGACCCCGATCAGCAAGGAACTGGTTGAGATTTAGGGCCGGTTCTGCCCGAGCGGACCGGATGCACCAAATCTGAACTGCTCTAAAAAGAAGTACCTGTGCCGAATTCGTCCTCTTCACCGTCAGAGACAGCCGCGGCAGCTACCAGCCCCTCCCGCGCCGGTTGGGCGGTCAGTGTGTTCTCCCGCCCGGTTATGTGCATGTTTGTACTGGCAGCAGTGATCTTTCGATATTCTCTGGCAGGGTTTGCAGAGCCGGACATCTGGTGGCATCTGCGCAACGCCGCCTATCTTTTTCAACATCACTCGTTCCCCACCGTGGACACCTATTCGTTTGGGGCGGCAGGGTCGCCACGGCTGAACTATGAATGGCTGTCAGAAATCCCGTTTCTATTAGGTTTCGATGCCGGGGGATTGCAAGGACTGCTAGCGGTATATTTAGCGGTGTTCACGCTGATCTATATCGGCGTCTATTACCGCTCATGCCGCGGCGGCGCCAGTTGTCTGAACGCTTCCATTACCACTTTGCTGGCTATTTTGTTGGGAGTGGTGTCCATCGGCCCACGGGTGCTGCTGTTTGGCTGGCTCTCGATGGTGGGGCTGCTGCTGGTGCTGGACCATTTTCAGCGGACCGGGAAAGGCCTGTGGCTGTTGCCGCCGTTGTTTGCCTTGTGGATCAACCTGCATGGCTCCTGGATCTTTGGCATGGCGGTGCTGGGGTTGACGATTGCCGCCGGCCTGCTGCAAGGGGAATGGGGCCTGGTGGTGGCGCGGCGCTGGTCTCCGCAGGAGCTGAAAAAACTTCTGCTGGCGTTGGCCGCGTCCATGGCCGCGCTCTTCGTCAACCCCTTTGGTTACAAGCTGGTGCGCTACCCATTTGATTTTCTTTTTCGTCAGCAGACGAATATGCACTACATCTCAGAGTGGCACTCCGTGGACTTTGGCAAAAGGAGTGGCCAGCTGGCCCTGATCATGATCCTCGCCTTGCTGGCAGCCGCGTTGTTTTCCCGGCAGAGGTGGAAGCTGGACGAGGTGCTTCTGGTAGCGTTTGCTCTGGGGACCGCGCTGCCGCATGTGCGACTCCTTTTTTTCGCCGGCCTGATCGTGGCCCCCATCCTGGCGCCACGTCTGAAGCTGTTTCCGCCCTACCGGCGGGAACGGGACCAACCTTGGCTCAATGCCGTCATTATGGTAGCCGTGGTTGGGGCGATGCTCTTGTTGTTTCCGTCAGCAGCATATCTACAGCGGAAGGTGGATGCAGATTTTCCAAGGGCCGCGCTGCAAT
Organism: uncultured Acidobacteriaceae bacterium; assembly: GCA_963798185.1. Lineage (GTDB taxonomy): Bacteria > Acidobacteriota > Terriglobia > Terriglobales > Acidobacteriaceae > Bog-257. Next base: position 175,680 of record CAWCSJ010000011.1, read on the forward strand.
TCATGCAGCAGCAGAACCTCAATGGAAGGATCTTCAATGAATATGCCTGGGGCGGATACATGGAGTGGTATACGCCCGAGCTGAAGCCTCTTATTGATTCGCGCGCAGATATCTTCATATACAACGGAGTTTTTGACGACTATCTCAAGGTTACCGGCAACGATCATTCGTTCCAGATCCTGGACCAATACAGAATTGATTATGTCTTGATGCCGCCGAAACGGCCGCTGATCCGTCTGCTGGAGAACTCTCCCGCTTGGCGCGAGATTTACGCCGACAAGGTGGCGATGCTGTTCGAGCGCGTCCGGTGAAGCGATGCAGCGGCAAAACTGTCACCGGCACAATCGGACTACAGCTTTACCGACTAAGTTAAGATAAAAGGCCGGGTTTCTGCCGGCCGAACGGAACACGATGAACCAAAAAGAAATTAAAGAACTAATCGAGTTTTTGGTGGAGAAAGACATCGCCGAGTTTGAATTGCAGCGCGGCGATGTAAGACTTCTTATCAAGCGGGGAACAACGGCCCAGCCGCCGCAGGTATTGCAGGTCGCGCCGGCCATCGTTCCGGGGACGGTTGCGGTAGCGAGCGCGCCCGCCGCTCCGCCTGCCCCTGCGCAGCCAACCACTGCCGGCGAGTCCTCCAGCTTAGCGGCCTCAGCGCCGCCCGCAGCCGCGGTTGAGGAAGATCTGTTTATCCTGAAGTCGCCGATTGTCGGAACGTACTACGAAGCTCCGTCGCCCGGGGCGCCGCCTTTCGTCAAAGTTGGCGACGCGGTGAAGGAAGGCCAGGTGCTCTGCATCATTGAGGCGATGAAGCTGATGAACGAGATTGAGGCCGACGTGTCGGGCGTGATCGCCAAGATGTTTGTCCCCAACGGAAGCCCGGTGGAATACGGGATGCCGCTGTTCGGCATCAAGAGAGCCTAGGGATGCTCCGGGGGAAATAGAGCTGTGATGATTTTTCGTTCTATCAATTGATTTCTGAACCTCCGTGCTCTCCGTGCCTCCGTGGTGAAAATTAGCAGCGTGTAACGATTCCATTCATGTTTAAGAAGATACTAATTGCGAATCGAGGGGAAATCGCCCTGCGGGTGATTTGTGCCTGCAAAGAGTTGGGTATCAAGGCGGTCGCCATCTACAGCGAGGCTGACCGTAACTCCCTGCATGTGAAGTTTGCCGACGAGGCCATCTGCATCGGTCCGCCACGCCTGCACGAAAGCTACCTCAACATTCCGGCGGTCATCAGCGCCGCTGAAATTGCCAACGTCGAAGCTATCCATCCCGGCTACGGGCTGCTCAGCGAGAATGCCAACTTCGCCGAGGTCTGCCGCGACTGCGGAATCAAGTTCATCGGCCCGCCGCCCGAGGTCACCAGGCTGATGGGCGTAAAGGAAAAAGCGCGCGCCACCATGAAGAAGGAAGGCGTGCCGATTCTGCCGGGATCAGAAGGCATCATCGCCTCTGCCGACGAAGCGCTGGAGTGGGCGCGCACCGTCGGATTCCCCCTGATCGTGAAAGCCTCGGCCGGCGGCGGCGGGCGCGGCATGCGCATCATCCGCCGCGAAGACGAATTGCCCAACCTGTTTAACGCCGCGCAGTCGGAGGCGGCGGCCGCCTTTGGCAACGGCGATCTCTACATGGAGAAGTTCATCGAGCGGCCGCGCCACATCGAGTTCCAGGTGCTGGCCGACGAGCACGGCAACGTCATGAGCCTGGGCGAGCGCGAGTGCAGCATCCAGCGCCGCCATCAAAAGCTGGTGGAAGAGGCGCCCTCGGTGAAGGTCACGCCCGAGTTGCGCGAGCGCATTGGCGGCATCCTGGTGAAGACCCTGGGCCACATCGGCTACATGAATGCCGGCACCGTAGAATTTCTGATGGACGAAGACGGCAGCCTGTCTTTCATCGAGATGAACACCAGGATCCAGGTGGAGCATCCGGTCACCGAGATGACTACCGACGTTGACCTGGTGAAGGCGCAGATCCTGATTGCCGCGGGTGAGAAGCTCAGCAGCGTGATCAACTACCCGGTGGTGTTTCGCGGACACGCCATCGAGTGCCGCATCAATGCCGAACATCCTGAGCGCTTTACTCCCTCGGCGGGAAAGATTACTGCCTTCAACATTCCCGGAGGCACCGGAGTGCGCGTGGACACCGCCGCCTACGCCGAGGGCGTCATTCCGCCGTACTATGATTCCCTGATCGCCAAGCTGGTGGTGCGGGGTCGCGACCGCGCCGAAGCCATCTCGCGCATGTCGCGGGCGTTGGATATGTTCGTGGTTGAGGGCATTTACACCAGCATCCCGCTGCACCGCCGGATCATGGCTGATCCCGATTTCCGTGCTGGCAACTTTGATACCAAGTTCATGGAGCGCTTCCTCAACCAACCGAAGGAGGCCTAGTGAGAGGTTTCACCACGAAGGCACGGAGGGCACAGAGAAGCGAAGGATGACGAGGATGACGGTATAGAGCGGTTCCATGTCGGTAGATAGGAAATGGTTGAGCACGCCCGGTGGGATGTTTGAAATTGTCATTACGAGCGCCAGCTTTTGGCGCGAGGAATCTGCTTCTTCCGTGAACGGCCAAAAAGCAGGTCCCTCGCTTCGCTCGTGATGACAATTCAAATGGTTTCGTCACTACTTCTGCAAGGCTTAATAGGTGTTTAATTGATCTTCGATTCCTCCGTGCCTCCGTGGTGAAAGCTTCCTTATAATGCACTCACACATGAAACTGCCCAAGTTGTACGCCATTCTCGACGTCGCCTGCTTTGCGCCGCCGCTGCGCACCACCGCGGCCATCGTGGAATATGCCCGCGAATTGGCCATCGGAGGTGTGACCTGGCTGCAGTATCGCAACAAGGTGGGCCTCACGCGCGAGATGCTCAACCAGGCCCGCGAACTGCGCCGCGTGCTGGGCAATGGCGTGACCCTTATCATGAACGATCGCGCCGACATCAGCATCGCTGCCAACTATGAAGGCGTGCACGTTGGCCAGGACGATTTGTCGGCGGAAGGAGCGCGCACGGTGGTTGGCCCCGGCCGAATTGTCGGCGTCTCGACCCACAACCTCCAGCAGCTTCAGGAGGCCGATGCCGGCCCCGCGGACTACATCGCCTATGGGCCGGTGTTTGCAACGCTATCGAAAAGGCGCCCCGATCCGCTCGTCGGCCTCGAGGGAATTCGCGCCGCCCGGGCCGCAACCCATAAGCCCCTGGTGGCGATTGGAGGCATCACCCGCGCCAATGCGCGCTCGGTGATCGACGCCGGAGCCGACTCCGTGGCTGTCATTTCTGACCTTCTGAGTTCCCCCACCAATGTTGCTGAGGAATTCTTGCGCCTGTTGGTGTAAATTCTGAGGGACTGAAGAGGGCGCCATATCCCCCGGTTCGGATTGTGTCCTGTGCGGGCACGATGCCACTCCCGGAGTTGTCATTACGAGCGAAGCGAGGAATCTGCTTTTGATAGTGTTGGAGGGGACGCCGAGGAAGAGCAGACCTCACGGCCGAAGGCCCGTTCGTGATGACAAACTCAGTTATGTTGCGCGGGCTGAAGCCCGTTGGCAATGACAAATAAGGCTTATCGGCGCACCTGAAGGTGCGCCCCTTCTCACGAGGTCTCTTGGCAACAGAAACGAAAACCGTATCGCTCGCCGCCGAAGGCAGCGAATGGGTCAAAGGTCTTGGCCTCACCAGTGCCACCACCCTGGTCATGGGCTCGATGATCGGATCAGGCATCTTCATTGTCTCGGCGGAGATCGGACGGCTGGTCGATTCGCCCGCGCTGCTCATCGCCGCCTGGCTCGTGACCGGGTTCCTGACCATCACCGGCGCTCTCGCCTACGGTGAACTGGCGGCCATGATGCCGCGCGCCGGTGGCCAGTATGTTTACCTGCGCGAATCGCTGGGCCCACTGTGGGGATTCCTCTACGGCTGGACCCTGTTTCTCGTCATCCAGACGGGAACCATCGCCGCGGTAGGCGTGGCCTTCGGCAAATTCATGGGCGTCTTCTTTCCGTCCATCTCGTCGACGAACTGGATCTGGCACATCGCGCACGTGCCGCCCATCCCCATCGGCCCCATGGTGCTGGGCAACATGGATGTCGGCCTGAACACCCAGAACCTGATGGCCGTCCTTATAGTGATTTTCCTTTCCGTGCTCAACATTTTCGGCGTGAGGACCGGCGCGGTGGTGCAGAACATATTTACCTTTGCCAAGACCGCCGCGCTCCTGGGACTGGTATTGCTGGGCGGCTTCCTGGGCCGCAATGCCTCGGCGATTGCCGCCAACTTTGGCGCAAACTTCTGGCGCAATGCCGGATTCCACGCCTCCATCCCGTGCAGGTCGGCGTTGGCGGTCCGATCGTGCTGGTGGGAACGATCACCGTCATTGCCGTGGCACAAGTCGGCTCACTCTTCTCATCCGATGCCTGGAACAACGTCACCTTCACCGCGGGCGAAGTCCGCAATCCGCAGCGCAACCTGCCGCTGGCGCTAGCGCTGGGAACCGGCGCAGTCAGCCTTCTTTATGTGCTGGCCAATTTTGTGTACCTGAGCGTGCTGCCACTGTCGGCCATTCAGCATGCCCCCGAGGAGCGCGTCGCGACCGCGGTGGTGCAGCAGATCTTCGGAGCCGGGGGTGCGCAGATTATGGCCTTCGCCATTCTCATCTCAACCTTCGGCTGCAATAACGGACTGATCCTGGCGGGTGCCCGCGTGTATTACGCCATGGCGAAGAATGGGTTGTTCTTCCGCAGCGCCGGAACGCTGCACCCCAAGTACCACACGCCCGCGCACTCCCTGTTGATGCAGTGCGTCTGGACTTGCATTCTGTGCATTTCGGGCAGCTACGGGCAGCTACTCGACTACATCATTTTTGCCGTGCTGGTGTTTTACATTCTGACCATCGCCGGCTTGTTCGTGCTGCGGGTGAAGCGTCCCCACGAGCCGCGCCCTTATCGCGCCATCGGATATCCCGTGCTGCCGGCCATGTATATTTTGATGGCCGTGTTTATTGATGTAGTCTTATTGCGCTACAAGCCGCAATACACGTGGCCGGGCCTGATTATTGTTCTGCTGGGAATTCCCGTGTATTTCCTGTGGTCCAAACGCAACCCGCAAGCGGTTACCGAAGAATAAGAACAAGGCAAAGCTGAATGACAAATCTGCTGAAGACCAAGCCTCTTGACGTGCTGATGCGCCAGGCGTCTGAAACCGGCGAACATAGTCTGAAACGGGCACTGGGCCCCGTGAACCTTATTACGTTGGGAATCGGCGCCATTATCGGCGCGGGCATCTTCGTGCTCACCGGCCAGGCCGCGGCGCAGTACGCTGGCCCGGGCATCATGCTCTCCTACGTCCTCGCGGGCACGGGTTGCGCCTTTGCCGGACTCTGCTACGCCGAGTTCGCCTCCATGATCCCCATCGCCGGCTCAGCCTACACCTATGGCTACGCCACGCTGGGCGAGATCTTCGCCTGGATCATCGGCTGGGACCTCATCCTCGAGTACGCCTTCGGTGCCGCTACCGTGGCCTCCGGCTGGAGCTCGACGCTGGTCGCCTTCCTCCAGGACTACGACATCAACCTTCCGCCCCAGATCTGCGATGTCCCGGGCGCGAAGTGGTCGATGGTCGATGGCCGCTGGGCGCCAGATTTGACCCTCACCATGGAGCAGATGACGCGCGCGACCCAACACACCACAACCATATTCAATTTCATGGCGTTCTTCGCTATCATCGCTGTCACCACCCTTCTGATCGTCGGCATCAAGGAGTCGGCGAACTTCAACACGACTATCGTCTTCGTGAAGCTGATCGCGGTGATCGTCTTCATCATCGTTGCCGGCATGTATGTGATCAGGCGTCCCGACGTCGCGCACGCGAATTGGGCGGTGTTCCTGCCCAAGAACACCGGTTCTTTCGGCTCGTTCGGATGGTCCGGCGTCTTGCGTGGTGCGGGCGTCGTTTTCTTCGCTTACATTGGGTTCGACGCCGTCTCAACCGCCGCGCAGGAAGCCAAGAATCCGCAGAAGGACATGCCCATCGGCATCCTCGGATCACTCGTCATCTGCACCGTACTTTACCTCGTCGTCTCCGGCCTGTTGACCGCGACCGTGCACTACTCGCGCCTGAACATCGGCGCTCCGGTTTCTCTGGCCATCCGCGAGACCGGCGTGAAGTGGGGCAGCTACGTGGTGAATGCCGGCGCGCTCGCCGGTCTCTCTACCGTGATGCTGGTCATGTTGCTTGGCCAATCGCGCGTATTCTACTCCATGGCCCACGATGGTCTGCTGTGGAAGTGGGCGGGCGACATCCATCCCAAGTTCCGGACGCCGTGGAAGTCGACCGCCGTGACCGGTGTCCTCGTCGCCTTCACCGGCTCGCTGGTGCCCATTGGCGACCTCGGCCAGATGGTTTCCATCGGCACGCTGATGGCTTTCATCATTGTCTGCGCCGGCGTCTGGGTGATGCGACGCAAGCGGCCTGACGTGCATCGGCCGTTTAGGACGCCAGGGATGCCCTTCGTGCCGTTATTGGGCATCATCATCTCGCTCGCCTTGATGCTCGGACTGAACGGCAAGACCTGGATCCGCCTGTTCGTGTGGCTCATCATTGGCTTGGTCATCTACTTCACCTACGGCCGCCATCACAGCTTGGTGCAGAAGATGGTTTCCGCCGACGAGGTGAAAGTCGGAGGCGACTAGCGATCGCCGCTAGTGATGTCCCATGCCGGATGGAGATTTCTCTCTGAAGTTGTCATTACGAGCGCAGCGAGGAATCTGCTTTTGATAGTGCTGGAGGGGACGCCGAGGAACAGCAGATCCCTCACGGCCGAAAGGGCCCGTTCGTGATGACAACTCAGTCCCTTTTTTTTTCTCTATGCCCCAGAAACGTCCTGCTGTATAGTTCTTCAGCAATTTCGTCTTAAGAAGTAATTGGATCGGGTTCCATAAAGAATATCAGCGTAGTCACCAGGGCGCCGTTGGGTCTCCCTGTCACGTGTACCTGGAGGTACGTTGTGTCTAGAGTGTTGACTATTGTCCTGCTGGGATTGAGTTTGGTCGGCGCTGCCACGGGGGCGACCAAGACCCCTTCCGTCTCGATTACACTGCTTCCAAGCGTGCAGAGCCCGCAAATGCTGGGCACCAGCATTCTGTGGACGGCCACCGTGTCGGGCGGTCCCCCAGGCGACATCTACGATTATCAATTCAGCGCCGCACTGCAGGGTCAGAACCAGATCGTGCGCGACTTCGACACTCCAAATAATTTCACTTGGGTGCCGCACACTGTGGAGGGAACTTATGTGGTAACGGTTGTGGTGCGCGACATCACGCAGCAGCCCTATACCGTTTTCTCGCCGGTGTCAGTTCAGTATGTCCTCACGCCTTGGGTCACTACCAGCGGCGGTTCGGCGGTAAATCCAACGTCGCATCCCCTGGTGGCTTTGTTCAGCGCCGGACCATGCACCGCCGGCCACTCGATTCGTGTGCGCTTTCACGCCAATGGCGCGCAGGCTTCCAGCACCACCAATGCCGTGCCCTGTTCGCAAAACAGCGCCAACTTCCTGGTGGCGGGTATGTATCCATCTACGCACTACCTGATGCACTGGGAGGAATTCGCCACTGGCTTTTTCAACTCGGGTCCCGACCAGTCGTTTACCACCGGTCCGCTTCCGGCGAATCTCCCGGTCCCGCCGATGACGGTGAACGTTCCTCCCACTCAACATGACGCAGCTTTCCCAGTAATATTGTTCCATCTGGTTCCACCCACCGGCCGCCCCTTTGCGTTCCGTCCCCTGGCCACCGATCTGGCGGGAAATGTCATCTGGTTCTACAACACTCCATTGCTGATGACGCGCATGGAACCGGGTGGAAATTTCTTCTCCATCACCAATGTGACCATGAGCGAGTACGACCTCGCCGGGAACCTGACGCTACAAACCAACGTGGAGATCCTGAACGAACAGCTTGCCGCTAAAGGTTATCCAACCATGACCTCGTTCAACGGTCATGAAGTGCGGCGCCTGCCTAACGGTGGACTGGTCTTGATCGGCGCCCGCGATGAAGTCTCTTACACCGAGCAAGGCGGGACGCAACAGAACCCGGTGGATATCCTGGGAGACATGGTCCTGGTATTGGACCACAACCTGCAACTCACCTGGGCTTGGGATTCATTCGCTCATCAGGACCTGAGCCGGGTGGCGACGTTGAATGACAAGTGTTATCACAACCTCGGAGCGGGCTGCCCGGCTTTCAATCCTAGTTTTCCGGTAGCCAACGATTGGTTGCACTCCAACTCGGTGCAACTCACCGCCGACGGTAACATCTTGCTTTCTGAGCGCAGTCAGGATTGGGTGCTCAAAATTAATTACAACAACGGCCGGGGAGATGGAAGCGTCCTATGGAAGCTGGGGCCCTACGGCGATTTCACCATTACGAATCCACCCCGGAACCCCTGCGGCGATCCCAATGTCTATCCTTGGTTTACTCACCAGCACGACGCAGCATTCCAGGTTCAAAAAGGCGCACTGGAGGTATTCACCGCATTCGACGACGGCAATCTGCGGGTGCAACAGTGTGGCGGCGGAAACAGCCGGGGCGTCGTCTTCTATGTGTCAGAATCGACCCACACCGTCCGCATTCAAACGTTGGCTGATCTCGGCACATATTCGTCGGCACTGGGTAGTGCGCAGCTGCTGATTTCTCCTCCCAACAGCGTCTATGCCAGCTTCGGCAACGGGCTGCTCGAATTACCCAACTACGCCACGCAAGCCACCGAGGTTGACGCTGTTTCCGGCGCGATTGTTTATCAATTGCAAGCCGGCTGGTGGTCGTACCGGACTTACCGCCAGCAGGACCTTTACACGCCGACCCTTCCGTAGCCCATCGCGGCTGTTCGATCGCCCGTCGCCCGCACGCGACGGGCTTTTTCTTGCGCTGCACGCCGCCAGGCGACACAATGGCAGGTGTGAAGGCCCTGTTCAATCTGAAGGTCCTGTTCGTCGCGTTGCTGGCCTTGATTGTCATCGGCGTCGCCGGCTTCCATTTCTTCGAGGGCTGGCCGTGGTTCGATGGCTTCTACATGGTGCTGACCACCATCACCACCATCGGCTACGGCGAAGTCCATCCGCTCTCGCAAGCTGGACGCATCTTCAACACTTTCGTCATCATCACCGGAGTTGGCCTGGTGATCATGTTCTTCGGGGCCGCGACCCAGGCTTTGCTAGAATTCGAGCTGCAATCGGTATTCGGCAGGAGACGCATGGACCGCGACATCAGCCGATTGTCGGAGCACTACATCATCTGCGGCGCCGGACGCGTTGGCCGCAGCGTGGCGCGTGAACTGGCGCGCAAGCCACTGCCCTTTGTCATTGTCGATTCCGACCAGGCCAAGCTGGCGCGCTACTCCTCCAAAGGTTGGCTTACTCTGGTCGGCGACGCCACGCAGGAGCACGTTCTGCGCGAGCTCCACATCGAAAGCGCCCGTGGACTGGTCGCCGCCACCACCACCGACGCCACCAATATCTACATCATCCTCACCGCCCGCAGCCTGAACCCCAAGCTCAACATCATTGCGCGGGCCAGCGAAGAAAGTGCCGAGCAACATCTGCTCACCGCGGGCGCCAATCACGTGGTCTCGCCCTACAACTTCGCCGGATATCGCATCGCGCAGACCTTCATGCGGCCGCATGTGGTCGATTTCTTCGACACCGCCATGAGCCAGCACAAGCCGCTGGAGATCGAAGAAGTGCAGGTGCAGGCCGGCTCGCGCTTCGTGGGCGCAACCCTGGAAGCTTCGCGCATCCGCCAGGAGATGGGCGTCATCGTGCTCGCCATCAAAGGCGAAGACTCGCACATGCGCTTCAATCCTGCGCCCGATGAGGTCATCCACTCCGGCGACCATCTTATCGCCATGGGCGAGCCCGACGGCTTGCGCCGGCTGGAAGAGTCGGCCACGGAGCGCGCATGAAAATCGTCACCGCCGACGAGATGCGCGAGATCGATCGCGTCACCACCGAGCGCTTCGGAGTGCCGTCGCTCACCTTGATGGAGAACGCCGGCTCCGCGGTGGCGCAATTTGTCCTCGAGCACCACCGCCATGCCAATCGCATCGCCGTAATTTGCGGCAAGGGGAACAATGGCGGTGATGGATTCGTCGTCGCGCGCAAACTGCATCGCGCCGGTCGCGTGGTTGAAGTGCTGCTGCTTGCGGCTACCACCGACTTGCACGGCGATGCGCTGGCGATGTTCGAGCGCCTGCCGCTTCGTCCCGTCGTGGTGCGCAACTCGCAGGAGTTGCAGGCGGAGTGGTCGCGCAGCGTGGCGAATTGCGATCTGCTGGTGGACGCCGTCCTCGGCACTGGATTTCACCCGCCCGTGAAAGGCTTCTACGCCGATGCCATTGCTGCGATGAACGGAAGCGGCCAGCCGGTGGTTGCGGTGGACATTCCTTCGGGTGCTGATTCCGATTCGATGTCGCCGCAGAGTGGCAAGCACATCGCGCGTGCCGATGCGATCGTCACCTTCACCGCCCCTCATCTGGCGCACGTCTTCGGCAACCTGACGCGCGGGCCCATCGTGATTGCGCCCATCGGATCGCCGCCGGAAGCCATCGTCAGCAAGCTGGGGCTCGAACTCAGCACACCGCGTGACTTCGCCGCGTTGCTGGCGCCGCGTTCTGCCGACAGCAACAAGGGCATGTACGGCCATGTGCTGATCGTCGGCGGATCGCTGGGCAAGTCGGGAGCCGCGGCCATGGCGGGCATGGCGGCCCTGCGCGCCGGGGCTGGACTGAGCACCGTCGCAACTCCAGCGCGAGTGCTCGCCAGCGTCGCATCATTTGCGCCTGAGCTGATGACCGAACCTCTGGCCGAAACCGAAAGCGGCGGCATCGCGTTGGCGGCGGTTGAGAGCGGCCGCTTCGGGGATCTGGTGAAGCCGATGACCGTGGTGGCCCTCGGTCCGGGTATAGGACGCGATCCTGAAACCGTTGAGTTCGTCCACCAAGCCGTGCGCCAGACCCAGACCAAAGCCCCAATGGTCATCGACGCCGACGGGCTGAACGCCTTCGCCGGCCACACCGAGTTGCTCGAGGGCAGCGTGCGCCCGCTGGTTCTGACCCCGCATCCGGGCGAAATGTCGCGGCTGGCGGGCATCTCCGTCAAAGCCGTGCAGGCCGACCGGCTCCAAGTTGCGCGCAGTTTCGCGCGCGAGCATCATCTCGTGCTGGTGCTCAAAGGCAATCGCACCATCATCGCGCTGCCGGATGGGACGGCGTGGGTCAATCCCACCGGCAATCCCGGCATGGCCACCGGCGGCACCGGCGATATCCTCACCGGCATGACCGCGGGCGTGATGGCACAGATGCCAAACGATATTCCTCTGGCCACCGTCGCCGCGGTGTATCTTCATGGACTCGCCGGAGACGTGGCCGTAGAAACCATGGGCGAACATTCGCTGGTTGCCACCGACCTGCTGACAGCTTTGCCGGAAGCCTTCCGCCGCGCGGCGCACTGGGCGAAGGACAGCACCGTTCGCATCGGCGGCTAAGCGAGAGCCCTCGACCAGCACACATCCTTTGTTTCGGATTTGTCATCCTGAGCGACGAGCGGAGCGAAGAGTCGAAGGACCCCTATACCTGCGCGAAAATCAAACTCGGACGCAGCGCCGTATGCCCCATCCTTTCGCCGCTCTTGCGAAATGGTGGGAAAGGAAAACGGTGGAAGCCCCCGCATTTATGCGGGGGGATAAGCCTGACTTCAATCATGCGCTTTAGCGCTGGAATGGAGAAACCCTGGAGCTGAAGCTTGTCATAAAATTGTGCGTTCTTTCGCTGGACTGAAGCCCCAGCTCCCCCTGCTGAAGCAGGGGGCTCCCACCAAAAAACCAAAATAAAACTGCTCGAAGGCGGAGTTCGCCAAGACCGCAATCCATCCTGCTAAAATTGCCTTCGTTCTGCGATGAACACCCACGAGCACATCACGCACTCGGCCGATGAGACCATGGCTCTTGGCCGCAAACTGGCGCCCACGCTGAAGACCGCGCGCATGGTCATTCTGCGCGGCGATCTCGGCACCGGCAAGACCACGCTGGTGAAGGGCATCGCCGAAGGACTCAACGCCGCGTCGCAGGACGACGTCACCAGCCCCACGTTCACCCTCATCCATGAGTACCGCGGTCCCGAGGTGAACCTGTTCCACGTCGATCTCTACCGCATCGACACCCCGCGCGAACTCGACACCCTTGGCCTCGACGAACTCTTCGCCGAGCCCGGCAACCTGGTGCTGCTGGAGTGGGGAGAAAAATTTCCCCGCTTCGAGAAAGAGCGCGACGTGGAAATCTGCCTCGAGCGCCAGGGCGACCAGGAGCGCAAGATTGTGGTGAAGAAGAAGTAGAAAGGCAGTTGTCAGTAGTCAGTGTCACCGCCTTCTTACTTACGCCAAACACTGGACCACTATGCCCGCCGCCGTTTACCGGCGAGCTTCGCCGTCCGCGTACTGGCCATCGCGTGTCGCAGCAGCAGGTTTGCTTTCGTCTGGTAGCCGGGCCCGTAGCTTTTTAGCCATTCGACCACGTCTGCGTCCAGGCGCATAGTGACCGGCCTCTTCGGAGGGCGATAAAACTTACCCACTTCGGCACCGCTCCAGTCGATGACCTCCGGCATTCCGGAAAGATCAATGTCCTCGTCTCTCTTGGCCGCGATGGCCGCGATTTCGCGCTTCTGTTCTCTTGTAAGCTTCTTCATAGCTTTTTCTCTCGCGAGACGTAGCGGCGCGAGCAGAAATGATCCGAATCACTTCCGCCTTCGCCGCGTCCTCATAGTTGGCATGCACGACGAACAAGATTGATCCAGGGCCAATCGCCCCCAGGGTGAGGAACCGTTCCTCTTCGCCATGGGCGGCATCACGTTGGGTGAGTGCATAAGGATCATCGAATACCAAGCTGGCCGTTTCGAAACTAACATCATGCTTTCGAAGGTTCGTCCGATTCTTGGCATCGTCCCATTCAAAGGGCATTTTTGCCTGCATAACGAGCCTATCGCCGTGTACGTACATCTGTCAATATCTTTTTGGTCGCGACTGCCGGCGTCTTCGCGGCGTTGTGCCGCATTCCGCTGGCGGAACTCGAAACTGACAACTGGTAATGACAACTGGCAACCGACAACCGACTACTGATATAAACAAATCCGCACAACCCAGCTTGAGGAGAGTTCTGTGGAATGGTTCGTTAATTTACCAGACGGAATGGCCGGCATTGTATTCGTTATTTTCTCAGTGCTGTTCGGGGTGGGCGGGCTGCTGGTTACCCGCAAGTGGATAGCGCGGCTGCAAGTCGTCTCGCACAATGACGCGGTCAGCTACTATCTCAGCACCGTCGCCATCTTCTACGGGCTGATGCTGGGTTTGATCGCCGTCGGGGTCTGGGAGGGTTATAACACTGCCCGCAGTGCGGTGGGGTTGGAAGCCGGCGCGCTGGCGGCGCTGTACCGTGACGTCAGTGGTTATCCTGAGCCCGATCGCAGCGCGCTGCAGGCCGGTCTGCGCGACTATACCCGCTACGAAATCGACATAGCATGGCAGTTGCACCGTAAAGGCATCATCGGCCGGGGAGGACAGGAGCGCCTGTGGCGTTTTCAAGACCGGCTGCAGGCCTTCGAACCCCGTACTGACGGACAAAAGGCGCTGCACGCTCAGTCCCTGGTCGCCTTCAACGACCTGGTCGAGAAGCGCAGCATACGGCTGGATACCGTCGCCGCGCATTTGCCGCGCCCACTGTGGCATTTCGTGATTCTTGGAGCGTTGCTCAGCTTCGCCGTCAGCTGGTTCTTCCAATTCAAGTGCTTCGCCATGCATATCTGGATGACCGCATTTTTCGCCGCCCTCCTGGGCATGGAGATCCATCTCCTGCTCCTCATGAACAATCCCTATCGCGGCAGCATAGGCGTCAGCCCGCAGGCTTTTAATTTCGTTTACGACATGCTGATGAAGTAGGAGGGAACGGTTCGCCGCATCCGTGCATTCTCCAGCGCTACTGGATATGGATCAGCAGCACGTCGAACACCAGCGTGCCAAACGGTGGCTGCCTTCCCTGATACGCCAGCCCCTGAGGAATCCAGAAGCGCGTGGTCTCGCCCTCGACCATCAGTTGCAGCCCTTCAGTCCACCCAGGAATCACGCGGTCGAGCGGAAAGGTCGCCGGCTCGCCTCGCGCCACTGAGCTGTCGAACATCTTCCCATCGGTCGTCCAGCCCGTGTAGTGCACCGTGACCTCGTCAAACTTTTTGGGATGGCGCTTGCCCGTGCCCGGCGTCAGCACCTTGTACGCCAGGCCACTGGCAGTTCGCTTCGCATCGGGTGGAGGTACTTTCACGTCGGCCGGAGCATGGAGGGGCATAGCGAGCAGCGTCACCTCAAATACCAGGGTCCCCGCCGGTTTCCCCGGCAGGCCCTTGTAGGTGAGCGACTGGGGAATCCACATACGGCGCGTCTCGCCGATCACCATCATCTGGAGACCTTCACCGAAGCCGGGGATCACACGGTTCACCGACAACAAAGCCGGCTTGCCGACCACCTGCGAGCTGTCGAACAACTTGCCGTCGCTGGTCCAACTGGTGTAATCCACAATGACCACGTCGTCTTTAGAGGGATGGCTCTTGCCGGTGCCAGACTTTTCCACCTTCGTCACCAGGCCGGACGGGCTTTTCGTGGCATCAGCCGGCGGCGCGGTCAAATCCGCCGGAGCGGGAATCTGCGCCGGTGGCGTTTGGGCTGCCAGCACCGTTACCGCAAACACCAACAGGCACATTGAAAGAAGGATTCGCATTCGCTCATTGTACGGTGTTCTCATTCGGGAGGAGACACTTGGGTCCTTATGCGCCTGTCTTGGGCGCAAAGGGTGGGAGACTGACAATTCAAAATCGTGGGGTCGAGTTCTTCGCTCCCACCCAGTTTGTCATCCTCAGCGACGAGCGCAGCGAGGAGTCGAAGGACCCTATATCCGCAGCAATCTCTCACGGTTTGTCATCGCCAGTGAGCTTCACTCTACGTCCCCAGGTCCGCCCCAGTCACCGAAGCCTGCGATAATCCACCTGATGCGCCTTTTACGTTTTTCGAATGTCGCCCGAATCCGTGCGTGGGTTAGCCACTTCTCAGAGTCAGAGGGACCCATTGATAAACTCCCGAGTGGGTTCTATCGCCAATCCTCTGTAGGGCATTTCTATATCACAAAGCCTTGTGACTAGACGCAGTTGAAATTGTGCTGCTGTCGCCTTATCGTAAAGTGGCTTATGTTTGCTCGTGCGGCTGGTGCATGTTTCGGCCGCTGAGAGGTTTAAGCAGGCTCGGAATCGTTTAGGGGCGGCGAATCTGGGCGGTGCTGTTTTTTGCATGTTGCCAGGGAGGAATGTATGGATAACAAGGCAGCACAGAACATACAGGACGGATTTCTCAATACGGCCCGTAAAGACAAGTTCGTAGTTGCCATTTACCTGCTCAGCGGGGTCAAGCTGACGGGAAGAATCCGTTCCTTCGATAAATATTCGATCGTCCTCGACACCAACAACCAGGAGCAGCTGATTTTCAAGCACGCCGTTTCCACCGTGGTTATGTCGCGTCCCGCCCATTCCGATCGCTTGTTTGAGCCCCGCGCCATAACCGAACCAGCCGCTCCGGTGAATGCCGAGACCGCGACCACCACCACCAACTCCGAGGGCTGACCTATTTCTCGCGCCGGTGGGGACTTCAAAGCGAACGACCGTTCCCGGCAAACCGGCCGGAGCCAGCCCGAACGCGCCTTCCTCGTGGGAGTGGAATTCTCGTCCCGCTCATCCACGCGCGATGCCGGTGCTGGTTCTTCGAAGACTCGGCAAGGGCAGCCCGATTCCACGCTGAGTCCTCGGCAGCAATCGATTGGGAGGGTTCCGCCCAGCGCGCGCGTGGCGCGCAGCGCCGCTTCCCCTCATTTGAACGCAGAAGGTCAGGAGCATCGCGGATTTTCTGCCGAAGAGTCCATGGCCGAGTTGCGCGAGTTGGTGACCAGCGCGGGAGCGGTGGTCATTGGCGAATTCGAGCAGCGGCGCCCCAAGCCAGATCCGGCGTCGCTGATTGGCAGTGGCAAGCTGGAGGAACTGCAAGGCGCGGTAGCTTCCAGTTCGCCCGATCTGGTCATCTTCGATCACGAGCTGACGCCATCGCAGCAGCGTAATCTTGAGCGCGCGCTCGAACTCCGGGTGCTCGATCGCACCCAACTCATCTTGGACATCTTTGCCCGCCATGCCCGCACTCGCGAGGGACAGCTTCAGGTTGAACTGGCGCAACTGCAATATCTGCTGCCGCGACTGACCGGACGTGGCGTGCAGATGTCGCAGCTCGGCGGCGGAATTGGCACCCGAGGCCCTGGCGAAACCCAGCTCGAAACCGACCGCCGCAAAATCTACCGGCACATTCGGCACCTAAAAGAGCAGCTGGAAAATGTTCGCCGCATTCGCGGCCAGCAGCGGCAGCGACGGGAGTCGCTCCCCATTGCGACCGTGGCGCTGGTCGGATATACCAATGCGGGGAAATCAACTTTGTTCAACGCGCTGACCCAGGCAGGCGTGCTGGAGAGTGCCCGCATGTTTGCCACGCTCGATCCCACATTGCGAAGTGTGACCCTGCCTTCACGGCGGCAAGTTCTGCTGTCCGACACGGTGGGATTCATTCGTAACCTGCCGCACACGCTGGTTTCAGCATTTCGCGCCACTCTGGAAGAGGTGCAGCGCGCTTCGCTGCTGTTGCTGGTGTCCGATGTGACCAGTCCGACGGCGGCCGAGCAGCAGGCGCAGGTCGAAGAAGTGCTGCGCGAGCTGGAATCGCAGGACAAGCCGCGGCTTTACGTGATGAACAAAGTCGATTTGCTGCCGGAGAAGAAACGCGAGAGCCTTCGCGATACCAAGAATGTACAGCACGTCTCGGCCGCGAAAGGGCTTGGCTTGGACCGGTTATTGAGCCGCATTGACGAACTCATTTCTGAAGATCCGCTGCGTCGGGTGCATTTGCGCGTGCCGCAGTCGGAGGGAAAAGCCCTGGCAGCTCTCGATGCCAAGTCGGTTATCTTGGCGCGAGAGTATCGCGACGGAAATGTCGAGCTCGAGGTGCAAGCGCCGGAATCACTGCTGCGCAGACTGAAGCAATTCGTAGCGGAATAGACAGATAACTGCAAGGTGCTGAGTAATTCCCTATGGCTTGTATGGCGGCAATGGGACGATTTGCAGCCAAGGGACCTTCTTGAAGTCCTTGACGTCTGCCGTAACCAGGACATTGGTCTTTCCGGCAATTGCTGCGGCGAAACAGTCGGCGTACGGCAGCTTGTATCCCGACTTTATCTGGGCCGCGATTTCCGTCATCGCTTCATCCGCGATCACAATGCTCAAGGGCAAGAGACGAACTTGCGACATGACCACTTGCGCTCCTCTAAAACCCTTGCGAAGCGCCAGGCTGTAATAAACTTCCCCCCAATTAATCACCGAGATCAGTAAAGTCGTTCCGGTGTCACGGGCCCGTTGGAACACCCTCTCCACAATCTCGGCTCCGGGCTGACCCATCAAGAAACGGTAGAGCGCATTGGCGTCGAGCACGTGGCGCTTCATCAAAGCTCCCGGTCGGAGTCGCGCTCGAGTTTTGAGGGCATACCCAATCTTGCGAAGCTTCCCCGCATGCTCCTGATGAAGGCGTCGGTAACGGGCTGCAGGAACAGCCGCCCCTCCTCCTCGAAAAAAGCCACCTTCGTGCCGTGCTTGATGTGAAGCCGTTCGCGGATATCGGACGGGAATGACAACCTGGCCTTTAGCGTTTACGGCCGAGTATTCAATATTGCTCATAGTGGTAGATCTTACCACATTGTAATAGTTTTGCTGGAAAGTCCTACTAAATCAATGTAATACTACTTGCGGAGGTCTGCACCGTGCGGACGCCAGCGTCGGCCTGCTCGTCGGCGTGATAACTGGAGCGCACCAGTGGGCCGGATTCGACATGGCGGAAGCCCATCTTTAGAGATTCTTCCTTGAGAAAGCGGAACTCGTCGGGCGTGTAGAGCCGGGCTACGGGAAGATGGTCCTTCGACGGCCGCAGATATTGGCCAACGGTTAGGATGTCCACGTTGTGCGCCGCGAGATCGCGGAAAACTTCGAGCAGTTCGCCGGTGCTCTCGCCCAGACCGGCCATGACGCCGCTCTTGGTCGGGACCGCCGGATTCATTTCCTTGGCGCGCTGCAGCAGCCGCAACGTGCGCTCGTAGCGCGCACCGGAGCGCGCGACGCGATACAGGCGCGGCACTGTCTCGGTGTTGTGGTTCAAGATGTCGGGCCTGGCGTCCATCACGATGCGCAGCGGTTCTTCTAATCCTTGGAAGTCGGGAATCAGCACTTCCACGCGGCATCCCGGTACGCGCCGGCGAATTTCGGTGATGGTGTCGGCGAAGACGCGCGCCCCCCCGACATTGTCATCGTCGCGATTGACGCTGGTGACGACTGCGAACTTCAGTCCCAACTTCTCTACCGCTTCAGCGACCCGGGCAGGCTCAGCGAAATCGATCGGCTGAGGTCTGCCTTTTGGCACCGCGCAAAAACCGCAGCGCCGGGTGCAGAGATTGCCCAACAACATGAAGGTCGCGGTGCGATGATTCCAGCACTCGCCGATGTTGGGACAATGCGCCGACTCGCAGACCGTGTTCAGCTCCAGTTTGCGCGCCAGCGTCTTTAGGTTGTGGTAGTTCTCGCCCATCGGCGCGCGCGCCTTCAGCCATTCCGGTTTGGGAGCCGGACGGGGCGGGCCCATCTCGATTTGAATCAATTCTGGAGCTGTCGCCACGTATCCATTGTATCGCGTGGGGAAGCCGCTGTTCGCTGTTCGCCATTAGCGTTTAGTGTTAGCCCTTAGCCCTTAGCAATCAGGACCGCAAGAGTTGTTTGCTGCGAAAGGCGGGAAGCGAATGGCGAAGAGCGAACAGCGGCCTCTCAAAGCGTGTGCAGGTACACCATTAGGTCGTCCAGTTGTTGCTGGGTCAACTTCTGCTGGAAGGCCGGCATCTTGGCGCGGCCCAGAAGAATGATGTCGCTGACCCTATCGTCATTGGCGGGAATGCCATTTTTCATGAACGGCTTCTTGAACAGACCGTTCAGGCTGGGTGCGCGCAAGTCATGTTTACTGTAGGCGTAATGGCACTCGGCGCAACGAGCATCGTAAACCCGCCGGCCTTGCGCCTGTTGCGGCGTCAGCCCCAGCTCGGCATCGGTCTTGCGGGGCTCGGAGTCGCAGCCCAGAAAGATCGTGCTCACAATCATCACGATCGCAGATAAAAGGGCAAGCGGCGCGCGCTTTGGTCTCAACATTCTTCGAAGTATCCGGGTAAATCTAAGGTCGCGTTACGCCGCCATTGCGGCACTAACAGAGTTAGAATACACCTCGCATGACGGTTGCTCTCAAACGCGTTTACGCCGAACCGTCGCCGCACGACGGCACCCGCGTGCTGGTGGACCGGCTATGGCCGCGAGGGCTGAAAAAGTCCGAGGCTGCGCTCGACGCCTGGCTGAAAGAACTGGCTCCCTCCAACGAGTTGCGCCGGTGGTTTCATGCCCGTCCCCAGCTGTGGAGCAAGTTTCGCGAAAAGTACCTTAAAGAGCTCACGACCGAGGCAGCCAACACCGCGTTGCAACAGCTTTATGAGTTACAGAAGCAGCATCGCCGCCTGACGTTGTTGTTCGCCTCCCGGAACGAAGAGCGCAACAACGCCCTGGTGCTGAAGCAACTGATCGACGGCGAACGCAAACCACCCACCGGAACCGGTCCCATTCGCGCCGCGGCAAGCAAGCGCAGCCGCGCCTCACGGCCAAGGCCAAGATAGGCTCTATGATCCTCCGGCCCGAGGCCGAACCTGGCAATACCAATAGCGCGTTCGTCTCCGCCTGGGAGGCTGTCGCCCGCGCTGAGAAGACCACGTCGCCAAAGTATTGTCTGGTGCGCCAACCCGATCACGCGCGAGTCTCAGGCGACATCGCCCAACAGCTTGCGATTGCAGGCGCGCCGCCGATGGACGACGACATTGTATGCGGCATTAGTCTGCACGATGAAGGGTGGAAAGATTTCGACAACGGAACCGCGCGGCTGAGCGTTACTCCCGCAACATACTCCGAAGAAAATATCGCACTGGGCGCGGAAAACAGGCCCCTGTCATTTCTGGAAATCAAGGCTGGTGATTTCCTGCGTGCGTGGAAAGGCTCGATTGATTCAGCTGAGGAGGTCGCACCGATTGCAGCGCTGATCGTCAGCGGCCACTTCTGCCGGATAGGCAAGTTCGGAATCGCCATGGCGGCGTACACGGAAGACGATGCGCGAAGCGTGCGCGAATTTCTGGCGTCAGAAGACCGGCGCCAGACTCGTCTGCTGCGCCGACAACGTCGCGACGAAGGCGAAGTGCAGTACTGGACTGATGTGCTGCAGTTTTGCGATCTGCTCTCGCTGTATCTGTGCTGTGGCTCGCTGGAAAACGTTGAATTCCCGCAGCGCATCGGTCCCAAAGCTGAGACGATCCGGCTGCAACATCGGGAAGGGGTTTTCGTATTGGCGCCGCGGTTGATTAAAAAGGAAGTTGAGTTCTCGGTCGAAGCGCGCCCCTATCCAGCAAAGACAGGCACGCCATCCATCAGGGCAAAGTGGCGCGTGCGATGATTCTCAGTCTGCACAGTGCCTGCGCGAATTAGGCTGCTTGGTTCGGCGCTTCGGATTACTATGGCGTACTTTCCCCATAGTGTAAAAGTTCCCTGTCTGGTCAGATTTCGATCCCGTAAGCCCACTATTTTCAGTGTCCCCTTTGGCATTTTCGTTGCCCCTTAATCCCTCGGTGCCTAGACATTTTGGATCGTAGTAGCACCCCTAAACCTGTAACCGTTCTTGGCTGGCCGCAAGTTAACGCAAACCATGTGGAGGACAATGTATGAAAAAAATGATTCTCTGTGGCATGTTCCTGGGCTTGCTAACTGGCATGTGCCTCGCCCAGCGCGGAGGTGCGCGCCCAATGGGTCCTGTGGGAGCTAATGCGGGACCATCTCCAAACGTCGGGATTCCTTCTCACGCCGTAACTCTTCCGGACACTAGAAGTGTCGCTCCCGACGCTGCACGTTCCGGAGTAAGCAAGCCTGCCAAGACCGTTGGTCCGAATGTTGGAATGAATACAACTGAGAAAACCGCCGATCCTGGCGCGGCAGCCGGCACCAACGCGAAAACCGTGGGTCCTACCGCGGCAGCCGGCACTACCGTGAAGAACGTCGGACCAGATGCGGAACCTGACTCCCGGGCGCCGACCACAGACCCCAACGCGACCACCGCCCCGGCGGGGCCAAAACCCCAGTAACGGTTCCTCGTTCGGAGACGCGCAACCACGCACCAACGCCGATGGGCTGACTTTAGTCAGCCCATCATCCCATCCTACAATGTGGGGGTCGCTGTCCGGAAACGCTGCCCGCTACAAACTCTTGTCCAGCACTTTTTCGGTGGCTTCGCGCGAAACATGCTTGTCCAGCGCTTTTTCGATGACCTCGCGCGAGACATAGCCGACGATCTGTTCACGCACCTGGCCACCCTTGAAGACCAATAAGGTGGGAATACCACGCACTCCATAGCGCTGCGGAGTCGAAGCGTTCTTGTCCACGTCCATCTTGCCAACTTTGACCCTGCCGTTATAACTCTGCGCCACTTCGTCCACGATGGGAGCCAGCGCCCGGCAGGGGCCGCACCAGGCCGCCCAGAAATCCACCATGACCGGCTGCTCCGACTTCAGCACCAGCTGGTCAAAGTTGGCGTCAGTTACCTCTACAATTGTGTCGCTTGCCATTCATCCTCCTGAGGGCTCGTGGGTTGCGGCTGGCCGTGGCGGCCAACCCAACTATTCATCCTAACATTCCGGCTTTCATTAGATGCGGATGCCCGCTTATGGACGCAATCGGCCATGTGGCAGTTCCGCAGTAGGCGGGCGCTGCTACGCAAGCGGAAGCTTGCGGCAAACAAAATTAAAGGCGCTCCGCGTGTGAACACAGAGCGCCTGGAAGGCAGCCCTCCCCCAGAACTGCCTGACTGCAGAAAGCATTGTGCCGCGAAACTTTCCATTTGTAAATACATCTCAGGTAAATAATTGGGTAATCTACGGTAACCGATAGTATTCGGATTACGGTGACTGGCAAGAGTCTCCGAGGATTCAACAGCGCCACTTCAGTGGTGTCAAAGCGTGCTGGCCAGCAATTCCGCGGGATGAAAAACTTCGCGTCCCAATCCCGCCGACAGTTGCTCGTGGCACGAGATTCCGCTCGCGACCAACGTTCGCGGCCCATCTTTCTCATCGGCGCGACGCACTTGCGCAAACAAGTCTTCGCCGACCGCCATGCTCAGCTCGTAGTACTCCCGCTTGTATCCGAAGCTGCCCGCCATGCCGCAACATTCCACCGACGATGTCACCACGTCGAAGCCCGCAGCGCGCAGCACCTCGATGGTTTGTGTCGCAGAATTGCACGTCCTTTGCTGGCAGTGCGAATGGTAAAACAGCCGTGTGCCCTGCGGGCATTTACTCGCAGGAAAAATCTGCGCCAGCTTGAGCTGCAACTCCTGCGCCAGACCCCATAGCGCCTCCAGCGGCTCAAAGCTGTTCTGCGCCAGCAACGCCTCGGTAGCAGGATCGTTGAGCAGATGCTTGAAGTCAGAACGCAGCATCGCGAGCACACTGGGTTCCAACACAACAATCTTTTTGCCTTCGTCCACGTAGCGCCTCAGCACGGGTGCCAGCGCACGCGCTTGCTGTTGCGCAGTTTCTATCATTCCCTGAGACATGGCAGCACGGCCGTCGGCCATGGCCGGGCTGAGCGACACGTCGAGGCCAACCGCGCGCAACACGCGAATCGCCGCCATCCCGCGTTCCGGCGCGCCGTAATTGGTGAACACGTCGGCCAGCATGACCACGCCTGGCTCGATGGCGCCGGGCTTCACGCCGCGCTCTTCGCGATACAACTGCTCCCATGTTTTCTTCGGGAACGCAGGCAGCTGGCGCCGAGGATCGACGCCGAACGCGCTTTCCATCAGGCTACGCGCTCCAGGCAGACGCATCGACGCATTGGCCAGCCCCGCGAAGTGGGTACCCCACTTGCCTAAGCTGTGATAGTTTCCGAAAAACTGTTTCTGTAGCGGCGCTGTCCGGTCCGGCTGTGCGCTGCCGGTCAGGGCGCCAAACGCGGACTTGGCGGCTGACGGCGGCTGCTCCCGATTCATGCGCAGCCGCAGATTCTCGTTGAGCCATGGAATATCGATGCGCACCGGACATTGCGGCACGCAGCGCGAGCATGCGGTGCACAGTTCGCTGAAACGCGCGTTCATCAGCGTGCCGGTGCCCGCTTCCCACGCACCGCCGATGCCGCCGGAATAGGTTTCTCCGCCGAAAGCATGGCCGCCAACCGTTTCAAAATTGGCGCAAGAGTTCAGGCAGGCGCTGCAACGGATGCAACGCAGCGCTTCTTTCAGCACTGGGTCTTCGCGCATGCGGCTGCGTCCGTTGTCGATCAATACCAGGTGGAACTCGCGCGGCTTGGCGGTGCCGCCCGGGGCGACAAACGGCGGCGCTTGCAAGGGCGGATGCAGGATGGTCACGTACGACGTCAGCGGCTGCCCGGTACCGCTGGCCGGCAGTAATTCGAGAAACGGTCCGAAGTCGGTGCGCGAGGGAACGACTTTTTCGATGCCGGCCAGCGCGATATGCAGCGGCGGCAGCGTCATCGTCATGCGGATGTTGCCTTCACTCTCCACCAGCATCAGCGAACCGCTGTCGGCGGCGATCAGGTTCGCGCCCGAGATGCCGGCGTCGGCGGCAATAAACTGCTCGCGCAATTTCTCTCGCGCAAATTTGGTGAGCTCTTCGCCGGTATCGAGCGGCAAATCAGTAGTGAACTTGCGCTTGAACAGCGCGGTGATGCGTTCGCGGGAATAGTGCAATGCCGGCGCGATAATATGCGACGGCTGCTCGTCAGCCACTTGCAGAATAAATTCCGCCAGGTCAGTCTCAGCGACGTTAATGCCGGCTGCTTCAATGGCGTGGTTCAGCTTAATCTCTTCTGAGGTGATGCTCTTGCCTTTCACCACCCGCTTGACTTGGTGGCGCACCAGCACGTCACGAATGTACTCGTTGGCGTCGGCCGCAGTCTTCGCCAGGTAGAAATGCCCACCGTTGGCTTGGACGCTGAGTTCCAGCCGTTGCAGAAGTTCGGGAAGGTTGGCGAGGGCATCTTCTTTGATCTGGCGGGCGCGGTCTTTCAGCTCGTTGTAATCACCAATCAGTCCGGTCGCGACGTAGCGGTTGCGATTAAAGGTCTGGGTGTTGTGCCGGACCGCGGCGCTTTGTACATCGAGCGTCATGCGGATGGCGTCGAGCAGTGCTTTTTTCGTGCTCTTGTTGGCTACCTGGCGCGGCTGGATCTCGGCGGAGCTAACGGTCGGGTTCATGGGTTACCTCACCACGATGATGTGCAGCTTGTGTGGCCCATGAACGCCGCGCACCAGCGGCCCCATGTCCGCGGTGGCGCTGGGACCGGTGACGAACACAAAGTCCCGCCTCAAACCTTTGCCGCCGAGCATGTCAGCGCGAAACAGGTCACGAGGCTTCGGCACGATGGTCTCGGCTGCGACCACGGCGATCTGCAGCGGCGCCAGCAGGCTCACCATACCCGTTCGTTCGTAGCTGACATCGATGCACACCGATCCCGTGCTGGCGACCCCGGCGAAGGCCTCGGTCACTCCAGCTGCGGAGTGGACCATCTCGTCGGGCGTCGGATTGGCCACTACCCGGGGATCACAGGCGAAGTCACTGAACAGCGACATCGGCAGCTCCTGCGGTGGAGCAAACAAGATGCGGGTCACGCCTTTTACCTGGCGCAGGATGGCATCGCGCAGGGCAACCGGAGAGCGCTCGATCACTTCGACCGTTGCCACCGCTTTCGTAGCTGTCTCAGAGAACTGCAGGACAGTAGAGGATTCCAAAGCCATAAGTGCTTGCATAGGGATAACCCCGCAGCTTATACCGAATAGCGGTCAAAAGCACGGATTTCGGTGACTCTAATTTACGGCCAGATGCCGCGCTCGGTGACCGCCCGCGCCACGCGGCCGATGGCGACAATGTACGCCGCTGCGCGATAGTCACAGCCGTATTTCCGGGTCGTGTCGTGTACCTCGTGAAACGCCTTCACCATCGCCTGCTCCAGCCGGCGGCTGTCTTCGGCGGCGTCCCAGAAGATCTGCTGCAACTCCTGCATCCACTCAAAATAGGAGACGATCACACCGCCGGCACTGCTAAGAATGTCAGGCAATACCATTACTTCTTTGCGGCCAAGCATGAGATCGGCTTCCGGGGTGGTAGGCCCGGTTGCAGCTTCGACGACAATTTTCGCCCGCACATAGCCCGCATTCTCAATCGTGATCTGGTTCTCCAAAGCTGCAAGCAGCAGAACGTCGGACTGCATTTTGAGCACGTCGTCGCGGGGGATCGGGCTACATCCCGGAAAAGCCTCGACGCTGCCGGTCGCTGCCTTGAAGCGCAACAACGAGGGAATGTCGATGCCTTCCTTATTTACGATGCCTGCCTTGGAATCGCTAACGGCGATTACCCTGGCGCCTTCCTCCCCAAGCAGCCGGGCCATCATGCTGCCAACACTTCCGAAACCTTGGATGGCAACCGTCGCTGTCTTCAGCTCAAGCCTCGCCACTTTGCAGGCTTCGCGAAGCAGGAACAGACATCCGCGTGCCGTGGCTTCCACGCTGCCGAGCGAACCGCCAAGCAACGCCGGCTTGCCAGTGATCGCCGCTGGCGTGGCATGATGCGTAGTCATGCTATAGGTGTCCATGATCCACGCCATGGTTTGCGTTTCGCCGTTCACATCGGCCGCGGGTATGTCCAGCTCGGGGCCGATTAGTGCCGCGATCTCGTAGGTATAGCGGCGCGTAAGACGTTCCAGTTCGTCCCGCGACAGGCGCCTGGGATCGCAGCCAATGCCGCCTTTGGCGCCGCCGAAAGGTACGTCCACCAAAGCGCACTTCCAGGTCATCCGCGCCGCCAGGGCTGATACTTCGTCGAAAGTCACGTTGGGGTGATAGCGGATTCCACCCTTGCACGGTCCCCGGATATTGCTATGCTGCACACGAAAGGCATCGAAGACACGGAGACTGCCATCGTCCATCTTGATGGGAAGCGTCAGCGAAATGGAGCGTCGGGGACGGCGCAACATGTCGCGTAATCCCGCGTCGAGTTGCAGGTAGTCCGCGGCAATTTCAAATTGCTGGGCGGCAATGGTGAGCGGATTGAGGTCTTCCTGAATGGTTTTAGCACGAGCAGTGGCTGGCATAAGTGCTGGCCTTTCCAGTGGCGACCCACTGTGGCCTGAGTTCGGTCGGGTTGTGACTAGCTAGGGACTGCCGTCGTCATCTGCCTTGGCCGACGTAGGCAGCTAGTCCGATTCGTTGCTGTAAACCGGCGCTTCATCCTCAAACGGACTGTCGAGACCGCCGAGGGTTCCGAAGGCCGCTTCGTCGGCAATTCTCTGCAACTCCACTTCGAATTCGCGACTGCGCCAACGCACGACCAGATGCTCCCGGCGCTCACGGCCGTGGCCATGACACAGCGGGCAGAGGATTTCGTCTTTTTCTAATTGCATGATGGTTTCCGACCTTCCGGCTTGTTCGCCGGGCGCAAGCTATGCGCGGAGCGCACACTACGCCCCAGCAGCCATCTTTATTGCAACGCGAAATGCCCGGCTACGCAGTGAGCCAGGTCACGGATTCCTGTGAGAGGGCGGAAGGCACGGCTTCACTGCACCTTCACTTCGATTTGCAGCTTGCCGTCGCCAGTAATCTCGACGGGTTCTCCGCCTTTCAGGTACGGCTGCAACACCGCAGGATTACCCCACTCCAGGTCCCAGGCATTGGCCAGCGCAACTACGGTGTACTGACCGGGCACAACGTTGGGCAGCGTGAAGGTGCCATCGCTGTCGCTCTGGTCGCGCCGGAACAGCGGCGAATTATTGCCGGCATTCTGCGGTACCAGTACGATCATCGCGCCTGCGAAAGGCTTCCCATCACGCAGCGCGGTCCCATCCACGCGCGCCACCCCACGTCCCACCTCGGCAGCAATACGGACGTTGCTGGTGCCCACCACCAGACTTCGTCCCGATAGCTTTGCGCCGGTCGCCGTCATCGTCTTCAGAAAATATCCGCCGCCGCTCTGCAGGGCCACCGTGTAACGTCCCGGCTTTATTCCCTCAAATGCGAACTGGCCTTTGTCGTCGATGTCGCTCCCGAAATTTTCGCCGGTTTCTTCATTCAACAGTTGCATGGCCAATCGCTTCGGAGCGCCCGCTGCGCCACCGAACAACACGGTGCCGCCCACGCTGACGAATCCGGAGCTGTCATTCGCATTCATCTCCATATCGCCCGCCATATCAATTTCGCGGTACCCGCTTCGATTGCTGCCCTTGTCGTTGATACTGTGGGAGTCCGGCATTTCGATCACGTAGTGGCCAGGCGCCAGTCCGGCGATTTCGACTACGCCCGATTCATGCAATAACTCCGTGGTGTTGAATACTGACTCGAGTAAGCCGTCGAAAATGCGCTGCAACACCCGCGGAGACGGGAACATCCCGGGACCGTCCGCGCCACCCGAACTGCCGCCGCGGATCCTGAGATGAAGCGACGGTACAGCGCGCATCACCAAGTCGGCGGTGAACCGCTCACCCGGATGTAACACGATCGGACTCGCGCCCGCGGAATCCGGCGAACCGGGATAGAACGTGAGCGGGTAGGTCACGTCTAGCGCAGCGGCCTCTTGCGCCGCTCGGGACTCAGCATCGGGATTGTTCGATCTCAGGCGTGGATCGCTTTGCGCATACCAGGGTCGCGCCGAGACGGCGAGATAATACGTTCCCGGCTCCAGATGGCCGATGCGGAACTGGCCCTGATCATCGGTCGGCTTCATGCCCATAGCAGCGGTTTTCTGCCGCCCATCTTCCGTCGATTGCTCAAACAGCCGCACCATCGCGTGCTCCACCGGATCGTTGTTCTCGTCGGTGACGATGCCTTCAACCGAGGCATCGGGCTGCAACCGGAAAACCAGGTGCTCCGAATCGAGGTCTGGGCCAGTCACGATCGCGGTGGCATACGGGCCGTGCCGCTCAAAGCCCTGCAACGTAAATCCATGCGCGGTCGCCATCAGCGAATACTTGCCGCGATTCAACCCGGCGAAGGAGAAGCCGCCGTCGGCGCCAGTGGTCATCGAGCGAGATATATCTCTTTCCCCGGTCTGCGTAACTGGAGCAAGCGCGACCGCAGCTCCCGTGACCGGTTGTCCGTTTGCCCAGTTCACCACGACTCCGGCGATCCGGTAGCCTTGCTGGGCCGGCGCCGCATGAACCGGCTGGCCCGATTGCGCAGACAATCCGAGCGAGAAAAGCATGACAAACGTGAGCCGCACAAACATGCGAGTTACTCTCCCTCACCAGTCCGTATGAGATCAAGAGTGATTTGCGACTTCTGATTGGGCGACAGGGTGACGTGCACGGCTTGCGAGGCGTAGGCTTGCAGCACGTCAGGGCTGGTATATTCCAGGCGATCGGAGTCGAAGGCGTAAATCAGATATTCGCCAGGCGCGAGCCCCACGAAGCCAAAAGTGCTCAACGAGTACACGTGCGTGACCTTTGTGGCCAGCTTCGAAGCGGGCTCTGGAACGGCCACCACCGTTGCCTCTGTCTCCTTTCCATCTGCCGCTTTTACCGTTCCGGTCAAGCTTGGGCCGTCGTCGCGCAAAACGATTTCCATCGGATAGCTGGTTCCTCCCGATGCGACGGTGAGGTCGTCGTAGAGCAGGTTGGTCTGTCCATAGTGGGCAGACTGCACATACCATAAACCTTGCGGTTCTAGCTCAACCGAATATTTTCCCGGCTCCACATTCTGCAGCACGATGGAATAAGCTCCCGGCTTCCCGCTTACCCTCGTCGAATAAGATTCCGAGATACTCGGGTCAGAGGGAATCAAACGCACAGAGACTGGTGGTCCCTGCAGCCCCGCCGGGTTGGCCGCCGATCGCGATTCCATCTTCACCGCCACAGGAATGGAGATGGCCGGCCCCAGGACCATGTGCAGGTTCGCGACGTTGCCGGCGACGTTCAGTTGTAGCTGCCCGCGCAACGGTGGGCCCGAATCTCCCGCGGAAAATGCTTTTACCGTGTAACTGCCCGAGGCCACTCCGTCCACATCAAAGTGTCCGGTTTCGTTGTCAAACTTGATAGGTACCGACAGATCGTCTCCCGACTGGCTCCAGAACTGGAAACTCACGCCCTGCTGCGGATGATATCCCGTAACTGTACCGGACACGCGGTACAGAGGACTCGCCGTCATGGAGAATTCGGCTTCTGCATGTTGGCCGGCGGCAAGCTGAATGGGCGCAGCTGACGCCAGGTCAGGTACACCCGGGTAGTACGTGCTGGGATAGCCCATCTTCGGGCCCTCAGTCGCGCGCAGAATGCGCATGATTACATCTCTGCCGGGCCCAGCCGCGATGTAGTACGTCCCTGGCATCAGATCGCCGAAGCGATAGCGGCCATCCTCATCCGTCTGCTGCTGACCGCGCGGCTCCCAATGTTTACGGCCCTCGCGTAAGGCCTTGGCCGTCAAGCGAACCGGCACATGCTCGATTGGCTGGCCGGTGGCGTCCACAACGCGGCCTGAGATAACGCTATGCGGGCTCAGCTTCACCACAACCGAATCGGCGCTCGGGCCAAGCGTCACCGGCGCACCAAGGTCGCGCCCCAACTCCTGTGCACTGAAGTAGCCCGGCTTCTGCCCGAAGACGCCGAACGTCCCGGGCGGCATGCCCTCAAACTGGAAATGCCCTTCGCCATCGCTGAAAGCGGTGCGTTGTGTATTGCCGCTAACGCGCACCAGCGCGTGTCCAATGGGCTCACCCGTGACCGAGTTCACCACCGAGCCGCTCAGCGTAAAGCTGTCGTTTTTACCGGATGGCGAGGGATAGGTCTGCGCTGCCGTGGTTCCACACCAAGTCCACACGCTGAGCGTCAAGTTCAGCACAATAAACAGCGCGGGCCGTTTCGCGGCGTAACGTGCGGAAGGCTTCCCGGCACTGCGTGCAAAAGATGGTTGTTTGCAAGACACAATAGGCTGTCAACTGTTTAAACGCATCTGGGCTGATATCGTCATCATAAACCCAGTACTCAGTTGTCAGTTGTCAGTTGTGAGTTTTGAGGTGCCGGCAATTCGAACTGTGTTCTGTAAAGCACACTACGGGCTTCGCTCGGAACAACCGCTACAAAAAGTACGTCTCGACTACGCTTGCGGTTCGGGAGTGCTTTCCGCAGGGGCCGGAACGTGCGGACGCGCTTCCGCATAGCTGTTGACCATGTCCTTCAGTTCTTTGCTGGGCTTGAAGAATGGAATCTTCTTGGCGGGAACTTCTACGCGGTCTCCGGTCTTAGGATTACGGCCGACACGGGACTTACGCTGGCGGGTGCGGAAGCTGCCGAATCCCCGGATTTCGATCTTGTCGCCGGCGCGCAACGAGCGCACCACACTCTCGAAAATCGTCTCTACGATGACTTCGCTGTCCTTCCGGGTGAGCTCTGCCAGCCGGGAAACTTCATCGATCAAGTCTGCCTTGGTCATCTCGCACGCCCCCTTATCGCAAAACCAGTCGCCTGCTCACCCGCACCACGGATACTCTCAAATTTCCCGCGGAATTGGCAAGCCTAAGTTTTTGTGGCACTTCCATCTTTCATAGACGACAGCCCGCTTACTTCCAAAGGTAATAGAACCCGACATTGGTTTCCATCAATTTCTCCCGGCTGGGCAGGTACTCCGAGACGTCCCCGAATAAAAGGTCGAGCACGCTCTTGCGCTCTTTTTCGGGGTGCACCAGTGTGGGCTCGCCTTTGATGCCGACCGATTTTGCCGTGTCGGCGATGGCTGCGCGAAAATCCCCAATCTGGTCAATCAGTTTGAGCGGCTTGGCCTGCTCACCCGTCCAGACTTTGCCGTTGGCCAGGGTCCGCACATCCTCGTCCTTCATGTGCCTGCCCGTGGCCACGTTGTGGATGAACTGGCTGTGCATATCGTCGATCAACGATTGCAAATAGGCCCGCTCGGCCGGTGTCATGTCGCGGGTGGGTGACCCCGTGTCCTTGAACTCGCCAGCCTTTAGAGTTATAGCCTTTAGTTTGGCCCACTTGATCAGCTCTTCGTAGTTGTACCACTCGGCAATTACGCCAATGGACCCAACAATGCTGGCATCATCCGCGAAAATCTTGTTCGTCGCCGAGGACACGTAGTACGCGCCGCTGGCCCCCACGCTCTCAATGGACGCCACAATCGGTTTTTTCTTCTCATCGCGAATGCGCAGCACCTGGCGATAAATCTCTTCCGATGCCGCAGCACCACCGCCGGGAGAGTTCACATGGATGATGATCGCTTTGACAGAAGTGTCATCGTTGAACTTTTTCAGCTGCTCGACAGTGTCCTTTGGACTAAGGATTACGCCTTCCAAATCAACTATCGCGATCTTGTCGCCGAAGCCGCTGAAAGTGGTCTTCTGCTGCGAGCGTACGGAGAAGTAAACCAATGCGAAGATGGCCACGAAGAACAGGAAAAACGCCCCGCCACCCAGCAAGATCCAGAGAAACACGCGAGAACGCGATTGTTCCGTCATAGGGAAGGCTAAAGTTTAACAGAAGGGGGCGAACGACACTCCTTTAAGTAGTGCCGTACCACCAGGAATTGAAGATTAACCACGGAGGCACAGAGGACACGAAGTTTTGTTTTGTATCGAGTCTTCCTTGCGTCCTCAGGAGCCTGCCCTGAGCGAAGCCGAAGGGTGGCGAACGATTTTCCAGTATCGAATTCTTCTCTGTGCCCTCCGTGTCTCTGTGGTGAAGATTTGCTAGAATTAACCGTCATGATTAGCCCCGAACTGCTCGAGATTCTCGCCTGCCCCGTCTGCCGGAAGCCGCTCGTGCTGCGTGGCGACGACGCCCTGAAGTGCAATGAGTGCAAGCGCGTTTACCCCATTCGCAACGGCATCCCCATCCTGCTGGAACCGGAAGCCACGATCGAACACCTGTAATCCTGGCACCTTCAGGCGTCCCCAAAGCCCGAACCGGGCGTACCCACTGCTAGAAATTGCCCAGTTTTCCCGAAATAGTACGCACATTGAAGCTGTAAAGTGTATTCCTCCGCCAACTCTGCGCAAACTCTTGCAGTACAGAGACATCAAGCGCATCACTTTTGTGGGATAAATTGCCATCCGGCATCCTCTTTGCAGGGCTAACCTGCAACTAATGCGTCATCAAAGGGTTGGATTGACCATAGAAGGCAAGCTTCAGGGCGGGCAGCAGCAAGTTCGGCATTCGAATTGCTTGCAACTTAATAGCTGTCTGATCCGTCTAAGTAGCAAAGCCCGTAAAAGGGGGGTCGGAGGTGAGGTCAATGGCAGAAAAATTTTCCGTCCCGGAATTAACGGCGCTGAGGAGCGAGTTGCTCCAGGGATTTGACTCGAAGGATGCAGCCGAGTTGATCCAGATGTTCCTCGCCGGACACGGCTATGGCGTTTCGGCCGAGGAAGCCCGCGATGCGGTAAGCAGGGCGGGAATTCTGGGCGGCACGTTGGAAAGCTTCCAACGAGAGCTGGAAAGTATTGCGCTCGTGATGTAGCGGCGGATTGCGGTGACACAAGATTCGCTCAACCCTTAACTGGAAACGGACCGCGGGCCACGCCCGAACCTAGACGCAAGGCACGCGGACCCAAGCGAAAAATGAAGAGCCCAGGCTAAACGGCCTGGGCTCTCCTGTTTTCGGCCACAAGATTTTCTTCTTCTCAGGGTTTTTTCTTGGGGCCCAGCAATTGATTCAGTGCTCCCCCCAGATTGTTTTGCTTTTGCTGAGGCTGGCCAGGCTTTGCTGGCTGCTGCTGACCGCCCAGCAATCCTCCGAGTGTTCCGCCGAGATTGCCGCCATTCCCGTTCAGCAGTCCTCCCGCCGTTGGCAGAAGGTTCTTCAACTTCATCTGAGCGATCTGTTGGACATCGGGCGCCACCACCGGCCGGTTCATGGTTCCGGTGATGATGACCGGCAGAACCAACTCGCCATTCTTGTTCGCCAGCGCCGTGTTCAGATAGCCTCCCACGCCCGTGCCGCCCACTGACTGGCTGAAGCTTTTGTTCAGCACGACGGTCACGTGCATATTCAGTCCCTGGTTGACCAGGTTGGCGCTTCCGTTGGCCGCCATCGTACCCACGTCCAGCGCGGCCTTCAGGTCATTCGTCTGCGCCACCCCATTGCGCAGGTTGAAGCTCCCGCTCATCGAGGAGATGGCGGTATAGCCCTTGGGAGTGCCGCCGCCGAACTTGCCAATCTTCGACAACTCATTCACCAGGTCAATCTTCATAATCTTTCCATTGACCAGATTCAACACCGTCGAGCCGTTCAAGGTCTGCACCACATCACCAGCTTGCGGCGTGGAAAAAGTGATATTGGCATTGGCCGTGAGCGTGCCGTAAACCATGTCCTTCACCGAGGAGATGGACGACAGCAGCCGGTTGGCATCCACGCCAGTCAGCTTGGCATTTACCGCCAAGGTGGTAGCCGGCTGGCGCGTGTCCACAGTGATGCTACCGGTCTCCTGCCCGCCGGCAATCTGCGCGGTCAGCGGGTTCAGTTGGATGACTCCGTGATCGAGCGTTACGTTGGAGTGCACGGTGGTCAACTGCAGCTGCTGATAGAGGATGGTTCCCACGGATAGAGTCCCCGTCCCGGTCGCGGTGGCGAGCACCCCCGGCTTCGCCGCAGGCACGGGCGCAGCATTCGCCGCGGGGAACAGGCTCCAGGAAGCTTCGGCTTTTTCCCTGGCCGGAGGCGCTGTGGCACCGCTCGTAATTTTCTGCAGTTCGTCAACATTGACCTTGTCGGCGGTGATGGCAAACGTCAGCCGGGGAGCCTGGAAGTTTGCCACGCTGACACTGCCAGCTACATTGCTGGAACCGAGCGACGCCGCCAGGTTGGTCAGGTTCACCGAATTCTGGGTGAACTGCAGGTTCGCGTTCTTGATATTTACCGGCTGGGTGAGCGTCGGCGTTTTTAGCGACGCGTTCTGCAAAGAGCCACTGCCGCTGAAGGTCATGGCATCGGGGTTCTTGACCGGACCGCTCGCGTGGACATCGAGGCTGATATTGCCGTTGCCGCTCATGCCCTCGACGGCGCTCGCTCCGTAGGCTTCAGCAATGCCCAGCAACTCATTCACCTTGGCGTTGACGGTTTTGAGCGTGCCATCGACGTTCGGAGCATTGCTGGCGTACTGCCTTACCGTCATCTGCGCAGCCAGTGTGGTGGCACCTGAAGTTACGGTGAAGTTGTTGGACTGTATCTGTTGTGGGTTCATCGTCAGGTCAATCGCAGGCACACGCACCGGCTGAGGAATGCCATTGCCGGTGACCTCCAGGTTGCGCCCATTGACGTTGCCGTTGAGCGCCAGGTGATCGGTCGGGCCTTGAGCATGGACGTTGAGCGTCAGCTGTCCTGCAATGTTGGTATTGGGACTGAAGGCCACGCCGAACGCCGCCGCCAGCCTTGCCACCTCCTGGATGGAGGCATTCGAAGCGCCTACATTCACGTCCATAACCGGCGGATTGGGCCGCGTGTTCAGCGTGCCATTCACCGCGAGCGGGGTTGGACCCAGCTTGAGCGACCCTTTCCGGATCTGGATCACGTCGTTGGTGAGATCGTCGGTCACATCGAAATCAGCGGAGATCGGATAGCCCGCCTCCACTCCATGAATCACCGCGCCATCGAATTTCAGGTTGCCGTCAGCTGTAATTTTTCCGTTGGAATTGACCAGCTTGGTGGACCCGGAAATCACGGCATCAGTCTGTTGCAACCAGGCAGTGTTCAGGAACTTTTGCGCCCCCGAAAGTGATACTTGATCCAGCTTGACCGTGCCCTGGAACGGCGTAGCGGTGAAGTCGGCATCGTTGATGGGGCCGGCCTCCGCCGTCAGGCGCAGCATCTGCGCGCCGCCGCCCGGCAAGTGCGCCGCGGCGTAAACAGAGAATGTCTGTCCGGGAACGTAATCCTTCAGGGTCACATCGATGTGGTCGTAAACCGCGCGCGATTCGTGTTTTTGATAGTCCGTAATTGCGATTTGACTATCGCTAATCTTCAGCTCGCCAAGACTGAACGCCTTCGGTTCAGCAGACGCGCTCGGGGCCGCCGAAGCCGGCCCCGTCGTGCCATTTCCCACCGTTGAGAAGTTCCACACTCCCTGTGCGTTGCGGATCAACTCGATCTTCGCCCGCTTCATCTCCAGACCGTTGATCTGGACGTCTTTTCGCAGCAGCGGGAACAACTTGACGCTTAAGTCAAGTTCAGCGACTTGGGCAAATGGCAGGTTGTTGTGGAAACTGGGATCGTCTCCGATGGTAACGTCCTTCACCTTTACCTTGAGCGGGAAAACCGCGAGCGACATCTCTCCCAACTGAACCGGACGGTTGAGCCGCTGCTGCACCTGGGCCTGCACTTCGCCACGGTATTTATTGACATCGATCAGACGCGGCAATGCCACCAGTGCGACAACCAGGACCACAACAATGACGGCGATTACGACTAACAGCTTACGCATGGGCCGCTCCCTCCGACTCGGCCGCCGGATTACTTAATTGTAGTGAAATTTGACCCCTCTAAATAGAAGACGGATGGCGGCCTTCGTTGCATTGCACTATTGGCTTTCTGGAAATGAATCCTAAGCCCGAAGGGCGACACAATCGTAGCCCAGGAAGTAAGTCCTGGGTAAGCTTCGTTGATGAAACCGAGTCCCGTCGGGACGGCACCTTCAACGAATCCTACGACGTCGCCGTCGTGGGCTCGTCTTCTTCGGCGTGGATCAGCCCAAACTTCTTCAGCTTGTAACGCAATGCGTCGCGGCTGATGTCGAGCAGGCGGGCGGCGTGGGTCTGGTTGCCATTGGCTTGCGCCATGGCCATGTCCACCAGTTCGCGCTCCACCTCTTCCAGCGAAGTCCCACCCTGAGGAATCTCCAGCTTGGGCAAGCTGCGTCCATCGGGCAACTGCCGGCCGGCAGCGTTGCTGTTGTTGTTGGCCGATGAAAGCTCAAATGCGGTGTAAGCCGACTGCTGCTGGGCCACGGCGAACGGCATGTATTCCGGATGCAGTTCGTTGCTGTCTTCCAAAATCATGGCGCGCTCCACGGCATTCTTCAGTTCGCGCACATTGCCCGGCCAGTCGTACTTCAGCATCAGTTTGCGGGTCTCGTCGGTGATGCCCCTCACCGTCTTGCGAAACTTCTTGTTGTAGCGCGTGATGAAGAATTCCACCAGCGGCAGAACATCGTCTTTGCGCTCGCGCAGCGTAGGCAGAAAAATGGAGATGATGGCCAGCCGGTAATACAGGTCCTGGCGAAAGTGACCATCGCGCACCGCCCGCTCCAGATCGCGGTTCGACGCCGCGATGACGCGCACATCGACCTGCATATCGCGCACCCCGCCGACGCGGCGAATGACCTGGTCTTCCAGCACGCGCAGCAACTTCGCCTGCAACAGCGGCGACAGCTCACCAATTTCGTCGAGAAACAGCGTGCCGCCGTCGGCCATCTCGAACAGCCCCTTCTTCATGGCCTTGGCGTCGGTGAAGGCGCCGCGTTCGTGCCCGAACAGTTCCGCCTCCATCAGCGTCTCGGGAATCGCCGAGCAGTTAATGGCGACGAACGGCTTGTCCTGCCGCCGGCTCTGATAGTGAATCGCCTTGGCGATGAGATCTTTGCCGGTGCCGCTTTCGCCCTGCACCAGAATTGTCGTTGCCTCGCTGACCGCGATCTTGCTGACGAAACCCAGCAACTCTGCCATCTTCTGCGAGACGCCTACCACATTGTGATACCCGGCGCGACGGCGCACCTCGCCGCGCAGCGATTCGACCTCGGTACGCAGGCGCGTGGTCTCGAGCGCGTTCTTGACCGCCACGGCCAACTCGTCGAAATCCAGCGGCTTGCCGACGAAGTCGTAGGCTCCCAGCTTCAGCGCCGTCTTCACGTCGTCCAGCTGCGGGTCGGCGGTGATCATGATGATGGCGGGTGCGTCGTTCGATTTCTTCAGCTGTTCCAGGATTTCTATGCCATTGGCATCGGGCAGGCGCACGTCAAGCAGCACGAGTTCGGGAGACTCGTTGTGCGCCACGCGCAGCGCCGCCGAGCCGGTGTCAGCCTCCAGTACGTGATAACCCCACTCTTCGCACTTTTGCCGCAGAGACCAACGGACCAGCTTCTCATCGTCGACGATTAAGACCTTTTCAGAGGGCATTTCGCTGACTCTAGATTACTACGAGAGGAAGAAAGAAGAAATTTAGGCAGGTTTTAAGCAGCCGTCAGCTGAAGGGCACAACTGTTCTTTGTCATCACCAGCGAACCGAGGGACCTGCTTTTTTGCTGACTGACAACTGGGAACTGACTTTTTTTGTCATCACGAGCGCAGCCAGTCGAAGGACCCCTATACCCGCAGCAATCCCCAAACGCTTGTCATCCCAGAGAGGACCTCCGTCCGAACCGAGGGAACCCGCTTTTCCTGACAACTGACAACTGTTTTTGACATCTTGCACAGGCTATAATTACGCGCACCGATGGCCCTGACTCCAGGCACGAAAATTGGTCCTTATGAGATCCTGTCTCCGCTTGGCGCTGGCGGCATGGGAGAAGTTTATCGCGCGAAAGATACCCGCCTCGGCCGCGATGTAGCTCTGAAGATTCTTCCGGAATCGTTCGCCCGCGACGCCGACCGCCTGCGCCGCTTTGAGCAAGAGGCGCGGGCCGTGGCCGCACTAAACCATGCCAACATCCTTGCCATTCATGACATCGGTCAGCACGACGGCTCGCCGTTTCTGGTCTCCGAGCTGCTGGAGGGTGAAAGCTTGCGGGCGTTGGTCGATCACCGGCCACTGCCGCAGCGTAAGACCATCGAGTACGGCGTGCAGATCGCGCATGGATTGGGGGCGGCGCACGACAAGGGAATCGTTCACCGCGACTTGAAGCCCGAAAACATTTTCGTCACCAAGGACGGGCGCATCAAGATCCTGGATTTCGGATTGGCGAAATTGGCGCAGAAAGCCGGTGCAGAGCCGAACGAAGCCACGCTCATGGCTTCGCAGACGGCTGCGGGCATGGTGATGGGCACGGCCAGCTACATGGCGCCGGAGCAGGTGCGCGGCGAGGCAGCCGATTTCCGCAGCGACATTTTCGCGTTTGGCGCGGTGCTCTACGAAATGCTCTCAGGCGTTCGCGCTTTCGGCCGCGACACCATGGCCGAAACCATGACTGCGGTGTTGAAAGACGACCCGCCGGAGTTGTCCGATACCCGCCACCTGGTTTCTCCCGGGATGGACCGCATTGTGCGGCGTTGCCTGGAGAAGAGCCCGGAGCAGCGCTTCCAGTCGGCGCGCGACCTGTCCTTTGCTCTGAGCGCGCTCTCCGGCAGCGACTCGAGCATGATTGCGCGCGCCACGGCTGCTCCCCGCCCGACCCGGTTCCTACCTTGGCTTGCAGGTGCACTGGCGCTGGTTGCCGTCGCAGCGGTGACGTGGTTCGTGGCGCGCCGGCCACAGCCCACGACTCGCATGCAGTTTGCCTTAGCGGTTCCCGATGAAATGAACATCAGCCACATGGCGTTGTCGCGCGACGGCTCCATGCTGGTGTTTGTTGCGCCCGAGGAAAGCTCCGGGGTGCCCATGCTTTACACGCAGCGCATCGGGTCGTCCAGTGTGACACTGCTGCCCGGCACGCAGGGCGCAAGTTATCCCTTCTGGTCGCCCGACGGCGCCTACGTCGCCTTTTTCGCCAACAGTAAATTGCAGAAAATTGCCATCGCCGGCGGCACGCCCCAGGTGCTCGCCACCGCTTTGGCCGGCCGCGGCGGAAGTTGGGGAAGCAACGGGGTGATCATCTATACCCCGGATGTAATTAATCCGATCTGGCGCATCAATGCAGATGGAACAGGAATGGCGCAGATCACAGACATCAGGAAGGGCGAACAAAGCCACCGCTGGCCGCTTTTTCTTCCCGACGGCGAACATTTCTTGTTCTGGAATGCCAACTTCGGGAACCTCAAGGACGACCGCGTGAGTGGCATCTACATCACCTCCCTCGCAAACAAGGAGAGAAAACTTCTTGCCCTCTGCCAATCGAGTTTTGGTTACGATGCCCACAGTTTGTTTTATGCGGATGCGCAAAGGCAGTTGGTGAGCCTTCCCTTTGACCCGGCTACGGGCGCGGTTTCCGGAAGCGCGACCACGGTGGCGAATCTTGTCGGACACCAGCCCTCCACGGGCTGGACTGCCTTGACGGTCGCGCAGAATGGAACGTTAATCTACAACAGCGGCGTGGGGGCAGCGCAGTCCGCGCTTACCTGGATGGATCGATCGGGCAAAGAACTGGGCCACATCGGCGAACCCGCAATCATGGATAACCCCGCGCTTTCTCCCGACGGCTCCCGCGTGGCGGTCGATATCAGCGACCAGACGGCGAATAACGTGGACATCTGGATCGAAAGCACGACCGGAGCCACCAACTCGCGCTTCACGTTTGACCCAGCCGAAGAGGTGGTCGGGGTGTGGTCGCGCGATGGCAGCATGCTGGCTTACCGCAGTGACGCCGACGGCTCGAGTCTCTTCCTAAAGCGAGCGACTGGCTTGGAGCGGGAAAAGAATCGATACACCATACCCTCCGCCGCCGCGGACGATTTTGTTCCCAATTCCTGGTCTTTAGACGACCGGCAGATTCTGTTCACCCGTCAGGGCGCGTCCGGCGAACATCTGGAACTATTGCCCGTTGCGGGCGGCGAGCCAAGCCGCCTTCTGTCCGGCAAGAACAACGAGACCAACGGACAGATTTCGCCCGATGGAAGTTGGGTGGCCTATGCCTCCGATGAGTCGGGCAATTGGGAAATTTACGTGACGTCGTTCCCCGGCACGGAGGGAAAATGGCAGGTGTCGCGCGGTGGCGGCACCGAGCCGCGCTGGCGAGGTGACGGTAAGGAGATTTTCTACATCGCACCCAGTGGCATGTTGACGGCGGTGCCGGTCAACGGCGAAAGCATCTTCGCGACCGGGACCCCCGTGCCGCTGTTCCAGATTCACGGTCGCGCTCCAATTTCCTCGACCGACGTTTTTACCTATGATGTGGCCAAAGACGGCAAGCGCTTTCTGGTGAACCGCTACGTCAAGCCCGAACACGTCGCACCGTTGACTATCTTGCTGAACACCACGAGCAGGAGTACACACCCTTAGGGATCTGCTTTTTACCGACCACTGACACCTGGAAACTGACAATTGTTCTTGTCATCACGAGCGGGATTCAGCCCGCGAGGGATCTGCTTTTCACTGACAACTGACAACCGGATACTGACAACTATTCTTCAGCTTCTATTCATGTTGAATCGTTATTATTTACATGGGGAGCTTATGAAGATATTGAACCATCGCACCGTAATTGGCGCCGTGCTGCTCGCGACGACCGCTTTCGCCGTTACCACGATCAACTACCACCTTGCGAATACCTATAAATTCGGCGCGGCACCAGGCGACCGGGAGTACTTCGACTACATGACCTTCGATCCCGACTCGCGGCGCTTATATCTGACGCATGGGAGCGAAGTGCTTGTAATAAATGCGGACACGGGTGATGAAGTCGGGAAAATTTCCGGGCTGAAGGTAAGTCACGGTGTAGCGGTGGTACCCGAAGTAGGACGCGGCTTCATCAGTGACGGCGGCCAGGGCAAGGCGATCATTTTCGATCTCAAGACGCTGAAGGTCATCGGCGAGGCATCTGCTGCGCCGGACTCCGACTGCATCATTTATGATCCCGCGTCCCAGCGGGTTTTTACCTTTAACGGCGACAGTCACAGTGCGACGGCGATTGATCCGTCAACCGGAAAGAACGTGGGCACAGTTGAGCTGGGCGCAGCACCGGAATTTGCGGTCGCCGACGGCCAAGGGACCATCTACAACAATCTGGAAGATAAGAGCGAGGTGGTGGCGATTGATTCCCGCAGTTTGGAAGTGAAATCGCATTGGCCGATTGCGCCCGCCGGAGCGCCAGCGCCGATCGCGATGGACCGTGACCATCGCCGGCTGTTCGTCGCTGGTCGTAGCCCCGCGATGTTGGTGGTCATGAATGCCGACAACGGTAAGGTGATCCAGTCATTCCCCATCAGCGCCGGTGCCGATGCCGAGGTGTACGACCAGAAATCGGGCATGCTCTTCGTTTCCACCCGCGATGGCTGGGTCCACATCTTTCACCAGGAGTCGCCTGACCACTACAGCGAGGCTGGCAAAGTGAAGACGGAGTTTGGCGCCAAGACCATGGCGTACGATCCCAAGACCGATCGCATCTTCGTGGACACGGCCGAGTTCGGGAAAACGCCCGAACCGACAAAGGAACATCCGCATCCTCGCCCCGCGCCGGTGCCCGGCACATTTCACCTGCTGGTGTACGCGCAGTAACGGAGGCCCCACAGTCGCAAGATCTGCCGGGCGAGTCGAGGGACCTGCTTTAACTGAAAGCTGACAACTGACAACTGTTATTGCGTCACCCCCTTAAACACTTCTCCGCCCTTCATCACGAAGTCCACGTGCTCGAGCCGCGTGATGTCGGCCATGGGATCGGCGGCCACGGCGACGATATCGGCAAACTTTCCGGGCTCGAGTGACCCGATCTTGTCCTGCATGCCCAGCAGTTCGGCAGCGCTCATGTTGGCGGAGCGCAAAGCCTGCGCCGGGGTCATCCCGTACTTCACCATCAGCGCAAATTCCTTTGCGGGATCGACGGTCCAGGGAAATCCACCGGCGTCGGTGCCGAACGCGATCTTCACGCCGGCGTTCAACGCGCGCTTAAACGTAGCCGCGTGAATATTGACCATGTCAATCCAAACGTGCGCGCCTGTGGCCGCGCGGCCTTCAGCGACGTACTCCCCGACGAACAACGTAGGCACGTAGAAGGTGCCCTTGGCGGCCATGGTTTTCAGATCGGCGTCGGCAATGTAGAAACCGTGCTCGATAGTATCCACTCCCGCCTCCACTGAGTTGTGCACGCCATTCAACGCAGACGCGTGCGAGGCGACCTTGTGCCGCTCGCGATGCGCCTCGTCAACGATGGCGCGCAGCTCGTCAAGCGTGAAGGTGGGAATGTCGTCGAGCACGCCGTCAGGGCGCACTCGATAGCTGCGGTCCGAGTACACCTTGATCCAGTCCACTCCGTTGGCGATCTGCTCGCGCACCGCTTTACGGCCGCCTTCTGCGCCGTCCACCTCCTGCACGCCCTTGGGCATCTTCAGCTCCCACGAATAGCCGAGCAGGGGATAGGCGCCGGTCACGTCCATGGCGCGTCCGGCGACCTGCATGCGCGGGCCGGGAATGACTCCGGCCTCAATGGCGTGCTTGATGTCCACATCGGCATAGCCTGCGCCTTCGGTTTCCACATCGCGAATGGTGGTGAAGCCGTAGCCGAGCGCCCGTTGCGCCGCCACTGTGCCGAGAATGGTGCGGTACGGGGTCGAGTACTTCAGCAGTTGCACATCGTAATCTGCGGCAGTGACGTCGCCTTGCAGCAGCACGTGGGTATGCGTGTCGATCAGGCCGGGCAGGCAGATTTCACGGGAAAGATCGATCACTTGCGCGCCGCTCTCAGGCTGAAGGTTGTCGCCGAGTTGGTCAATCTTTTCGCCAGCAATGCGCAACATAACATTCTTGCGGGCCGTGTCGCTCTTGCCGTCGTAAAGCGTGCCGCACCGCAAGTAAGTGATGTTGGCCGAAGCGGATTGTGGTTGGCTTTGGGGAAAAGCGGTGGTAGCCGCGAAAAGCAAAAAGACCAGACGGAATCTCATGGTGTGCTCCGGTATGGTAACGACCACGACTATACCAGCGCACATGGAGATGGTTGGGAAAGTCAGGCGTTATAGTGGGTTACCCGCTGTCCTGCCGGCCATCCCTCACAGTTGTCATCCCGAGCGGAGGACTTCAGTTCGAGCCGAGGGACCTGCTGTTTTCACTGACAACTGGCTACTGGCAATTGCTTCTCTGACAACTACGATTCGTAATCACCACCGAGAGCACGGAAAGCATCAGACCGAAATAACTCCGTGCCCTCCGTGTCTCCGTGGTTAAGAGTTGTTTGCTTACACGCCCGGACGTTCGCACATCTTTCCGCCGCAGCAGCCCTTGCTGTCTTTGGCCATGTTGCATTTGCCGTCTTTGCAGCATCCGCCGTCTTTTCCGCAGCACGACATCTTGCCGTCATTTTTCGCCATCATCGGGCATTTCATCCCCGACTTGCCGTCCTTCGACATCATTTCGTTATGGGACATCGCGGCGCCTTTGCCGTCCTTGGACTGACCGCACTTGCCGTCCTTGCCGCAGCAAGCCATCTTGCCGTCGGCCTGATCGTGATTGCAGCAGGCGCACGCTTTGGAACTGTCGCCGGATGGGGCGGCAGGAGTTTGGGTTGCGTTCTGGGCCATCAGCCCAAGAGCCAATACCAGCGTACTTAAGATCACAAGCATCTTCGATTTCATAGTGTCCTCATAATTTCGGTTGAACATCGCCAATGTCAGGGCCAAAGCCCAGTGAGCTTCCCGGCGATCGCGCACAAAAGGGCGCTGCGCGAATCAGGCCGGAAGCGGCAAAGATCTTGGGGATCGCGCTAAGTTCTCAGATCAGTTTTCAGCTCGAAGACAGGTCGCACGAACTGAGGAGACTGCTCGCTCCACAGAACCGCAAAGCTTGATGGGGTCGTTACGAAGATTGTGCCTGCAGGACCGCTGGCGCTCAACTGGACGGAAGGAGAATGGCCAGCGACGACCAGGAAACCCAACGGCCTTGCAGGCTGGCTGCTCATGTCGCAACAACCCGGATGATCTGCGCCTTGAGTGGGTGTAGGCGCGGGGTGCGACGGGCAGCAAGGCATGGAGTGCGGGCCCTTTTGGCCTGGGCCCGACAACGTGGCCAGGGTTGCGAAGGGGGTCGCCTGCTGCTGCATCTGCGCCATTCGGACATGGCATTTCGAGCCGTGGCCGGGCACAGGCGGCATCGCCAGGCCGAACTCGGCCCATAGAACGATGACCAGCGACAGCACCAACGACAACCTTCTCCGCATTGCGCCCCGCAAAATCATGCCGACGCGATTGTTGCTTTCCGGCGCCCCAAGCGTCAGTGACGGCCATCACTGTCCTGTGGTTTGACGCATTGCCGTTGCAATACATGCAATGTCGTCCTGCTTTTCCTCACAATTCACAGCCATCCACACAGGTGCACCCGGAAAGGGCGTTGAATCGACGCCGCTGCGGGTCTAGAGTCCAAGGGTCAGCCTTGGTGTCAGTGTTTCGGGAATCGACCGCCGACTCCGAGCCAGCAAGGGCCTCCGAGAACACTGTTGCAACACGTTTTGTAGAGACGGGCGTTTCGTGCTCGGAACGGCGGTCGGCAACCCCAAGTCCGGACCTCGGTCAATCCCGATGTTTACTCTTTGGGTTCGGCCTAGAAAGGCGTAAAATACAAGATGTAGTGTTATGTACTTGACATCCACAAGATGTCGGGCGTACTGTTCGCCGATGCTTGGTTTTTTGGGAGGGTTCTCCCCCAGCGCCAAGGTGGCCAGAGGTGACCGCCTGGCGTGAAAAAGTTGTGACATTCAGTGCGGTGAATTTAGGGCATTCGAGGATTTAGGGCCAACGAAGTCATCGCAAGACGATGACATCAGCGCTGTTCCTTACCAAGTCAATGCGGCACTCCAGGCGCGTGAGGTTGCGCGCACCAGTTGCCCGTCCGGAACCGTCACAGGAGTTCGCTCCCGTGGCGGCACGCTGTTGTGCGGTGGCGCCGGACAAAATGAACCGGGGCTTCTTTCCTG
The DNA here is from genome assembly GCA_963798185.1 of uncultured Acidobacteriaceae bacterium. Classification (GTDB taxonomy): domain Bacteria; phylum Acidobacteriota; class Terriglobia; order Terriglobales; family Acidobacteriaceae; genus Bog-257. The sequence continues at coordinate 220,674 of CAWCSJ010000011.1, forward strand.
TCCACGTTACATGCGGCAGCAAAGAGGCCCCCACAACCTTGTAGGTGGAAGTTGATAAGAGCGGGCCGTTAGACCCGCGTAATAACGCAATCATAAAGTAGCGATCAGGAGCACGAATCATGGCCGAAGTCACCACCAACTCAACCACTGCGACTACTCCCTCCACCGCGACCGGCGAGCAGACGACGACCACCACCCCAGTATCCAGCACGCTCATAGAGAAGAAGCGCGCGCCCGGCCTCACCTTCAAGCGATTCTTCACCACGGCCGGCGTCTCGCCTTACGACGAGCTCGAGTGGGAGCTGCGTCTGGCGCAGATCACCGACTCGCACGGCGGCATCATCTTCGAGCAGAGAGACGTCGAGGTCCCCAAGGACTGGTCGATGACGGCGACCAACATTGTCGCCAGCAAATATCTGCACGGGCCCATGGACACGCCCGAGCGCGAGACCGGCGTGCGCCAGCTCGTGACCCGTGTCGCCGAAACCATTCGCGACTGGGGCATCAAGGGTGGATACTTCCGCAGTGACGACGACGCGTCCATCTTCCATGACGAGCTCGCCCACCTGCTGTTGCAGCAGAAGGCGGCGTTCAATTCGCCGGTGTGGTTCAACGTGGGCTGCGATCGCATCGAGCCTAACTCCGACGCGCAGAACTGGCACTGGAATCCGCAGGCCCAGCGCGTGGAATACGGCCCCGTCGGCTACAAGAATCCGCAGTGCTCCGCGTGCTTCATCAACTCGGTACACGATTCGCTCGACAGCATTCTCACTCTCGCCAAGACCGAAGGCATGCTCTTCAAGTGGGGATCGGGCACGGGCACCAATCTTTCGCCGCTGCGTTCCTCCACCGAAGCGCTCTCCGGCGGCGGCACCGCGAGCGGGCCGCTCAGCTTCATGAAAGGCTTCGACGCCTTCGCCGGCGTCATCAAGTCGGGTGGCAAGACGCGTCGCGCCGCCAAGATGGTCATCCTCAACATCGACCATCCTGACGTGATGGACTTCATCGAGTGCAAGCAGAAGGAAGAAGCCAAGGCCTGGGCGCTGGTCGAGGCCGGATATGACGGCAGCGGTCCTGACAGCGAGGCCTACTCGTCCATCTTCTTTCAGAACGCCAACAACTCGGTGCGCGTGACCGACGACTTCATGTACTCGGTGCTGCGTGACGGCGACTTCAGCACCCGCTCGGTGAAAGACGGCCATCCCGTGCAGACCTTCAAAGCGCGCGAGATGCTGCACAAAATTTCCGACGCCACCTGGCACTGCGGCGATCCCGGCATGCAGTACGACACCACGGTCAACCGCTGGCACACGTCAAAGAACACCTCGCGCATCAACGCCTCGAACCCGTGCAGCGAGTACATGTTCCTCGACGACTCGGCCTGCAACCTCGCCAGCCTGAACCTGATGAAGTTCGCGCCCAATGGCACTTTCGACGTCGAGGCCTACCGTCACGCTTGCGCCGTCCTGATTACCGCGCAGGAAATTCTGGTGGACAACAGCGGCTATCCCACCGAAGCCATCGGCCGGAACTCGCACGACTACCGTCCCCTGGGACTCGGCTACGCCAATTTGGGCGCGCTGCTGATGGCCGCGGGCCTGCCCTATGACTCCGACGCCGGACGCGACTACGCTGCCTGCGTCACCGCCATCATGTGCGGCGAAGCTTATCTGCAATCGTCGAAGATCGCCGAACTCTGCCAACCCCTCGCTCCGGCAACGGAGCTCACTCGTGAGTATTTGTCATCACGAGGAGGCCTTCAGGCCGACGAGGGATCTGCTTTTGATTCGCGGCGAACAGCAGATCCCTCGCCTTCGGCTCGTGATGACAATTCGTATGGCTCATCTGCTTTGGCTGATAGCCGACAGCTGACAGCTGACAGCTTCAGGGGCGCTGCCTGCCCCGGCTGGTACATCAATCGCGAGCCCTTCCTCGACGTCATCCGCATGCATCGTGCGTCGGTAAACAACATCGACAAGACGCACGTTCCTCCGGCGGTGTTTGAGGCCAGCAAGAGCACCTGGGACGAAGCCCTGAAGCACGGCGAGAAGTTCGGCTATCGCAACGCGCAGGTCACGGTGCTGGCGCCCACGGGCACCATCGGCTTCATGATGGACTGCGACACCACCGGCATCGAGCCCGACCTCGCGCTGGTGAAATACAAGAAGCTGGTCGGCGGCGGCATGATTAAGATCGTAAACAACACCGTGCCGGCCGCGCTGTTCAAACTGGGCTACACGGCCGACCAGACCAACGCCATCGTCAGCTACATCGACGCCACCGGCACCATCGAAGGCGCGCCCTCCGTCAAGGAAGAGCACCTGCCGGTCTTCGACTGCTCGTTCAAGCCCTCGAAGGGCACGCGCACCATTCACTATCTCGGACATCTGCGCATGATGGCCGCGGCCCAGCCGTTCATCTCGGGCGCAATTTCCAAGACCATCAACATGCCCGAGAACGCCACCGTTGACGACATCACCGAGGCCTACATCCAGGCGTGGAAGCTGGGCCTGAAGGCGGTCGCCGTCTATCGCGATGGCTCGAAGAAGGCGCAGCCGCTCAGTTCGATGGGGTCGGCCACCGCGAAATCGAAGAAGGGCGACGCGCTTGCCGCCGCTGCCGTTGAAGTGGTGGACGAGGCCGCCGCGCCGCCGCGCGCCATGCGTCACCGTCTCCCCGACGAGCGCCTGTCCATCACCCACAAGTTCAGCGTGGGCGGGCACGAAGGCTATCTCACCGTCGGCCTCTACAAAGACGGCATGCCCGGTGAGCTGTTCATCACCATGGCCAAGGAAGGCTCGACCGTCAGCGGCCTGATGGACAGCTTCGCCTGCGCCACGTCACTGGCGTTGCAGCACGGCGTGCCGCTCAAGCTGATGTGCGAAAAGTTCGCGCACACCCGCTTCGAGCCCAGCGGCTGGAGCCATAACCAGGACATCGGCTACGCCAAGTCGATCATGGATTACATCTTCCGCTGGCTGCAACTGCGGTTCCTTACCGGCCAGCAGCAGGCGCTGTTCGACGGCCTGCGTCCCAAGTACGTCAACGCCCCGCCGCCGGGCGTGCCGGATGAGAACGGCTACGGGCAGAAAACCTTCGGCGATCTCCTACCGGGCGACCATGCGCCCGTTTCCGGCTCGTCATCTCCCGAATTGTCATCACGAGGCGAAGCCGAGGGATCTGCTTTTGCTGACAACCGCCAACTGAAAACTGACAATCATGCTGGCCACCACCACCACGCCTCCGACGCGCTCAAGGACCTGATTGAAATGGGAGACTCACCCAGTTGCCCCGTCTGCGGCGCCATCATGACGCGTAACGGAAGCTGCTACAGATGCATGAGCTGCGGAAGCACGAGCGGATGTAGTTAGGAACGATTCACCAGAGGGCACGGAGAGCTAAAAATCCGTGCCCCTTTGGTTTGACTGCGTTTTCTGGTGTCTCGCCGACGGAATCAGCTATCGTAAAATCCGGTACCGTCCGCTACCTTCAAAGGCAAGAAATCCCAAGTTTCTCAGGACTTGAAGCTGCTGCCGAATTTTGGGTTTGACATTTCTGTTTTGCGGGTGAAGGGCCTCGAGAGCGTGCTCGTACGCATAAACATCTGCCAAGCTAACTTCTTGTTTACCTAGTTTGCGAAGAACATTTAGAACGTCTAACGTCCATCCCCGCATCTTTGGACCTAGGGCGCTAAACGGCCGGACGCGTCGGTATTCTTTCCTGACCTGCGACGGGTCCACAGCAATCCCGTTCGATACCATCGCGATTCGTCCATCTTGGGGGATGTTGCTGAGCAGGATGTTGCAGCCGACCCAGTTCGCCCTCTCAGCTGCCAAAGAAAGAGGTTTACGTTTCTCGATTGCTGATTCCGTCAAGAAGAAGCTGGGTATCAGGAGCAAATTGACGACGGACCAAGATGCCGAATATTGCAGTAAAACCAAATTCGGCACTTGCTCTGAACGTATCGCTTCCAGCATTTTCTCGTATCCAGCATCTACGATACGGTTCATCAACGCTGTTTTCCTGCTCTTCAGTTGATAAGGAGACGTGCATTCCGGGCAGGCGAAGTCGATGCCCGGGCAATTGTTAGGCTTCTGGATGAGACGATCGGAGGAGCATGCAGCGCAATACACTTCTTTCGCGACCCAACCCTCTGTCACGACGCGGGCAATTTGCGAGTTGCTCTTATACCTTAAACTGGATTCTGCTGAACAAGACAGGTTCACAAGTTATTCGCCGCTATACGCCCACAGCTCTATCGGAGCCCAAGTTCCATCCACAAGGGTCTCTGGATTATCCTCCGTGACCACCACCTCGGTGAACAACTCGTCATCTCCATCTAACCCTAGCACCATCAACTTTGGCGTCTTATCTATTTCGCCAGACGCGCTGCTGGGATTGGCTCCAGCTAGTTCGCGCTGAAGAACCGCAATCCACCAAAGGAGAGCTTCATTGAGGTTCAGGCGCAGCGACCCTCCCTTGTCGGATAGGCGAGTTACGAAATCATTGTAGAGACACGGGTCGTAGTTCATTTGATGCCTATGCACGCCCGCAGCCAACTTCGGTTGAATTTGTGATCCAGTTGTAATCCGCGGCTTCTGTCCCACTCGCCTTTGTTTACCTTGACCATCTTGCCAGCTACGCAAGTGATTCCATCGTTTGAGAGCAGGTATGGCGGATCGGTCCAAATACAATCAACGCTGTCCTCCGGGAGAGAAGAGAGCCACTCCAGGGATTCCTGCTGATACAACTCCGACTTGCCGTCTGCACTTTTCCAAACTGGTTTCATGGATTCGTCATCCCATTGTAAACGCCGTCTTCGGGAATTGCCTGGTGCCCCAGGTTCGCCCTTCTGTTGGGCTAACCTGGGATTACTCGGCGGGTGGCCCGGGTCTAGCGGTGTTCGAGACCCGGGAACTTCGCTTGTGAACCGGCCGGTGGCCCAGGCAAAGATCGTGAGGCAGGTCCGACGCAAAGCGATTCAGACCATTCAGCAATAACAGTAGTTGCCCTCGGAGTGATAGAAAAGACAATTGATGGCTCAGATCATCAATAGCGACGCGCTCCTTAAGGAGTACTACGTGATCCTGAAAATTGTCGGTGATTTTGACGCGCGACTCCTGACGGTGAAGGGATGGGGCGTAACCCTGAGCCTGGCTGCGCTTGCCTGAAGCTTTCAGTACGGCCACTACGGGCTGTTTCTGGTTGGGGCACTGAGTGGCCTCGGTTTCTGGCTCATTGAAGGAGTAATGAAGCGCCATCAAATGCGTTACTACCTGCGGATGCGCGAGATCGAGTTGCTGCAATATGAACGGGCCCCCGATGAGGATGCGAAGGCCTCTTCCTCGCCGAGGATCGATTCGAGTTGGTCGCATGCTCAGGGCGTTTACAGCGGCAAACAGAAATGGGAGTATCGGCCCGTCCCCATTCATGGTCCAAGGCAGGCTTACCGTTTCGCGTGGTTCTTTCCTCACGTCTTCATGCCACATCTCGTAAGCGTTATTGCTGGGTTGGTACTGCTGTTCTTCGGCAGGCACGGTACTCTGGGCGAGATGAAGTGGTAACTAGCGGGCGGCCCATCCCTTTGGCTTGAGCGGGCTTCTCAGACATGGGTGCCCGAAGAGCAGTTGTCAGTGGCCAGTCGTCGATTGTCAGTAAAGGCAACCGCAAATCCCTGGAGGGCAAAATATTGAAAACAAAGATACGGAAATGCCGGGGGAGGGGTACTCAGCGGCGCGTGCTGGGTAAGCGTTTTAGATGCCCAGGACTCCCTAGTTCGTATCTCGAGGTCATGCGGCTTCAGCCCCTGCTGTCGGTGATCGCGATGCTGGGAAGACGTCGCATGATAGTCGACCAGGATTCCGGCCAAAGAAATTCCCGGCGGATCGTTTCCGCGGCCGCCGGGCTGGGTGCGTGAGCTACATCACATCCTGCAGCGCACTTTCTGTGGGACTATGTGTCAAATTCTAAGCTTCTGATTCTGGGATACCGAACGTGCCTACGCAAGCCACGGTTAGCTCCGCAGCAGGAAGAGACGAACGTGAGTTGCACGACGCGCGCTTCGCCATGCGGCTCTCCCTGATTCTGAATGGGGATTGCCGTCCGTCGGTGTCGGCTCAGAACTCAATTCGGGCCTGAAACGCAATCATTCGAGGACTGCTGTCGCCTCCCAATCCAACTCCGAGCAAGCCAGTGGGTGGGGAGGTGGTGTAGGTCAGTGCGCCGAAGCCAGTTTGTGTGGATGGCTTTCCCGGAATACCGGCCAGCACGATGCTCGGCAGGCTGAAGTTTGGATGGTTGAAGACGTTGAAGAACTGAGTATCAAATCTTAGCTTCACTCGCTCGCTGAGCGGAAACCATTTGGTGATGTAAAAGTCGCTCCAGAAGAAGTCGGGGCCGCGTAAAGCGTTGCGGCCGAGATTTCCGAATTGGCAATTCTGCGCAGAGTCGCCGCCGTTGCAGGTTCCCGTAGCAGGATCAACCGCGGAGACAAATGCATTTGGATTGAGCCATTGAATCGTGCCGGGCTGGGTAACGCCCGGAATGTTGCAATGACGACAGTAGGGATCGACGCCTGGTACAAGGCTGGCGAATTGAGGTCCACTGCCCTGTACGATACCATTTCCGTTTGCTGAATAAGGAGTACTCAACACCGAGAACGGCACTCCGCTATGCCAAAACACGGTCCCCGAAACCTGCCAACCATTCAGCACGTGTCCAAGCTCTTGGCTTCTCACCTTGATCGGCAGCTCATAGACATACTGCCCGTTGAGGTTGTGCCGAATGTCATAATCGCAGGGGCCGTAGTCGCGACGGAGGTCACCGGGCAACGGAGAGAGAATCCCTCCAGAGGAGAACTGCAGGAATCCGCCGTTCGAGACGGTGTCGAGGCAATGACTCCATGTGTAATTAATCTGCCCTTGCAGACCGTGGCCCATGCGTTTCATGGCCGTCAGTTGAAGGCCGTTATAGTTGCTGTTGGCGCCCGTGGAAAGCTGTGTTACCGCCCCGAATCTCGGATCGGTCGGCTGCCTGTAGGGGAATGGAGCAAAGCATCCCTGGCATACGGTCTGATATCCATTGACCTGTGTCAGATAGGGCTGATTCACCGCACGAGTGCCAACATATTGCGCCTGGAAGCTGCCCGTGCTCCCGAATTGATGCTCGATTCCCAAACTCCATTCCATGAAGTACGGGGCGTGAAGCTTTCCATTCGGAACAGCCGTAATCGCGACTGGCGGAAGACAAGTCGCCTGGTTTGCGAGCGGAGACGCGCAGGAAAGCTGGCCCTGAATGAAGCCTGAACTGAACTGCTGGTTCGCCGCGATGGTTGCATCGACTGCACTGTTGGGAACTCCGGGAGCAATCGCCGTACCGCCAACGGTTCCCAGCAGACCACCCTGGAAAGTCTGAACGTAAGGCGGATTCACTCCGACTAGGTCGGCGACACTTCCCGGCAAGATATCGCTGAAGACGCCGAATCCGCTCCGCAGAACGGTATTGGGTTCGAACTGCCAAGCGATGGCTGTTCTGGGTTGCAAAATCGCCAGTGGGGTCGATGCGAAAACATTTCCGAGACCAGTTTGAATCGCGTCGCTCAGTGGCTGATTGACATCATGCGAGATGGAATTGAACGCCCCATTCAGCCGTGCAAGCTGATCATGCGGGTTCAGCGGGTTGGAGTTGTAGGTATCGCGCAGGCCAAACGTCCAGGTCAGCGTGGGCGTGACTCGCCACGTGTCTTGAGCATAGAAATCCAGGTTCAGGAAATTGAAAGGCTCGTTGGCAGACGAAGGGAATGTCTTCGTCGCCGTGGAGGCCACGCCATAGATGAATTGTGGCAGCGTTGTGTACGTGACCGTAGGAACCGTACCCTGCCCAAAATCGTAATCATTCAGCCGAAAGATTCGGGTGTTCGTGCCGAATCTGAGCTCATGAGCCCCGCGGCTCCAGGCCAGATTGTCATTGATGAAGAACCGCGATGCCCGCCTGCCTTGGACCCAGGTGTTGTCGAGTCCTCCAATGGTGGTGAACGGGGCGTTCGCACCGCTGCCTTGGAGCACGATCGGGAACGCCGCGAGCGTCTTTTGAAGGTCGCTTGGCCCGAACAGGCTCTCGTACCACGAGAACGCTGGATTGAAGTAGTTCACCAGGTTCTGCGAGAAGACGTGCGTGTATCCCGCCGCGAAAGAGTACAGCGGTTGCGGGGAAATGGCATTGAATAATGGATTGATCGGGTCGGTGTAGGCAGCTTGCAGTCCAGTGTCGGCCTGAAAGCGAACCCACGCGGTGTCGTTCGGGCTGATGTTGTAGTCGATGCGGGCCGTCTGCACCTGCTCGTGATCGTCACTGGAGTGTGACACCCCTCTCCGATTCGCGCAGCCGTTCCCGTTCGGGGGACTGCCTGAAGCGGAACCGCCGTCCGAATTGAAGGGACAGCCGAGCACCGCCAGGGGCGTTCCGCTGGTATTCCCGTACAGTGAAAACATCTTCTGATAGAACGGCACCATTTGCGGCGCAGGTGCATAGCGCGATCCGGTTACAGAGTCGGTTCCACCCAGAGGAAGTTGCTGCAAGACATATTGCTGGAACCCAGCGCTGGGAACGGTCACCGTCGTAAAGACCGGCAGAGCGATCCGTACCCACTCACTGTCGAAGAAAAAGAACAATTTGTCATGAATGATCGGTCCGCCCAGACTGCCTCCGAAATGGTTTACCGTCGAACCCGGCTTGTGACTGCCCGAGGTGGCGTTGGTGAAGTAATCGGCTGCGTTAAGGATTCCGCCGTTCCATAGTTCGTACAGATTGCCGTGAAACTGGTTGGTGCCGGATTTGGTGATGTAATTGACCTGGGACGCTCCATACCTGCCCTGATCGACGGAATACGAAAGCGTATTAACGGTCACTTCGGAGACCGAATTCAGGCCGAGCACGAGATTGGTCGAGAGCCCGCTATTGAGATTCGTAAGCGGGTCATTTGTCTCCAGCCCATCAACGATGTACCCGTTGGAAAGGGCAGGCAGACCATTGAATTCCACATTGCCGTAGCCGTTCGTTCCGCCGACGAAATCATTGCCACTGCCAGCTGTATTGATCAGAGCGCCCGGCGCAAACTGCAAGGGGTATGTCATATCTCCGCCGGGATTAGGCAGGTTCTCCAGCGCCGGCGCGTCCAACGTCGTGGATGTGTTTGCATCGCTCGTATTGATAATTGGTGCTTCCGAGGTGACCTCAACGGTCTCCCTTGATTGCGCCACTTTGAGCGTGAGGTTGACGGTCTGCTTCTGCCCCAGGCCGGAGACGACATTGTCCGCGTGTTGCGGCTCAAATCCCTGCGCTTCAACTCTGACCGTATACGTGCCCGGTTTGAGCTGCGGGAAATTGAAGCGGCCCGCGTCGTCCGTCTTTGCACTGCGCTTCAGCCCTGTGTCACGGTCGATAACGGTCACCGCGGCTCCGGGAACCGCGGCATTCGTTGAGTCAGTAATTTGCCCGAGAATGGCGCTGGTGGTCTCTCCCTGTGCCCGTGCAAGTGTAGGCACAAGCGAAATGGCAGCCATGGTGAAGAAAGTGAGATGGAGCATGAGGCGTAGACGGCGCTTGGAACTCGATCTCACGGCAAGTCCCTCCAGATTTCAGGACTGGCGAAAGGCAGGTCCGTCCCTCATCCTGAAATCAGGATACACCATGTTTTATTAACTATAGTAAACATCCTGTGAATATTATGCTTTCAAAACCCAGACCCTCTCGGCGGCCAATGTGCCGAGACGAATCTGGTGTTTGCCTATCGACAGCGAGACCGTGCCGTCGTAGTTGCGGGCCTCCACGGCGACGCGAACTCCCGGGCGGATTCCTTCATTCTCGAAGAACTCCAAGAGTTGCCGGTCACGCTCGTAAACACTAGCAACCACATATCTCGAGCCCGGCTCTGACTCGCTGAGTAGACGCAATCCTCGTTTGCGGCGTTCGGCTGGGCTGCGAAGAACCAACTCGTTTCCGTGAGGGCAAGTGTCCTTGTGCCCGAGTTTCTCGACAAGCTTCTTCTCAAACGCAGGCGAGACTGCGTGTTCCAGCCGCTCGGCCTCGTCGTGGATCTCGCACCACGGCATCCCGAAAATTTCGGACAACATTCGCTCGATCAGGTGATGACGGACGATCGTGCGTTCGGCGACTTCCCGCCCTTGGGCGGTAAGCCGAATATGCCCGTCGCCCTTAACGGACACAAATCCATCCTTGGTAAGGCGCTTCAGAGCGAATGTTACGGCTGGCCTAGTTACGGAAAGCCAATGCGCCAGTGTGGCAGGAATGACAGTTTGGCCTTCCGCTTCCGCTTCCGCGATCGCCTTCAGATAGTCTTCTTTTGAGATCGTAATCATCGTGCCGCTTAGGGAACTTCAACAAGTGGGTGAAGTCTAACACCTGTACAGTCGTCGGTGACTCGGCAACTGATGTGGCGGCATTCGGGTCGGTGGGCTGGTGCTCTCGACGAGCTTGCTCAATCGGATGTGGGCCAAAGCTCATGCACGGCACTCCCAGGCCTCGGGTTTCATTCGATCCCAAAGCGTCTTATCACAACAGATATGTGGGTTTACGCATAACGGGAGAATGGCGGGGCAGCTGCGGCAGCGATCCTTGAAAATCAGCGACCCTGCAATTAGGGCTGGGCAAGATATTCAGCAGCAAGGACTTACGGCTGCCTGTGAATCGCGTGTTATGAATATTTTGCGGGCAACGTATTGAGAACAAAGATGCGGAAATGCTAGGGGATTCGGGCGAGGGAGGCTTCGTCGAATCTTCGTGAATGTGCTTCCCCGGGAATCCAGGGCAAGTGCCGCAATGAAGAACTCCTAAGTTATGTTATTGGGGGAAACGCTGCGATACTGTCGATTCGCGCACTGTCAGGATTTGGGAAACGTGCGCAGGTCAACAATCGGAGGTGACTCAAGATGACGTATTCGCTAGCGGCGCTGCTCCTCTCGCCGCAGATGGAATTCCCCGGCGGCGCAGCAACCGCCCTTATGGCCCTGCGCTGGATCCATTTTGTCGCGGGCATCACCTGGATCGGGCTATTGTACTTTTTCAACCTGGTGGGCATGCCATTCCTGCAGGAGCTTGACGCGAAATCCCGGGGAATTGTTGTTCCCAAGCTGATGACGCGGGCCCTGTGGTGGTTTCGCTGGAGCGCGGTGGTGACTGTCCTCGCGGGCATTGCGTACTGGATGCACGTCGTGGCCAGCGACGTCCGCAATGCGGTGGCCGCGGGCGAGCCTGCATCCGCGGGCATGATGTTCGGGACTTTCTTCGGACTATGGACGCTGGCGTTCGTTATCGAGATGGGATTGCTGATGTCGCCGGCCGAGGGGCTCAGGAATGGTCCCGTGCTGGGCGTTATTGTCGGGATCGCGGTGGTCGCGGCGTCATACATTTTTCTGAGTTTGAATCAGCACGGCTGGGAGAGCAATCGCGCGCTGGCAATCGGTATTGGTGGCGGACTTGGCTGGTTCATGCTGCTGAACGTTTGGGGCGTGGTGTGGCGCATGCAGAAGAAGCTGATCCGCTGGACCGAGGCCAATGCCTCGCAGGGAACCGCGATGCCGCCGGAAGCGCCCAAGGTGGCCAGAATTGCAATGCTGTGTACGCGCCTGAATTTCTGGCTGTCGTTTCCCATGCTGTTCTTCATGGGCGCGGCCAGCCATTACATCCTGTTTGCGGGAAGGTAAAGAGGGCGTCGACTTTTGTTTTGACAATCCTAGAAATGTGCGTGAACGGGGCTACAGCCCGCGTACGCTGACCGGATTCGCTATAGAATCATGTTTCGCCATGCCACCGACCACGCGGCAATCGTTTGTTAGTTCGCCTCCTGCCGAGCGCAGCTCCATCCCCATGCTTGACCTCACTCGTCAATACGAGACGATCAAGGACGAGGTCCACGCGGCCATCGAACGGGTGCTGACGACCCAACACTTCATCGGCGGGCCGGAACTTGAGGGCTTCGAACGCGAGTCGGCAAGCTACCTGGGAGTGCGGGACAGCGTTGGCTGTGGCTCGGGCACGGACGCTTTGTGGCTTTCTCTGGCAGCCGCCGGAGTTGGGCCGGAGGCGTGCGTGATCACCACGCCGTTCAGTTTTTTCGCCACCGTGAGTTCGGTCGTGCGCTGTGGCGCGACTCCGATCCTTGCCGACATTGACCCGGCGACCCTGAATCTTGATCCCGAAGCGACCGAGCGAGCGCTGAAGCGTGGGCGCTCCTACAAAGTTCGCGCGGTCATGCCGGTGCACCTTTACGGGCAATGCGCCGACATGGACCGCTTCGCCGCGCTTGCCGAGCAGTATGACGCCCGCCTTGTCGAAGACGCAGCGCAAGCTTTCGGCGCGAAATGGCGCGACAAGAAGGCAGGGGCAATAAGCAAGGTCGCGGCGTTCAGCTTTTATCCCACTAAAAACTTGAGCGCCTATGGCGACGGCGGGTGCGTAACTACCGACGATGAAGAATTGGCGGCGCACGTTCGGCGTCTGCGCAATCATGGCAGCCGCCAACGGTACTACCATGAAGAGATTGGCTGGAACAGCCGCCTCGATGCCATGCAGGCCGCGGTGCTGCGGGTGAAGCTGAAACATATCGACGACTGGAACCAGGCGCGCCGGACGCTCGCTTGCCGCTATCACGGTTTGCTCGTGAACTCAGGGCTGGTGCGGAACGGCGAGCAGTCGGTCAGCGCGCAGGCGCCGATCGCGCTGCTGGCGACAGTGCCCGAGGCTCATCACATTTACCACCAGTACGTGGTGCGCGCCTATCGACGCGACGAATTGCGGTCGTTCATGAACCAGCAGGGAATTGGAACCGAGATTTACTACCCGGTGCCGTTGCACCTTCAGGCCTGCTTCACCTACCTCGGCTATAAAGCCGGCGACCTTCCGGAGTCGGAGCGCGCCTCAAAGGAAGTACTGGCTCTGCCCATGTTCCCGGAGTTGCGCGAAGACGAACAGCAACGCGTGGTGGCGGCCATCGTAGAGTTCTACAGCCACTAGAGCGACCTATTGGGGCTCGCACAATGTAGTGACATTTTGTAGCGTTTGTCATCACGAGCGCAGCCAGGGATCTGTTTTTCACCTTTTCCACCGAAGAGCAGGTTCCTCGCGCCCAAACCCAGGGCGCTCGTAATGACAATTCTCGCGTGATGACCATCACATTTTTGTCGCTGGCCAGTTACTATAATTCGCAATCCTCAATAGCACGCGTCACTGATGCTTGTGTCGTGGATGGGCGAGCGGATGCGCTCTCGGCTGCCCCTTGTGCTGCGCGTAGTAAGCGGCCAAGGCTTTCTGGTGGTTGGCCTTTTCTGCGGCTTCTTGTTCCGGGGTCAGCACCTTGCGCACAATAGGGCCGTTCAATTTGTAGGTGATGTCCGTCATCTGCCCGTCGGCCATTTTCTTGCGGATGGTGAAGGTAGGCAGGTCACCCTCTTTGCCAAAATCTTGATGGCCGGTCTTGACCGGGAAGTAGCCCTCAAGATTGTGCTCGCGATAGGCAGTTTCGTAGCGATGCTTGGCCCGGTTGCGAGTGAAGATACGAATTTGATTAAAGTCCCAGGGCAACCCGTCCTTGGGTTCGTTCAACAGGACCAGATACTGCGGCACCTGCTTGTCTTCCTCTAGCACGGTGTTCAGCACGAAGTAGCCCATGATGCGCTGGCCCTCGGCATATTGCGCAATCTCCAGCGGGACATCGAGGTCGATCATGCGCAGCAGGACCCAGCCGACATGGCCCGCGGAGTTGCGCACCAGATACCAGTCTTCCATCACCGGCTTTGGGGCGTCTGGGGGCCTGGCGGCGGCTGCTTTTTCGGCCGCAGCTTTGGCGGGCGCCGCCGTCTGAACAGGCGCGGTCTTAGATTGTGGTTGAGCCGCTGCGGCCCCCTTGGGAGTTTGCGTTACATTCGCAGGAGCCGGCTTTGGCGGGTTCTTCTCAGCGGTGGCGCGTTTCAGGACTTCAACTTTCTCGCCATCCTTAAGCTGATAAAGATGCTCACCCTCGCGCGAGGCGGTCATGTGCATATTAAGTTCAGAGCGGGCCGTTCCATGGGCTTGCACCTGTTGGCCGGCAGCGTCGCTGGCGAGCTTCTGAAAGGCATCGTAGACGTCCTGGGGAACTAGACTCCGTTCCTCGATCCAGCCTTCCTGCCCGCCGTCGGTACGCACTCGGAGAAAACGGTGCGACTTCTCTAGAACTTCCACGCGATCGCCGCAGTGCACGGAGCCGATTTTGTTGTACATGGTGGCGACTCGATCGCGCAGGCTGGTCTCCTGTGCCGAGACATACATGTACTCATGCTTGGAGAGCCTTTCGCGCTTGCAGGCGCAGCCCAGCACAAGCAGAACCATCGCGAGGGCGAAGAGCGGAATGCGGATGTTACGAGAAGAAAAAGATTGCACCGGCAGCACAGAACACTATAAACCAGGGGCTAGCGGTTCGTTGTTAGTGGGTAAAAACCATCACGAATTGAGAAATTTACTACAGCCCGACCTCGATCCTGGAGCGGGGATCAAGATAATCGCGCAGGCCGTCGCCGATGAAGTTGAACGATAGCACTGCCAGCATGACCGCAGCGGCGGGGAACAATACCAAGTGCGGCGCATCGAACAGGTGAGAGCGCGCATCGTTCAGCATCGAACCCCAACTTGCCGCCGGGGGTGGCACGCCCAGTCCGAGGAAGCTCATGGTGGCTTCCGCCAGAATGGCGCCTGCCATGCCGATCGCCGCCTGCACGATGATGGGCTGAATAATGTTGGGCAGGATGTGTCGCGCAACAATTCGCAGGTCGCTGGCGCCCAATGCGCGCGCGGCCTCCACGAATTCGCGTTCGCGGACTGCGAGCACCTGGGCCCGCACCAGGCGGGCATAGCCCACCCATCCTCCAATCGAGAGCGCCAGGATCAGGTTGAAAATGCCGGGCCCGAGAAACGCGACAAAGGCGATGGCGAGCAGAATTCCCGGGAAGGACATGAAGGCATTCATCACGACCACATTGAGCACCCGGTCGGTGACCCCGCCATAGTAGCCGGCGATGGAGCCGAAGATGAGTCCCAGCGTGAGCGACGCCGCCACGACACAGCTGCCTACCAGCATCGAGATGCGGGCCCCGTAGATGATGCGGGAGAGGATGTCGCGTCCGAGTTCGTCGGTGCCAAACCAGTGTGCGGCCGACGGCGCCATCAGTCGCGCAGGCAGGTTGATCTGCGCGGGATCGTGCGGGGCAATCCAAGGCGCGCACAAAGCGCACAACAAAAAGATGGCGACCATTGCCACGCCGGCGGTGGCCAGCAGGTTATAGCCGGCGGCCCGGCGGAACGTGACCAGTTGAGTGGTGGACGCCATGCAGCATCATGGTAAATGAATAGGGCGGCGCTCTTTCGCAAGCGCCGCCAGGAATTCGGGATTGCGGATCGGGTCCTCACTTCAAGGTGATGTCTCGGGTCAAAAAGCTGGAGACCACCACCGCGTGCTCAACGCGTTTGTCGATCACCTGTTGCTCTTTGCTCTTGTCGCCATATTGTTTCATGCGTAGCTCCAGGACCTTCATCCCCAAGCCATCGATAGCGGCCATGTTTTTGTAGGTGAGCTCGAAGCCAATGTCCCAATCGTCGATGCCGGCTTTGGTCTGGTTCAAGAAAATGCCATAGCCTTCGATGATCCCGGCTTTTTTCTCGGCGTCCCAGATCGGCTTGATGTTGTTCTTCAGGTCGTCCATGAACGCGTTGAAGTGTCCGGGAAACACATGGACAAGAACGACGCGGTCCACCGGGCCTTCCGTGTATTGGTCTTGCGCCACGGCCGTGGCCAGGGACACCAGGGTGAAACACAACACTGCTACACCGAGCCGCAAAGCTTGCTTCATGTACAGCCTCCTTGTTTGTGATGTGCGAAAGTGTGCCGTATCCGCGGCGTCTCGTAAAGTGAAAACTTTGGACGGCGCTATGCCGCGCTACAGGTGCTGTCTCTCCACGTTAATGGAGGACGACCACATCACGAATTGGCAGGGTGAGCACATCCTTTCGCCCCGAAACGGCAACAGACTCGCGGTATTCAGCATCCAGGGACTAGAATCGTGGGTTCGGAGGCGGAGTAATTTGCGCCCAGGTAAAAGATAGTCGGCCCATGCTGCCCTTCAAGCTGGTCTATAGCGAAAAGTATTTCCTGCCCATCGGCGAGCACATCTTTCGCGCCGACAAGTTTCGCCTTATTCGCGAACGCTTGCTGCAACAAGGCGTTGTCGAAGAGTCTGACTTTGTGGTTCCTGGCCCGGCCAGTGAAGAAGACGTCCTGCTGGTACATTCGCCACTTTACGTGAGCAAGCTGATGGACGGCACCCTGAGTGCCCGCGAGGAGTTGGAGATGGAGATTCCATACTCGCCGCAGGTGGTGGATGCTTTCATGCTCCACACCGGAGGGTCGATTTTGGCCGCCGAACGCGCGCTGGAAGATGGCGTCTCGATCAACATCGGCGGTGGGTTTCACCATGCATTCCCCGAGCATGGCGAAGGCTTCTGCATGATCAATGACTTTGCCGTTGCTATTCGCGCCATGCAGAAGCGCGGCGAGATTCGTCGCGCCATGACCGTGGATTGCGATGTACATCAGGGAAACGGCACGGCATTTATCTTCGGCAATCCTCGGCCTAACCCGAACACCTTGCCGTCGGCTCCGACCTTGCGAGGTCCGCAACGGACCACTATGACCGAGGGCTCCAGCAAAGATGTCTTCACCATTTCGTTGCATCAGGAGAACAACTATCCCTTCGTCAAGCCGCCGTCGTCCATCGACGTCAACCTGCCTGATGGCTGCAGTGATGACGAGTATCTGGCATGGCTGGATAACGCTTTAAGTTCCGGCTTGCGGCTGTTTGAGCCGGAGCTGATCTGCTACGTCGCCGGCGCCGATCCGTACCGGGACGACCAGCTTGGCGGATTGAACCTCACCATCGAAGGCCTGAAACGGCGCGACGAGCTTGTCTTTCGCGTCGCCCGCGCGCGTGACATACCCGTGATGGTCACTTACGCGGGCGGCTATGCGAATCGCATCGACGACACCGTGACCATTCACTGCAACACCGTCGTGGCGGCCGCCGAGGTGTACCGCACCGCGCCGAGTGGGAGTTCGCGATAGTGAAGAGACGGACCGCCCTCCGGCTTTACCAAGTCCTGTTCGGTGTATATGTATTGGGTTTGTGCGCCGGCGCTTGGCGATTGATCTCCGACTTGGTCTCAAGAGTTCATCTCTACTGGCACGTGCTCAGCTACCTGGTTGGCGGGGCGATCGGGTGCTATATGGCGGTCACGTGCTTTCGTCAATGGAAGACCATCGAAGCCACTTCCGACGAAGAGTGGCATCGGGCATGGTTCATTCAGCCGACGGACAAATCCTAGGAGTCAACTCCCCATTACTGCGTGATATCCTGATTTCAGCGTGGAAACCGCTGGTTTCCGCCCACCCAGCCTGAGCTGTGGACTCCTGACAATGTTTGAGAACCTTACAGATAAGCTGCAGCGTGCCTTTAAGAATCTGCGCGGACAAGGCACCCTGACGGAAGAAAATATCGGCGAAGCGCTGAAAGAAATCCGCATGGCGCTGCTCGAAGCCGACGTTAACTTCAACGTAGTCAAAGAACTGATCGAGCACATCCGCGAGAAGGCGCTGGGCCAGGAAGTGCTGACCGCGCTTTCTCCCGCCGAGCAGGTGGTCAAGATTGTCCGCGACGAGCTGATCAATATCCTTGGCAAAGACGCGGCCAAGATGAAGTTCTCCTCCCAGCCACCCAGTGTTGTGCTGATGGCGGGCCTGCAGGGATCAGGCAAGACGACCACTTCCGGCAAGCTGGCGAACTGGCTGAAGAATGGCGGGCACCGGCCAATGCTGGTCTCAGTTGACGTTTACCGCCCGGCGGCGCGCGAGCAACTCAAGGTGGTCGCGCAGGCCATCAAGGCCCATATCTACGAGGGCAGAGTCGAGGAATCGAACACCGCGACCGTCGAACGACTGGTGAAGGAAGCCCGGCGTGAGGCCATCAATAATGCCTGCGACGTCCTCATCGTTGACACCGCCGGAAGGTTGCACATCGACGAGCAATTGATGGACGAGATGCAGTCGCTGAAGAAGATCCTCAATCCGTCGGAGATACTCTTCGTGGCCGACGCTATGACCGGCCAGGACGCGGTGAAGTCGGCCGACGAGTTCCACAAGAAGCTGACGCTGACAGGCGTAATACTCACTAAGATGGACGGCGACGCCCGCGGCGGCGCGGCGCTTTCCATCCGCAGAGTCACCGGTCAGCCCATCAAGTTCATCGGCATGGGCGAAAAGTACGATGCGCTGGAGTTGTTTCATCCCGACCGCATCGTGGGACGGATTCTGGGGATGGGCGACATCCTGTCGCTGATCGAGAAGGCCGAGGCCAATCTCGACAAGAAGAAGTCGGAAGAGTTCGCACAGAAGGCGCTTAGCGCCGACGGCTTCTCGCTGGAGGATTTCCGCGACCAGTTGCGGCAGGTGAAAAAGCTGGGCTCGTTGCAGAGCATCATCGGCATGATGCCGAAGATCGGGCCGTTTGCCAATATGCAGAAGTCCGGGGCGGACAAAGTGGACGAGAAGCAACTCAACCGCGTGGAGGCGATTATCAACTCGATGACGCCGTACGAACGCGAGCACCACGAGGCCATCAACGGCAGCCGGCGCAAGCGCATCGCACGCGGCTCCGGAACCAGCGTCCAGGAAATCAATCAGCTCCTGCGTCAGTATGCCCAGATGCGCAAGATGTTCAAGAGCATGGGCAAGCCCAGCTTCGCTCGCAGGCTGGCGGGAATGAAGATGCCCGGCATGTAGAAGAGCCGCGGTTTTGCAAAGTGGTACCGCGGATAAAATGCCCATTCTGCGGAATTGTCATTACGAGCAAAGCGAGGAATCTGCTTTAACTTGCGTTAGAGAAATGGTGAAGAAAAACAGCAGATCCCTCACGGCCTGAAGGCCGTTCGTGATGACAACTCAGACATAGAAACGGGGACATCGCTCAACGAGTCAGCAGTTCCGGCCTTTCTGGGCCGCAAGAGGTATATTCATTGGCTATTTATCTTCCAGCAACTGCAGATGACGAACACTTCGCGCTCGACGAATTGACCCCGCGCGAGATTGTGCGCGAACTCGACAAGTATGTAGTCGGTCAGAACCAGGCGAAGCGCGCCGTGGCCATTGCTTTGCGAAATCGCATGCGCCGCCAGAAGCTCTCGGCCGAACTAGCCGAAGAGGTGATCCCCAAGAACATCATCATGATTGGGCCCACAGGAGTGGGCAAGACCGAGATCGCGCGCCGGTTGGCGAAGCTAGCCAACTCGCCGTTCATGAAGGTCGAAGCTTCGAAGTTCACCGAGGTCGGTTATGTGGGGCGCGATGTTGAGTCCATGATCCGCGACCTGGTGGAAATCGCTATCGACATGGTCCGCGAAGAGAAGCTGGAAGACGTTGCCGACAAGGCCGAGCTCAACGCGGAAGAGCGTCTGCTCGATCTGCTGCTGCCGGCAATGCCGGCTCCGGTGCAGCCCCGTGCTGCGGTGCAAGACCCGCAGCAGATCGGATTCAACATCGCCACCGAACCTTTGCTGGCCGGCGAACCGGGATCGCGGACGCGGGAAAAGTTCCGCCAGCAATTGCGCGAGGGCAAACTCGACGAGCGCATCGTTGAACTGGATGTCCGCGAGAAATCGATGCCTGCGTTCGAGATCATCACCAATCAGGGCGTGGAAGAGATGGATGTCAACATGAAAGACATGTTGCCCAACATCTTCGGCCAGCGCACCAAGAAGCGGAAGATGAAGGTGAGCGAGGCCTTCGAGTATCTCATTCAGGAAGAAGAGCAGCGCCTGGTTGACATGGACCAGGTCACGCGCATAGCGGTCGAGCGGGTGGAGAATTCGGGCATCATTTTCCTCGACGAAATTGACAAGATTGCCGGACGCGAAGGCGGCCATGGGCCCGACGTTTCGCGCGAAGGCGTGCAGCGCGATATTTTGCCCATCGTCGAAGGCACCACGGTAAACACACGTTACGGCATGGTGCGCACCGACCACATTCTGTTTATCGCAGCCGGCGCATTCCACGTCTCCAAGCCCAGCGATCTCATTCCAGAATTGCAGGGGCGCTTTCCCATCCGCGTGGAATTGCAGTCGCTGACGGTGGAAGATTTCATCAAGATACTCACCGAGCCGAAGTCATCACTCACTAAGCAGTACATCGCACTGCTCGACACCGAGGGACTGAAGCTGGAGTTCACGTCCGAGGCCCTGGCCGAGGTAGCGCACTTCGCGTTCCGGGTAAACGAGGGAACTGAGAACATTGGCGCACGCCGCCTGCATACCATCATGGAGAAAGTTCTGGACGAGATCAGCTTCGAGGCCCCGGACATGAAAGAGAAGAACGTTACCATCGACGCCGATTATGTGCGCAAGACGCTAACCGACATCGTGAAGGACCAGGACTTGTCGCGGTACATACTGTAAAACCAGATTCTTTCGAGTTTTCTTATTCCGCGTCCGGCGTGCGCACTGTTCGCCAGATAAGGCGGAAGACATAGCGCGCCGGGAAGAACAGGATTGCTCCCCATAACAACAGGGTCGGGCCCCAGGACATGAGGAACAGAAGCACGCTGACTACGCTGCCCACAACACTGCGGTAGCCCTCGACCGCGGCATTGTGGAATTGCGTGCCGACGGACTGCGGAACTATCCGCATCTGAGCACTGTGTTCCTCGGCGAGCGAGAGGGCCACCGTGCCGAAATCAACCCGCTTGGTCAGGGCCTTCTTCTCCGCCTCCATCCGTTCGATTTGTTCCCGAACTTCGCTCAGCTTTTCCTCGACTGCGACAACCTCTTCCAGTTTTCCGGTTCGGGTGCGGAGGAGTTCTGTCAGTCGCTGTTCGGTATTTCTGGCGTTGGTAAGCCGGGCCTGTAAATCCACATATTGCGAAGTGACCTCTTCTCCCGCCTGCGATTCCGATTCCACGCGGCCGACCTTCTTCAACTCTGCAATGGCCGCTTCCAAACGATCGGCGGGCACACGCAAGGTCGCAGTGAGCTTGCGTTCCGCATCGGCAGGCGAAGACACATTCATCTCGCCGATATAGCCACTCTCCCGCTTGAGGATTTCGTCAATCCGCGCCCGTGCCGCTTCGAAATCCTTGGTCGTAATCTCGAGCTGCGCGGTGCGCGCGATCATCGGAGCGTTCGAAACGGGAGAACTGTTCTGTCCCGCCGTGGTTGTCTTAGGAGCGGAAGGCAGAGACGCGGTCACGCCGATGGAGTTCGAGCGGTTGTTCTGCAGGCTCGAGGCGAGTTGGGACTCCTCCCTTCTGCGGAGTCCTTCCGGGGTTTGGATGCTAATGGCAGCTCCCGGCGATGGAGCAAACTGCCTACTTTGCTGTGGCTCGGCGAAGGTCGCCTGACTAGATGGTGGCATAAGTGTTGTGTGCGGCATCACCGCCACAATAACCAACACTGCAACACCGGCTGCTGCGGTCATCCAACCCCAGCGCCGCCAGCGATTGATGCGTAAACCATGCCAGCGGGAGGGCCGAACATCCCCTGCACTTTGCTCTTTGCGTTCCTCAAGCGCCTCAATCAGCCGACTGTCCAATTCGCGATCGAAGGGCTCAATCTCCCAGTGGGTCATCGCCTGCGAAACCGACCGGAGGTCGACAGCGAATTGCTGGCATTGCCGGCATTCCTGCAGATGCGCGGCAGCCTTGGCCGCCTGATCCACGGGCAGTTCGCCGTCCAGGTAAGCCATGACTTCTTCCTGTTCAACCAGGTGTTCGTGTGCGGTCATCTCACGCCTCCTTCTGGCAAGCTTTCTTCAGGCTCGGCTGCCCCGGCTACGGTATTGCGGCGTACCAACTCCTTCGGCTGCAGATAGCTCTTCAACTTAATGCGGGCGCGAAACAGCCGAGTACGTACGGTGTTCAGTGGAACGCGCAGCAGTTCGGCTATCTCGGTGTAACTCAGCTGTTCGTATTCGCGCAGCATCAGGATTTCGCGGTCGTTGCGATCGAGTTTCTCCAGCGCTTGCCGTACCCACAGACCGCGATCAGGAGCGCTCTCGCTGGACGCGTCCGATTCGCTCACCGACGTTGTGCTTTGTCGATGTTTGCGATGCTCGGCTGCCAGCAGGTTCAATGCGATCCCGTACAGATAGGTGCGAAACAGGGCCCGAGGTTCGTAGCGTTCCGATCCCCGGATCACGGCCAGGAATGATTCCTGAGCGAGGTCTTCCGCGCGCAAGTCGGTATCCAGTCGCCGGCGGAAGAAACCATAGAGAGGCCGTCGATAGCGTGCATAGAGCTCGTCGAAGGCTTCGCGCGATCCACGCTGGAAGTCCAGTATCAAAGCTTCGTCGCTAGTCATTGCTTGCGGTGTTCTCCTTCCGCAGCCTGCCAACCGCGTCATAGCGCGGTTCATATCCTGTAATGTCAGAACGCGGCGGAAAGTTCCCCTTGCAGACGTATGCGAAGAGATTTTGTTTTGCCTGGAATGGAATTCGGAAGGAATTCAATCCGGCCGAAGCCGTCTTGAAGGCCCAAGCAACCGCTTACATCCCCGAGCCGCCCTCAAAAATCTTGGTCATCTGGTAGGGGAACACGCGATACAGCGCATAGCTGATGCCGGTATCCGAATACTGGCGGAAGAGGAGGTCGCCCCGCCCGTTGGCGTCGGCGTCGATGGCGTCGATAACCTGCATGCGCGGGTAGGCATCGAGATGATTGGTGTCGCTAACGACGCTGAAAATCTTTTGTGGCGTGCCGTTGAGGTCAACCCGGGCAACCACGGTGACAAAATAATCGAATTCAAGTCCCGGTATCGGCTTTATGGGCGCAACCGGCAGCTTGGCAGTCAGCACCAGCGTCGGCGAGTTGCTGTAGTCCAGATCGAAGCCGCGCAGGTCGTAGTCGGTGATGGTGGCCGTCTTTGGCG
The DNA here is from genome assembly GCA_963798185.1 of uncultured Acidobacteriaceae bacterium. GTDB lineage: Bacteria > Acidobacteriota > Terriglobia > Terriglobales > Acidobacteriaceae > Bog-257. Next base: position 243,684 of record CAWCSJ010000011.1, read on the forward strand.
GCGCCGGTCCATTATGTTGACCGGCGTACTTTCGGACATCGTCCATCGCCATCTTCGACATCGGGTCGCCCATCCTCTCCCGTTCTCCCGTTGCCATCCCGTACAGCAGCGACCGGGTTTCGTAGTTGCCCGCGTCAGATATGGCCGCATAGGCACGCGGAGCCTGCGTGACCCTAGTCGAGACCGAGGGAGCGGCGGTTGCGCCGCCCCCTGCGACTGGTTTAGCCGCCTTACTCGCGGGTGCATCCGAGTCGTCGGTATCAGTCACCACTGCCTGCGTGGCAGGCTTGCCACGCCGCAAGATCGGGCGGTTAGGATCGTTTTCATCCGGAGACACCCCTGCAGAGGCGGTTGTAGCGGGCGCTTGCGCCTTCACTTGTTGGGTGTTGTCGCCGAGGGTTGGCTTGGAATTTGCAGGCGCAGGCGCGGAACTCGGCGGCGGAGCTTTCAGTGTGGGCCGGTCAGGATCGTCGTTGGATTTCGGCGGAGGGGTGCTGTTTGCAGTGGAATTCCCGCCGCTGGACGGCGTCGAATTTCCTCCGGAGGTGGAAGCTGGCGCGCCGCTCTGTCCAGCGCTGGGTGTAGCTGTCTCGCCAGGGCGACGAAGCACGGGCGGTCCTTGGTCGTCGCTGAGCACGTCTTGTCCCTTGGGCTTAGGTTTAGGCTGCTTCGCGGCCTGCTGGGCCATTTTGGCTTCGACCGGCGTCTCGGGTTTCCATTGCCCGTCTGCAACCCAACTTCCTTTCACGTCTCGAGGTGTTGTCACCGTAAACCAGCCCGCGGGCTCCCCGTACGTGAGCGCTTGATACAGGGTCTCCGGCTCCAGCGCCATAGGCTCCGGATTCGCGCCGTACAGGCTGGCGTCGTAAAAGTGGCCGTCGATCCAAAGCGCTATTGGCACCAGCCGGGTGCCTCCGCCGGGTAAAAACTCAACCACGGCAATGGCCCGCGGGCCGCGCTTGTCCTTCTTCGCCGGCTTCTGTTGGCTCTGGTCAACCTTCTGATGCTCGGTCCGGTCGCGAATCTGCGCATTGACCAGGCTGCAAGGCAGCGTGATCGCTAACAGCCCAGCAGTAGCCCATTTCACCGATTTGCGGTATAGATAGTGCGATATGGAAATCAAATCGAAAACTCCCGACTTTACCTTGCCCGACGAAAACGGAAACCCGGTTTCGCTCGATCAGTTCCGCGGCAAGACCGTAGTCCTGTTTTTCTACCCCAAAGCTAACACCCCCGGCTGAACCATAGAGGCGTCCGGGTTCCGTGACGCATATAGCAAACTGCAGAAGGCCGGACTGGTGGTCCTGGGCATCTCCGGCGATGCCCCGAAGGCACAGTTAAAGTTTAAAGAAAAATACGACTTGCCGTATACCTTGCTGGCCGACGAAAAGAAAGAAGTCGCCAAGAGATTCGGTGTCCTCAAAGAAAAGAACATGTACGGCAGAAAAGTGATGGGCATCGCACGCACCACATTCCTGATCGGACCCGACGGCAAACTCGCGTACATTTTCGAGAACGTGAAGCCGGAAGGCCACGCCGAAGAGGTGCTGGCGCATGTGAAGAAGAGCGAATAGCGAAGAGCGAATAGCGAAAAGCGAAAAGCGAAAAGCGAAAAGCGAAAAGCGAGTAGCGGCACCTACAGCTTCTGCATGCGCTGAACATCGCGCACGCCGGGAATCTTGCGCACGCCGGTGACGATGCGCTCCAGATGTTTGAGATCGGCGATGTCGGCCACCAGGTCAACCGTGGCGTGGTCTTCGGCCGTTTTGGCTTCAATGTTGCGGATGTTAGTGTTTGCGTCGCTGATGACGGTCGCGATTTGCTTCAGCATGCCGGGACGGTTATCGCAATAAACCGCCAGCTTCACCGGATAACCAGTCTGCCAGGTCGACCCCGACCCATCTTTGCCCCATTCCACGGCAATGCGCCGGTCTGGTTCGTACATCAGGTTGGTGACGTTGGGACAGGACTTGGAGTGCACGGCCACTCCTTTGCCACGGGTGACGTAGCCAATGATGTCTTCGCCGCGAATCGGATTACAACATCGCGCGCGATACACCAGCAGGTCGTCGTGTCCCTTGACCGTAATCGCCGACGTCTCGGTGCCAAAGACGCGGCGGATGACGCTCGTGAATCCTCCCTCCGCTTCTTTGTCGGGTTCGCCTGCGCCGGATACGCCGGACGATGCGTCTGCGGGGAGCACGCGGGCGAGGATGCTGCGCGCCGAGTACTTGCCGTAACCGATCGCGGCCAGCAGGTCGTCGGGCTTGGCCAAACCATTTTCGCTGGCCACACGCGTTAATTCGGCTTCGCTCAGGTTCTTGAGCGCGATGCGATACTTGCGCGCTTCCTTCTCGATCAGCTTGCGTCCGATTTCGATGGCGCGTTCGCGCTGGTGCACATTCAGCCAGTGCTTGATCTTCTGGCGGGCGCGCGGCGATTTCGCCAGTTGCAGCCAGTCGCGGCTGGGATGGTGGCCGGGCGCGGTCTGAATTTCCACGATGTCGCCGGAGCGCAACTTATAACGCAAGGGAGCCATGCGTCCGTTTACCTTGGCGCCTACGCAGGTGTGGCCAACTTCCGTGTGGACGGTGTAAGCAAAGTCAATCGGCGTAGCATCCTGAGGCAGGATGACGATCTTGCCTTTCGGGGTAAAGGTGTAGACCTCTTCCGGGTAGAGATTGATTTTCAGCGTGGAGAGGAACTCGTCCGAGCTCTTCATGTCGCGCTGCCACTCCACCACCTGACGCAGCCATGCCAGTCGCTGCTCATCGCGCGCCGACACCGGACCATCCTTGTACTTCCAGTGCGCCGCGATACCTTCTTCGGCCATCTTGTGCATTTCTTCGGTACGAATCTGCACCTCGAAAGCATGGCCCTTCTCGGAGATGACGGTGGTGTGCAGCGATTTGTAGAAGTTATTGCGCGGGATCGCGATGAAGTCTTTGATGCGCCCCGGCACCGGCCGCCATTGATTGTGAATGATGCCCAGCACCGCGTAGCAATCAGCTTCCGACTGCGTAATGATGCGCAGCGCCAGCATGTCGTAGATCTGGTCCACCGAGATGCGCTGCCGCTGCAGCTTCTGCCAGATGCTGTAAAGGCGCTTGATGCGGGCTTCCACCTTGGCCTGAATTTTGGCTTCCTTCAGCTTCTGCCCGATGATGGTCTGCACCTCAGCCAGGAATGCCTCGCCCTCTTTGCGGCGTGACTCGATGGCTTCCTTGACCTGGTTGTAGGAGATAGGATCGACGTACTGGAACGCCAGGTCTTCGAGTTCGCCGCGGATTTTGCCCATGCCGAGTCGGTGCGCGATGGGAGCGTAAATTTCCAGCGTCTCCTTCGCGATCTTGAACTGCCGCTCCGGCGAGAGAAATTTCAAGGTGCGCATGTTGTGCAGACGGTCGGCCAGTTTGATGAGCACCACGCGGATGTCATCCATCATGGCCAGCACCATCTTGCGCACGTTTTCGGCTTGCGCTTCCTCGGACGAGGCGAAGTCAATCTTGCTGATTTTGGTGACGCCTTCGACGATGTGGGCGACCTGCTCGCCGAACTCAGCTTTGATCTCTTCGATGGTTACGGTTGTGTCTTCCACGGCATCGTGAAGCAACCCGGCGACGATAGCGGTGGGATCCAGTCGCATCTCCGCCAGCAGGGTCGCAACCTCGAGAGGATGGACCAGATAAGGCTGTCCCGACTCGCGGGCCTGTCCTTTGTGATGTTCGAGGGAGAATTCGTAGGCTTTCTTGATGAGGGCCTGGTCATCGTCAGGCCGGTAGGAGCGGACCTTGCGCAGGAGATCGCGAAAACGTGTGACCGTCAAGACATTGGTCGCGATGTGCTGGCGCAAAGTCGCCATGTCCGATTATACGACTTCTTCTGCGGCCTCGATGGGGCGAGCGTTTTCGATTTCGCTGTGGATGTGTTACAGCTAAGTGCGAACCTAGCTTGCAGGAGTGGATGTGCGCGTACTGATCAGTGGCGCTTCGGGATTAATAGGACGGGCCTTGACTCCGGCTTTGGTTTCGGCTGGCCACGAACCGATTGCCCTGGTTCGGCGCGTGCCACGACAGAACGAGGTGCAATGGAATCCAACCGAGCCGCTCGATCCGGCGAAACTCGCAGGCGCCGATGCCATCATTCATCTGGCGGGGAAGAATGTTGCAGGTCTGTGGACGGAGAAGTTTAAACGCGAAGTGCTGGAAAGCCGGGTGCAAGGTACTCGAACTCTCGCCATCGCCGCTGCCGAATCGTATCGTCAAACCGGACAACCCCATATTTTTATTTCAGCCGCGGGGATCAATTACTACGGAAGTCGTGGCGACGAACTGCTGACCGAGCAGAGTTCTTCCGGCAAGGGGTTTCTGGCAGAGGTCAGCTGGCAATGGGAGGCCGCGACCGCTCCCGCGAGCGAAGCCGGACTGCGGGTCGTAAACCTTCGCATCGGAGTGGTGCTGGCCCGTGACGGTGGTGCGCTTAAACCGATGCTATTGCCGTTTCGACTGGGACTTGGCGGGCGCATCGGCAGCGGAAAGCAGTTCTGGAGCTGGATTTCTTTTGACGATGTGATTGGCGTTGCGCTGTTCGCCTTGCAAAACGACAGTCTGCGCGGACCGGTGAACACGGTGGGGCCGCATCCAGTTCGCAGTGCGGAGTTGATTCGCGCTCTGGGAGAGGAACTCCATCGTCCAACGATTTTTCCTTTGCCGGCGTGGATTGTGAAGACAGTTCTCGGCGAGATGGGAGAGGAGTTGCTGTTGACCTCAATTCGCGCCGAACCCGCGAAACTGAAGGCCGCTGGCTACAGCTTCGTTCATCCGGATCTACGGGTTGCCATCCACGCTGCGGTGCACGGGAAGTGAACGCGCATGAAAAAGGCCTCGCCGCGGCGAGGCCTGCTGTCAAAACTCGTTGCTAATTGCTGGGTGCTTCCTGCGGCGTGATCGACACGAACTTACCCATCTGGCCACGGTCTTTGAACTCTACGACGCCGGTCACCTTGGCAAATAAAGTGTCGTCTTTGCCACGGCCGACGTTGATCCCCGGCTTGATACGGGTGCCACGTTGCCGCACGATGATGGAGCCGCCCGAAACCAGTTGGCCGCCGAACGATTTCACGCCCAGCCGCTGCGCATTCGAGTCGCGGCCGTTCCGGGAACTACCTAAACCTTTTTTGTGTGCCATAACATATCCTCAAAAATTGCAGCCGCCATTCCCACAGGGTGCGACAGCCGCGTTTGTCGTCTAAGTTTCCTGCAAATCAGAATCGCCGTCGCGGCCTCGCGAGACCACCCGCCGAATCAGTGCTGGGATGCCCAGCAACACCGAATCGAAGCGCTTGGCCAAAGCCACCAAAGCCGGGACTAACTGATGGAGCAGCATCCGCGGTTAAGCCTTCAGGTCCTGTCCGTCCACGTTAATACCGGTGATCTTCACGGCCGTGTACGGCTGGCGATGTCCGTTTAGCTTCTTGTATTGCTTCTTGCGTTTGAAGTGAAAGACCAGGATCTTATCGGCGCGGCCCTGCTCGATGATCTGGCCGCTGACGAACGCGTTCGACGGCTGACCCAGTTCGCCCTCGGAGTCGCTGACGGCCAGGACTTCATCAAACTGAATGTTTTCGCCGCTGGCCTGCGGCAGCTTCTCGACCTTAATTACGTCGCCGGGTGCGACGCGATACTGCTTTCCCCCGGCGCGGATCACCGCGTACATGGCAATGCCTCCAATGAATTTCCGCGCACCTGCGGCGCGAATGGCCTCTAAACCCTTTGTGCGCTTGCACTTCCCCGAGCCAGGAAGGAGACCTTCACGGATAAGGCGGGGTGTTCCTGACAGGACCAGATAGTACAGGCAAACCATAGAAGTGTAACGTGTTTGTGCTCGGCTGGTCAAATGCTTCCTTATCAAGGGACCGCTTTGAGGCCATCGATACCCTGCTAGCATAGATATTGTGTCCCCCCTGCTTGAGGTCCGAAATCTCACCATCGAATTTGTGACTGCTCAGGGATGCGTCACTGCTGTCCGGGATGTGAGCTTTCAGATTGCGCCGGGCGAAGTACTCGGACTGGTGGGGGAGTCAGGCTCGGGCAAGTCGGTCAGCGCGCTGGCAATCCTGCGCCTGCTGCCGCCACAGGCGCGCATTCAAGGCCACATAAAATTCAACGGGGAAGAGCTGCTCGACATCCCTGAACCGCAGATGCGGCACGTCCGCGGCGCCGGGATCAGCATGATCTTTCAGGAGCCGATGACCGCGCTCAATCCGGTGATGCGCGTAGGAGACCAGATCGCCGAGGCGGTGCTGGCACATGCCGAAAAAGCAGAGGGAAGTGAAAACGCCAGAGAAAAGCAGGTCCCTCGACTCGCTCCGCTCGCTCGGGATGACAATTCTAAGGTAGAGTCCGCTCGTGATGACAAAAATAAAGGGCTCAACGGCTCGGCTGGAGCCGCGCCCCTTCAAGTCACTAAGGCCAAAGCCTGGCGCCTCGCGGTCGAGGCCATGCGCACCGTCGCCATCGCCGATCCCGACAGGCGGGCGCGCGACTATCCCCATCAGCTCTCCGGAGGCCAGCGCCAGCGCGTGATGATTGCCATGGCCGTGGTCAACCGGCCGTCGCTGCTGATCGCCGATGAGCCCACGACAGCGCTCGATGTAACGATTCAAGCGCAAGTCCTCGACCTGCTCAGCGAGCTGCGCGAGAAATTTTCGCTGGCGATGCTGTTTATCTCTCACGATCTTGCGGTTGTGTCGCAAGTGTCGCGCCGCATCGGAGTGATGTACGCCGGTAGTTTGGTCGAAATGGGAACAGCACAGGAAGTTTTCACGCATCCGGTGCACCCCTACACGCGCGGACTGTTACACTCTGTGCCGACGCTGCGCACGGAGCGCGGCCAACCGCTCCAGACCATCGAGGGGACTGTGCCTGTCATTAGTGCGATGCCACCGGGCTGTGCTTTTGAGCCGCGCTGTTCCTGGCGCATCGCCAGTTGCTCAAACGAGCTGCCGCCGTTGGTCGAAGTTGCGCCCGGTCATTTGGCCCGCTGTCCGGTTGTCTCGGCGGAGGTCTTCTGACCGATGCGCGTTCTCCTGCTCAGCGACATTCATGCCAACCTCGAAGCGATGGAGGCGGTCCTCGCCGCAGCTCCGCCGCACGACATGGTCGTGAACCTGGGAGACGTGGTCGGCTACAACGCGTCGCCGAACGAGGTGTGCGAACGCGTTCGCGCCATAGGCGGGTCGACGGTGCGCGGCAATCACGATCGCGCCTGCACTGGATTGAGCGACCTGTCTGAATTCAACCTGGTGGCGGCCCTGTCGGCACATTGGACTCGAGTCACGCTGGTGCCCGAACATCTGGAATGGCTGAAGAGTTTGCCAAAGGGGCCGGCCCGGCTCGAGAAGTTGCCGGAAATAGAGTTCATGCACGGATCGCCGCGCGATGAGGATGAGTACTTGCTGAACGTTTCCACAGCGCACGCTAATTTTCGCACGCCTGGCCACACGGACATCATGATATTTGGGCATACCCATTTGCAGGGTGGCTTTATTTATCAGGACGGCAGCACGCATCCGCTGACGCCGGGGTACGGCAGCATGGGAGGCGCTGTGGAATCAACTCTGACGCTCACGCCCGGCGACCGCTACCTCATCAATCCCGGCTCGGTCGGGCAGCCCCGCGATGGTGACTGGCGGGCGGCCTTCGCTCTGTACGAGAGGAAAGGAAATGCGCCCGCGCGGGTGACCTTCTACCGTGTGCCTTACGAAGTCAAGCAGGCCCAGGACAAGATTCTCGCCGCCTCGCTGCCGGAGCGGCTGGCGCTGCGGTTATCGACCGGACGGTAGCATCGGGCAATTGCAAGTCAGAGTGTGATGCGTTAAAGGTGGGGTTCGCATCCAAATTCCAGGGGGTAAAACACAAGTCATGCCCTTCCGCCCATTTCCCGGAAAATCCCGCTATCGCTCTCTGGAATTCTACGGTGGCGCTCTTGATAGTTCAGACGAAGGTTATCTCGTCGTCTACATTGACGGTGGCGCCCGCGGCAATCCCGGCCCTGCTGGATATGGCGTTGTCATCGAGGACGAGATCGGCCGTCCCGTCGCCGAGCTGAGCGAGTTCCTCGGCCGCCAGACCAATAATTATGCCGAATATTCCGGTTTGTTGGCCGCACTCAACTACACTCTGCGGCACGGTTTCAAGGCCCTGAAGGTGATCAGCGATTCCGAGCTGATGGTGAAGCAGATCAATGGCGAGTACAAAGTCAGCAACCCTACGCTGAAGGAGCTTCACGCTCGTGCGATGAAGATGATTGACCAGCTCAACTACTTCGAGGTCAAGCACGTGCTTCGTGAAAAGAACCGTGAAGCCGACCGCTTGGCGAACCTCGCCATGGATCGTGGGATCGAGAAGAAGACGCCTGCGGTAAACGCGACCGAGGTCGGAGGAGTTGCTTCGGTGGTGCCTGAACTTAATGGCGTGGTGCGCAATGGCGTGGTCGAATTCATGGGGAATCCGCTTCCCGACGGGACGCTGGTCAAGGTCCGTGCTGCGTCACCTGCGGCGAAGAAATAGTTGCTATGCTGAAGCCTGTGCTCGGTTCATGGCCTGCGTGTTGAAGCCCGCTCGCATCTGTGGCGGCTCAATCGACTGCATATCCTCCGGTGGATTCTCCACTGCCCAAGCTAACGCCTGTGTCATCTGTTGCAGCGTTACCAGAGCGAGCCGCTCGGCGCCTTCGCGCGTCGCTGGAAACAACCGCGCTAGTGCATATAGCGGAATCAACGCGTACGGCCATCTGCGTCCCGGCCCCAGAACATACCAGGGACGCACGAAGGTCGCCCTCATTCCACTCTCGCGAACCAGGCATTCCCCCTCGGCGCGTGCCGCCTGGTATTCGTGCATGATGAGCGCCGGTCGCGCAACACTGAGATAGACAAAATGGCGCACGCCGGCTTCGACTGCCGCATGCACAGCTTCCTGGCACGATTTCAAATCGATGGCGCGGAATTCGGCGGCTTTCCGCGGGTTGGGATGAGACACCCCCACTAAATGCACGAAGGTATCGGCTGGCGCTATTTGCGATGCATAGCTCTCTCCGCGCAGCGCGTCGCCGCGCACTGGTACGCAGCCAGTCGCCAGCTTCGACTCGGAGCCTGGGCGGACCAACGCCCGCACGTGGTGTCCGCGTCGCAATAATTCCCTCGCCAAACTGCTTCCCATGAAGCCCGTCGCACCTGTTAGGAACACGTCATGTCGGGTGAAAGCCATCCCTGCCCCCTGGGCTGAGATACAGCCGCCGAATTGTAGTACGGTCGGCGAGAGACGTCAGATTCTTTTGTGTCATTATGATTCTGTAGCTGGCGGCCGATGCCGCTACACTTCCAGACTGATCTTCTTATGTTCGTTGACGAAGCAAGAATTCGGGTGAAAGCGGGCGATGGCGGCAATGGCTGCATGGCCTTTCGCCGCGAGAAGTTCGTGCCACGCGGCGGTCCGTCCGGTGGCGACGGCGGTCATGGTGGCGACGTGGTGATGGAATCGAGCGAGCGCCACAACACGCTGGTGCACTTCCGCTTCAATCCGGAATATAACGGCGAGCGTGGGCGCCATGGCGAAGGCTCCAACAAAACCGGTCGCGAGGGCGCAAGCGTCGTCCTGAAAGTGCCGGTCGGCACCATCGTTTACGACGAAATGACCGGCGAACTGGTCCATGACTTTTCTCGTCCCGACGAACGGGTCGTGGTGGCACACGGCGGTCGCGGCGGTCGCGGCAATGCCCGCTTCGCTACTTCGACCCATCAGGCCCCTCGCGAGCACGAGGAGGGTCGCCCCGGAGAAGAGCGCGCCCTGCGCCTGGAATTGAAGCTACTGGCCGACGTTGGGTTGGTTGGCTATCCCAATGCCGGCAAGAGCACGCTGATCTCGCGCATCTCGGCGGCACGTCCCAAGATCGCCGATTATCCCTTCACCACGTTGCAGCCCAATCTCGGCGTGGTAGCGGTTGGGGAAGCGCCCGACGAAAAGAGTTTTGTGGTGGCCGACATTCCCGGACTCATCGAAGGCGCCAGCCAGGGCGCGGGGCTGGGCACACAATTTCTGCGGCACATCGAGCGCACCCGCCTGCTCGCTCATCTGGTGGATGTCTCCGACGCTAGCGGCCGTCCCGATCCCGTGCAGGATTACGAAGTGATCACCCGCGAATTGGCAAACTTCGGCGCTGGATTGGACGCGAAGCCAACGATCGTCGTTGCGTCGAAAATGGATGCCGCGAACAAAGAAAAATTGGCCAAGCTGAAACGTTACTGCAAGCGAAAAAAACTGGAACTATTTCCCATCTCGGCGGTAACTGGCGAAGGGATTGACGATTTGAAATGGGCGATGGCCGAACGGGTAGAAGAATTGCGGCGCGCCGACAATGTGGTACCGGATATCCGGAGCGCGGAGTGAACCATGGCACAATCTTCCCGCACCAGCCCCCGGAAACTTTCTCGGTTTTTCTGTTCCTAGCCAGATCACGAGGAGAGAAATCACTTGCTTAACGTCCGAGTTGCCTCATGCCTTGCCCTGCTTTTGACCATCGTTCCCACCCTGAGCGCGCAACTCCACAGCGGCGACCTGTACAAGCTGCATGCAGTTGGGACGGTACGCTTTTCGCCGGACGGAGCCCACATTGCGTATGTCGTGGAAAACTACGATCGCCCGGGACGCTCTTACGGTCAGGTGTGGATCATGGATGTGGCCAGCGGAAAGTCTTTGCGCCTTGCCGGTCCTGAGGAAACCACCGGCAGTCCGGAGTGGGCGCCCGATGGGAAATGGATCGCATTTCATGGAAAACAAGGAGAAAAATCTGGAATTCTGATCGCGCATGCGGACGGGACAGCTGCACGTTTCGTTGCCGAAACTCAGGGCACGAACGCTCCCCTGCCCTACGAAGGGCGGAACCTCGCGTGGTCTCCTGATAGCAGTCACATCGCTTTCATCTCTGCGACAGCCGGCCCCGAAACCGCGGAAGGCACCGGAGATCCGGTCGTCATTCGACGCTACCTCTACAAGCCCGATGCCAGCGAAGGGTTGAGCCGCTTCAATGACAATCTCCGCTTGCATATCTTTCTGGCCGATGTCGCCACCGGACAGGTGCGGCAGCTTACCAACAGCAATACCTACGAACATTCCCTCGATTGGTCGCCGAAAGGAGATGAAATCGTTTTTGTCTCCGAGGGCGAACCCGACGCCGACCAGTTCTACGACGATGATCTCTTCGTAGTACGGGTCTCCGATGGCAATATCCGCCGCCTGACCAACACAGAAGGCAGCGAGTTTTATCCGCGCTGGTCTCCCGATGGAAACAAGATCGCCTACAGCGCCACCAAACGTGGTCTGACAGACCGTGAGACCAACATGGAAGACTCTCATGTTTGGATCATGAACGCCGACGGCAGTGACCGTCACGAACTCGGCGCGGTTATCGATGATCGCCAAGGCCCGCCTGCATGGTCATTCGACGGCACTGCTTTGTATTTCTCCGTGCAGCAACGAGGCAGCGTGCACCTTGTGCGTTTGCCCATATCCGGCGGACAGCCGGAAACCGTGGTCAACGACGTGGGCTTTCTTCGTGGCTTCTCCGTGGACCGTAACGGCAACGTCGTGTACGGTTTTAACGGTCCAGCCGAACCGGGGGATATGTTTCTGAAGTCAGCTTCCGGGGCGGTGCGCAAGCTCACCAGTTTGAATGTCACGCTTCTGAGCGGCAAGTCAGTCGCACCGGTGGAGTCGTTCACCTTTATCAGCAACGACAACAAATGGGAGGTCGAAGCGTTTCTCACCAAGCCCCTGAACTGGAGCCCGGCTAACAAGTATCCGATGATCGTGAATATCCATGGTGGACCACACGGCCAGCAGGGGCCGGGCTTCTACTTCAAGAACCAGGTGTATGCCGCGCAAGGCTGGGCGACGCTCATGGTCAACTATCGTGGTTCGACGGGCTACGGGCAGAAATTCGCCGATGCCGTTTTTCGCGATCAGGACGGAGACGAGGGCAACGACGTTCTGTATGCCGTCAGTGCCGCGGTGCGGCGTTATCCGTGGATTGACCGCGACCGGATGGGAATCGAGGGGATTAGCTACGGCGGTCAACTTACCGACTGGCTGATCACGCAAACCAATGAGTTCAAGGCAGCGATACCGATCGCCGGCATCAGCAATTTAGTCAGCTATAACTACATGACCTACTACAACCAGTACGAGGCCATGGAGTGGGGAGCTTATCCTCATCAGGATGACCTGATGAACATTCTATGGGAGCGCTCGGCGCTGAAGCACGTTGCGGCCGCCCACACGCCGACCATGCTGCTGCATGGCGAGAACGATAACGATGTGCCGATCGCCGAAGCCGAGCAGTACTTCATCGCCCTGAAGGATGTTGGCACGGAGGCGGTTTTTGTCCGCTATCCCCGCGAAGGCCATGGATTGAGCGAGAGCAAACACATTGTTGATGGCATAGACCGGTCCATCGAGTGGTATCGGAAGCATTTTGCGAATGTGGTCCCGACCGCTGTTATACCTTGAGGTGGATGATGGATGCGCCTTCGCCAGCGTACAAACTGTGGCGCGTCCAGAACTTCCGGGTCGTTCGCGGGTTTATGAAGATTCCGGCTACGCGTAGGAATTCAGATCCCAGGAAGCGAGTTACCTTGCCGACTCAATCCCGATCGAGCGCGTCAAGACGCTGGATTTTATCGGCGACCATCGCGTTTCTGCTGGCGTTATATCTGCCCTTGCGCGGCCAGCAGACGCCGACTTTCTCCTCCGACGTCAAAGTGGTCAACCTTCTGGCGACCGTGCGCGACAAACACGGGCAGATCGTAAACACCCTCACCAAGGACGATTTCAAGCTGGAAGAAGACGGCCGGCCGCAGACCATTCGCTACTTCGCCAAGGAAACCGACCTCCCGCTCACGCTCGGCCTGCTGGTGGACACCAGCATGAGCCAGCGGCGCGTGCTGGAGCAGGAGCGCGTTGCCAGCTACGCCTTTCTGGAGCACCTGATGCGCGAAGACAAGGACAAGGCATTCGTCATCCATTTTGATTGGGAGATCGAACTGCTGCAGGACCTGACCTCTTCGCGCAAGAAGCTGAATGCCGCCTTGGAACAGCTCGACATGCCGGAATTTCAGCAGAGCGGTGGTGGCGGTTCACCCGGTTCAGGAGGCCATCATCGCGGGGGAGGCACCACGCTCTACGACGCGGTGTTCCTTGCGTCGGATGAGATGATGCAGAAACAGCAGGGCCGCAAGGCGCTCATCATCCTCTCCGACGGCGTGGATACTGGAAGCAAACTGACGCTTAGCCGGGCGATCGAGGCAGCGCAGCGCTCTAACACACTGGTTTACTCCATCTTGTTCTCCGACAAGGATGCCTACGGCAATGGCGGCTACGGCGGCCACATGGGCGGAATGGGCGGTGGCATGGGACGTCACGGCGGCATGGGTCGCGGCGGACCTGGGGGCTATCCGCAAGAATCCCATCCCGATGGCAAGAAAGTTATGGAGCAGATTGCAAGAGAGACCGGCGGCCGCTTCTTTGAAGTCACCAAGAAGCAATCGATTGATCAAATCTACGCCAGCATCGAAGAAGAGCTGCGCAATCAGTACAACCTGGGCTACACGCCAGACAAGGCGGATGCGGCATCCGGTTTCCGCAAGATCCATCTCACAACCACGCAGAAAGACCTCATCGTGCAGACTAGGGAGGGATACTACAGCGGCGACAAGGTCGCTCAGCCCTAAGACTGGAAGAAACGAAACGTTATTTCATAGCGGAGACCTCGCGGCCCGCGCTACGCTGTTTTCGGGTGAACTGTGGAGCGCATTTTTGCACTGATCGTATCGGGATTGGCTTTGTGCGGTGGCCTATGCGGAATGGTCTGGCCCGAGGTCTTCCGCAATTCCTTTGAGGAAAACTACACCCCGCGAAGCGCTCGCATTGGGTCTGCAGTGCTTCTGCTGCTGGGCATAGCAGGGCTGGCCGCAATCCTGAGCTATGCCGGCGGCCCCATCGATTTCTTTCCGGCATGAGCCCTCTACATCTCCCGCGGGCATCCGCCTCGCGTACAATGCCGGCCCTGCATTTACAATCCAAACACCTTCTGTGGTTGATGTAATCGCAAGCCGCACCGTGAGCGTCGTTAAGATTGCATGAACGTCCTTGAATTCACCGCGCTGATCGGCATGGGTTCGGTGCTTGCCGGATTTCTCGGAGCACTCACCGGACTGGGCGGCGGGGTGGTAGTGGTGCCCATGCTGGCGCTGCTGTTTCACGTGGACATTCGCTATGCCATCGGCGCCTCGCTGGTTTCCGTGATAGCGACCTCATCCGGTGCGGCCGCCGCATATGTCCGCGAAGGCTATTCCAACATTCGCATCGGCATGTTTCTGGAAACCGCAACCACGGTTGGTGCGCTCGCCGGAGTCGCCATCGCTCTTTACGTCTCCAGCAGCGCAATCGCGATTGTGTTTGGAATCGTACTGCTTTATTCCGCGTATCTATCCAGCCGCCGCTATGCTGATGCCGCTCAGGTGGCTTCCTCGAAGCTGGCACAGCGGTTGCGCCTGAACGGCGCCTATCCCGGTCCAAATGGGAAGGTGCCATACAACGTGACAAGTGTTCCCACTGGGTACGGGCTGATGTTCGTAGCAGGCGCGCTCTCCGGATTGCTGGGCATCGGATCGGGCGCGGTCAAAGTGCTGGCCATGGACCAGGCGATGAAAATTCCCTTCAAAGTTTCGACCACCACCAGCAACTTTATGATCGGCGTGACTGCGGCCGCGAGCGCCGGACTGTATCTCCACCGTGGCTACATTGCGCCCGGTTTGGCGATGCCGGTGATGCTCGGCGTGCTGGCGGGTTCGCTCATCGGTGCGCGAGTGCTGGTGAAGACCAGAGTTAAGGTATTGCGATACCTATTCGCCGCAGTCATCGTGGTGCTTGGATTCGAGATGATCTACAACGGAATAACCGGAAGAATATGAGCGCGCAAACCTGGGACGATCAACGCATCGAAGTCTTCATTGGCGCGCTGCTACGCACCGGGGTGACGCTGGCCGCCGCGGTCGTTTTATTCGGCGCCGTGGTTTACCTTGCGCGCCATGGGCACGAAGTTCCGAATTACAGTGTGTTTCGCGGCGAGACCAAAGACCTGACACATGCTAGCGACATCGTTCACGGGGCGCTTGGCATGAGCGGCCAGGCGATTATTCAACTCGGCTTATTGCTGCTGATCGCAACCCCGGTGGCGCGAGTGTTATTTGCAGCCATTGCTTTCGTTTTCGAGCGCGACTACTTGTACTGCGTCATCTCCTTGATCGTCCTGGGGATTCTGCTGTTTAGCCTTTTCGAAGCGGGCGGATGAGGCTCGGTGGCGTGCGCTTGCCAAAGGCGCCGCAACCCGATATTGTCGAAAACCGCCGCCCGTGCGGCCTGTGACTCATAACGAACCGGAGGAAAAATGGCGGGAGTAAGTCTTGCAGATGCGCGCCGCGTGATTGCGGCCGCCGAAAAGAAGGCCCAGGAAATCGGTCAGCCCATGAACATCGCGGTGGCCGACGAGGGTGGCAACATTGTTTCGCACGTTCGCATGGATGGCGCGTGGATCGGCAGCATCGATATTTCCATGAAGAAGGCCTACACCGCGCGTGCCTTCGATATCACCACCAAGGACTTGGCCACGCATTCGCAATCGGGCGGACAGTTCTTCGGCATTCATGTCTCGAACGATTGCAAAATCATGATCTTCGCCGGAGGCATTCCGCTGAAACGCGATGGAAAAGTTGTCGGCGCGGTCGGCGTCAGCGGTGGTTCGGGCGAGCAGGACCACGCGGTTGCCGAAGCCGGAGTTGCGGCGTTCTGAGCGGGAGGTTGAAATGGAACAAGATGTCTTCGCTGCCATTACCGCCAACGACAAAGACCGCGTTGCGCAGTTGATTGCCGCAGACCCCGCGGTGGCCCATGTACGCAATGCGGCCGGTATCTCAGCCCTAATGCAGGCGCGTTACGAAAACCGAGCAGAGATCGTCGAACTGTTACGCCCGGCAGCCGGCGAGATCGACGTCTTCGAGGCCGCCGCTTTGGGCGACGTCGCACGGCTGAACAAACTGCTGACGAACGACAGGGGAGTGGTCAAGGCGCGCAGTGCCGATGGCTTTACGCCGCTGCATCTGGCGTGCTTCTTCGGACAGCTGAAAGCGGCCGAAATCCTGATCCAGCACGACGCCGACACCAATGCCGTTTCTCCCAGCCGGATTGCGGTGATCCATAGCGCAGCTGCGTCCCGCAATGCAGCGCTCCTGAAACTTGTTCTGCACGGCGGAGCGAATCCCGACTTGCAGCAGCAACGTGGCTACACCGCGTTGCACGAGGCGGCCATGCACAACAGTGTGGAGAGGGCGCAGGCCCTGTTGGACGCGGGGGCCGATCCGGCCATCAAGAGCGACGATGGGCAGACTGCGGCCGATATGGCAGAGCAAAACGGCGGCAGGGAAGTGACCGAGTTGCTGGCGTCAAGGAAATAGAATGCCGCAGCGACACCGGTCAGGCTTCGATTTGTTCTTTTGCGACCGCGGAGTGGTTCCGCAGAATTACAGTTCCGGTGAGGACGGCGCAAAACAGCAAGAGCACTCTTGCCACATTAGCGTGAAGGACGGGGTCGCCCAGCAGGATCCGTACCAGTCCAAAGCCGGCACTGGCGGCGCAGAAAGCGAAATAAAGCTTCTCCTTGGCGCAATGAGAAAAGCGCAGCAAGACCAGAAGGACGGTCGTCACGATCCCATAAATCGTCAACAGGACGATGCTTCCCGCGATCTTCTCGCGATGAATCGAAAACGCCTCGGCGTGGGAAACCGCCAGCTGCAGCCCCGCAACCATTAAGAAAAAGACGGAATGCACCAGCGCGATAATCGCCCGTTTGCGGTTAGTGATGATGGCGAAACGATCCATAAACACCCCTATAGTGTGTCGCCTTGACCGCACAATTTGCTGTGACCGAAATCACAGAAGCGCAGGTTTTTTCCTAGGGGACGGCGGGGAGGCGGGCAGCGAAAGGTGGAGGTCCGGGTGGCAATCGAAGTCGCCGCTCCCTGCGGTTTTCTGATTTGACCGTCGGTATACAAAAGACCCACAATCACAGATTCGCCGCCGCAGGGCGGCAGAGGATGTGCATGAAACTCCGGCTTTCCGTTGTGCTCATTGCCATGGTTGTGTCGCTCGCGGCGCAGAACACCACGCAGCCTTCGGGCCCGCAAAAACGCTCCATCACTGAGAAGGACCTTTTCGATTTCGTCTGGGCTGCCAACCCGCAGCTCTCGCCCGATGGGACCCGCGTTGCATTTACCCGCGTCAACGTTGACGGGAAGCGCACCGGGTACGAGAGTTCGATCTGGATGGTCCCTACCGATGGCAAGCAAGCTCCGGTCCGGATGACAAACGGCAAGCATGACGCGCAGCCGCGCTGGTCGCCTGACGGGAAGCGCATCATCTTCGTTCGTGGTGGTGGCGACAAAGACGAATCCGGCAAGCCTGCTCCCAGTCAACTCGCCATGCTGTCACTTGCGGGAGGCGAAGCCTGGACCATTACCGATCTGCCCAACGGGGCCTCAAGTCCGGTCTGGTCGCCCGATGGACAGCGGATTGCGTTCCGCAGTTCCACCACGCAGGAAGACATCGAGAAAGCCCAGCGCAAGAAGAATGCCGCCAAGAGCGGTGATGCCCAAGCCTCGGAGGGCGAGCACGAATCCGACGTACACGTCATCTCCCGCGCCGTCTATCGCAGCAACGATGAAGGCTACCTCGATCCGAAGCGTCACAGCCACATCTGGGTCCTTCCCGTCCCGACAACCTCCGACGAACCCACAAAGCCTGCGCAGCTTACCAGCGGAGATTTCGACGAAGGCCAGCTAGTGTGGAGTAATGATGGCTCACGCATCTACTTCCTCACTCGGCGTATTGACGAGCCTTACTACGAAACCCCGAGCACTGATATTTATTGGGTCGCTTCGGCGGGTGGAAATCCCGAAAAGCTCGCCACTGTTCCCATGGGCATCAGCGACTTCGTGCTCAGTCCGGATGGCAGCAAGTTTGCCTTCCACGGGTCAGTCACGCAGCCGGTCCGCTCGTATTCGGAACCTCATCTCTGGATCATGGATGCAGCGCCTGATGCCAAGCCAAAAAACCTGACTGCCGATTACGACTTCGATATGGGGAGCTCAGTTTTCGGCGATAATCTGGCGCCGCGTGGTGGACGTGGTCGCGGGCTCTACTGGTCTGCCGACGGTCAATGGTTGTATGACACCGTGGAGAAACAGGGACGCACTCTGCTGGTGCGAGTCGACACGCAAAGCGGCGCCGTAACCGAAGTCACCCGTGGCAATCAGGCGGTGCTCGACTTCTCGGTCACTCCAGACGCCAGCACGATCGTCGCGCTGGTTTCCACGCCGGTCATGATCGGCGACCTTTTTACCGTTGCCGGCGATGGCACCCAAACTCAGGTCACCGACCTCAACCACAAGCTCTGGTCGCAGCTCAACCTGACTGGGCCGGAAGAGATCAACTACACCAGCTTTGACGGCAAGCGCGTACAGGGATGGATTCAGAAGCCGCCAGACTTCGACGCGCAAAAGAAGTACCCGCTCATCCTCAACATTCACGGCGGTCCGCACACCGCGTACGGCTGGGTGTTCGACCACGAATTCCAATGGATGGCGGCCAAGGGTTATGTCGTGCTTTACGTGAATCCGCGCGGGTCTACCAGTTATGGCCAGGACTTCGGCAACATCATTCAATATCACTACCCGGGCGATGACTATCGTGATCTGATGATCGGAGTCGATGAGATGCTGAAGCGCGGCTATATCGACGAGAAGAAACTCGGCGTGACCGGCGGTAGCGGCGGCGGCGTCCTCACCGATTGGACCATCACGCACACCAACCGCTTCGCAGCGGCTGTGTCGCAACGCGATATTTCCAACTGGGCGTCGTGGTGGTACACGGCCGACTTCACGCTTTTCCAGCCCAACTGGTTCAAAGCGCCGCCCTTCGAAGATCCGCAAGACTACCGCGACCGCTCCGCCATCACCTTCGTCAAGAACATCCACACTCCGGTTCTGTTTGTTCTTGGCCAATCGGACTACCGCACGCCTCAGGACTCAGGTGGCGAACAGTTGTTCCGCGCGCTCAAGTGGCTGAAACGCCCAACCGCCATGGTGGTCTTTCCGCGAGAGACGCACGAACTCTCCCGTTCGGGCGAGCCCTGGCATCGTATCGAACGGCTCGGATACATCGTGGGATGGTTTGATAAATGGATGATGGGTGTTCCACATCCGGAGTTCGACGTGCATCCTGCACAGGCGGTGGCGAAATCTGCACCACAGTGACCTACTAGGTGCTTCTTAACATCACATGTATTCGTTTATAATACTTTGTATGCCAGACTCAACCATTCTTACGCTTAGGGTGGACAGTAAACTCAAGAAAAAGCTTGACAAGCTGGCTAAGACCACCCAGCGCAGCCGTTCATTCCTGGCGGCGGAAGCCATCCGCGAGTACGTCGACATTAACGAGTGGCAGATCGAAGAGATCAAGAAGGCGGTCCAGCAGGCCGATGCGGGAGACTTCGCCACCGACGCGGACGTAGAGGAAATGTTTAAGAAGTGGGCGAAGCGTGCGCGTTAAGTGGCTGCGGGCGGCGCTTGCCGATCTTGACGCCCAGTTCGAACACATCGCAAAAGATAACCCGCCGGCCGCGTTCAGGACCGTCCTACGGATACGCCGAACGGTCGAACTACTGAAAGGACATACAGGAATTGGCCGTCCTGGGCGTGTGCCGGGAACCCGCGAGCTCGTTATTTCTGGAACGCCGTATATTGTCCCCTATCGTGTACGCGCCGGCGAAATCGAAGTCCTGAGGATTTTTCACGCCGCCCGGAAATGGCTGACCCAATAGCCCTCTCATTCACTTTTTCCCGCTAACCCCAGTTGCCCCGCAACGCTTCGCATCGCCTCAATGCAAAACGCGATGTGCTCGTCGAGGTCGATCCCCAGGCCGGCGGCGCCGTTGGTGATGTCTTCCCGGCTGACGGAGCGGGCGAAGGCTTTGTCCTTCATGCGCTTTCGGACCGACTTGGCGTCCACTTCGGCCAGCGACTTGTTGGGTTTGATCAGTGCTGTCGCAGTAATGAAGCCTGCCAACTCGTCGCAGGCAAACAGCGCCTTCTCCAGGTTCGATTCGCGACTCACGCCGGTGTAATCGGCGTGCGACATGATGGCCCGGCGAACGTCCTCGGGATAGCCGCGCTCGCGCAAGATTTCATTTCCTTTGGAGGGATGCTCCTCGGCGCTCGGGTATTTCTCGTAGTCGAAATCGTGAATCAGTCCGACGATGCCCCAACGCTCTTCATCCTCGCCGAACTTACGGGCGTAGGCGCGCATGCACGCCTCCACCGCGAGGGCATGTTTTCGCAAACCTTCTGACTGGGTGAACTCAGTTAGTAAACACCACGCATCCGAACGAACCATTCCGTGTTTCTCCGTGTTTCATGGGGTTTTCTTCCGCCTTGTTGGCGTGCGATTGACGGATTTGCACAGCTTTCCCGGTTTTCATCCGACAATACACTTGACTCTAGCAGAGCAATGCCGCAAAGTACGCTTAAGTTGATTGCCGTGCCCGCTCTGGCACTCTGCAACCCGAATGGCCACAACTCTCGCGCCGGTGGATTCACGAGAAGTGGTGAGATGCGATCAGTGTCATCTCGTCCAGTTCAAAACTACTAACAATCTTTGCCGTCGTTGCCGCACATCGCTGGATGAAGATGAGCCTGAGCCGATACTGGCGCCAGCTCTCCAGATGGCGGTTCCGGCAACATCCAGTCATTCGGAGGTGCGGGTGGCGCAGGCCATTCGCAGCTTGCGTCTGCGCGGAGGGCTCAGCCAACGCCAGCTCGCGCTGAAGATGGGCGTCCCGCGGACCTACGTGTCCAAGATCGAGAACGACAAGGCAACGCCGACGCTGTCGTCGCTTAACCGCCTGGCGATGGCGCTGGAGGTGAGCGTGCCTGACCTGCTGCGCGCTTGCGGGCCGTCGCGCGAGGACGAGATCAACGAACTGCTGGCTGATCCGTTCCTGGCCGAGCTGCTGGAGTTCACCTCCAAGCTCAATGCCATGCAGTTGTCGAGCGTGATCGCCCAGGTGCGCGACATGGTATTGCACCCGCGACGGGGCGCGTAGGAGCGAGAGAATCGCGGGGCCGTTAGGTTTTGGCAGTTCTGTGCTGCGCGGTGACTGCTGCTCGATCCGCGCAGACTGTTGCTTGTCGAGAGCTGAAATCCGCGCGAAGTGCACACCGACCGGAGAATGCCGAGGCTCGCTGCCTCGGCATTTTCTTTGCTGACGCGCATTTCAGGAACATTCGGCCTGGGTACGGTTTCTATTAAATGTTCTCTCACTGGCGCAAGGACGATGCATTATGCCGTTCTAGCATTGCTAGCCGTCCGGAGGCTTAAATGCAGAAAAGCTCCATCATTCTTTTTACGCTGCTCAGCACAGTTGCCTGGTCGCAGCAGACGTCCACCATTCCATCGTCGCTGACCATCTACAACCAAAACTTTGCCGTGGTGCGGGAAGTCGTCTCCTTGCAACTCAAGCCAGGCGAAAATCCGGTCAGCTTCGACAACATTACGTCGTATGTCGAGCCTAGCTCGGTGATGTTGCGCGATCCGGCGGAGCGCGTACATCTGAGCATTCTGGAACAGAACTATCGCTCCGACGCGGTGTCGCAATATATCTTGCTGCATTCGTTCGAAGGGAAAACCATCGCCTTCGCGGTGCGCAATGGCGATCACGCAGAGACGGTCAACGGGAAAATTATTCGCGCCGGCACGATTTGCGTGCCCGGCACCTCGGACATGAATGGCGCCTATTGCTACGGCAATAACGAAGGACAATTCGGGCAGGCGCCGATCGTCGAGGTCGATGGCACGCTCCGCTTCGGACTTCCGGGAACACCATTATTTCCCACGCTGGGCGAAGCCGCGCTTCTCAAGCCGACGCTGAACTGGCTTCTGCAATCCGACAAGGAAGCGCAATTCAATGCCGAACTGAGTTATGTCACCGGCGGACTCACCTGGGAGGCGACCTACAACATCGTTATCCCCGCAAAAGGTGATGCACTCGACTTGATCGGTTGGGTGACGCTGCAGAACCGCAGCGGCCGGACTTTTGAAAATGCCCACCTGCAATTAATGGCGGGTGATGTGAACAAGATTGTCGCGCCGGGGCCACCCATGGCTGGCGTGGCGGGAGGGATTGGGGGTGGAATTTACAAGGCCAACGGGGCACCTCAGCCAGCAGTAACAGAGGCGGGTCTGGATGAGTATCACCTCTACACGTTGCAGCGTCCATCCACGCTGCTGAATGGTGAAGCTAAACAAGTCGAATTCCTGCGCGCGTCCGGCATTCCGTCCAAACGCATTTACGTTTACGAAGGCTACACGCTCGATCTGGCGAGATATCCCGGGTCCAATTGGGAGTACTTGTCGCAACAACGGGAGATCGGCATGACGACGAATAAGCGGGTTTATGTGATGCGCGAGTTTCGCAACTCGCAGGCCGATCATCTGGGAATGCCGCTGCCCAAGGGGCAAATGCGTTTCTACCGGCGCGATGACGAGGGGCGTTTGCAATTCATCGGTGAAAACAAAATCGAGCACACGCCAAAAGATGAGACCCTGCGGGTGTACACCGGAGACGCCTTCGACATCATCGCCGAGCGCCGCCGTACCGAATTTAAAACCGATGGCATGCGGCAGTGGACTGACGAAAGCTACGAGATCAAGTTGCGCAACCACAAGAAGGAGCCGGTGCAAGTGCAGGTTGTGGAGCACATGTACCGTGGAAACAATTGGGTCATCAGCGCCAACTCGGCGGACTACAGCAAGAAGGACAGCCACACTGCCGAGTTCACGGCGAAACTTCCGCCGGATGGCGAGCAGACGATCACCTACAGCGTGCACTACACCTGGTGAGGGTGTGGGTTATAGACTTTCGGTTTCGTTGCAAGCGCGCTGAAGCGTATGCTAAGTTCAGTTGATTATTAGAGGTACGCCTTGCGCACTCAAGTGCCGGCCGGGCTGAACCGCAAAGAGGCCGAGATTTTCGCCCACCTCGATCCGGAGCGGCTGCCCCATCACATCGCCATCATCATGGACGGAAATGGCCGTTGGGCCAAACGCCGTCATCTGCCGCGCATCGCAGGGCACCGCTCGGGCGTGGCTGCGGTGCGCTCCACGGTGGAGACGGCGGCGCGCATCGGCATCCCGGCGCTCACACTGTATTCGTTCTCGGCGGAAAATTGGAAGCGGCCCAAGGGCGAAGTCACCTTCCTGATGAACCTGCTGCGCCGTTACCTCAAGATGGAGTTGCCCACCTTGATGGAAAACAACATCCGGCTGCAATACATCGGCCGCCAGCAGGAGCTGCCGCAGGAAGTTCAGGAGCGCATGGCGTGGGCGCGCGAGATGACGGAGAAGAACACCGGCATGGTGCTCACTCTCGCGCTCAACTACAGTTCGCGAAGCGAGTTGGTAGATTCGTTCAACGCGCTAGTGCGCGAAGCCTCACGCAACGGCGGTGTTGAGCATCTGAAGGTCGACGAGCGGTCGATCGCCTCCCACCTTTACACCAACGGCTTGCCGGATCTGGACCTGGTGATCCGCACCAGCGGCGAAATGCGGCTCAGCAATTTCTTGCTGTGGCAGGTGGCGTACGCGGAAATCTACGTGACCGAAACGCTGTGGCCCGACTTTCGCGGCACCCAGTTGCTGGAGGCCATCGAAGCGTTCCAGAAGCGCGAGCGCCGCTTCGGAGGCTTGGTCGATAACGGGCACGACTCGTGAAGCGCGTCCTGACCGCAGTCATCCTGATTCCAATTGTCGTGCTGGCGCTGTTCAAGGCGCCACTGTGGCTGTTCACGTTGCTGGTGCTGGGCGTGGCACTGCTGGCGGCGCGGGAGTATTTCGACATCGCGGAGGCGACGGGCATAAGTCCATTCCGCAAGATCTCCTACGCTTTCTTGATTTGCATTTTTCTAGTCGCCTATGCCGAAGGCAACACGATATCTACTAATTATCTTGGTAAGCCTTCGGTTACTCTTGAGTCTGCCGCCATAGCCGCTTCGCTGCTGCTGGTTCTTTCGCCATTTATATTGCTTGTCAGAGGAATGGGACGCGATCCACTATCACATTCTCTACCGGACGCTGCGGCTTCGTTCCTTCTGTTGCCGTACATCGGACTGTCCCTCGCCTCCATGATCCTGGTGCGAGCAGATCGAAATGGAGCTCTGTTCCTGCTATTCGTTATGCTTATTGTCTGGACTGGCGATATTGCTGCCTATTACGTTGGCCGCGCCGTTGGAAGACACAAACTCGCCCCACGTGTTAGTCCCGGCAAGACTTGGGAGGGAACAATTGCATCGCTGGCAGGAGGAGTATTGATTGCGTTGTTGCTGTTCCGCTACCTGCGTCCTATTTACAATGGGCTTAGTATCGTTCGTCTGCTACCGAGTCACTGGCGGCTGATAACAGCTCCATTTCTGGTCGCACCTGTTGGACTAGTAGTGCTTTTCGCGAGCTGTATCAATATCGCTGCTCAATTGGGCGACCTCGTCGAATCCATGCTGAAGCGGGGTGGGGGAGTAAAGGATTCTGGTACGTTGCTACCGGGGCATGGGGGCGTTCTCGACCGCATTGATGCGTTGTTGTTCGCGGCGCCGATGGGATGCCTTTTCTTCTTTGTGGCACTCGGGAGATATTTCCGCTGGACCATAGTCGTAAGCTAAATGTTTACTCAGCAATGAAGCGCATCGCCGGCTCTTCTCGCGTGCAGACAACGTATACTTTAGGAAAGAGGTTTGTATGGCCACCAGCATGGTACACATCCGTGTGGACGAGAAGGTAAAAGCAAGAGCAGCCAAGACACTGGCGGCGATGGGGCTGACCCTTTCCGACGCGGTGCGGCTTCTACTGACACGCATCGCATCGGAGAAGGCCCTCCCCTTCGATGTGCGCGTGCCCAATCGCGGAACCCGCGCAGCGATGGAGGCAGGGGAACGCGGTCAGGTGTCCAGAGCAGGAAACGTTGCAGAAATGATGGCCGATCTGAATGCGAACGATTGAGTGGACCACGGCATTCAGACGCGACTATAAACGGACTAACGCGGCGCCACGGCAC
This sequence comes from uncultured Acidobacteriaceae bacterium, assembly GCA_963798185.1. Classification (GTDB taxonomy): domain Bacteria; phylum Acidobacteriota; class Terriglobia; order Terriglobales; family Acidobacteriaceae; genus Bog-257. The sequence continues at coordinate 268,953 of CAWCSJ010000011.1, forward strand.
AAGGATGATATTGAGACGCTTCTGGCTCACATTGTTGGCCTGCTCGCGGACGACCTGCCAGTTCCTGCAAAGCACCATGACCACGCTTTAGCTGGGAACTGGAGAGACCATCGCGAGTGCCACCTGAAACCGGACCTGCTGCTCATTTATAAGCGGCCCGATAACCAAACCTTGCGTTTGGTCCGCATGGGTTCCCACAGCGACCTATTCGCCAGATGACACGTACTTTCGCGTACCGATCTGCATGAAGCGTATCGCCATCCTCGGCTCGACGGGTTCCATCGGCAAGAGCACGCTCAGCATTGTTGAGAGCTTTCCCGACCGCTTTGCCGTGGTCAGCATGGCGGCTGGCAACAACGCGGAACTAGCCTTCGAGCAGGCGCGGCGCTGGCGCCCGCAGATCTTATCGATGGCTACCGCCGACGCGGCCAGCCAAGTCCAAGACAAACTGAACAAAGCCGGGCTGGGAAGCGCCATCGAAACCGTGCACGGAGCGCCCGGATCGGTCAGGGTCTCAACTCATCCTGACGCCGACTTTGTGGTGAGCGCCATCGTGGGCGTCGCGGGACTGGAAGCCACATACGAAGCCGTCAAAGCCGGCAAGACCGTCGGCTTGGCGAACAAGGAATGCATGGTCGCCGCGGGCGAGTTGATCACGGCTGAGGCTCGCCGGCAGGGCAAGCCGCTGCTGCCCATCGACAGCGAACACAACGCGATTCACCAATGCATGCGCGGTGGCCGCCGCAACGAAGTTCAGCGGATTTGGCTGACAGCCTCGGGTGGCCCGTTCTTGCGCACCCCCGCCAGCGGGTTCGCCAAGATCACGGTCGAGCAGGCGCTGAACCATCCGACCTGGAAGATGGGGAAGCGCATTACCATCGACTCGGCAACCCTGATGAATAAAGGCTTCGAGGTAATCGAGGCCTGCCGCCTGTTCGACATGCCGCCCAGCCAGGTCAGCGTCCTGGTGCACCCGCAGAGCACGATCCACTCCATGGTCGAATTCGTGGACGGCAGCCTGCTGGCCCAACTCTCGGTAACCGACATGCGGTTACCGATCCTGTACGCGCTGTGCTATCCCGATCGTATCGAGTCGGACCTGCGTTTTCCGGTGGAGGAGCTGCGGCGGCTGGATTTCGAGCCTCCCGATTTGGAGAAATTCCCCTGCTTACGGTTGGCTTACGAGGCCGTCGATGCTGGGGGAGCGAAAACAATTGCGCTCAATGCCGCCGACGAGGTGGCGGTGGCAGCCTTCCTGGAAGGTGGTATTGGATTTACCGATATTCCGGCTACAATAGAAGCGGTTGTCAGGGAAACACCCGCGCGAATCCCAGAATCTATCAAGGAAGTGTTGGTCATGGATGAGAAAGCGCGTCTCCGGGCACGCGACCGCATCCAATATGTGGGTTCGAGGGTGTAGGTTTCCCACCCTAGCCAAAAGAAGGCTAGGATGGGGCACCCGAGTGTCTGGGTCTGAGGGTGTAGGGTTCCCCGACTGTTTTCCCTCAGTCAAAGAGGTATATGGAATCGTTTCTTATCGCACTGGCTTCCATGGCGGTGGTGCTCGGGATCATGATCCTGGTGCACGAGTTCGGCCACTACGCGGCTGCTAAATGGTTTGGCGTACGCGTGGATGTGTTTTCCATCGGCTTCGGCAAGCGCCTTGCGGGCTTCCGGCGTGGGGGAACGGACTATCGCATCAGCGCCCTGCCGTTGGGCGGATACGTGAAGATGGCGGGCGAGAGTCCGTTGGAGCAGCGTAGCGGCGCGCCCGACGAGTTCATGTCGCATCCCCGCTGGCAGCGCTTCGTCATTGCCATCGCCGGCCCGGCCATGAACATTATTCTGGCCGTCGTCCTCCTGACCGGCGTGTTCATGGTGCATTATGAACATCCGGTCTATCTCGACCAGCCCGCCGTGGTGGGATGGGTCATGGAGAATTCGCCGGCAGCCAAGGCGGGGGTAGAGCAGGGCGACCGCATCGTGCGCATCGATGGCGAGCAGAACCCCACATGGGAAGATGTCCTACTGAAGGTGGCTGTCACTTCCAAGGGGCCGGTGGATTTCGCGGTTCAGCGCGGCAACGAGGTCCTGGAGAAACAGGTCAAGCCGGAGATGGACGCCTCCGATCAATATGACACGGTGGGATGGTTGCCGGATGAGCCGATTACCGTAACCTATCTTGAGCCCGACATGCCAGCCGTCAAAGCTGGGCTGCAGGTGGGCGACGAGGTGGTCGCGGTGAACGGCACGCCCATGCGCTCGCTGCTTTCGGTGATCCACTACCTGCACCAGAACGGTGACAAGCCGGTTGATGTCACTTTACTGCGCAAGGGGCAGAAGCTGGATGTCAAGGTGACGCCCGCCCAAGTCGAAGACAACGGGCAGAAGAATTATCGTCTCGGCTTCCAGTCCAGGCCGGTGCAAATCGACAAACTGCCTTTCGCGCAGGCGCTCAATCGCTCCCTCCAGGAAAACAAGCGGTACTCGGTGTTGATTGTTGACCTGGTTCGCAAGTTGGTTCAGCACAAGGCATCCATCAAGCAAATGGAAGGGCCGATTGGTATTGCGCGCGCCTCTGGAGATGCGGCGCGGCAGCCGGGATGGACCCCGCTGCTGAGCCTGATGGCCATGATCAGTCTCAACCTTGGCATCTTCAATCTGCTGCCGATTCCCATCCTCGATGGCGGCATCATCCTGCTGCTCATCATTGAAGGGCTCATCCGGCGCGACATCAGCATCCGGATCAAAGAACGCATCTATCAAACCGCGTTTGTCTTCCTGATATTGTTCGCGGCAGTCGTGATTTACAACGACCTGATGAAGGCGCTGCCCGGATTGGCGCAACGGCTGCCTTAGCGGAACCCGTTTTGAAGGTTGATACGGGGCGCGTGATGCGCCCCGATTTTTATTGCGTGCGGAAACTAGGTGTTCTTTCCCACGCCGGTGATACGGGTGCCGTCGAACTTGGTGAAAGAGAATCCCGCGAACGGTTCGTTCCAGTTATGGGCCATATCGGTCAACATGGAAATGGCCACGGCCTCGCCTAGCGGCAGCGAATCGGCGTAGTCATAGCGCCAATGAACCGCTGCATGGGCGCGGCCCAGACCGATATTCGCGGCCAGTTTGTTCATCTCGCCACCGACGGTCAATTGGTTCCCATCGGAACCCTGGTAAGGCGCCAGCGACAGGCCGTCTTCGCTGGCCTGCACCACTTCGAATCCCGGGATCGAGGTGAGCTGCGTCAGATCGTTGAACCATGCCTTCACGATGGTGGCGCAGGCGCCCGCTACGGTCGCATGACCCTGGCCGTACGATGGGTGCTGCGGACATCCCTCGGGGAATGCATGCGCCAGAAAATACGTACCGTGGTCAGCAAACATGCGGGCGACGGCTTGTGAGTTCATCACATCCGAATGCATCGGATAATGTGCCTGGCCGGTTTTCGCCATGTGGACAAGTCCGCCGAAGGCCTCCGGGCGCAGGTGCCGGTGCACAAACCACTTCTGATACCACACGGCTTTCAGCGCTCGCTGCGAGACTTCGGCCACCAGGGCTTTCAAGTGAGGCGTGCCAAATGTTCCGAAGCCAGTCTGCGTCCTTGAACCCACGTACGGATTGTTGGGGTCGAGTGGCGCCCCAGCGTCGATCAGCACCAGACAGGCATTGAAGTAGGCTTCAAACAGCACGTCCACGTGAACGTAGGCCGCCAGGCCACGCCCGTTGCGCATGTACTGCAAGTTCGGATCCGGTTGGTTGTTGGCAAACGGGCCTTGGCCGTTCCGCACCGCCAGCCATGAGGCCTGGTCGTACATGTAGTCGACGCCCGGTGCGTATGTCGTCATCAGTTGTGTCACCGGCAGCGCTCCAAACAAGAAGGGCTTCAGGATGAACTGCGACGCATACGGTCCCAGCAGATCGCCGGCAGTGAAGCCGCGAAACAGGTTTTGCGGCGTGACCGGTTTCGGCCCATGAAACTGGGCCAGCGAATTCAGTTCGGCGATGGCCGCTTGGGTCAATGGCTCGTTTCCGTACTGGGTAAAATTCACGTCACGGCACAGCGCCATCCAATAGTTCTCAACCGCCGCATCCGCAATGGCCTGACTCGCCACCGAGGGCGGCGTTCCAATCGCTAGTTGATGCGAGTCGGTACCCTCGAGATCATAGGCGAGTCCGGCTTGAGGATCGACCAGCGGAGTTGTACCGCCAAGCTCAATCTGCTCGAACAGAGCTGGATTCCCACTATTTACGGCGGCCAGGAAGCTCTGGTACGAACTGCTCGACACTTCGCCGATACTGTTGTGCATCAGGCCTTTGGAATAGTTGCCGATGTAGTTGGGGAAATTTCGCTCGTCGCCATTGGTGATTTGCCGCGGAACCGGAACCAGCGCTTCCTGGGAAGCGGCGTTCACGCGGTTTTCAAACGACTGCAGGACGCGGTGATTGGTTACGCCTTCAGGGTGCTTCACGCCTCTAAGATTATCAGAGTTGCCGGACTGCGCTGAAGCCACAAAAGGCGCCGCAAACACGCCTGCGGCGACCGTCGCAGCCGCCCCTGCCTGTTTTAGGAACTTTCGCCGGTCCGGGATTTCGGAAGCCCCCTGCATGAAGAGTCGCTCGAGTCCGCAACATGTTCTTTGTCACTCATTGGATCCTTTCTTTCCAAATGTGGCCGCGAACCCGATTGTGGATCGATCGAGCTCAGTTGGGATTTGGAAGAAACGTCTGCAACCGCGATCATGGGAGCGCTGTTGAACGTATCGCGGCACTTCATTCACGAAGATTTTGGCGCTTGCTCCGGCGACGCATCCTGAAAATGTGGCGCCGGAACGATCAAGTTGTGCAGTTATCGAGGGGAGTTTAGTTCGCGTGGGGATGAAATGCTAGAAGAAAGTTTGTGTTTACGCGAATGGAAATCCGAAATAGGAACCACGAATGTGGTGAGGAATCGGGTGTGCCAAAAAGGAAAAGGCTCCCGTTGCAGGGAACCCTTCCGTGATCGAAGAAAATTTCGCTTACGACTGCGATCCGTCTTTACGCTTCAGCGTGGGACGGTCATCGTCGTTAGTATTAGTGTTGCTGCCGCCGCTTCCCGTGTTGGTGGAAGGGTTGTCGGCGGTCGCGCGACGCAGCGTCGGACGGTCTTTGTTGTCTTTGTCGTTCTGTAACTTGTGCCGGTTCTCAAGCGACGCCAGGCGTGACTTGACGTTCACAAACTCAGAGGTATCCACGATGTACTCTGGGCGGGGTGGCAAGACATTCTTCATCTCCTGCTGCGCAGCCGCAACGCGGTCCGGTGTCATGGGGTGAGAAGCGAAGGCCTTGGCAATCGTGCCCGGTTTCTTTTTCTCCTGAGCTTCGACCTTTTCAAAGAACGAGATGAACGACTGCGGATCGTACCCCGCCTTGTACATGTATTCCATGCCCAGGAAATCGGCCTGCGCTTCGAAGGTGCGCGAGAACTTCATGAAGGTCAGCGGGACGCCGATGCTCAACGCCGCCTGGGTGCCTTCGTACACGGCCCAGCCGCCAGGCACGAAGATAAGAGGAATGCTGGCTAGGTTGACGATGTTGCCGCGGGTCTGCTCGCGCGCCACGTGACAGGCCGCGACGTGGCCGATCTCGTGCGCCATCACTCCGGCCAGTTCGGCTTCGTTATCGGCAGCCAGAATCAAGCCCGAGTTCACGTAGAAAAATCCGCCGGGCAGCGCGAAGGCGTTGACTTCGTCAGTATCAATCACCTTGATCGTAAACGGCACCTTGGCATCGGAGTTGCGTACCAGATTTTGTCCGATGCGATTCACATATTCGGTGACCACCGGGTCTTGCACCATCTTGGCGCCGTGCTCCACTTGCTGCGAGTAAGCGCGCCCCATGGCAACCTGCTTGTCGAGCGAGTACCAATTGCCCATGCCCTTGTCGCAGCCGACGTTCCGGTTTCCGATGGCATCGAGGTTGTTCATGGTGCTGGGACTGGGAGCGTTCTTGTCGGGCTTCTCTGGTGGTGCGGTCGTGGTATCGGGCGCAGGGGGATTCGAGGTATCTGCCGCAGATGGATTCGACGCGGCGTTCGGATCCTGCGGTGAAGAGCTTTGGCTCTGAGCAATGCCGAAGGGAACCAGCAGCAGTGCCAAGGCACAGTAGCCGAGGTAACGGGATAGATAACGCATGATGTACACCTTTTCGGGCCTGATCGTGGGCTGGGTAGACTTGAGCCGCCAACGTCCCCTAAGCCCTGTTATAAACCCAAACGCGGCCGATTTGTCGCCCGATCACCCTTTTATTTCACTAGGTTTACCGGTGAAAATCCACCGCAATTCGAGGCTTTTACTAGTCAGATGAGCCTCTCCTATGAAAGGGTTCCAGATATTGGACGGCTGAGTTCCGGAATTCGTGTATTGTTATCGACATAACCCCAACCTCCGTTGGGTTGTCGCAGCCGTGTTAAACTTTTATGTAGTCCTGTATGGCTCAAATCCAGCGCAGAAAGACTTACACAGCTTTGGTCGGCGGAGTGCGCGTCGGCAGCGATGCACCAATCGTGGTGCAATCCATGACCAATACCGACACCGCCGATATTGACGGCACCATCCGCCAGGTTGCCGCCCTCGCCCGCGCCGGTTCGGAACTGGTGCGCGTCACGGTGAACAACGACGCCGCCGCGGCAGCCGTGCCCCACATCGTAGATGGCCTCGACCGGCTGGGCATTCCGGTGCCGATCATCGGCGATTTCCACTACAACGGTCACATTCTGCTAAAGAAGTATCCGGCATGCGCGCAGACGCTGGCCAAATATCGCATCAATCCGGGGAATGTCTCGATTGGCAAGAAAGATGACGACAACTTCCGGACGATGATCGAAGTCGCCATCGCAAACAATAAGCCGGTGCGCATCGGCGTGAACTGGGGTTCGCTGGATCAGTCGCTGTTGACGCGGCTGATGGACGAAAATTCCAAACTCGACGACCCCAAGGACGCCCGCGACGTAACCATGGAAGCGATGGTCCTCAGCGCGCTGCGCTCGGCCGATCTGGCTGTCGGCTATGGCCTGCGGCCGGACCAGATTATTCTCAGCGCAAAAGTCAGCGGCGTGCAGGACCTGATCGACGTCTATCGCGAACTGGGCCGCCGTTGCGAATATCCTCTGCATCTCGGCCTGACCGAGGCCGGCATGGGCGCCAAAGGCATTGTTAGCAGCACCGCTGCCCTGGCCGTGCTGATGCAGGAAGGCCTGGGCGACACCATTCGCGTCTCGCTGACCCCGGCGCCCAATGGCGACCGCACCGAAGAAGTCACGGTCGCGCAACAGATTCTGCAATCCATCGGCATTCGCAGCTTCACTCCGCAGGTCACCGCGTGCCCCGGCTGCGGACGCACAACCAGCACCTTCTTCCAGGAGATGGCCGAGCAAATTCAGACCTACCTGCGAGAGCAAATGCCGGTATGGAAGACGCGCTACTCCGGCGTCGAAGAAATGAAGCTGGCCGTCATGGGCTGCGTCGTCAACGGGCCCGGAGAGTCCAAGCACTCCAATATCGGCATCTCGCTGCCGGGCACATTCGAGGAACCGAAAGCCCCGGTCTACGTTGACGGCCGCCTGATGCTCACGCTCAAGGGCGATCACATTGTCGAGGAGTTCATAAAAATTCTCGACGAGTACGTGGATTCGCACTATGCGGCCAAAGAACCGAAGTTGGTAGCGATCACCAGCTAACGACCGGCGTGGCTGGACGAACCCGGTGCGTTTTGGCCTGGTACCAGCACTTTTCACGGAAACCTGAGATGCTCTTTTTGCAGGTCTAATGGCGAAAAAATGCATCCGCAGGTGAATTGCAGGTTGCGGTTTCTCGGTTAAATGGCTTAGGATAGGAGTGTTGGAGATAGTTCCAATCTCTATCTTCGATTCAAGAGACAGACCCTTTAGCCCCACGTTCGCAAGTCAGCATTCCCTCATACACAGCCGGCAAGTGAAAACTGTGTGCGAGCACTCCCAGGAGAGACTGAAATGGCGTGGTACGCGTACTGTATTACCGAGCAGCAGGCCCTTCAAGGTAGCATTCGAGCCCGGCGGCCGGTGGCGATTGAAAATCTCCGGGGCGTGAACGATGCTTCGGTGTTCGCCTGCCCCAGCGGAGAGTTCGCCGTTATTGTCAGCGAGCATTCCACTTCCAAACCACTCAACCAACAAGCCATTCTTGACCACGCTCACGTGGTTAGTGAGTGCTTCCGCACCATGACGGTCCTGCCCTTCCGTTTTGGCACTGTCTTCGACTCCGATGAAGCCCTGCGCCGCGCGGTCCGGACGAATCGCAAAACATTTTTGGAGACGGTTGACCGTCTGCGGGGAAAAGCCGAGATGCATTTCAAGCTGCTCCTCAAGGACGGGACGCTGCAGGAAGCCATTGCCGAGCTGCCCAACGGCGTAGGTGGCGAGTACCTCCGCAAGTTACGCGAGCACGCATCACGCGACCGGGAACGGCAGACCAAAGCCCGGGCGCTCTCCATGCAGGTGCACAAGCTGTTTTCACCGCTCGAAGAGGACGTCATCTGCAAGCGTACGGACACCGGCGGCATGCTGATCGATTTTGCGCACCTCATCGATTCCGGCTCGGTAGAGAAGTACCAGAACCGTTACGGCGCGGCGACCAGGCATTTCAAGGATTGCCACATCACCATCACGGGACCGTGGCCGCCCTATCACTTCATGCCAGGGAAGCTGCGGACGGTTTCGAGCGGAAACTGATGATGTAAGAGCAGCCACAACCGTCAACTCCGACAATACCCAACCAGGCGGCCCAACCGGCCGCCTTGTTTTGTGGGGTCGCGCCGCAGCGGTCCGCGGTGGGCGCTGCGCAGATTTGTAACAAAAATCTGCCAAGGGGACGTGGCGAATTGGCCAATCAGGAGTAGAATCTGCTCACTAATTCTAGATAGTCGAACGTAAACATATCGCTTTCCGGGCGACTCTTGGTTGCTTCTCATGCCCAGCGTGATGCGACACGTGCAACCCCGGAAGTGGTATTTTGATTCTCATAGTGGAACGCCGGTTTCTCTGAGTGGGGTCAGAGACGCCTATTTCCTTCAGGGAGTGCCATTGGTCCCGGAAAAGCCAGATAAGAAGGTGCGTGCGCTAATTGTTGACGATGACGTCAACATGGGTAGATTCTTAAGCTCTTATCTGGTGCGCCGGGGTTTCGACGTCAGTCATGCGGCCAGCGGAGAAGAAGCCATCCGCATGTTTCGGGTCTACGACCCTGCGCTGGTCGTACTGGATCTGTCAGCCGCCGGCATGAGCGCTCTGGACACCTTGGAACGGATCAAACAAATCAAGCCGCATACCGGAGTTGTGATGCTGTCGTCGCAACATGATCCGGAGCTGATCTTCAAGGCGTCGAAACTCGGCGCCGACGACTATTTGAGCAAGCCCTTCGAGCCCAAGGAACTGGATCTTCGCATCAACCGAATCATGGAGAAACAGCGGCTCTCAACCGAAATTCCCCAGCTTCGAGACCAGGTGCGCGGTAATAGCGATTTCGCGGGCCTGTTCGGAACCAGTCCGCGGATGGAGGAAGTGAAGCACACCATCGAGCAGGTGGCCGACACCACGGCGACCGTGCTCATCCGCGGCGAAAGCGGCACCGGTAAAGAAGTGGTGGCCCGCATGATTTACGCGCAATCGGGCCGCTGCGAGAAACCGTTCGTCAAAGTAAATTGTGCCGCCATCCCGCACGAGTTGCTGGAAAGCGAGTTGTTTGGCTATGAGCAAGGCGCCTTCACCGGCGCCCACCGGCAGAAACTCGGCAAGTTCGATTTGGCCAATGCCGGCACCATCTTCCTGGATGAAGTCAGCGAGATGCATCCGGCGCTGCAGGCCAAGCTGCTGCACGTGCTCCAGGGCGGAGAGTTCTCGCGGCTTGGTGGTAAGCGGGACATTTCGGTAGATGTCCGCGTCCTGGCCGCCACCAATAAGCCACTCGAGCGCGCTGTGGAAGACGGGCTTTTCCGCGAAGATCTCTTCTACCGGCTGAACGTTGTCACGGTTCATATTCCCCCGTTGCGGGAACGGCGGGAAGAGATCCTGGTATTTCTGGAGTACTTCCTGCGGAAGTACAGCGAGTTCTACCATAAGCAGCCGGCACCCTTCAGCGAATCCGCGCTCGGCCGCATGTTGGAATACAGTTGGCCTGGCAATATCCGCGAACTGGAGAACCTGGTCAAGCGCTACGTCATCGTGGGCAACGAGGCGCAGATCATTCGCGAGTTGGCCACCCACAAGCCGATCATGAGATCCACCTCCGGCGGCAGCCTGTGGGGTGCGCAGGAGAAATCCAACGGCGATCAGGCCGAGGGCAGTTCGCTGGCTTCGGCGATCCCAATTGACACAGCGAGAACAACCGCCGTGGAAGCTGAATCGCCTTCACTTCTTGAAATTGGACGGCGGGCAGCAATGTCTGCCGAGCGCGAAGCTATTGAGCGGGTGCTGACCCAGACGCGGTGGAACCGCCGACAAGCGGCCAAGATCTTAAAGATCAGCTACAAGGCGTTGCTGAACAAGTTAAAGATCATGGAAGAGGAAAAGGCGGCGCACAATAAGAACCTCACTGCCTAAGGTTGGCATGCGGGTTCCACCTCGGGGTTCTTCCTGATAGCGGCTTTCGCCAAGGATTAAACGCTCATCAGAGAAATATCACTCGTATTATCCGTTACTTCTGAATTGTCCACAATTTACTGCTGGCATTAGCTCTGTTCCGGCAGTAAAAGTGCAAGCTTCTTGAACAACCAAAGAGGCCCAGAATTTTGATTTCAACCCTCTACTGTTTCTCTCGACAACTCTCTGCCGGGCTCGTTAGGCGAGACAGCCTACGGTACCTTCCCTGAAGCTTCCTCCTTAGCCTCTTTTGAAGAGCGGCCCACGGGCCGCTTTTTTATGTTGCCGCCAGAGCCAATCTTGGCGTCACACTCCCGCATCCAATGTTTGCAAAATTGGAATGGTTGGGGCTGGAGCGAAAGCCCGGCAGTTGACGTGGGTTGTTCGCGCGCATATCATTCCGGTTTCGCGTACTCATTTTTTCACCCGACCGGGGTTTGCCGGCGCGAGAGATCGGCAGGGCTACGAACCATGGACAAGAAGAGATTGGATGTTTTCAAGAAGCGGCTGGAGGAACGCCAGCGGGAATTGCGGCAGGCCATGACTCGCACCGCTCAGGACGGACGTGAAGCCGATGTCGAGTCGGCGCAGGACATTGCCGACCGGGCTGCAAATTCGTACAACAAGGAGTTTCTGTTCCATCAAAGCAACAACGATCGCCAGTTGCTGCAAATGGTGGATGGCGCACTCGACCGCATCCGTGAGGGTAGCTTCGGCCAGTGCATCTCTTGCGGCGAAGAAATCAATTCAAAGCGGCTGGAGGCTGTGCCTTGGACGCGGCATTGCATCGCCTGCCAGGAAAAGCTGGAAAAGGGAATTCTGGAGCACAGCAGCACGTAGGACTCATACCCGCTGCAATAAAAAGCCGCCCCGTGGAGGGCGGCTTTTTAGTTTTCCGACGCAGAACCGTTAGAAGTGGAAGCCGATCTGCGCTGTCATCGAGCGCGGCGTCACGTAGTGCGTGCCGCTGAAGGTTGACAGGAAGTTGTACAGCGCATACGCGTTCGTCAAATTGATCGCGGTAAGCTGCAGGCTCCACTTGTACCTATCAGTCTTGAAGAGGTTGTCGTCGCCGATGGACAGATCAAAGAGGTTGCGTGGTGCGATGCGCGGAGGATTGTGGTCGTCATTCTCGGTTCCCGGTGCGGGGACCTTTGTGAGCGTGGAGCCGAACTGCGATGCCAGACATGTAAAAGGCAAAGGAGTCGTTGGCGTTGCGTGCATGCCATTGCAAGTGAATCCGGCCTGAAATTCCTGGTCGGCAGTTAGAGGGATTCCCGCCGGATCTGTCATGGTGATGGCAGGTAGCCCGTTAAGTGTGGTCGATTGCGGACAGTCGTTCTGTGGGCCGATTCCGTAACATGGCACAGCTCCGGCAACCAGTCCGCTGTCATAGCGCCAATTGAAGCCAACCCACGGCCCACGCTTCCACGGGGTCTGATATTGCAAATGGGTGGTCATGTTATAGACCTCGTCGTGGTCAATCCGGAAGACCCCAGTCGGCGCCGACGGGGTGGCGCCGGCTCCCGAGATCTGCGGAGTGAAGAACCGGGCGGCGACGCTGGACATCACCGCCAGTGCGCTGAAGCCGTGGTACACCGGTACACTGGCGCGCAGCGCCCAACCAGGAATCTTCGAGTTATGCCATTCGATCGGAAATGTGATCGGCGTATTTCCGAGCACACTGAAGTCGTAGGCACTGTGCGTGTACTTCCAGATGTACTCGCCGTCGATCACCAGAAACTTTCCAACGGCTTGTTGCAGACCGGCGTGGAATTCATTGCGAAAGCCGGGGGCCAAGGGCGTCGACGTACTTGATGAGCAGGCGAGAAGAGGATTCAGGACGGGCGAGCCGCATCCCGCGCTGGAGAGCACCAGGTTCTCATTGAAAGGAGTTTCCAATGTGCGTGCATAGGAGATGCGGAGAATCGTATTCGTCTTCTGGATATTGTAGGCAATTCCCAGACGCGGCTCCGCTTGGCTGGCAACGGAAAGGCCGTTGTACAAGTCCCCGCGAATTCCCAGATTCAGGCTCCAATTGTGCACGTTGATGTTGTCCTGCACATACATTGCGAGCTCTTTAACGTCGGTGTGGCCAACAAACGGGAAGAGGGTCCCTCCCCGCGTCAGGTCATAAGGCAGCAGAACATTGTTGAACAAGGGATACAGGGAAGAGTTGGGCGCGTTCGGGTTGGACGCGATGTTGGGTTGGAAGCCGGCTGCTGCGCACTGCGAAGGATCGGTAAAACCATTGGCCGGGACGGCGTTCCCATTTAAGCAGGGTGCATTGAGCGTGGGATCGACAACCCCGAGCTGATCATTTTCGTTCAAGAAGGTCTGTTCGTACGTAACCCCAGCCTTCACGTTGTGAATGCCCTTCGTATAGGTGATGTTCGCCAGCATGCCGGCATTGAGAAGTGTACGCTGCTGGGCGACGGTTTCCCTCTGGAGATTCGCCGGCCCGAGGTCGGCGAAAGGGTCACCGCTGGGATAGTAGTTGTACGCGTCACGTCGCACGTAGCCGGTTAGGTTCAGAACTGCGTTAGGGCTTAAGGTGTGGGTCCACGTAGGTGCGATGTCGAAGGTGAGGATCTTGGAACGCTGATCGGTTGGCCCGACCGGAATGCCGTTCGGACCCAGAACACCAAGGTTCAGGTTGTCGTAGGTATTCGGCGTCTGAAACCAGGAGCGGGTGAACTGGAAATTCAAGTGCACCGTGTCTTTTGGAGAGAACACGTAATCGAAGCGGTCGAATAGGTTCTCCTCATTACCCTTGTCATGCATGACCACGAACTCCGGGGGGTCAAGGAAGCGGCCCGAGTTGAGTCCGTTCGCCGCGACAAAGTTTCCCCAGTTCTTGCCGCCGTAGGAGAGGTTGAGATCCACGTTCGAGCTGCCGAAACTACCATAACTTGCGGTGATACCGCCGTGTGGCGTTGTGGAACCCAGGCCTGAACGCGTGCTTACGTCAATGACCAGACTGGTTTTGTCGCCGAACTCTGCGGGTGGCGCACCTGAGATGACCGTCATCGACTGCACGGCGTCGAGCGGAATCTGGTTGGAAAAGACCTTGCTTTGCTGGTCGGTAATCGGCTGGCCATCGAGAGAAAACGAGTTCTCGGCGTGATCGCCCAGGCCGTGAAAGAGCCCATTGGAATCAGCGGCGACTCCTGGCGAAGCCAGAGTGACCAGCGAACTCAGCTCCGAGGAAGTGCTCTCCAGCGGAAGTTTGTCGAACAGACTGCGGTCCACGTCGGTATGAAACGTCGGATCGTTTTCCAAAAGATCGCTTGCCTCGCCTTGGACGTTCACGGTTTCTGCAGAGCCAGCTATTTGCAGAGTGATTTTGAGGGCAAGCGGCACAGCGGAACGCACATCAATGTCCTGTGAGTGCGCCGCAAACCCGGCCCCGGTGACCCTGAGGTGGTAAGGATTGAAGGGAACGTTCGAAAAGCCGAATCGTCCCGCGCTGTCGGTGGTGGTTGAGCGCTCGAACTGGCTGACGGGGTTACGAATCTCGACCGTCGCACCGGGCACAACCGCGCCCGACGGATCAGAGACAACACCGCTTAGCGACGAACTTCCGGTAGTCTGAGCCCGTGCGCCGGTGACACAAAGCGCCAAGCAGAATATTGCTACTGCAATCGCAGCGTACTGCAAAGCCGTCTTGCTGGATTCCTGATTCGAAATCATCTCTTCTCCAATCTCGCTGGTTCCGTGCCTTAGCCTGCATACAAATTGCGGCGGCACGCCGAAAACGTTAAACAATGCATGCATGTGCGCGCCCGGGGACGCGCCATGTAAGTTTTCAGAATTGCGATTGGATTAGAGGCTCGGAGGCGCCCGTGAGGGAAGTCTGTAGTCAGCTTGCAGCGAGGCGTAGTTCACCGCCTGAAGCGCGACTCGAATCCAGCGCGGATTCAGTAAATCGGCTTGCGGCAGTTGCGGAGAGACGATCGTGTTATGCGCAACCCGGCAAAGGCCGCATTGATCAGACGTCGTCAGATTGCTGTCGAATTGGCTCGAAGTGGAAGTTACGCGGGCGAGGTCACTCGTCGCTCCCGATGCGCCGACCACATGCACCAGTGGGTGCAGCAGAACGTGCACGAACAGCAACATCAGTAGCCATCCTCGAAACTTCACGTTTCCTCACTGGGCCCGATTTGCAGCTCATTATTCTGACGTACAGCCCCGCAAAAGTAAAGCAAGGCGACACAACATTGACACAGGCAATGAGGGTTCGGGGCAGATCGGGAGTTAACGAGACATCATCGACCAGCAGGATCACAAATCGGAATCGCCGGCTCTTCTGTCAGTGGGACGCCGTAGTATCTGCGCTGGAGGTAGAGCGCCACGTTGACCAGGCCGATCATCGCCGGCACTTCAACTAGTGGGCCGATCACGGCGGCGAACGCCTCCCCCGAGTTAATTCCGAACACCGAGACGGCAACCGCAATGGCCAACTCAAAATTATTGCTCGCGGCAGTGAATGACAAGGTCGCCGACTTGGAGTAATCGGCTTTGAGCTTATACCCCATGAAGAACGAAACCAGGAACATCACCACGAAGTAGATCAGCAAGGGAATCGCGATGCGCACTACATCGACCGGGAGCCGCAGAATGTACTCACCCTTCAATGAGAACATCACCACGATAGTGAACAGCAGTGCGATAAGAGTCATCGGACTGATGCGTGGTATAAAGGTCTTCTCATACCAAGTTCTTCCTTTCTTTTTAACCAAGACCAGGCGAGTGCCAATTCCCGCGAGGAACGGGATACCCAGGTAAATGAACACGCTGCCTGCGATGTCTCGGATCGAAACGTTGACCGCGGAACCGCGCAGACCAAACCACTCCGGCAACTTGGTCACGAAGATCCACGCATAGATCGAATAGAACAAGACCTGAAAGACCGAATTGAAGGCCACCAGTCCGGCGGCATATTGCGTATCGCCCCTGGCCAGTTCGTTCCACACAATCACCATTGCGATGCATCGCGCCAGCCCGATCAGAATCAACCCCGCCATGTATTCCGGATATCCACGGAGGAAGATTATGGCCAGCACGAACATCAGCACCGGGCCGATCACCCAGTTTTGCAACAGTGACAGAGCGAGAATTTTTTTGTTGCGGAAGACTTCGCCCAGCTCTTCGTAGCGCACCTTTGCTAGCGGCGGATACATCATCAGGACCAGTCCGATCGCAATTGGAACGGAGGTTGTGCCAACGCTGAAGCGGTTCAGGAACGCTACAACGCCAGAAAAAGCCCATCCCGAGAGCACGCCCACCGTCATCGCGGTGAAGATCCACAATGTCAGGTAGCGATCGAGAAAACTGAGGCGAGCGGTTGCTTTGAGACGGTTGGTCATTGCTGCCCGATCCTATCGATCTCCCGCTTGATTGCCAGTTGGTCTAGGCTGGCAAGCGGCAAGCACAGAAACAGACCGATCCGGCGATCCAGGGCCATGAAAGCATTGCGAAAGGCGCGCTCGATTTCTTCGGGCGAACCGGTGACTGCCGCAGGATCAGGAATTCCCCAATGCGCAGTCATCGGCTGGCCCGGCCAGACTGGACATACTTCTTTGGCGGCATTGTCGCAAACCGTGAAAACGAAGTTCATCTGCGGCGCGCCTGGTACAGCGAACTCGTCCCAACTCTTACTGCGCAATTCGCTTACAGGCAGGTGAGCGCGCTCGATCTCGCGCAGCGCTTCCAAACGAACTTGTCCCGAGGGATGGCTGCCCGCACTGTAGGCCTTGAAGTTGGGCCTGCCACGGTAGTTCAAGATCGCCTCCGCCATGATGGAGCGCGCCGAGTTACCCGTGCACAGAAACAGCACGTTGTAATGCACCTGCATCGTCGTCATCCCTTATGGCATTGCGGTTTCCGGCCGTGGCTTCTTGGCCCGGATAAATGCGCTTATGAATTTGCCGTCCACCTGCGGCGCAAGAGCGTCCACGTCCACTCCCTGGTCATTTAAGAAGACGCGCGCATCCTCGACATTGTGGACCCGCGTGGGTTCCAGCTCGATGGCTTCGAATCCGGCGGCGCCGAGCTTCGAAATGTACTCGGTGTCCTGCAGCGCGCCGGCGATGCAACCCACCCACAACAGGACATTCCGGCGCACCTCAGGGGGCACATCGCCGTGTACCACAACGTCGGACACTGCGAAACGTCCTCCCGGTTTGAGCACGCGGAAGGCCTCGCGGAGCACGCGATCTTTGTCGGCGGAGAGGTTGATGACGCAGTTGGAGATGATCACATCGACCGAATTGTCCGGCAGAGGAATGTTTTCGATTTCGCCCCGAAGAAATTCAACATTCGCCACGCCGGCCTGGCGTTGATTCTCCCGTGCCAGCGCCAGCATCTCGTCGGTCATGTCGAGCCCATACGCCCTGCCCGTTGGCCCGACACGCCTGGCCGAAAGCAGCACATCAATGCCGCCGCCCGAGCCCAGGTCGAGCACCGTCTCGCCCGGATTGAGCTGCGCCAGCAGCGTCGGATTGCCGCATCCCAGTGAGGCCTTCAGCGCGCCTTCCGGGAGCTGGCTGGCCTGCGCTTCGTCGTACAGGTCCATGGTGATGGGATCGCAGCAGGTGTCCGTCGCCGCAGATGCCCCGCAGCAGGAACTTCCGCCCGTGTGGACGCGGAGCGCCGCCTGGCCGTACTTCTCTTTCACCGCTTCTTTGATATCAGTGCTCATGACGTTCTCCTATTTGCAGATGGTGATGATGTTTTCGGGTTTGACCGCCTTGTTGCGCGTACAACACTCCGCGTAGAGGAAGCCCAGCAGCTCTTGAAGCGCTTCGGTGTTCGCCATGTACCAGAGGAAGGTGCCTTCACGACGCACTTTCACCAGGTCTTCGTTCTTCAGCTTGTCGAGATGGTGCGACAGGGTCGAACTCGGGATGTCCAACTCGTCACCGACTTCACCGGCAATCAATCCCTCGGGGTGTGCCGACAACAACAATTGCATGATGCGCAGACGGGGCTCGGTCCCCATGGCCGAGAGCATGTCAGCGTAGCGGGTAGTTAGCTCGGGATCTTGTTTCCGGGGCATCGGGTCTCTTGTTTCTATATTTCTATTATCATCGAAATATGAGAATGTCAAGCGGCCCATTCTCCCCGCATGCCTAGCTGAATGCTGAGTGCTGACGGCTGAGAGCTAATTCACTCCCGAATTGGGTTGAGCGGAGGGCGTGGCATTAGTCACGGGTGGTTTCATTAAACCGAAGTTCTGCAGGTAGGCGACGGTGCGTTGCGCGGCGCCATCGAAGGTGAGCTGGCAGTTCACGAATTGAGTGTTCTCCCAAGTGACGTCTCCGCCACCATAAATGAGTTTGCAATCCGTCAGTACGCACTTGACGAAGCGCTTGTCGTCCATATAAACCGTGACGCCCTGGGGATGCCAGTTTTCCAAAACCTGCATGATAAGGTCCTCTTTCCAATGAAGTGATCAAGAAAATACAGAATAACCGAAATAGGGATTGTGGATGCGGCGACCGGCGCCGAAGCGTGGTCGGGGTGGCAACAAAAAGGGCAGACGCAAGCCTGCCCTCGGTGGAAAATTCCGAAAGTAATTCAGACGCCGCCGGTGTGGCCCTCGGTGCCCGTGGGATAGGTAACTTCGTTGGATGCGGAACGGACCTTGCCCATCGCGCGCTCGGCGGTGCCGCGAATGGACTGCACCCCACGCTGTACGCGGTCCTTGTTCTGCTCGAAGGTCTCGCGCGCCGAACTGGCTAGATCGTTAGCGCGGTCGCTCAGGTTATTGCGGGTTTCTTCGCCGCTCATAGGCGCAAACAAAATGCCGAGGCCAACTCCCAGGCCCAGGCCAATCAAGAAGCTCTTCATGCCGTCCTCCTAAGATGAAAAACTATTGTGAATTTGCCAACTACGAAGATTTCAAGACAATCTCACTCCCCATAGAAGATGCCTGCGGCGAACCAGAGTTTGCCGCGAGCTGAAATGTTTTTGAACGACCTGTCGTAGCCAGGCTTGTAGGGGATTCTATAACGTCCGCTTGAACAGCGTGGTCGCAATGGTGATCATGATGGCAGCCGCAACCGTTAGATAGAGCAGGTCGGTGCGGATGGCCGCAAAGCCCGCGTCTTTCAGCAGGATCGCCTTGAAGCCGTGCACCGAGTAGGTGAAAGGATCGACATAGGCGATTCCGCGAAGCCAGGCCGGGAACGCCTTGACCGGGTAGATAGCGCCGCTGGGAAAGAACAGCAGGGTGTTGAGGATGCCGAACATGGCGCGCGGCACCAGCGGATCTTCGACGCGCACCATCAGCAGGAACATCATGGTGTTAAAAGCCAGCGAGGTCGCCACTACCATCAGAAAAACGTAGAGCATGTTTTGTAGCGTAAAGACGGTCCCTAACCCTGCCAGCAGCGATCCCAAAACGGTGATCACAATGCCCGCCATGATTGCCTTCAACGCGCCCGCAACGTTCAGCCCGGCAACCAATTCGAACTTCGTAATCGGCGTCACCAGATAACCCTCGTGTACCCCGCGCGCCTTGTCGTCGATGTACAACATGCCGCCGCCGATCATGACCGAGACGAACATGGCCAGTGCGATCGAGCCCGGCAGTAGATATTTCATGTACTCGATGTAGGGATACAGCTCAACCGTGTCGAGCGAGATCTGTTGCACGATGCGCGAGGGCTCGACATCGGGATTATTCAGAGCCTTGGTGAGGTCGCTGAATTCCTGCTCCAGGGTCGAGCTCATGAAGTTGTCGGTGTTGTCGACAACCAGCGCAATCCGGGGATGGTTTTCTTCATAGACGCGGCGCGAATATTCTGGCGGAATGATGATGGCGCCGTCCAGCTTGCCGGTGCGCACGTCTTCCATCGCCTGCTTATCGCTGTCGTAAGGCACGGGATAAAACGTTCGCGCATTGGACTGCACCGCAGCCAGCGCCTCGAGGACCTTCACCGCCTGCGTGCCGTGGTCCTGATCGACGACACCCAGCCGTGCCTCTTTGATTTTCCCGCCGAATGCATTGCCCAGCACAATGAGCTGTACCAACGGAAAGACCATGGCCACCAGCATCAGCGCCGGGGAACGGAAGAACTTGCGCAACTCGCGCTCGACAATCGCCCACATTCGGTTCATGGCCGCATCCCCGGACGATCGGGCATCACGAAGTTGTAGGCCTTCACCTGCTCATCGCGCAGTTGCCGGCCAGTGTAGTGAACGAAGACATCGTCCAACGTCGTGTTCTGTACCGACAGAGATTTGACCTGCACCTTGGAGTGCACCGCCAGTTCCACCAGTTCGGTAGTTGTCTTCGTGCCATCACTGCTGAGAATTCGATACATGTCGGCGCCCACCGGCTGTACCGAGGTGACGTCGTCGAGCTTGCTTAATTCGTCGTGCCAGTCGGCTGGGGCATTCAGAAATTGCGCTTCAATCACGTTCGTTCCCGGCACACTCGCTTTCAGGGCCATCGGAGAATCGAGCGCCACCAGTTTGCCGTGGTCCACGATCGCCAAACGGTCGCAAAGCCGGTCGGCTTCGTCCATGTAGTGGGTGGTAATGAGAATCGTGAGGGCGCGCCGGTTCTTGATCTCGGTCAGCATCTCCCATACTGCAACGCGCGACACGGGATCGAGGCCCGTCGTGGGCTCATCCAGGAAAAATATTTTTGGGCTGTGCACCAACCCCCGCGCAATTTCCAGCCGGCGGCGCATACCGCCGGAGAGAGTCTTGGTCTGCGCGTTGCGCCATTTCGTCAAGTCCACGGTTTGCAGCAGTTCATCGATGTTTCGCTTGCGATCTGCGGCGGGAACACCGTACAGCTTGGCGTAGATGCTGAGGTTCTCTTCCACGGTGAGGTCGATGTCGCTGGTCAGCGCCTGGGGAATGACGCCCATGCAGTGGCGCGCTGAATCAGGATCTTTGGCAACATCGAAGCCATTGATGAGCGCGTGGCCGCTGGTCAGCGGCAGCAGCGTCGTCATCATGCGAATGAGCGTGGATTTGCCCGCGCCATTTGGTCCCAGCAACCCGAAGATTTCGCCCTGGTGCACGCTGAAGGAAACGTCATCCACTGCGGTGAAGTCACCGTATTTTTTAGTGACGTGATCCACCACGATCGCATCGCCGTTGTTGGGCGCATCGCACGTGGCGCTGGACTTCGACTTTGGACTGAACCAGCTCATCGCGTGGCCTTTCCCGGTTGTTGCGGCAGCAGAACTTCGGCGGTCATTCCGGGAACCAGCGCGCCGTCGGGGTTGTCAACCTTCAGCTTGAGGCCAATGGTCTTTATGTCGCGCTTGCGGCGGCTGACGTCACGCTGGGTCGCGTAATCGCTCTCCACGGCTTTGAAAATCACCGTGCCCTCCATGGGGTTCCCGGCGGGCAAACGAACTTTGAGCTTGTCGCCATCGGACACGAAACGCGCCTCGGTTTCTGGAGCCTCGGCGCGCACCCAGGTGTCGCCGAAGTCGATGATGGTGACGATGGGCGTTCCCGGATTTACCACTTCACCCTGCCGCGTGGCTCGCACCGAAACCGTTCCACTCACCGGAGCATAGATTCTGGTGTAGCCGAGGCGGGTTTCGGCTTCGGCCAACTGAGCGCGCGCATTGGCTACCTGGGCCTGGTTGGCCGCGACGTTGCTGGCCGCCGCACCCTGCTGGTGAGTTCGCGCAATGGCGGTGGTCAGGTCAGCCTGCGCGGCATCCACATTCTTGTGTGCGCTCAGCACTGCGGCCTGTTGCGCTTTCAGTTGCTGATCGGCACGCACTCGGTCCTGTTCAGATTCAACCCCCACCTGGGCAAGCGCAATCATGCGCTCGGAGTCGCTCTTAACCCGGGCCAGGTCGGCCTGCGCCTGCGCCAGCGCCGCTTTGGCGGCCGCCAGTCGCGCCTGCGCATTCACCACACCACTGTTGGTTTCGCCCATCGTATCCGCCTCGGTGGCACGCAGGGAAGAAACCTGCGAATCGTAGGAACGAATCATGGCTTCGGCCGCATTCTTTTGTGCCTCAAGTTCGGCAGAGTCAATCTCGGCGATGAGGTCTCCGGCCTTGACCTTCGAGCCTTCGTCCACATTCAGCTTTTCAATTCGCCCCATGACTTTGGAGCTGACGATCACCTGATTGGCGTCAACGATTCCGATGAGTACGGTGTCGGTGGTGCGATCGGTGGAATAGAAGTAGTATCCGGTCGCGATTGCCAACAATACAAATAGGAAGATGAAAAATTTATTTGGCTTCATTTGCGCTTTCCTTGCAGCTTGGAGCGGCCCTCGATTGTCTTTGCTCCTTTGGCAGCCGCCGGCTGCGCCTCGACGCGTCTTGCCACCTTCGCCGCCAGCTTCACTCCATCGGATTGATCTGCGAACAGCGCCGCGGCGATGAAATCAAGAACGGCCGCGCGCCGCTGGGATAGCGATTCCGGCGAAAACGGATCTCTCGAGAAGAGCTTGCGCGCTAGCGGCGCCGCCACAAAATAGTGAACAATCAACCCGGCAATCGAGGGCGCGAATTGGATGGGATCAACCCGGCGAAATTCCCCGCTGGCAATGCCCTCCTGCAACACTGCAATCAGCCGGGTCGAGATGGGCCGGATGTACCGCTCCACCATGCGTGTCAGGTGCGACGGCTTTCTTCGTCCCGCGCTCAACAGCTCTCCCTGGAAGAGCCGGGCATAGTGAAAGGACTCGGCGATGCAATCGAAGTGTGCGCGCGCATAATTCAGCAGACGCTCGCCGGCTGGGCCTGCCGCGTCGAATGCCTGGGTGACGCGACCCAGGAGCCGAACGAAGAAATCGTCGAGCACCGCGCCGTACAGCGCTTCTTTGTCGCGAAAGTAGTAATACAGCAACGCCTTGTTGACACCGGCAGCGGCCGCAATGGCGTCCATGCGGGCCCCGGCAATGCCTTCCTGGGCGAATTCGACCAGGGCGGCCTGCAGAATCGCGCTGCGGCTGGCCTCGGGTTGGCGCCGGGTTCCTCGTCGTGCGGGAGATAGAGTTGCGAGCAGCATGTTTTAATTAACCAGTTAGTTAGATTAACAGAATCGCTTACCCGATTCAACTTCTGCGATCGATGACCTCTGGCCGCTCCGGCATTTGACGTTACCCGATTAAGGGAGAGCGCAGAACGGATCCCTTACGATCCGGTGTGGGTCGCAGCATGCCTATGCACAGCCTCATCGCAACTAGTCTCGCGGCGATTCCTGGGTTGGGTTTTTTCGAGGAGGTTCGGTGGCCGTATTGCGGGGCTGCGCCGGCAACAGGCCCCAATTCGCAAGAAATGGAGCCTACCACCGGCGCAGCATCACAGATACGACAATCTCGCGACTGCCTATTGCAGAGATGCCAGGGTTTTCTGCGCATCCTGCGCGTCCGTGCCCTTCAGGTTCAACTGGAGCGCCTTCTGCAACTCCGTCTTGGCACGGTCTTTTTCTCCCGCTCCACTCAGGGCCATTCCCAAGTGATAGCGATAGTCAGCCTTTTGAGGCTCCTTCTTTACCGCGTCCTCGGCCAGCGAGATGGAGACGCGGTAGTTGCCTTTCTTGTACTGGATCCAGGCGAGGGTATCGTTGACGGCCGACATCTCGGGAGCGGTTTGTTTGGCCTGCGTGGCCAGGCTCAGTGCCATATCAAGGTTTTCACCCTGGACCGCATAGACCCAAGCCAGATTGTTGGCTGCCACCGGGTCATGAGAATTCTCCGCCAAGGCTGCCTGGAAGTACTTTCCCGCCGACTTCAAGTCGCCCTTACTGAGATAAAGATCTCCAATGGCATTGTTCACCACCGGCGAGTTAGGCTGTAATGCCAGGGCCTTCTGATAGCTATCCAGAGCGGCGTCCGGTTGGCCCATAATCTGATGGATCTGCGCCAGACGCACGTATGCCCCCACCGACTTGGGGTCAATTTCAAGGACTTTTTGGTACTCCGCCGTTGCCGCATCGAACTTCTTGGCCGTGGCCAGAGCAGAAGCGTTGATGAAATGGGCCTGGGCCCGGTTCGGATTGGCGACGACGTACTGATTAGCCAACTCCAGGGCCTTAGCCGACTGGTTCGTGCCAAACATCAGAGCAATGTAGTCAGCCCAGGCGGTATCAAAGGTCGGGTACAGCTTGGTGGTGGTTTGGAATTCGTGCTCAGCCTCAGGATATTTCTTCAGCCCCGCATAGGCGAATGCCATATTGAGGTGCACCGCCGGGTCGTTGGGCGCGCTCTTCTGCACTTCCTTTAATTCGTCGAGGGCCGAAGCATAATCCTTTGCGCCAATATCGATGGTCGCGTTCAGGAAATGCGCTTCCGGATTGTTCTCATTCAACTTCTGCAAACGGGCTGCGTATTCTCTGGCCGTGTCGTAGTCTTGCGAATCACGATAGGTTTCAGCCAGGGCCTTGAGGATCATGGGGCTATCCGGCTTATGCTTGAAAGAAAGCTGCTTCGCGGCTTCTTGCAACTCGCCCTTGGCCCCCGGCAGATCGCCGGTTTGACGCAGCGTTATTCCCAGCATGTAGTGCCCTTGAATGTTGTCTGGCGCATCGTGGACAACCTCACGCAGGATAGTGATGGCGTCGGCGGTATTGCCCTTTATGGCCAGCAGCCGCGCGTGGGTAATACGCGCCACCACGTCGCCCGGCCTATCTTTCAACATGCTATCGGTCATCTTGGTGGCGTCGTCAATCTTGCCGGTAGTGAGGAAGGTTTCCAGCAGGTGCAGTTGCAGCTCCTCGTTCTTGGGGTCGTATTTCAGGCCACGCTGGTACTCCTTGATGGCGGCATCGGGATTTCTGGCAGCCTGATAGTAGTCTCCAATCGCTCCGGCGACATCCGCAGAGGTGGGCAGCTTGTCGCGCAACTGTTGAATGGCCTGCTCGCTCTCTGGCTTGCGGTTTTCCTGATAGAGCAGGCCGGCCAGGTGCAGGTAGGGAGCTGGCGACTCGGGATTATTGACGATCGCCAGACGGTATACTTCCTCCGCCTTCTTGGGGTCCTTCTTGTAAAAATAGAAACTGGCAAGATCGGCGTAGGACCCCAGCTTCTGAGGATCAGTAGCGATGGCTGTGCGCAAGTCCTGTTCGGCCGAAGCGTCCTGCTTCATATAGGCGTTCATCATGCCGCGATTGACATAGGCGTCAGCGTCCTTCGGGTTCAGTTCAATCGCCTTAGTGAAGGCGTCAACCGCCTCCTGTTGGTGGGGAGGCTTCTGGGCCCCCAGTGCCCTGCCTAGAAGGACATACGCCTCCGCATTGTTGGGGTCAAGCTTAACCACGTAGCGGGCCTCGCAGATGGCTGAGGTCACTGCGTATGGTTCCGTGGGGCACGGGTCCTCCGCCTTACCGAACTGACGGGCGCCCATTAACAAGCTTCCCAACTGAAGATGCGCTTTGATGTTATTGTGGTCGAGATCCACCGCCTGGCTGAGCTCTTTATAAGCATCGGGAAAGTGCTGCAGGTCAAGCTGGGCCATCGCCAGTTGGTAGTGCGCTTCGGCGAATCGCGGATCAACTTGCAAGGCTTTCTTGAACTGGATCACGGCAGAATCGTACTTCTTCTGGTCCATGTACTTCATGCCGCTCTCTACGTACTTGCGCTTGGCGGCGTCGGGGTTACGCGTGCAACCAACGATACCGGTTGCCAGTGCAGCCATTACTACGAAAACGATGTAGCGGTTACGCATTACCTTCTCCTGGGTCACCGAGGAATGATCTGATCCACGTCACTTGTGATTTGTTTTGCGAATGCCAGCGCCCGCGTACGCGCCTGCTCCTCGTCACCGTTGTAGATCGGTGCGGTGACACGGACCAGAGCGGCGTCGGTGCGGTTCAAGCGCAGCGCGTCATATACCAGATAAAACTTGCCCCAATATTCGCTGGCCACTACCCGGCCGTGCGCCTGGTACCAATACAGGACCAGTTGTTCATCCAAATCCTTGCGAACAATGTAGAGATTGACGGGCACTTTGCGTCCGTCATCCAGCGGGAGTTGATACACCGTCGCCGTCATCGGCGTCCATCCCGCTCCCGGCAGGCAGTTCTTGGGAGAGTGAATGGTGGCGCCAGTGCGCTGACTACGGAAATACCCGATGTACAAGGTAATCAGGCCTTGGGATTTGGAAACATAACCACGGTTGAGATAGTCGGACACACCCAGCAAATCCAAGGTTGGCTTGTCCAGTATCCAATCGGCAGCCTTGGTGTAGCCCGCGACCTGGTTGGGAAACTCGGCCAGCGGCTTGGCCGGCGGAGTCGCTTCGCCGTGCGACAGGTACGCCATCGAAGTCGTTGCTCCCACTAACACCGCAATCATGAGCCAGTAGCGGACACCAGATTTCATTGCGTCACCTGGGCTGGTTCTTTTGGCAGCCATCCCATTTTCTTGCGCACCACAATTGTCAAAGTGTGCAATCCCAAAAATAATGCCGTGGCCACCACGAAAATCACCCAGCCGGAGAACTCATGCATGAATCCTTCGGCGGCGCGGGGACCGATGTAGTTGGCCATCAAGGCCGTTATCATGACGCGGGTCCCGTTGGAGATAATGGCGAGCGGAACCATCGCCAGGAACAACAACCAGCGCACCGCGGTGCTGCGTTCGGCTAGATATCCGTAGCCGGCAGCCAACGCCAGCAGCGACATCAAGGAACGAATTCCGCTGCATGCTTCCACCACTTCCAGGGTCATGTTGGGCAAGATCAGAACATTGCCTTCACGCATGATGGGAAACAGATTGAGCATCTCCAGGGTCGAAGTTGCGAACTTGGATGCCACAAACTGCAGTGGAAAAACAATTTCGTTGTAGATCAGCACGGGTATTGGAATCGCAAACAGCAGAAACGCCAGTGGAAACGCCATAGCGCGCAGCAGTGCGCCGCCGCAAAAATACAGGATCAGTCCACAGATGGTGCCCAGCATCGAGATCCGCGTCAGGAACAGTTCGGCGCCCAAACTTCCCAGAAACAGCAATCCAAGAGAGCCCAAGACCACCAACATTCCCCACGGCGACGGGCGTCGCACAATCAGGGCCAACTTTTCCCGCCTTTGCCAGATCAGATAAAGTGACAGCAACGGGACCAGAAATCCATGAGAGTAATCGGCATCGTTGTACCATTGCTGGACCAGAATCTTCAAAACCGGCGCGTACAGCACAGTCAAGACTGCAACTAACAGCAACCCTTGCCAGCCAAAGGGCTTCAGCGTTTGCCACAAGCTTGAGGGTTTGGCGGCAGCAACGTCCGCCAACATGACGGGATCGTCTGTTGCGGGGGGCAAAACAGTACTCGTGGGTTTGGTGCCGGCCAGCGCCACCGTTACTCCCTGTGTAATTTCTCTCGTGTTCTATCTGGTGTGTGCAATTATTTGGCCGAGAGTACCCAGTAGCATATTATCTAAATATCTGATAATCAAGTAGTTCCAGCCGATGTTTTTAAGAACCGCAAAACTTTGAATGCAAGTACTGCAAATCTTTGCACATTCGTTCCAGCCGAGTTCACTCGTGCCGGACTTTCCCACTAAGCGATAATACTGAGAATCGCGAACAACCAGTGCCTCGACACCAAGCACTTGCCATCGTACGCAACAGTTTGACCCAACGCAACAAGAGTCTCGTAAGGCGCTCAGTGAGGTAAGCCTGTCAGCTTCACATACTCTGCCTTAGCTTCTTTCAGGATGGGGATGCCGGGGTCGGCGTCTTTCCATAGTAGGAGGAAATCCTTGTAAGCTGCGAGGGCCCGGACTCGGGCCGCATCGGCATCTGCGCCCTGTGAGGTCTTCGCCGCCAAGGCGTTGGATCGAGCCACGCCGAGACGCGCCAGCGCTCCCGTCCAGCAGTTCCACACCATTCCGCTGTGATCGCGAAGCTTCTGAAACTCGGCGGCGGCGGCATTGCCCTCTCCCGCAGCAAGATAAGCCTCTCCGCGAACGTAGGCCGGGTAGAGGCAGGAGAGATTGTTGAGGAATTGAATGTTCCCCAACTCCAGCGGGAGGGCCGCTTGCAAATAATTCAGCGCGGCTGCGGGATCCTTGCGGCCGAGAGCTAGTTGGGCCCGAATTGCCGGCAGCCAAAGCAATTGCATCTGCGCGTCTAGCGGGTAGCGTTCATCCAGACTTTGAGCCAGGGATTCTGCTTGGGCCGCGTCACCCGCCATGGCAAAAGCCAGGGCCGCCTCCGCCGTAGCGCCTGAACTCGCAGGAGCCAGCTGCAGGGCTTTGGCCGCCGAACTCCGGGCCTCCTGAACATAGCCGAAAGCCGTCTGTTGAAGAGCGGCATTGGCCATATAGACGGCCGCGTTTTCCTTGTAATCTGCGCGAACCGCGGAATCCACCGCCCGCTGGTTCAGGTCCCTTGCCTTACTCACATGACCCGCGTAAGCCTCGGTGTCAGACGCCAGGGCCAGCCCATAGTTCTCATATTCGGATTGACCGGCAAACCAGCGTTGCTGCTCGGCCATCGAGGCTGTGTCTGAGCCCAGAAAGGCAAGCGCGTAAAGCGCATTATGAAATACGGCGTCATCCATTTTTCTCGCCTGCGCGTCATGGATGACCTGTCGCGCCTCGTCGAAGCGTTGCAACGCGAGCAGGTAGTTGGCCAGGTTAATGTACACGCTGCTGTCATCCGGATCCGCCTGCAACAATTTGCGGGTTACCTTGGCTGCGTTCTCATGCTGTCCCTGCTCATGATAGGCAAGGCCGAGATTGACATAAGCCTCATAGCCCCGCGGGTAGCTCTCAATGTATTCCTGATAAATCTGGATTGCCTTATCCAGCTCCCCGGTGACATTCCGGTAGTAGTTAGCAGTGATGATCAGCCTTTCGCGTTCGCTGGCGTGCTCACGTAGCCGGAAAGCGTTGGTAAAGTACTCGCTGGCACGGCCAATCTCGCCGAGACTCCAGTAGTCTGCCCCGAGCGACATGTGGCCCATGGCAAAGTTGGGATCGAGTTGAATGGCATGCTGGTCGTAAGGCAGGGCAGCGCTGGCGCCTCCCTCGTTAAACACCTTCCGGCCAAGGCTGTAAGCCTTCAACGCTTCCAGCGAAGATGTCGTTGCTTCCACCAGCGGAACGTCAAACTTCTGAACCGTCGCCAGCGACTCACCCAGCTCGCCGCGCAGGTTGGAGGCAGCGTTCCCCAACGCGCCCAGCACCTTCTCCTTGGTCGCCGCCGTGATTTGCTCCTGGGCCAGCACATCTCCGGTCTGGCAACTAACCGCCTTCAGGCCGATCACATATTCGCTTCCCAGACGGCCGATCGATCCAGCGATGTAGGCGTTGCTATTCGCCCGCAAACACAGTTCACGAGCTACTGCGGTTGTGAGCTTCGTGCCTGGTGGGCGGGCCATCCGTTGCAACGTTGATGCCACCTGGCTATCGGAGAGTGCGCTTAGAAAAGGTGATTGGCGCAGCGCTACGCTGAGCGCAGTCTTGAGGGTATCGTCGAAAACCGGGTCATCGGTGCTGTTGTCAAAATCGGCGAGGACAAAGGTGTCCTTTTCAGTGAGGCGTCTGGCGTGCTGCGCCCGGTAATAGAGCCCGCCTGCGATCAGCAGGGCAACAAAAACGGCCGCCGGAACCGCCACCTTCCAGATTTTCCTCTTCCGAAGGGGCAGCACCACCCTGCGGGAACTCGCTGATGTCAGGCGTCCGCTCTCGGTGTCCCGTTTCAGCCGTTGCAGGTCAGACCGCATCTCGCCGGCGCTCTGATAACGGAGATTCCGGTCCTTCTCGAGTGCCTTGTTGATAATGGCTTCGACTTGCCCTGGTACCTGGGGGCTGAGCTGTGACGGAAGCTGTGGATGCTGGTGCAGAATGGCCCCGCAAATCTCACCTGAACTGGAGCCATCGAACGGCATCCTTCCGGTCGACATCTCATACAGCACCGCTCCGAAGGAGAACAGATCGCTGCGGCTATCCACGTCTTTCGCTCGTACCTGCTCTGGCGACATATAGGCGACCGTGCCCAGCATCGCTCCCGCGCTGGTGAGATGGTCGGTCTCCGGATCACTGGCCAGCGTTTCGACCGCGTCGCTACTGCCACTAACCCCTTTGCCGGCAACCTTGGCCAGTCCAAAGTCGAGAATCTTGGCATGACCGCGCCGGGTAACAAAGATGTTCGCGGGCTTGATGTCGCGGTGGACGATCCCTTCCGAGTGCGCGGCATCGAGCGCATCGGCGATCTCGATGCCGAGCTCAAGTACCGTATCGCTATCCAGCGCCCTGCCCGCTATCCGGTGCTTGAGCGTCAGCCCTTCAAGGAACTCCATCACCATGAAGGCGCGGCCGTCTTCTTCGCCGATGTCATAGATGGTGCAGATATTGGGGTGATTCAGGGCCGAGGCAGCCCGGGCCTCGCGACGGAAGCGCTCCAGCACTAGCGCGTCGCGGGCCACATTCTCGGGCAGGAACTTGAGGGCAACAAAGCGGCCCAAGCGCGTGTCCTCGGCCTGATAGACAACTCCCATACCGCCGCCGCCCAGCTTTGCAACGATGCGGTAGTGCGAGATGGTTTGGCCGATCACTTGGGAATGTCGTCCACTCTCGCGACCATACTAGGACAAGCGTGGCGTCATCGCAAAGTCCCAGGGCGACGCCCGCTGGCGAGTGCGGTAAAATTGCGGTTCAAACGCCGAGCCAAGGATATCGCTTTGTCAACTCAACAAAACCTCGTCATCGTGGGCGGCTGCGGACACGTCGGCTTGCCGTTGGGAATTGTAATGGCCAGCCGCGGACTATCGGTCTCTCTGCTTGATATCGACGCCGCCAGGGTGGAAAAAATCAACTCCGGACAGATGCCTTTCCGCGAAGCAGGTGCTGAGCCGGTTCTGCGCCATGTCTTGGGCAAAACTCTTAAAGCCACCACCGACTCGGAGTGCCTGCGTTCAGCCGACATCGTCATCACTGTTGTCGGCACGCCGGTTGACCGGCACTTGAATCCCACAGTGAATGAGTTGTACCAGAGCGTGGACGGCATGCTGCAGTACATCAATGACGGAACTTTGCTGATCTTGCGCAGCACCGTCAGCCCAGGCGTGACCAAACTGGTGTACCAACGAATCAAGTCGCTGGGACGGGACATTGATTTGGCGTTCTGCCCCGAGCGCATTGCGGAAGGCCATGCCATGGAAGAACTGGTTAAGCTGCCCCAGATCGTGTCGGCGTTTGAGCCCGTGGCGTTACGCCGGGCAAGAGAATTGTTCCTCACTATCGCAACCACGGTCATTGAGTTGTCCCCGCTAGAAGCGGAACTGGCCAAGCTATTCACGAATAGCTGGCGATATTTGAACTTCGCCATCTCCAACCAGTTCTACATGCTGGCCGAAACTTACGGCCTCGACTTCTACCGCATCCACGACGCAGTCACTCGCGAGTATCCCAGGATGCGGAGTTTTGCGCGTGCCGGCTTTGCGGCGGGACCTTGTTTGCTCAAGGACACTTTGCAGCTTTCCGCGTTCTCCGGCAATCATTTCTTTCTTGGACATGCCGCCATGTTGGTGAACGAAGGGCTTCCCGACTTCGTGGTGACGCAGATGCGTCCGCTCGGACTCGCCGACAAAACGGTTGCCATCCTGGGAATGGCTTTCAAGGGAGAGTCGGACGACAATCGTGACAGCCTGTCTTACAAGCTGAAGAAGCTGCTGGAAGTTGAGGCCAAAGAGGTCCTCTGCACCGATCCGTACGTGCCCGATGCGCGACTGGTTCCGCTAGAGGAAGCTCTGAGCCGGGCCCAGATATTGGTTTTGGGAGCACCACATGCACCCTACCGCGATATTGAAATTCCCGCCGACAAGATCTTGATTGACATCTGGAACTATTGGCCAGAGCGACAGGCCGAAGCTGCCGAACCCCAGACAACGGTTGCCGCAGGAGGAACCCGATCATGAAAGTGTTAGTCACTGGCTCGGCCGGATTCATTTGCGGCTACCTGGTTGAAGAATTGCTGCAAGCCGGTTATGACGTGGTTGGCGTCGATAACTTCAGCAAATACGGTCGCGTGGAGAAGTCCTACGACAAACATCCGCACTACCGGTTCGTCGAGGCAAATTGCAAGGACGTTTCCTTGCTGAAGGAGTTGCTGGCCGACTGTGATCACTTTGTGGCTTCCGCGGCGATGATCGGTGGCATCAGCTACTTCCACGAGTTCGCTTACGACCTGCTGGCCGAGAATGAACGCATCACGGCTGCGTCCTTCGATGCCGCGATCCATGCTCATCAGCACAACAAGCTGCAGAAAATAACCGTGATGTCGTCGAGCATGGTGTTTGAGAGCACTTCGGAGTATCCCACTCCGGAAGGCGCCGAGCATCGTTGTCCTCCGCCGCGTTCCACTTACGGATTTCAGAAGCTGGCGACAGAATATTTTGTCCAGGGCGCCTGGGAGCAGTACCAGATGCCTTACACCATCGTGCGTCCGTTTAATTGCGTCGGCGTGGGGGAGAAGCGGGCGCTGCACGATCATGACATTTACAGCGGCAACGTGAAGCTGGCAATGTCGCACGTCGTGCCCGATCTGGCGCAGAAGGTGCTCAAAGGACAAGATCCTCTGCACATTCTCGGCTCTGGAAATCAAGTGCGGCATTACACCTATGGTGGCGATCTGGCCAAGGGAATAAAAATTTGCTTGGAACATCCCGCTGCGCTGAATCAGGATTTCAATCTCTCTACGCCTGCACGGACTACGGTCCTGGAGTTGGCCGAAAACATTTGGCGCAAGGTGCATGGCGACAGCAAACCGTTCCGCCATGTTTCCGATCCGCCATTTGAATACGACGTGCAGGAACGTTCTCCCGACACGCGCAAGGCGAAACAACTGCTGGGATATGAAGCCACCACCAGCCTGAGCGAGATACTGGACGAAGTCATTCCGTGGGTCGCCGGGCAGATCGAAGTGGGTCAGATCTAGTGGATGTCGCGCCCGAGCAGGCTTCGACCGAACTCAGCCTGGTCATTCCCGTTTACAACGAAGGCGCCAACTTTCCCGCGTTGTGGAATGCGGTCTCCTCGCAAATCCACTCGCGCTTTCGTGCGTTCGTGGTGTATGACTTCGACGAAGACAACACCGTGCCGGTTCTGCGGCAAGTCATCTCCGCCGGAGAGACCCGACTCATTCCCGTCAAAAACAATGTAGGACGAGGCGTAATTGGGGCCATTCGCACGGGCTTCCATCAGGTGGAAAGCGGGCCGGTGCTGGTGATCATGGCCGATCTTTCTGATGACCTGACGCAAGTGGACGAGATGGTTGGCTTGTATCGCCAGGGCTACCAGGTGGTGGTGGCCAGTCGCTACATGCCGGGCGGCCGATTGCTGGATGCGCCTCCACTGAAGGGCGCCATGTCGCGAGTTGCGGGGCTTACGCTGCACTGGTTTCGCGGAATTCCCACCCACGACGCGACCAATGCGTTCAAGCTTTACGACAGCAAAATCCTGAAGAGCATGACCATCGAAAGCAGGGCGGGCTTTGAACTCAGCCTCGAAATTACCGTGAAGGCTTTCCTCGCCGGCAATCGCATGGTGGAGTTGCCGACGACCTGGCGCGGGCGAACCCAAGGCGAGTCGCGATTCCGAGTGTGGGCATGGTTGCCGCAGTATTTGAAGTGGTACTTTTACGCCTTCCGACCGAAGCGCCGCAATGTGCAATCGCCCTAGTGCGCATGCACCAAGCGATCGAGCACAAACATTGCGGCCACCCCGATAAAGACCACCAGCGCCATCTTCACACCAGGCTCGCGGTTCACCTCGGGAATAAGATCGGACGCCGCGACGTAGATGGTGACCCCGGCGGCCACGGGCAATCCGTAGCTGACCGCATGCTTGCCGATGGCCATGGTAAGCACGCCGGCCATGGTGGCCAGCGCCAACAATACCGATGCGAACCAGGAGCGTGTCTTGCTCAATCCGCTGGCCAGCATCACGGAGGTCACGGTGAAACCCTCGGGTATTTTGTGCAGGAAAATTGCCAGGAAGATGATCCAGCCAAGCCCGGGAGAGATGAGAAAACCTGCGGTGATGGCGATGCCGTCGAAAAAAGTGTGGATCAGCAACCCGAATAACACAGACACTCGGCGGTGTGAGTGGAGATATTCTTCGGCGTGGGTTTCCTCTCCGTAGTGAAAGTGCGGGGTGATGGTGTGCTCAAAAAAGTGCACCAGCAGATAACCGCCCAGCAGCAGCAGCGCTGCGCTGCGCCCACCCAGCTTCAGGCTTTCCGGGACCATTTCGACCAGCGCCGTGGCCAACATGAAACCGGCGCCGAGCGCCACAAAATATCGCAGATAACGGCGGTCCCAGTTCTTCTGCACGATGACCGCACCGCCGAAAACATTGGCCCCAGCCGCGGTCAGGCCGAGCAGAACGCTGGTAATGATCGGGTTCATGAACAGCGAGCAGGATACCAGAGCAGGGGTAGGCTGGTTTTTTCTCTGGATGACCCCTCCCGGTAGTCAAAAGAGCGGTGTTATGATCCGCTCATGAACCCTCTGTAAAGACCCCATCCGTTACCGGCCAGGTTAGTTCAAGATCGAAATGGGCAGAAAGACTACGCTATCCGACTCCATGACAGAGACAGAGTTCGACAACGGCTACTGGTATGCCGCTGAACTGAAAGAATTCGCCGTCAAAGTCGGGATTCCTTCGGCCAACAGGCTGCGCAAAGACGAACTTGAAAAGGCGCTCAAGCACTTCATCCGCACTGGAGAATTGAAAACTCTTGCCCAGCGAGGTCTGACAAAGTCGGGGGTTCGAGATGTCGACAAAGGACTGAGTCTTGACCTGCCCGTCGCCCACTACACCAGCAACAAAGAGACCAAAGAATTCATCGAGCGTGAGGCCGCAAAGCTCGAGCCTGGGTTCAAGCGAGCATCGGGCACACGTTACCTGTTGAACCGCTGGCGCGAGGCACAGCTCGCCAGCGGCAAGCCGATCACCTATCAGGATCTGGTCAAACAAGCCATCGAACTCAACCAGACCAAGCACGGGCCGTTACGGATCGAGCATGCGCGCTACATCAATTTCATCTCTGACTTCATGGCAGCCAATAAGAAAGCACCGCGCGAAGAGGCTGTGAAAGCATGGGAAAAACTGAAGGCGATGGACGCACCGAAAACTTATGAATCCTGGGCCAGGGCGCACAAAGCGGGAAAACCCGGCGCGCCGTCTCGGAAGCGCAATTCCTGATGTCGCGGCGGTCATAGAAGCTGTGAATGAATTGGCGGAATGAAAAGCGTATTCCGCTCCTGGGGGCCTTGCCTACAAACACCCAAGCCCGGTTCTTCTCTGCGCGTGCTCGGCACGACCGGGGTCGTGCCCTGACGCGGGGAGCGGTGGTCCAAAAAGTTTGCCACCCCGGCACCCAGCAATCAGCGGAGCTAAGGATTGACGGTCACGATTGCCATTCCTGACTTGCTCGGGTCCTGTTCCGACTTGGCCGTTATCGTAACCTGCACGGTCATGTCTGTTGCCGGTGGTGTAAATAGTCCCGAAGAGTTGATGGATCCTGCGCTCGACGACCAGTTCACTTCGACCATGTAGCAGGACTTCCCCGTGCAGCCGACCGAAGCGCTGCATTGGCTGGTCTCGGTTGAATTTATTGTGGTTGGATTGCAGGTCACCGTGACCGAAGTAATCCTTCCGTTGACCACACTGCTATTGTCGTTACTGTTGCCTCCGCAGGCAGCCACTACCAGCAAACTGAACACCGCCGTCGTCATCCCAAGTGTTCGCATCTGAACCCCGGTTGCGAATATACATCTTTGTCAGCGGACTGAAACTTGAAGCTTGGAACTATCCACTCAGTATGTACCGCCCCTGAAGGGGCTCGATTCTAAATGTCCCGCACCCAGCGCTGAAGCGCTGGGCTATCTTGTCGCCGTCCCGCGTGGCGGGACTCGGTCTTTCCCCGTCCAGTTCGCTGCCGACCGGAAAATTTTGAAACCCTTTAGAAGCTTGGGAGGTGAACTGCCGACCTGAAAACTTGAAACCCTTCAAACTTGCGAGTGGAACTCGCAACTTGAAACTTGAAACTTGAAACTTGAAACTTGAAACTTGAAACTAACCCCTCCACCTGGTGCCCCGAGGCCGCGATTCATTTGTTCAGGAGATCCGGCTGATGCCTGGGAACGAATCGAAACCTGCATCGAAGCTCAGGATTTGCGCGATGTCATGCTGTTCCATCACGGACACGTGTACGGCATCCCGAGCTGAGAGCCGCCGGTAACTCAGAACAATCTCCTTGGCGCGTTCCACGGCCGCGTGATTAACCGGCAGGACTTCATCGACGACTTCAAGGAGTGCATCGAAAGCGGGCTGGATTGCGTCGCGCCGATCTATGGCCACGTAGCGGTGCAGTATCTCCTGCAAAACTTCGGCGTCGGTCACAAGACGCTCTCGGCCCCGTATCAGCTTCTCCAGCAGTCGCTGTCCATCCGTCTTGTGCGGGTGCGGCGCGCCCACCAGATACATCGGGACATTGGAATCGATGAGAATCACGAGCGCGGGCCGCTCAGGTAA
Source organism: uncultured Acidobacteriaceae bacterium (assembly GCA_963798185.1). GTDB lineage: Bacteria > Acidobacteriota > Terriglobia > Terriglobales > Acidobacteriaceae > Bog-257. The sequence goes on from CAWCSJ010000011.1 coordinate 305,080, forward strand.
CCCGCTTCGATCTCAGCGAGCATAGTGTCCAGGTCTCCCGCCGGGTACTCCTGTTGGACCGCCCTGCGGATCGCCTCCAGCTTGCGGGTGAGACTGCCGGCCGGCTCTTCCCGGCGTGCGGCTTCCAGCGCCTGGCGGACCCATTCCGCAAGGCTCATATGGCGCGAGCGCGCTACCCGCTGGATCTCCCGATACTCCGGATCCTTCAAAATGACTTGCAGCCTCTTAGCCATGATATGAGTTTATCTGACTCACACTAATGAGTCAATTTGCCTACACCAGGTTTGGAGACATGGCTGGTGGCCCAGGTTCGCCCTTCTTTTGGGCTAACCTGGGGAGGAGACTCGCGTGCTGCCCGTGAAGGGCTCAGTTCTAATAGCATTCGGCAATCAACAATCAGCAATCCCATCTACTGGTATTTTTACAGGGGCTAAAAGCCCGGTTCTTCTCTGCGCGTGGCTCGGCACGACCAAGGTCGTGCCCTGACGCGAGCAATCCAAAAAGTGTCGCCACCTGAAACTATCTACTATCCGCCTTGAATGGGGAGCCCGCCGAGCTCCGCATGTGCCGCCCCTGACGGGGCTCAATTCTAAATATCCGCCACCCAGCGCTGAAGCGCTGGGCTATCTTGTCGCCGTCCCGCGCGGCGGGACTCGGTTCCTTCCCCGTCCAGCTTGCTGCCGACCTGAAAATTTGAAACCTCCGCAACTCAAAAGTTGACTGCCGACCGGAAAATCTGAAACCCCGCGAAACTTGCGAGTTGAACTTTGCAACTTGCAACTCGAAACTGGAAACTTGAAACTTGAAACTCGAAACTGATCCCTAGCCCCTGACCCCTAGCCGCTATGGCGAATGTGCATCACATCGCCGTCCTTCACGATGTATTCCTTGCCTTCCAGACGCAGTGTGCCGCGGGCCCGGCCTTCGGCTTCCGAGCCTGCATCGAGCAACTGGTCCCAGTGGATGGTTTCGGCGCGAATGAAATGATGTTCCAAGTCGGTGTGAATGGCGCCGGCAGCGTGCACGGCTTTCGATCCGCGCTCCACGGTCCAGGCGCGGCACTCATCTTCGCCGACGGTGAAGAACGAAATCAGGCCCAGCAGTTCGTAGGTCTTGCGAATGAGGCGCACCAGGCCACTCTCTTTCAGGCCGTAGCTGGAGAGAAACTCGGCGGCGTCCTGGTCGCTCATTTCGGCGAGTTCGGCTTCGACTTTGGCGCACACCGCAAGCGCGCCGGTATTGGGACGCGCAGCCACTTCGGTTACTCCATATTTGGCGACCGCGTCTTCCAGGTCCTTGCCCAGCGTTGGACTCTCGCCAATGTTGAGCACATACAGCATGGGCTTCTCGCTCAGGAACATGAAGCCGCGCACCCGTTTTTTGTCCTCAGGAGTCATCTCCATTTCGCGCAGCGGGCGCTCGGTCTCCAGATGGGCCTTGGCGCGTTTCAGCAGGTCGTGCTCGCGCTCCAGTTCCGCGGTTTTCATCTTCTTCAAATCTTTCTCGACGCGCTCGATCCGCTTCTCCACCTGTCCCAGATCGTTGACGATCAGGTCGAAATCAATGTTCTTGATGTCGCGCAGTGGATCGATGGGGCCAACGTGGGCGATGGAGTCGTCTTCGAAGGCGCGCACCACGTGGGCGAGCGCGTCCACGTTGCGCAGGTTCGCGGCGAAGGCGGTTTCGTTCAGCGCTTCCTGACTGAGCGCCGCCACGTCGGCAAACTCGACGCTGGCATGCACCAGCTTTTTAGGGTTGTAGAGCGCGGCCAGTCGGTCCAGCCGGTCGTCGGGGACCTTGGTGACTCCGAGGTGCGCCTCGCGAGGATTTCCGCTGCGCTGCGCGATCTGCTGCTTGGTCAACATTACGAACAACGACGTCTTGCCCACTTGTGGCAGGCCTATGATTCCGGTTTTCATGATTTAGCTTTCAGCTTTCAGCCATCAGCTCTCAGCTTGAACTGCCGGCAGAAGCTGCTCCTTTGAGTAAACGTGAGGCAAAAATTACGACCCCTGATGAGTGAGCACAGCCGTTACCCAGACGCGAGTCCTGAAATCCGAACTGAAAGCTGACGGCTGAAGGCTGACAACTGACATCTCTCACGTCATTCGCCGCGCGGTCAGAAACAGCAGCGCCAGCCCGAGCACCAGCACGGCTCCCTCGACGCGGGTGGACCACACGTGCAGGCGATTGAATTCGACCCGGCGGGCGTCGTCGTGCGGCACGTCATCGATCATGCCCATCTGCTGACGCAGAACCAGCATCCGTGAAGCGATGCCGAACATGCCAACCAAAGTCAGGATGAGCATTGCGTAAATCAAAAGGTTGCGGGCGGCAAAAGGATCGGTAACGCCGTTCACGAGCCGCGAATCAATCATCGAGGTCACGGCGAATATCACGCCGCAGGCGATCGCCATCCAATGCATGATGCCCAGGCTGCGATTGACCACATTGCCCGCCAGTTGCCGGGTCGGCAAGACGGCAAAGACCGTCGGCGCCAGTACAAAAGCAAAGAAGATAAGGCCGCCAATCCAGACCACCAGAGACAACAGCATCAGGAAACGCAGGAACGACATCAGCACCTCAGGGGTAAAGGCCATTGTAAATGGCAGGCGATGAAACAGCCGCAGCTTTGGTTGTCAGCGTGGGTGGGAACGGGCCATGGACTTGCGCTTGCAGCAGGCATCTCCGCTTTGGCAGCCCCCATCGGAATAGAAGCGCCCATTTCGAATTCAAACTTGATGGCAAGAAATCTAAGATGAGGTGACAAAACATGAAGCGGAGACTAATTCTTTTGGCGAGCACATTGCTGCTGTGCGGCTGCTGGGCTTACGCCCAGTCAAGCACCGGATCGAGCACCGGCGCAGCTCGTGGAACGGCCCACTCCAACAGCCCCAGTGCACAGAGCACGATGAGTCCGCAGCAGTCGCCGAGCACGACTCCAAACGCTACGAATCCTCCAGCCGCCACGAATCCCAATTCGACTACTATGCAGACTGAGCCGGGAGCGACTCCGGATGCGACGCCGAGCACCGCGCCCAACACGCCGACTGCGGCGCCGAACGAGCCGACTGCGGCCCCGAATTCGCCGTCCGCCACCACGCCGAGTACGGTACCGAACACAACCCCTAACTCGGCAAACCCATCGGCTCCCAACACTCCGACGAATAATCCGCCGGACGCAGGGACAACTCCGAACAACACAACCACGCCTCCACCCCCGCCGCGCGCCTAGAGCACGACCAGCGGTGACAACAAAAAGGGAGCCACGTGGCTCCCTTTTGTACTTTGTAAATGGTTTCCGTCAGTGGGGGACGGCAGCGGTGTGCATCTTGGTCTTCGCCCGCTCCTGGCGCGCGCGCAGCCATTCCATCCAGCGGTCGAGGCCTTCGCCAGTGGTGCTGGACACATCAATGATTTCCATCTGCGGATGGACGCGCCTGGCGTTTTCGCGCGCCAGATCCGCGCTGAAGGGAACATAAGGCAGCAGATCGACCTTGGTCAGCAGCATCAGCTCCGACTTGAAAAAGATGGAAGGATATTTCAGCGGCTTGTCTTCGCCTTCGGTCACGCTTAACAGCACAATCTTGGCGTCTTCGCCGAGATCGTAGCTGGACGGACAAACCAGGTTGCCGACGTTTTCTACGATAAGCAAGTCGAGGTCCTCAACCTTCCAGTCTTCCAGATGCTTTCCAATCATCTTGGCGTCGAGGTGACAGGTGCCTCCGGTCGTAATCTGCTTCACCGGAAAACCGAACTTGGCCAGCCGCCGGGCATCATTCTCGGTTTGCAGATCGCCGGTGAGCACGGCGACGCGCGAACCCTTGTCCATGAGTTGCAGCGTTTTCTCCAGCAGAGCGGTCTTTCCCGAGCCGGGCGCGCTGATCAGGTTGATGCACAGAACTCCAAGTTGCCGATAGCGTTCGCGCAGCTGCGCGGCCAGAATCTGGTTTTCGTTCAGGACCTTCTTTTCGACTTCGATGCGGTTCATTCATCCACTTCCATATAAGCAATGTCGAGTTGTTCTCCGCTGATGCAATCGGTAAAGAATTCGCCGCATTGCGGGCACTGGGGATCGAATTCCGTCATGCGAAATTCGTTGGCGCACTTGGAGCAACGCTGCACGCGGGGAATATATTCCAACGCCAGCACCACCGGCTCCCACTCCGTGTCTTTCACCAGCACTTCAAAGCCGAACTGCAGCGCATCGCAGTCAACCCCAGACAATTCCCCGATTTTAACCCCTACCTTGGTGATGCGGCCGCCGGGATGCAGCAATGCTTCGGTCTGAACCGATTCGAGAATGGAGGCAGCAATGCCTAGTTCATGCATCTCTGGATTCCCGTTTCACCGTCCGCTAGGCTGTTTCTGCTCCGGCTTGGCTTTGGAATTGCCTCGCTTCGCCAGCTGGGTCGCCGGTGACCGGCCTTCTGCTTGTTCCAACTCTTGTGCGATGAAATCCACCAGGCTGGCCTCGTTCATCAGCACCTGACCAACGATGACAGCGCCTTCATCGGCATCTTTCCATTTGTGTTCTTCCATGGCCTCGCGCACCGCGGGAATCGTCTTGGCTCCATAACCCGTGTAGGCGCCTGGGGCGTAAATCTGATGCTTGAACCAGGGACGCTCCTTCAGGCCCTGGCTGACGGTGAAGGTCCTCTCCGTCAACAGCAGCTTGGTGTTGATTGCCTGTAGCGCGGGAGATTGCCAGGCTTTGCCATCGTTGTCGCCCAACCTCGCGATTGCCTGGCGATAGCGCTGGGCCGCGCGCGCATAGGCTTCGGCGCCATTGTCGAGCGGCGCGAAGTTCAAATACGGCGGCACCGGTTCCCTCGTGGGAGGAACGTATTGCTTCTCCGGATCGGCGGTTGCGGTGAAGACTCCTTCCTGGACCTCGCGGTTGCGCTCGTGGGCCAGGTCCTGCTGTTGCTTCAACTCCTTTTTCAGCTCGGCCACGTAGCGTTTGATGGTGTCGGCCGATCCCGTGGGATCGAACGGCAGCAGATCGGCATCGGCAAACCGCATGACCGTACTGCCGGCCATCTGGGCCAAGGCACGCTCATAAACAAACTTGGAGTCTCCGAAATGTGTGTACCAGTAGAAGTCGTCGTAGATGGAGTGATACACGCCGCCACCGCTTTCGCCGCCGAATCCCATGTTCAGAGCGGCGACACCGGTGAAATCGAGAAATGCGGTGTAGTCGGAACCGTCACCGAGAGCGCCCAGGCGCAGGTCAGCGCGATCGCGCAACTCCTCCCGCTCCTCGGGGCTGCCGGCGCGGGCGATCCGCCGCAGCGAGGCGCGCTTCCACACCGAGACCGGCTTCTCTGGATCCTGAATCTCACGCTCCACCTGGTTGACGGCGCGCTCCAGCGTGTGCGAACCGGAAACGCCCAGGTAACCGCGCGCGCTGGAATCGGAATTCAGATACATGACGGCATGCTGGCGCAATTCATCCTGGTGCTCTTCGACCCACTCGGTGGAACCCAGCAGGCCAGGCTCTTCGCCGTCCCACGCGCAATAAATGATGGTCCGCTTCGGGCGCCAGCCTTGCTTCACCAACTCGCCCAGCGCTTTTGCCTCCTCCAGTTCGACCACCATGCCAGAAAGTGGATCGTCGGCCCCATTCACCCAGGCATCGTGATGATTGCCACGGAGCACCCACTGGTCGGGAGTTTCGCTGCCGGGAATTTTCGCGATCACGTCATAGATGGTCTTCAGGTCCCAGTTCGATTTCATGACCAGATGGACCCTGGCTGGACCTGGGCCGATGCGGTAGGTGATGGGCAGCCCTCCGCGCCAGGAATCAGGCGCGGTCGGCCCAGCGATGGCCGCCAGCAAGGGCTGCGCGTCGCCGTAGGACATGGGCAACACAGGAATCGTGGTGATGGTTTTGGCGTCTTTCAGGCTCAGCCGCTTGGCGTCTTTGGTGGCGCCCACTCCTGGAGTCAGGGGATCGCCGGGATACTGCGTGTCCATTACGCTGCCGCGCTGCACGCCATCCTCGGGACGGTACGGCCCGGCCGGATAATTCTGTCCCTCAAAGTAGCCATCATCGCGGGGATCGGAATAGATGATGCAGCCGACGGCGCCGTGCTCGGCCGCAACTTTAGGCTTGATTCCGCGCCATCCGCCACCATAACGCGCGATCACGATCGCGCCCTTCACGGAAACGCCCAGCCGCTCCAAAACCTCGTAGTCGTCGCGCATCCCGTAGTTCACATACACCAGCGGAGCGGTGACATCTCCATCGGCGGAGTAGGCGTTGTAGGTGGGCAGTTGCTCGGAAGTTTGTTGCGACGTGGGATCGACGCTCAGGGGCGGCTCTTGCAGTTTGGCCACAAAGTGCGTGGGAGCGAGCAACTCGACATGACGTTCCTTGGGAGTGGGAAACAGCACATCGAAAGTTTCGATGTGGGCGTCGAAGCCGTACTGCTGAAACTTCGCCAGGATCCACTCGGCGTTTTCCTTGTCGTAGGGAGAGCCCACGTTGTGAGGCCGGGCGCTGAGATGCTGCATCGAGTCCCGCATGGTGTCGGGATTGGGGAGGTTGCGAAACTTCGCTTCCCAATCGCGCTCGACGGTCGCGTGCGCAGGCGAGTAGCCATCCATGGGTTCGGGATTGTTGGCAGCATTGCCCAACTGAAGCAACGAAAACAGCAAAACGGCCACGCCGGTACGGCTCATCGATTATTTAACCTCCGCCCGCGTCTGCGGGTGATGCCAGACAGTCTTTACAGGTTGGCAGTATGTAATGCACGAATTCATTCAATGCTGATTTATGGGAGGAACCATCTGGCCATCGCGTTGCCCACATCTACCACTTCCACCGCACTTACAACATACCGCCGGTTTTCGTGGTCAGAATGCTGAGCGCCATTTCCAGCTTGGCGATGGCTTTATCCAAGTCGGGATGTTTGTCGCGCTGCTGCTGCATGCCGCTCAGGATGCGATGCGCTTCAGCAACGTGCTCGGCGGCTCCGGGCTCTTTGGTTGCGGTGGTTTTTTCTTCGGAAGAGTCGGGAGTCATGGAATTATCCTGAGGAACATCTTACCCGCTAGTTACGCGGTTGAAAACCGCCAATTCTAGCCCACAGTTTCGTCCATGGGGACATTGGCCGTCACCAGATGCAGTTTGGCTTTTTCCTGCAGCGCCTTGGTCATGGGAACGCTCTTGCCCGACTCCAGGCTGGCCTGCACGGCGACGCTGTCGCAAGTGGCCACCATCTTGCCGGTTTCGTCGTTATACATCTGATGAATGAAGCGAAAATACTTTTCGCCGATTGCGAGGAAGCCGCTCTTGATTTCGACCAACTCGCCGCCCCGCAACTCCTCCAGGAATTGATAATTCTGCCGGACGATGGCCACCCGCAGGTTCTTCTGTTTCATGGAAGCGGGCGTCATGCCGATGGCGTGCAGCAAGAACCATGTGGCCTGGTCGAAGCGCGAGACATACATGTGCGAGTTCATATGGCTGGCGAAATCGTACTCCGACGCCAGCACAGCGCCTTTGAAGGTGTGGACCCAGTCAGTCATGATGGACCTTTCTAGAGTGGCTGTCAGCCGTCAGCTATCAGCTATCAGTTCCCACCCACCGCTTGTCATCCTGAGCGACCCCGAACATTGTGAGGGGGAGTCGAAGGACCCCTATTCTGCGCAATCCCTTATCGTTATTGTTCCTGAATTGCCGCTTTGTCCGCGACTGGTGCTTCCTCGCTAGCTTGTACTGCCGCCACAAACTCTTCCATTTTCTCCAGCGTAGCTTCGGTCTGATCGCGGTGCGGTGAGTGCTTGCAATTCGGCAACATCAAAATTTCTGTCGCGGGCACTTGCGCCTGGATGGCCTTCACCTGCGCGATGGTCCCATATTCGTCCTGTTCGCCCTGAATGCACAGAATCGGGCAGCGTATTGCCGGCAAATACTCTTCGATGTTCCACGAGCGAAACTGCGGATCGAGCCAAATATCGTTCCAACCCCAAAACGTCGCATCCACGTGCTGATGGTAGCGCCCAAGTTTTTGCGGCAGGTCGGTCGTCAGGTAAGCCGCTTTCGCCTCGGTGATGCTGGCGACGCTCAGGTCTTCCACAAACACGTGCGGGGCTTCCAGGATCAACGCTCGTGGCCGGTCGGGATATGCACCCGCAAAAATCAATGCGATCGATCCGCCATCGCTGTGGCCGAGCAGAATTGGCTTCGCGATGCTGAGCTTGTCGAGCAACTCCGGCAGCACTGCTTCGCCTTCGTGGTGCATGAATTCTACCGGACGCTTTTCCAGCAGCTTGTCGGAATTTCCGTGTCCATAGCGCGAATAGGCAAGTACGCCGCATCCGGTGCGGGAGGCAAGCTGTTGCGGAAAATCCTTCCACAGCGCGACCGAGCCAAGGCCTTCATGCAACATAACGATGGTGGAACAGTCGTGGTGCGCCGGCCCGATCCAAAGTGTCTCGAGTCGCTTGCCATCGACCAGAACTTCGCCGCGTTGGTGAGACATTTGCACCGACATTCTTTATTCCGCCGACGGGTCCGTCGCCTGTTCAACGAGCGCCGACAACGTGGTCGCCGACGCTTGCAGGGCAACCCGCTGATGATAGAACCACAGGCCATGCAGGCCGCCGAGTTCTTCACCCCCTCCGGCGCGGCCCGGTCCGCCGTGCATCAGCGATGGCAGAACTATGCCGTGGCCGGTATGGCTGTCGCCGATCGTCGGATCCACCAGCAGCAGGCGACCGTGAGTTGTGCCGAGCGCAACTGCCGCGTCGGCGAGAAAACCGGCGTCAGCGCTGAACACCGACGCTGCCAGCGAACCGCCTCCACGCCGCGCCACCGCGAAGGCACCTGCTTTATCGCGATAAGGAACGACGGTCGCAACCGGCCCGAAGATTTCCAGTTCGTGGACGAGTTCTCCATCAGTGTTGTTATTCAGCCGCAACAGCGTCGGCCGAACAAACGCACCCTTGTTGGCATCCGCATCGACTGGCTCGATGTGCTCAGGCCGATAGGCAATCGTCGCCTGAGAACTCAATTGGCGAATTCCTTCTTCCACGGACTTGCGCTGCGTCATGTTCACCACAGGTCCCATGGTTACCGCTGGATTCGCCGGATTTCCCACCATAACCTTCGCCAGGGCGGCCGCGATGGCACCGGTCGCAGCCGCAGCGTGTTCGGCCGGAACCAGAACGCGGCGAATGGCCGTGCACTTCTGGCCAGTTTTCGAGGTCATCTCGCGAACGACTTCGCGCACAAAGAAATCAAACGACGGCGAGTCGGGCGCCGCATCCGGCCCGAGCAGCGCCGCGTTCAAGCTGTCGGCTTCGATATTCACGCGCACGCCCTGCTGGCGAATGCGGGGATGCTGACGAATTTCGCCTCCTGTTTCAGCCGAGCCGGTAAACGCAACAGCATCGCCCAGGCGCAAATGATCGAGCAGATCGCCGGGCGAGCCGCACAATATAGACAGTGCTCCCGGCGGAAGAACACCGGCCTCGATTACCGCGTGTACCATCTCCTGCGCCAGCCACGCGGTCGATGTCGCCGGCTTGCTAAGGACGGGAACTCCCGCCAGCAAGCTGACCGCAGCTTTCTCCCACAGGCCCCACGCGGGAAAGTTGAAGGCGTTGATATGCACCGCAACTCCGTCGAGAGGCACGCCTACATGCAGGCCTTGAAAATTCTGGTCGCGCGCCAACCGCATCGGCGAGCCATCACGCAACAAATGCGCGCTGCCGAGCTTCGCGCCAGTCTTGGCGAAATATTTCAGCGTGCCGATGGCGCCGTCCACATCAATCGCCGCATCGGCCTTGGTGTTTCCCGAATTCTTGCGCGCAATCTCGTACCATTCGTCGCGGCGCGTTGCGAGCAAGTCGGCAACTTTTCCCAGCAGCTCGGCGCGCTGCGCATAAGTCAGCTGGCGCAACTCCGGACCTCCCACATTGCGGGAGTAGTCGAGCGCCGCCTTCAGGTCCAATCCTTTGGAACTTGCCCGCGCCAGCACCGTACCGTCACACGGGTTGACAAGCGGCGCGCCGCCGTCGGTGCCCGCTTGCCATTTCCCGCCGAGGTAGCTCTGGAGCACCTTGGCGTCGGTTGCTAACGGATTTTCCGCTGTAGGAGCCATAATCTATGCAATCTCCGATGATGAGGTGAGATGCTGCTCGGCCCAGGGCACCACCCATTGCGCCGCTACTTCTTCGGGCAAGGTGCCCGAGCTTGCGTCATGGGTCAGAATTTCGCCGGCGCGTTTGGCGCCGAGTTGGGTCAGCAGTTTGTCAAAGCGAATGCCGCCATGACAGTAAGTATCTTTGTAGGTGCGATCACCCAGTGCAATCACTCCGTAGGTCACGTCGCTCAGGTCCGGCTTCTCATTTTCAAGGCTGCTGAACAATGCCTGCGCGTTGTCGGGGACATCGCCCTGGCCGTAGGTCGAGGTGCAAATCAGGAAGGTGCCGCCACCGTCAAAGACGCTGGCGTCGAGGCCATCCATCGCCCGGATGGTCGCTTGATGGCCAGCCGTTTCCAGCGCTTGCTCGATCTCCTGGGCTACCATCTCGGCCGTGCCGGTCATGGTGCCCACCAGGATCGTGATCTCGCGGCCCATGCTTTTCGTCCCCACCCCAGGCACTATTATACGTGCGGCTACGGAAGTATAATGCATCCACGGTGAGCCGAAAACGCGACATAGTGCATGTTGTGGAGAACGAGCCGGAGAATCCCGCTGCGGCGGTTTCCGCTGGCAGCGATACCGACTCGGAATATCTCCGGTTGCTCGGCGAGCGGGTGCGAGAGATGCGCGCGCGACGCGGTATGACCCGCAAGATCCTCGGCCACGATTCGGCAGTTTCCGAGCGCTACCTGGCGCAACTGGAAAGCGGACAGGGCAATATCTCAATCCTCCTGCTGCGACAGATCGCGCGAGCGTTGGACACTCCGCTACAAGCTCTTGTGCTCGACGGCCCCGAGCCTCCGGTTGACCTGGTGCATACCACCGAATTTCTGCGGAGGCTGCCCGCGACGGAATTGATAGAAGCTCGCCGGCTTCTGGTGGAACACTTCGGCGGGGTTGACCTGGCCGCCAGGCGCGGCCGCATTGCGTTGGTCGGCCTTCGCGGCGCCGGCAAGTCCACGTTGGGAGCCATGTTGGCGGATCGTTTGGAGGCGCCGTTTCTCGAACTCGATCGGCTGATCGAACAGGAGAGCGGCGTCAGCCTCAGCGTCATCTTCGACCTTTATGGGCAGAGCGGATTTCGGCGGCTGGAGCGCCGGGTTCTGGACCAGGTCATCGAGCGTTACCCGCGATTCGTGCTGGCCACCGGCGGCAGCCTGGTTTCTGAGCCGGCGACCTTCGAGCGGCTGCTCACCATGTGCTTCACGGTCTGGCTGCGGGCCACGCCCGAGGAGCACATGCAGCGGGTGATCGCGCAGGGCGACATGCGGCCGATGGCCGACAGCCGGGAAGCGATGTCGGACCTGCGGCGCATTCTCGATGTGCGCGAACCGCTCTATCGCAAGGCCGACGCGACCATCGACACCAGCGGGGACTCGGTGGAGAAGACTTTAGAAGCCTTAACGCACGAACTGCTGACCTAGGCGCAAGTTTAGGCTTTCGGTTTTCGTTAAACATGTTTAACATAAGAATGTGGTGGGAGCATGGCAATGTTAGGCATTCGATTGGATCCAAAACTCGAATCTAGATTGGAGCGGTTGGCGAAAGATACCGGCCGTACCAAGAGTTACTACGCCAAACTAGCTATCAAACAGTTCCTGGAGGACCGCGAGGACTACCTCAGAGGCATCGCTGCCCTCGAACGCAACGAGCCAAGAATTTCGCTGGAAGACCTGGAGCGCGAACTTGGCTTGGACGGTTGAGTTTCTGCTTACGGCCCGGAGACAAATGGCAAAACTCGACCGCTCCACTCAGCGGCGCATCGTCGGCTATTTTCGCGATCGCATTTTGGCCGCCGAAAACCCTCGTCAATTCGGCAAAATGCTTACCGGGGACAAAGGCGGGCTCTGGCGATACCGCATCGGTGACTATCGAGCGATTTGCAAGTTCGAAGAGGAACGCTCGGCGATTGTCGTCCTCGAGATTGGTCACCGCCGCGAAATCTACCGGTGACCCGGCTACGTTCCGTTGAGTGACCAAGCTGCCGACATCTCCCAGGCATCTGCATGATATTGCCTCTACAGGGCCTCTCGAAATGCACTATAATGCATCTATTCACGTGGGGAACGGCGCGCGCCTGCACGGCGCTGCCTTGAGGAGAGTTCGACCTGTATGCCAACCGTAAATGAGAAGGAACTGGTCACGTTCGACGTGGCGGCGGGAGACCATCGCCATTGGCGGCTCACGATTGACGGCCGGGTGGCAACGCTGGCCATGGACGTCAACGAAGATTGCGGCCTGCGGCCCGGCTACAAACTCAAGCTCAACTCTTACGATCTCGGCGTTGACATTGAGCTGCACGACCTACTGCAGCGCATTCGCTTCGAGCACCCCGAGGTGGCGTGCGTGGTCCTGACCAGCGCGCGCGACCGTATGTTTTGCGCCGGCGCCAACATCTACATGCTGGGCACATCGAGTCATGCCTGGAAGGTGAATTTCTGCAAATTCACCAACGAGACCCGCAACGGCATGGAAGACTCCAGCCGGCACGATGGCCTGAAATTTCTGGCCGCACTGAACGGCACCACTGCCGGCGGCGGCTACGAAATGGCACTGGCCTGCGATGAGATTCTGCTGGTCGATGACCGTTCCAGCGCCGTGAGTTTGCCCGAAGTTCCGCTGCTCGGCGTGCTGCCCGGCACCGGTGGCCTCACTCGCGTGGTGGATAAGCGCAAAGTGCGTCGCGACCTGGCCGACATGTTTTGCACCAATCCTGACGGCGTGAAGGGTGAGCGCGCGAAAGAGTGGGGCCTGGTGGATGACATTGCAGTGCCGGCAAAATTCCCGGCGCTGGTGAGCAGCCGCGCGCAGGCGTTGATGAATGACTCGACGCGTTCTGCCGATGCGAAGGGCATCAAGCTGACCCCGCTGGAGCGCAAGCTCGACGACGACGGCTACCATTACAAGTACGTTGACGTCGCCTTCGATCGCGCTGCGCGGACGGTGACGCTGACCGTGCGCGCGCCCGAAGGATTACAGCCGCAGGAGCCGGATGCGATTCACGCCGAAGGCGACCAGTGGTGGCCACTGGCGATGGCGCGCCAGCTGGATGATGCCATCCTCATGCTGCGGGTCAATGAACTGGAGCTGGGCCTGCTGCTGCTCAAGACGACCGGCAGCCTCGACGCGGTACTGGAATCAGATCGCGTGATGCTCGAGCATCAGAACGATTGGCTGGTGCGCGAAACCATTGGAATGTTGCGCCGTACCCTGGCCCGGCTGGATGTTTCTTCGCGCAGCCTGTACGCCATCATCGAGCCGGGCTCGTGTTTCGGCGGGGTGCTGTTGGAACTGGCGCTGGCTGCCGATCGCAGCTACATGCTGGCGCTGGCGGAAGGGGAAGGCGACGCGCCCATTGCGAAGATTGCCGTGGACGAAATGAATTTTGGGTTGCTGCCCGCCGTCAACGGGCGCGGCCGCCTGGAAACTCGCTTCAGCGGCAATGCGCGAAGCATGGCAGGAGCGCTGGAAGCCAAGGGTAAACCGCTTGGCCCCAAGGACGCTGTTGCCCTCGGCCTTATCACCGTGGCGCCGGACGATCTCGACTGGGAAGACGAGATTCGTATGGCCATCGAAGAACGGGCTGCACTTTCGCCCGACGCGCTCACCGGTATGGAAGCCAGCTTGCGTTTCCCCGGTGAGGAAATGATGGAGACGAAGATTTTTGCCCGGCTTTCCGCATGGCAGAACTGGGTATTCATTCGGCCGAACGCCACCGGCGAGCAGGGCGCACTCAAACTGTTCGGCAGCGGATCGAAGGCGCGCTTCAATTGGGAAAGGGTGTAATGCCAATCAACTATTCTGACCGGATTCCGAACAATGTAGACCTTGGCTCCAACCGCACCTTGCAACGCGCGCTGGAACACTGGCAGCCGGAGTTTCTGAAGTGGTGGCAGGACTTGGGTCCGCGCGATTTTCAGGTGGCCGACGTTTATCTTCGCACCGCGACCTCGGTGGACGCCAAGGGGTGGGCCACGTACGGGTTTGTGCAGATGCCGGATTATCGCTGGGGAATCTTTCTCGCAGATCGCGATCCCAACCGTAAGATTGGCTTCGGCGACAGCTATGGGCAGGAAGTGTGGCAGCAGATTCCGGGCGAGTTCCGCGCCATCTTGCGGCGTCTGATTGTTACCCAGGGCGACACCGAGCCTGCGTCGGTCGAGCAGCAGCGCATGCTCGGCCACACCGCGCCGTCGCTGTATGACTTGCGCAATCTTTTTCAGGTGAACGTCGAGGAAGGCCGGCATCTGTGGGCGATGGTTTATCTGCTGCATGCCTACTTCGGCCGCGACGGCCGCGAGGAGGCCGAAGAATTGCTGGAACGCCATTCCGGCGACGCCAACAAGCCGCGTATTCTCGGCACTTTTAACGAGCCCATCAGCGACTGGCTCAGCTTCTTCATGTTCACCTACTTCACCGATCGCGATGGCAAGTTTCAGTTGAAATCGCTGGCCGAGTCCAGCTTCGACCCGCTCGCCCGCACCTGCTCATTCATGCTGACGGAAGAAGCGCACCACATGTTCGTCGGCGACACCGGCATCAACCGCGTGGTCCGGCGCACGCTGGAAGTGATGAAGGAGTTGGGCACCGAAGATCCTCTGGCGGTCCGCAACGCCGGCGCGATCGATCTGCCCACCGTGCAAAAATATTTGAACTTCTGGTTTAGTTCGTCGCTTGATCTGTTTGGCTCCGAGACTTCCTCAAATGCAGCTTCATATTTTGCGAATGGATTGAAGGGCCGCCCGGACGAGACGCAATACGAAGATCACATCGCGATGGAGCAGACCTTCTCGCTGGAGCTGCCCGACGGGAACGGCAGCACGAAGACCGAGCAGATCCCCATGCGCAACGCGATGAACGAGGTCACGCGCGGCTCCTACGTTCGCGATTGTGAGCTGGGAGTGAAACGCTGGAACCGGCTGATCGAGAAGGCGGGCTATGCTTTCCGGCTGTCGCTGCCCAGCACGCGTTTCCGGCGCAACATCGGAGCCTGGGCCGGTGTGCCGACCGATCTGACCGGACATCCGATAGGCCAGGAGCAGTTCAACGCTCAAATTGGCCACTGGCTGCCCAGCGAGAGCGACCGGGGGTACATTCTGAGCCTCATGCACGGAGTCAAGGAGCAGGGCAAGATGGCCGCGTGGATTGCGCCTCCCGATCGCGGCATCAACAACAACCCCGTGGACTACGAGTACGTGAAGCTGCATTGAACAGACGCTCTTCGCTGCTCGCCTTTCGCTCTTCGCGAAACCAGTTCACCACGGCGACGCTAAGTTCTTGATTGACGGTTCCATTCTTGCACCCGGATGGCACAAGCTTTCGTGGCCGGCACCGTGGTGAAGTTCGTGTCTGCGAAAAGCGAAAAGCGAAGAGCGAAAAGCGAAAAGCCGCATTCATGAAACACATCGCCATCATCGGTAGTGGTCCGGCAGGTTGTTACCTGGCGGACAGCCTGCTTCGACTGGTTCCCGATGCTTCCATCGACATCTTCGAGCGGCTGCCCGCGCCCTTCGGACTAGTGCGGTATGGAGTTGCTCCGGACCATCAGGGCACGAAGGCGGTTGCGCGGGTGCTGGATCGCGCGCTTTCGCGCGAACGCATCAGCTTCTTCGGCAATGTCGAAGTTGGCCGTGACGTTCGTCTTGACGAGTTAATGTCGCTCTACGATGCGGCGGTGCTGGCAACGGGCGCCTGGCGCGATCGGCGTCTCAACATTCCAGGCGAAGAACTTCTGGGCGTCGTCGGCTCAGGGGCATTTACTGGCTGGTACAACGGCCATCCCGACAGCCAGCCGCCACCACTCGACGGGGTGCGGTCGGCAGTCGTCATCGGCAACGGAAATGTGGCGATTGATGTGGCCCGCGTCCTAGCCAAAGGTGCCAATGAGTTGGCCGGTTCCGATCTGTCGCCCGAAGTGACACAGTGGCTGACAACGCAGCCGATGGAGAGCATCCATGTTGTCGGGCGGCGCGGCCCCGCCGATGCGAAGTTTACGCAGCACGAACTCGCCGAAGTGGGCACTCTGGAGCGGGCGCGCGCAATCGTACAGGATGCGGATGTTCTGGTGGGAAATACTCCGGTCGTCGAAACTCTGCGCAGTTTCGCGCAAAACCAATGGCGCAGCGCTCCGGTCACGATTTACTTTCACTTCAACTTGACGCCCACAGCCTTCCTCGCCGAGGAGCGACTGGCGGCGGTGCAGTTTCGTTCTGCCGACGGGGTGGTCAGCGAAATTTCCGCTCAACTGGCGATCACCTGCATCGGATATGAGACGCGTCCCTGTTGCACGGCCAATCCTACGAACGGGGTATTCGCCAACCAGGAAGGAAAAGTGAAAGACCGGCTCTACGTTGTGGGGTGGGCCAAGCGAGGGCCTTCAGGAACCATTCCCACCAATCGCAGCGAAGCTCAGCAAGTAGCCCAAAAGATTGCGCAAGAACTGGCGGACGGTGCACGGCGAGGGCGTGACGGCGTACTCCAACTTTTGGCCCAACGGCAAACCTGCTGGGTGGACTATGCGGCATGGAGGCGAATTGATGCCACAGAACTGGCCGACGCAGGCAGCGAACGGTGCCGGGCAAAATTTCGCAGCGTGGCCGAAATGCTGCGCGCCTCCCAAGCCGAACCGTTGCGGTCCAGGTAAGCCGGGATGATAGAGGACGCCAAGAAACGCATCGCCGCGTCGCTGGAAAACCCACTGGCAGAGGTAAGCTTCCAATGCGTCATGGGGCAAAACCAATAACGGCAGGCATGGAATGGCGTCCTTTGTGGTGGTAATGTACGCAATGCAGGACACTATTCTGGCCAGACCATGAACGTCCACGCCACTACGCCCGCACGAACCACGCGCCCGCACACCCACAAGAAAGGTCTGCGGACGGTCGCCGTGTTCGAGGCGCTTAAAGGAGTCCTCGCCTTGGCCAGCGCCTACTTCTTGACGGTCATGATTCGGCGCGACGTGGATTTCGAGGAAGCAGCGGAGCATATTCTCTTCTCGCTGCATATCAATCCCAGCCGTCATTGGTCGCAGGAATTTCTGCACGCTGCCGATAAGATCTCGACCGTCAACCTGGCCATGATCAGCGCCATCGCCATTACCTATGCCGCTCTCCGGTTTGCTGAGGGCTATGGCTTGTGGAGACAACGGGCGTGGGCGGAGTGGCTGGCCATCATCTCCGGATGCGCGTACCTCCCGTTCGAAATCTACAAAGTAATTCGCCGTCCCAATGAACTTCATTGGGCGATCCTGGGGATTAACATCGTGGTGGTTCTCTACATCGCCTGGGTACGGTGGGATGAAATCACCGCCGCCCGTCAGCGGGCCGCGGGAATCTCCAACGCAGGCGGCTAGACCGCAGTCGCTGAGCGCCGCATCTCGTCGAGTAGCAGTTCCAGAATGCTGCGCCGCGCCTCGCGGTCTTCCATTCCGAAGGCGGGCGGTTCAATCTCCTCAAAATAGCGCCAGGCGCTTTGGGCTGGCGAAAGATCGCCGCCCGGCTGGGCCTTGCCAGCGGTTTCGCACATGAGCGCAAACGCCAGGCTCTGGCTCAGGCGGTGCAATAACTTCCTGGCGTAGCACTGGGCGCTCGGCTTGTCGCGCATCGTGATCGCCACCGCTGCGGCGTCGCCCTTGAGTCTGGATTGCATGGCCTCCCGCAATTTGCTCTGCGCTGCCGGAAGTTTTTCCAGGATCCCTCGCATTCGTGACTGGTATTGTTCCCACCCTCGATAGCGAGCAGCAAGCAGCCGCAGCAACTCCAGCGCCTGAATGTTGGCGGGGCCTTCCCACACGGTCAGCACTTGCGCATCGCGCAAGAGGCGAGCCACCGGATAGTCGCTGGTGTAACCGTTGCCGCCGATCAACTCCAGCGCAGCCCGCGCCGCGGTAATGGCATATTCCGCGGTCAAGTATTTCGCCAGCGCGGTAACCAATCGCAACCAGGTGCGGCGCTCCGGGTCGTGCTGCGCCTCGTCGAAAGCGATGGCGGCTTCGAAGGCGAGCAATGTGCCTGCCTCGAACTGCACGCGCATGCGCAACAACTCATCCTGCACCATGGGGTAATCCACCAGGGAATGGCCGAAGGCGTGGCGGGATTTCGCCCAGGCGAGCGCCTCGCGCAGCGCTCTGCGTTGTACGCCTGCGGAACCGACTGCATTGTGTACTCGGCTGTACTCCAGCGCCTCCATCATCGAGCGGAAGCCGTCGGGCGGCGCGGCGACTTCGACAGCCCCTGCACCGAGCAAATCGATTTCGCCCGTCGGTAGTCCCTTGGTGCCCAGCTTGTCTTTCAGGCGACGGATGCGATAGTCATTAGGCCGCCCATCTTCCAGATGGCTGGGCACGAGGTAAAGGCCAAGTCCAGCGGTTCCGGCAGCAGCTCCTTCGGGCCGCGCTGTAGCCAAAGCAAGACCGCTGTTGGCGTTGCTGGTAAACCATTTCAATCCGTGCAGTGCAAAGCGGCCGCCGCTGCGTACCGCCGTCGTGGTGGTCGCTCCCACATCGCTGCCACCGTGTTGCTCGGTCGCCCAAGTGCCGCCGGTCTTGGCCTCGCCGTCGGTGCGCACAACGTCGTAGAGAAATTGCTGCCGGACCGCGTCCGGCGCATGCGAGCTCAGGACGTAAGCTACCGCGCCGGTCAGCGTGACTGGACAATGCAAACTGATGTCCGCTTGCGCCAGCACATAGCCCATGGTGAAGGTCAGCAGATGAGGCGCGCTCTCCGCATAGGGCAAACCGATGATGCCGCGCCGGTAGAGTTCGCGGTGCTGTTCGTCGTACCACCGGTTCACCACGATCCGGTTCACCACTTCGCCGCCGCGGTCGTAGGTCTCCAACGCCGGAGGCGCATAGCGATCGGTATAGTTCGCCTGCGCGTCCACCTCCGTGCGCACCCAGTTTTGAAATTCGGCGAGCTGGCGGGAGTAGTCAGCCATGCGCGGCACCCGCGCCGTCAGCCACGGTTCGAGATAAAGGTCAAAGCTGGCGGATTCGGTCATGTCAGCTCAGCTACGCGGCGAGGAATCAACTAGGTGAGCTTAAACCATCGCACTATCTACGTAACAAGATAATGATTTTGTTCCTCCTCCGGCGCAGCGATGCCTTCCGGCAGACGGCCACCGTTGTATTCGGCCAGGCGGTTCTTCCACTTCAGGAAGTCGGTGATGGTTTGCGGCTCGATGCGCACTTCCACCCGCCGCAGGCTCGCCAATAGCAGGTTCATCTCTTTCATTAACGCGGCGGGGCTTCGCAGGTCCTGCTTGGAGGGCTTCACCGTCATCTGCACCTGGCGCCCTTTGCACTCGAGCAGGCCCCAATGTTTGGGCAGTTCTTCGCGGGCGATCAAACCCGCGGGCGCCATATAGAACCGGCGGCTGCCGAAGCCGTCCTCTGGCTTCAGGCGACAAAGCTTGTGGGCGTCGGCGAGGAAATCGCTGCGCGAAATTTTGCACTCCACCAGCACCGACTGGCAAAAGCCTTTCCAGCCGATCACGTCGGGGACTTCGCCCGTGGCGCAAGACTGTTCCGACAGGATGATGCCGCATCGGTAGGTGTGGCGCAGCCACGATACCGCTCGCTCCACTAACTGCGCGTGCCTGGCCTCGCCCGATGCTTTCATGATGATGTTGTTGTAACTCGAATTCGGCTGCTTGGGGAGTACCGGGAGAGTTGCGGGGAGCTGAATTTCCGCAATCGCCGCTCGACCAGGCCCCGCAGTCGTTTCGTGTAATATCAAGGATTCGCATGGCGTCGATGATCCTAGCTGAGAATGTCCGCAAAACTTACCGCATCGGCAAGATCGATGTGCCCGCGTTGCGCGGCGTTTCTCTGGCGGTCGAGCAGGGCGAATTCGTCAGCATTGTCGGCCCCTCCGGCAGCGGAAAGTCCACTCTGTTCTACATTCTGGGTGGACTGACACACGCCAACTCGGGCCGGGTACTGATTGACGGTACGGACTTCACAGCCTTGTCTGATTCCGCCCGCACCCGAATGCGCAAATCGAAAATTGGCTTCGTATTCCAGAAGTTCAACCTGCTGCCGACGCTGACCGCGAAAGACAACATCGACATCGCCCGCGAAATCGCCGGCAAGTACAGGGCGAACGGGAATGACGAATACATCGACCGCATCACCAAACTGCTGGGCATTGACCAGCGTCTGAGGCATCGTCCTTCCGAGTTAAGCGGGGGTGAGCAACAACGAGTGGCGCTGGCGCGCGCGCTGGTCAACCAGCCGGCTATCGTGCTGGCCGACGAACCCACCGGCAACCTTGATTCGCAGAATTCCGAAATCGTGCTGAAGATGCTGCGGCAGTCGAACCAGGAGCTGGGACAAACGGTATTGATGATTACCCACAATCCCGAAGCCGCGACGTATGGCGATCGCATCATTCATATGCGCGATGGTTCCATCGTGCCGCCCGAGAAGGACCCGCAATGGAACCCCAGCCTTAAGCGTACGTAGCCGACTGCGAAGCCTCGCTTGCGAAGCCTGCTTCGCGAGCAAAGTCTAAGCGTGGCGACGCAGTTCGCGGAGCGGTGGGTGCTCTTTCATTTGCTCCGCCGTTCGCGCATTCGCTATAATTCAACACGGCGAGCGGGAGTAACTCAGTGGTAGAGTGCGACCTTGCCAAGGTCGAAGTCGCGGGTTCAAATCCCGTCTCCCGCTCCAGTATTTGTCGCCCTCGCCGTGCGCGAGGGTTTTTCGCACCACCTATCCTCGAGGCGCGGTACCCAAGTGGTAAGGGAGAGGTCTGCAAAACCTTTATGCGTGGGTTCGATTCCCACCCGCGCCTCCAACTTCTAATACATTCGAGGGGTCCCTGGCTGCGTTCGGGATTTCGCCAATGCACAGCAAACGCACCACCGTCATCTTCCTTTCCGTGCTGTTGCTGATTTCGCTGGGGCTCACGTTTGTCATCACCCAATCTTTCCTTGATCCGTTCGCCTTCGCGGTGATTCTTGCGGTCGTCTTTTACCCGGTGCACGAACGCATTTTGCTATGGAACCGGCGCCGGCCGGGGCGCTCGGCCCTGCTGTCCACGCTTTTTCTGATCCTGGTTTTTGCGGTGCCCAGCTTCATCATTGCCGTACTGGCCGCCAACGAAGCACTGAGCGCAGCCCACTACCTGGGTCGCCGCAGTGCGGAAGAGGGCGGATTTCCCGCGCTGGTCATGAGCCTGGCCAGCGGTCCCCTCAGCTATCTGGGCCGCTGGATCGACCTCTCCAAATACGATCTGAACACCATGGTCCGCGCCAATTCGCAGAAGGCGAGTGTGTGGCTGGTCGGTTTCGGCGCGACGGTCCTGGGCGGTATCGCCCGCTTCCTTACCAACGCGCTGATTACGTTTGTGGTCGTGTTCTTTCTGTTTCGCGACGGGGCCAATTGGGCCTATCGCGCCGGAACCCTGCTTCCGCTTTCGCGCGAGCAGGTGAAGCGGCTGTACGGCAATATCTCTGACACCATTATCGCCAATGTTTACGGCATCCTCACCGTGGGTGTGGCGCAGGGTCTGCTGACGGGGATCGCTTTGCGGCTTATCGGGATGCAGTCTTCTCTGTTGCTCGGCCTGGCTACGGGCTTTGCTTCCATCATTCCCGTCGTAGGCTCGGCGCTGGTTTGGGGGCCGGTGGTAATTTATCTGCTGCTGACTGGGTCAATTTCGAAGGGCGTGTTTCTTCTGATTTATTGCATCGTGATCGTCAGCAGCGTCGATAACATTTTGCGTCCGTGGGTGGTCGGCGGGCGCGTGGAATTACACCCGCTGGTGCTGCTCTTCTTTATCTTCGGCGGGGTAGAAGCGTTCGGGTTCCTGGGATTGTTTTTGGGCCCGGTGGTGGCGTCAGTTCTGGTGGCGATTTTCCATATGCTGCGCGAAGAACTGAGCGAGGAAAATGCTTTGCCCGCTGCGGGCGATGGGTGAAACGCTAGAGCCACCGAGGGACTTCGGTGTTGATTCGAAATGCGAGAGTCTGCGTGAGAACATCTGTCGTCCCTACGGGACTCGGATTATTTCCGACTTTACCCAGCATTCCGCCTGCGGCTCCATGCTGGGCTAGACTCTTTCGCCCCTGCGGGGCTGGTTCGTGAGTAATTCGTTCCACCGAGCTATCTTGAAATGAGTTCTCACGCAGACTGAAAGCCCAACTCGTCTCGCTCATAACGACGCACCTGAAGGTGCGTCCCTTCAACCGCATCAAAATTCTCTACGCGCTCGCCAATGGCGAATACAGCTCACCCTCTTTGCGCTCTCCAATGTCTTTCAGCGCGGTAATCGCGTACAGATTAAAATGCGCGGAATTGCGGTGGACCTCCAGGGCGGCATCGTCGCGATACTGCTCGTAGATGAAGAAACGCGTGGCGTCGGTACGGTGCCGGTGGACAATGTACATCAGGCAGCCCGGCTCTTGTCGCGAGGCAGCCTGTAGTTTGCCGAAGATCGCGGCAACTTTGTCCTCATGTCCCGGTTTTGCCATCCAGGTGACCGCCAGCACCACCATTTCGCCCTCCTGTTTTCGCGCCGCTCCTATTGGCTTTTTCCGCTGACGCTATTCAGCATTTTCGCGAACTCGGGAACGAACATGGTCTGCTCGCGGCCGGGTCCAGTCGAAACAATGCCCACCTGCGCTCCCGATTCCTTCTCGACGAACTCCAGATATCGTTTCGCCTTCTCCGGAAGCTGGTTGTAGTTGTCCATGCCGAACGTGCTCGACTGCCAACCCGGCAGCTTGGTGTAAATCGGCTCAATCGCCTCGTAGCCGGATGCCTGCGCGGGAATCTCCTCGATTTCCTTGCCGTCAACTTTGTATCCGACACAGATCGGGATCTCCGCCTGGTCGTCCAGCACGTCGAGCTTGGTCACGACCAGCCAACTGGTTCCGTTGATCATGTTGGAATAGCGCAGCAGCGGCAGGTCCAGCCAGCCCGTCCGCCGCGGCCGTCCGGTCACGGCGCCGAACTCTTTGCCTTTCTTGCGAAGGGCTTCGCCAACGTCGTCTTTCAATTCCGTGGGGAACGGACCTCCGCCAACGCGCGTGCAGTACGCCTTGGTTACGCCAATCACCATGGTGACCGCCGTTGGGGGAACGCCAGTTCCCGTCATCGCGCCCCCTGAGGTTGCGCTTGACGAGGTGACAAAGGGATAGGTCCCGTGATCGATGTCGAGCATGGTGCCTTGCGCGCCTTCGAACATCACCGACTCGCCGTTGGCGATGGCGCGGTTCAGCAGCAGCGCGGTGTCGGTCACGAACGGCGCCACACGATCGGCGATCATTGCGTACTCGGTGAACATCTTGTCGGAATCGATGGGCTCGCTGTTGAACAACGCGTGCGCGATGGTGTTCTTCTCGCGGCAGGCATTCTCAATGTGCTTTTTCAGCAGCGTCTTGTCGAGCAGGTCTTGCACGCGCAATCCACTGCGCGCCATCTTGTCTTCGTACGTCGGCCCGATGCCGCGCGAGGTGGTGCCAATCTTCACCCGCCCGGGTGCGTTCTCCGACGCCAGCTCGATCATGCGGTGGTAAGGCAGGATCACGTGCGCGCGATTGCTGACAAACAAATTGCCGTCAACATGCACGCCGGTGGCGCGCAACGCATCCACTTCCTTCATGAAGGCGAACGGATCCAGCACCACGCCATTGCCGATTACGCCGCGACATCCCTCGCGCAGCACTCCACAGGGAATGAGCTGAAGGATGAATTTCTTGCCCTTGATGGTCACCGTGTGCCCGGCGTTGTGGCCGCCGGAATAGCGCGCGACTACGTTGAAGCGTTCGGAGAGAACGTCAACGATCTTGCCTTTACCTTCGTCGCCCCACTGCGCGCCGACAATCACCGCTGTCTTGCCAGTTTTCAACGTCGTACTCCATTTGCGGACGCCCGCCATCGAGCGCGAACGGCCGCGCAGATTCGCACACAACTCGCCTCTGGATGGTGAAGCCAGATCAGAATTCGGGGAAGTTTAGGGAGACGAACCGCGTACTCTCGATTTTACAGGTTCGACGAAGGACGGCGCAATCGGCGGAAATCCGGGGTAGTGGCTCAATTTGATTTCTTGCGCCGCCGTTTGAAGGCCCGCCAGAAGGTTGATTTGAGGGTAATAGGTATCGATAGGTAATATAAGTTTTATGTTGAAAACCTTAATTACTGTTTGATAGCATAAGTCAGGCTTTGTAACGTGGACCGCAAGACTTTCACAAAAAACGGGCTGGCGGGATTCGCAAAAAACTCTGAGGGATGTTGGTCTTTTATTCCAGCCAAGTTACCGCCAACTGTTCAACCAACCTGGAAACTGGCAAGAGAAATTAGTGAAGCTGATCGAAAACTTAGCGAGTTAGCTGGCACCGCACGCACTCTTCCAAACCCGCATCTACTTATTGGCCCGTTCAGCAGACGGGAGGCAGTTCTTTCGAGCAAGATCGAGGGTACTGTAGCATCTCTTTCTGATTTGATGTCCTACGAGGCGCTTGGTAGTCGCCGCACCGACCACGCTGACGTTAGGGAGGTTGCTAATTATGTTACAGCTTTGGAATACGGGCTGCAACGAGTTGCAGATATTCCGGTCAGCTTGAGGTTAATGCGCGAGCTGCACGAACGGCTGATGCGCGGCGTGCGTGGCGGAGAACTGACACCAGGAGAATTTAGAAAGAGACAAAATTGGATTGGCGATCCTGGCTGCAAGATCGCCGATGCTACATATGTTCCTCCACCACCTAGCGAGATGATGGCATCCTTGGACGAATTCGAAAAGTATATGTATCTGCCGTCAGATTTGCCGCCATTGGTACGGATGGCGATACTGCATTATCAGTTCGAGGCAATCCACCCGTTTATAGATGGGAACGGGAGAATTGGGCGGCTCTTAATTTCCCTGATGCTCGTCACTGAAGGATTGCTCCCCCAGCCGCTGCTGTATCTCAGCGCGTTCTTTGAACGTCACAGGAGTGATTATTATCGTTTGCTGCTTGAAGTAAGCCAACGCGGAAATTGGACTGAGTGGATAATTTTCTTCTTGCGGGGTGTTGCCGAGCAGGCCGAAGACGCCATTGTGCGCGCCAATAAACTGCAAAAACTGTCGTCTGAGTACAGAGACCAATTGCAAGCCGCCCGAGCAGCGGCAGCACTACTTAAACTGGCAGATCGGCTTTTCAAGACCCCGATCATCACTGTGCAGGCGGCGATGAAAATTCTGGGGCAATCGCAGCCTGCAGCGCAACACAACATCGACAGATTAGTGGAGGCGGGAATTCTAGAGGAAGCGACTGGCAGGCAGAGGAATAGGGTTTATGTTGCTAATCGGATAATGAGAATTGTGGAAGATGAGAGTGTGCAGCAATTACCGCTTAAGTTTGGCTACCCCAACGCTTCATCGCAGCGCGCTTAGCGATTTCTCGCTGTCGCTTTAACGGTGAGTTTATCGGCTCTGGCCCGTCCGCCTTTTTTCCCGCCGGAAATCCAGCAGTGGCGAGCCCGAAATTATTGCAGGCCACTTATGCGGGAACCGCTTCCACATCCGTATTGAAGGCCCAGACCAGGGCCACGACCCAGCCGATGATCGTCCAACCGAGGTATAGGTTGAACGCGATGATGTCGAGCACGGCATTGTGCTTGCGGGCGGCCGCGACTGCGATCGGCAGCGGGTACACCACAAGGAGGACTAGCGGCCCAATCTCGAATGAGTCGTGCTCAACGAAGTAGGCGACCAGAAACCAACAGAGTTCGGCGCAGAGCACGATGGCGACGGCCTGGGCGACGGATTTGGCAATCGTCTTCAGCATGATGGCAGCCAGCGGAATATCCGCTTCCTGAGATTAAAGTTTGCCCTATTATCCACGGACGGCCGAGGGCTGTCTCTAACAAGTTTCAGCCGAAGCACACGAAAGTAATCACGAGAAAATGATTACCGGAATACTCATGAGAACGCTGCCGCCGTAAACTAGCAGGTCATGCCTGAACTTCCAGAGGTTGAAACCGTTGCCCGCGGGCTGAACCAGCAGATCGCGGGCGACGTGATCGACTCGGTGTGGCTGGGAGAAAAACCTGAGCCGCTGAAATCTACCGCTGCGGAAATCGCCTCGGCGCTGGAGCACCGTCGCATCGTGCAGGTGCGGCGCGTCGGCAAGCATATCGTCTTCGATTTGCAGCCCTCCCGGCGAAGGCCGTCCGCAAACGCGGCGGCCATTGACGCGCAATGGATTGTGCACCTCGGCATGACCGGCCGCCTGTTGATCGCGTCGCCCGAAACGGAAACCGCCAAGCACACGCATGCCGTTGTGAAGCTGGCCTCGGGGAGGGAAGTGCGGTTTGTGGATCCGCGGCGCTTCGGCCGTCTGGCGGTGGTGCGGATCGAGGCGAAAAGTGCGACGGGATTTGCGGCGCCCGGCGATGAGCCGCTGCTGTCGCAGATCGGCCCGTTCATGGCGCTGTTTCGCGGACGCAAAACTCCCATCAAAAGCGCCTTGCTGAATCAGAAGCTGTTAAGCGGTGTGGGAAACATTTATGCTGACGAGTCGCTGTTTCGCGCCGGGATTCGTCCCCGCCGGCGAGCGGCATCGCTGACCCGCGCGGAGTTGCAGAAACTGCATGTCGCGCTGAAGGCGGTGCTGCGCGAAGCCATCAAGCTGGGCGGTTCGTCGGTAAACGATTACGTCGATGCCGAAGGCCAAGAAGGATTCTTTCAACTGCGGCATCGCGTTTATGGACGGGAGAGCAAGCCGTGCCTGGTATGCGGCACTCCCATCAAGCGGGTTATCATCGCAGGACGGAGCAGCCACTATTGTCCGCGCTGTCAGAAATAAGGGTGGTATAGGATGGAGCACCGCTTTAGCGGTGCCGGTCGTCTGTTTTCTGTAATTGAAGTAGCAAGCTCTTTGAAGGGGCACAACTTTGCAGGCTGTAGAAGACTCTGTTCGTGGCCTTTGGTGGAAGCCCCCTGCTTTAGCAGGGGGAGCTGGACTTTAGTCCAGCGGGAAAGGCGTCCATTTTGAAACGGGCTTTAGCCCTGGGGTTTCTCGATTCCCGGCGCTAAAGCGCAGGATCAAAGCCGAATTTTTCCCGGAGCGCTGAAGCGTCTCCTCCCCCCGCATAAATGCGGGGGCTTCCACCAAAAAAGTCTTTGCATAAATTTTCCGGGTTGAAGCCGCGCCCGATCCAAGCGCCGGCTCTCCTGAAAGGCTGAACATGGGCATTTTTTCCATCGGAGTTGATCTGGGAGGCACCAACCTCCGCATCGCCGCGGTCGATACCGACGGCAAACTGCTGGAGAAGTTGACCAGCGGGACCGAGGTAGCGCGCGGTCGTGACGCCGTCATCGGCGAAATGTGTTCGGCCATTCAGTCGCTAAAAGCCAGGTTCCGCGACTCCGGACAACTGGCGGGGATCGGCATTGGCGTCCCCGGATTTATTGACATGGACACGGGCACCATCATGGAGTCTCCCAACCTTCCTGGCTGGGCGAACTTTCCGGTGCGCGATGAAATCCAGCGCACGCTGGGAATCCCGGTGATTCTGGAGAACGATGCCAACTCCGCTGCCATGGGAGAAAAATGGCTGGGCGCCGGCCGCGATACTGACCACATGGCCATGTACACGCTGGGCACCGGCGTCGGCGGCGGGCTGGTGCTGAATGGCCGCCTCTGGCACGGCATGAACGGTATGGCAGGAGAACTCGGCCATTTCTGCGTCGAGCCGGACGGGCATCCCTGCGGTTGCGGCAGCCGTGGCTGCCTGGAGCAGTACGCCTCGGCGACGGCGATCATGCGCATGGCGCACGAGGCGATCGCAAGCGGGCAGGCGGACGAACTGGACAAAGTTGCACGCGGCAATGTCGAGTTTAGTTCGCGAGTCATTTACCAGTTGGCAATTCAAGGCGTCGTGTCTGCGCAGCGTATCTATCAAATGGTAGGACGCTCACTGGGCATTGGGGTCGGTAGCATGATTAATGCCTTGAACCTTCCCATGTACGTGATAGGTGGTGGAGTAGCCAGCGCATGGGATGCGTTCGCGCCGGCCATGTTCGAGGAATTAAAGTTTCGCTCCTTCATCTACAAGGTCACGGCTCCCGATGGAACTATGGCCGGCAAGAAGCACACCATCGTTACGCGCGCATTAATGGGCAGCGATGCCGGACTCTACGGCGCGGCCAGACTACCCATGCTCGCGTCGCTGACACAAACGGAGCCCATCCGGAGCGCGTCGTGAATCCGCATCCCAGGGTCGCACCTACTACAACTCGCATAAGTGTTGATTGATCGAAAGCATAAGCCTGCTATCGGACGTATTGACCTATCCCTAACTCTCTCGATAGGTCATCGCCCATCCCTGGCGCGCCACTTAGGTGTATAGGTTAGAAACAAAATTTCGATTTCTGGCAACAAAGTGCCTTGAGCAGAACCGAGAATTGTGGTTCATACTAATATTCAACTAGGCTGACCGCAGCCACGTCTGACATTGTGGGGTGGTGTTGTGTCTCCTGAGTTGGAACATATCCGCTGTGAAGTGCAACGCGTCGCCAGTGCGATGTCGCCAGACGAATGGCGTTATGCCCCGCCCGGAAAGTGGACTTGCGCTCAGATTTTGGAACACCTTCTGCTGAGCTACACCGCCACCACCAAAGGGACCCAGATCGCGCTACAAAGGGGCAAGCCCATGGGAGGCCATCCCAAATTGAAGGACCGGCTCGCCACCTTCTATGTCGCGAGGCTTGGGTTTCTTCCCGCGGGACGGTCGGCCCCGAAGATGACCCATCCCGGGAATGGTGCGGGACTGGAATCCCTGCGGCAATTCAACGATGCCCTGGTCGCAATGGATGCGACGTTAGCCGATGCCGAGAAACGATTCGGAGTCGGAGTCAAGATACTCGACCATCCCATCCTCGGTCCCTTGAGCACGAAAGAGTGGCGTGGCGTCCATCGCGCCCATGCGCGGCACCACCTGAAGCAAATTGAGAAACGACTGCGAGAGGCTGGTTCCGTCCGCGCGTGAGCGGTCTCTCTTGCTATCCGTGGGCGCGGGCTTCGGGAGCGTCGCACACGCAACTTGTATTGTTTGCGGAAGCCAGATGAATCACACAAAAGCGAGCCCCGAGTAGGGGCGAAAAATTTTAGCCCACCGCTTCAGCGCTGGGTAGGGTTGGGAATAGATCCGAGTCCCGTAGGGACGACACACGTTGTGACACCGCGCTGTAGGCCCACACCGTCCTTACAACCGGGCCAACCTCGTGCTAAAAAAAGCCCAGATACCACCGCCATACGAATTCGCCAAAAAAGACGGCGACCACCGAACCCGCGCCGAGAAACACACCGAACGGCATTTCCTGCGCCAGAAATGTTTCGCCCGCAGAACTCTGCGCCGCGCTTGTCTGCGGCATCTGGCGCGAGCGCCTGGCCAGCAGGAACGCCGCATACACTGTGCCCGCCAACGGCGCGGTGAAAATCACAAACAGCGTAAGCTTCAGCCCCAGGAACGTCCCTACCATCGCCGCCAGGGCAATGTCGCCGAAGCCTACTCCGTGACGTTTGCGAACCAGATAGTACAAAGCCCACGCCAGGTAGAAGAAGCCTGCTCCGACCAGCGCAGCGATGACGGAATCGAGCAGCGCAAGTTGCGCAGACCCTGGCATCTGCGTCCCGTACACGCGCAGAATAAATTGTGTTCCCGTGCTGTCAGTCGGGGCGAACCAGGAGAGCACCAGTCCCAGCACGATTCCGGAATAGGTGAACTCCCGCGGCAGCAGGCCGGTTTCGGCATCCATGAAAATCAGTCCTACCAGCAGGAAACAGAAGAGGCAGAATTTTATCGTCAGCAACGCCGGACCGAAGGAGACGTAGCAGGCCGTGAACAGCACCGCAGTCAGCAACTCAACTGCGGGATAGCGCAGTGAAATTGGTCCTCCGCAATGGCGGCAACGGCGGCGCAGCAGCAGCCAGCTCAACAGTGGAATATTGTCTTGCCAGCGCAGAAAAGCGCCGCAGGAGGGGCAGTGTGACCGGGGACTGATGACCGACTCATCGCGGGGCAGGCGGCTGATGCAGACATTCAGGAAACTGCCGAATGCCAGCCCTACGACGAACAGCACGCATTCGAGAGCTAGATCCAAAGCCGGTTGTGGTCGTCCTCTCCTACGGTTGAGGAAGGCGCAGCAGGTCGCCGCTCAGCTTCGCTTCACCCGGGTCGTCCGGCGGCATCTCGCCTATCCAGTTCACCAGCTTGCGATTGACCAGCCGGGTTTCAGGCGGGCGGCTATGCCACTCCCCGTTTCCGTTCTGTTCGCGAATCGACACTTGGTAGCCTGCCGTGTTCTCTGCGGGATCTTCTTTCTTCCAATCGAAGAGCGCGGCTTCCAGGTCGTCGGAAAGCGTTTCGTCGGGACGCAGGCAGAGAATCCAATCATGCGCTGCATCCGCGGCATAGGCGCCAAAGGTCACGCCCGGAATCGCGCTCTTGAAGGTCGCTCCATGTTCGCGCGCTACCCGCGAAGTATCGTCTTCCGAGCAATCATCAATCACCAGCACCTCATCGCAGGGACGCAACGAGTCTAAGGCGCGGCCCAGGTGAAGCGCATCGTTATGGGTGTGCAGCAAGGCAGTCATTTTAGGCATTGATCAGCTCTATGAGGATATCTCAGCCAGGGAAGGCTGTGTATAAACCTAGACGCGAAAAAGGCGCGGCCGGGTTGGACTGCGCCTCAAAATCGCTGTGCGTGCTAGTTTACGAGAGCGGCGTGCGTCCGGCATTCTGCTGGTTCGAGTCTTGCGGAATGACCGTCAACGCATTGATGGTCTGGAAGGTCAGCACCGCCTCGGCCGGCAACTGGATTTGCTGCCCCTTTTTGGCTGCGGCCGCGCCGGTTCCCACGCCAGCTCCGGCCCCCGCGCCAATCGCAGCGCCTTTGCCGCCGCCGAAGATGCCGCCCAGGGCCGCTCCGGCAAGTGTGCCGGCGCCCACTTTGGTCGCGGTGCTCTTGCCCTGGCCGTTGCCCGAGCGGCTCCAGTGGTTCGTCTGGATGTTGTAGGTCTTACCGTTTACCGAAAGCGACGTCAGCTCCAGCGTCAGCACTGAATTGCCCGCGAAGCGGCCGGCGCTTTTCACATCGCTCACCCGGCCCGCCACTTCTGCGCCCGACGGAATCACGGTTTCCCCGTCCAACACAATCGCATCGCTGAGGGAACCACGGAAGGTGTCGCCAATCTGGTTGCGCTCGGAATCGAGTGGAGTGTCGAGCCGGACAATCAACTGCGTTCCCGCCGGCACCGTGACCTTCTTGGGAGCGGCGTCGGACTTGGCCGGGGCGTCCGCCGGCGGAGCCGGTGCCGGCGACGGCTCCATTGCCGCCGACGGGGCCGTGTCGTTGGTTATAGCGGCCCTCGCCGCCGCAGAATTCTGAGTTTCGTCCTCGCCCTTAGGTCGCTGGCTGGTACGGGTGGACTGCCTTTCCGACATGTACAGCTTGCTGGGCTTATCTGAGGGCGCCTTAGGCATTGTTTGCCGCTTCGGTCTGGTTGCCTCCGCCTGCTGCACTCGAAGGTTATTAACCACGGTCTTTACGCCTTCGACGGTGGCTGCATCGCCGGCCGCGGCCGCCCGTTCGCTGTCATCGCTGACCTGGCCGCCGAGCGTGACCACGCCATTGGCCGCCTGCACGTTGATCTCGCGGCTCTTGATGGCCGCATCGCTATACAGCTTGCTTTGTATTTCAATCGTAATCTGGGCGTCGGTGGGAGTTGCTTTCCGGGAGCAGCCAGCCAGAATGGCCAGCGCCAAGGCCAGCAGCAAAATGGCATACCGGGGTGGCTTGATGCTCATGCTCGCAAGCGCTCCTGAAAGGTTCTTGCTCCTGAGTTCGAAAAGTATAAAACACCTTTCCGGCAGGATTGTCGCGCACGAGCCGAAACGTAGCCTCGGTAGCAAACCTTCGGCATTTCAACTCTCGCCATCCCCAACCTAAGTCTGCGGGTCAGTGAGGTGGTTGTTGATGGCAAACAGCGCCAGCTCCAGGCGGCTGGCCACTCCAACCTTGTCGAAGATGTTGGTGAGGTGATGTTTCACGGTGTCTTCGCTGAGCGTAAACCGGCGCGCAATCTCCTTGTTACTGAGCCCGGCAACGATGGCCGCCAGTATCTCCATCTCGCGCTTGGTCAGGCCAAAGTTCTTGGGCGGTTTGTCGCCGGAGGCGTTGGTCCGCATGAAGTCCACAATGTCGCCCACGGCTTCGCGCCCAATCCAGTACTGACCGCTCATGACCGTGCGAATGGCCTTCATCAGCAACTGGGTAGCGGCTTCCTTCATGACCACGCCCCGCGCGCCCATTTGCAGTGCCTGCACAATTTGGAGACGCTCGACCGCCGCCGTCAGGACAATGATCTTGCTGGTGCTCGCCTCCTCCGCGGTGGAGAGCTCGCGCATTGCATCCATTCCCGGTACCCGCGGCATGGCCAAGTCCAGCAGAAGAATGTCTGGTTTCAAGTGGCGGGTTTGGGCGACGGCCTCGGCGCCGTCAGCCGCCTCGCCCACAACTTGCAGTTCTGGCTCTGCCTCCAGCAGGCGGCGCAGGCCATCGCGAAAGATGGTGTGGTCGTCGGCGATGACGATGCGGACAGACTGGTGGTTCTTATCCATAGGATTCGTTTCCTTTCTGGGGAATGGTGATTTCGAGTTTGGATCCGTGGCCCGGGCTCGATTCCAGTACCATGTCTCCGCCTACCGCCCGAACCCGTTCCTTGATGACGGTCGGTCCGCGGCGGAAGACATCCAGCTCGGTCAAGTTAAAGCGGCCGGTAAAAGGAAAGCCCTTGCCGTCATCATCAATTACCAGCTTCCACGAACCGTTTTGCGTGCCGAAGTGCACCATTGCCGACTGCGCGCCGCTGTGTTTCCGAATGTTGACCAGCCCCTCTTGCACCACTCGTGCCAGTTCACGGCAAGTGTTGGCGGGAAGAGTGACTTCCTGCAATTCGGAGACAAAGCGGGCAGCCACACCGGTGTCTCTGGCAAAACGTTCCACGAGTCCGGCAATAAAGTCAAGGAATTGGTGCGGGCCCACATCGGGAGGCCGCATGGTCTGCATCAGTTCGCGCAGGGTCAACACCTCCTGGCGCAGCAAACCCTGGATGCGGTCCAACTCAGCGGGCAGTTGAGCATCATGGCTGCCCTTGCGGCGCAACACATCGAGTTGCATCTCGATACCAATCAGCGACTGGATTACGGTGTCGTGCAACTCGCGCGCCACCCGGGCACGTTCCACCGCCCCGGCTCGCGAACGAAAATGGCGAAACAGATATACGGAATACAGCGCCGGTCCAACCTGGCGCATAATGTTCTGCGCAAAACGAAGTTCCAGCTCACGCCGCCGGCCGACGTAACCGTTCACCACGACGAACCGGCCACTCCAGTCCCTTCCCATCTCATGCCGTACCACCAGTACCGAGTTCGCCCCAGGCACCGGCATCGGCAGGTGCTTGAGATCCGAAGACTCTATCCGTCGTCCTTCGTCGTCGAGCGCGGCGATGCTGCATTTCTCTTTGTGGCTCGTGTAGTGCATGTAGAAGGTGTGAGGATAACCGCGCATCAACTCCGACGCCTGTTGACCGGGAGCAATTTCCTGGGTCGCAATGGGCCGTTCCGGAGAGTCCGTCATCATCCACTTAAACACCCGCCCCGTGCTGCCCTGGCAGACCACCTCATAAACCTGCTGGCTGCAAAAGACGTAGCCCAGTTCGCTCAGCGCGTTGCGCAGAGCCAGAGCGAATCGCCCGCCGACCCGTGACAGCGATAGCAGCCGATTGGTCAGGTCGATCTCGGCCCGCAACTCCTTCTCTCCTTCGGCGAGAAAGCCCAGCAGGAATCCCGTCAGCAACAGAAAACCGCAGCGCAAGATGAGCCGCGGCGCATTCACGTCGGTCGAGAGTAGATGCGCCAGCGCTGAAGGTCCGTGCTTCACGACGAGCGCTTGAAACAGCAACAGCCCCGCGCCAATCATGGCGGTGGTCATGGTTTCCACCAGGCCCCACCGGAAAGCCGCCGCCAGCATCGCAAAAAGAAAGAAAATGGAAAAAATACTGTTCGGCGGATCCGTAAACAGACACAAGAGTGCGGGGAAGGCGATGTCGCTCACCTGCGCCCAAACCACGAAGCCCCTGGTCGGCACCCGATGTATCCGCAGCAGCGCCAGCAGCACCAGACTGTGCGCGGCGTAGGCCAGCAGGATGAATCGCCCGAAGTGGTAATACGGACCGCTGGTAACCGGGTGGATCTCCCAGGCGACGAGAGACGTAAGTGCCAGAAAGAGGCGCGAAAATGCCAGCACGCGCTCCACGCGCCCATCTTCGTAACGTAACGCCGGCGCCCGGAGCCGTGACAGAAACCTGCGAGAAGATGACGAAGGTGGCTGCAAGTTACCCTTCACGCAAATCTGCCTGGAAGTTGGCTCAGATTATGCCACTAAAGCGCTAAAGCGCAAACGTAATTCGCGCTTTTATGGCCAGAAAGTTTTATTTTGGGAATCTTGGTTACCAACGCCCGGGTCGAAGGGCCCCTATAGCCCGGCTCCAATCCAGCCCAAACCTCACCCCCGTTTGTGACTGGGCTCACTGTTTCCTGTGAAGCTCCGGAGGTATGTTTAGGCTTGCAGAGCAAGGAGTTTTGGGCGCAATATGGCGTCGCAAGAACGCCAATCGTTCTCGCAAGAGGCGTTTCTTGCGGCCGGAAGGATGTACAGATTATGAACTCCAGAATGTGGTTGAAAGCCCTGTTCATGGCTGCGGTTATGGCATTGATCTCGTCCGCCGCTCTGGGGCAAAAATCCGCACCCAAGCCGACGGGCCCCAAGTATGACGCGGCCAACGAGATCAAGATAAAGGGCGTCATCATAGAAATCCGTGAAGTGCCGGGAGATTTTGAAGGTCAGCACCTGGTGGTGAAAACCGACACCAAAACCTGGCTCGTGCACGTCGCTCCTACTGAGTTCCTGAAGGAAATTGACACCACGTTCAATAAAGGGGACCAGGTGGAAGTGGTGGGCGCAAAAGCTCCGGATGCGCCGGAGGAGGAAATACTGGCGCGCGAAATCGTCGACGGAACCAACACCGCCACGCTGCGCGACGATAAAGGTGTTCCCATCTGGGCGGGGTGGAAGCCCTCAAAGAGCGCGGGTAAATAGATCTGCCCGTGCTTGGGTAGTAATGTGCTTGGGTAGTTCTGTCACCCTGAGCGAGGAGCGAAGCGACAAGTCGAAGGACCCCCATAGCTCCCAACAGCGGTCCATGCACGGCCTTTAATCCGCCACGCAATTCCAATTTCAACAGACTCTTATTTTTCCACCCGAACAAATGCGCCGCTGGTGGCATCCACGGCAATCCGCAGCTTGGATTCATCCTGGCTGTTTCCGTAGATGACGTGCCACAGCAGTTGGTTCTTCGCGGTGTCCCAATCGAGAACGAAAAAGACCGGCTGTTTGGGATCTTTCTGCGTGAGCTTTTCCCCGCCGTGCTTCTGCGCGACCGAGTAAGCGGTGTCACCGTCCACTTTGAGAAAGCTGACATCAAATACCGCTGTCGAGGGATTACTCGGGTTCCAGCTATCTTCGGCGGAAAAGCTGATGCCCGGTTCCGGAGCATCGGGGCCCACCAAACCTGACCAGACAAACAGCTTCATCATGCGCTTGGCCGGAGAGGCGAACGAGCCGCGCCACAGTCCGGCCTTGCCTTCGCTGGTGGGAGCGTCAGGGGTAAACTGCGATTGCAAACGGAAGGGCTTCGCGTCCGCTGCCCAACCGCGGGCCGACACGTACATCTTCTGGAAGGCAGCGCGCCCGGTTTCGTATTCCGCCTTTTTCGCGGCAGGCGCGGGCTTCGGTGATTCATTGCTGCTGGCGGTTTTGTTGTCCGACGAACAGCCCGCCAGCAAACCAAGCAGGGCAACGCTGGCAATCACGATCTTTCTCATGCGGTCCTTGGAAGAAGCAATTAGCAATTGGCAACAGCAACTATCGATCACTGCGAAGCAACGTCTTCGACTTCGGTGGAAGCGCCGGGCTTTAGCCCGGCGAAATAGATCGCCACCTTCAAATGGCTTTAGCCATGGTGACAGCGGATGCAATTATGCGGCCTGCGCGTTGCAAATCGCAAATCACCGATTCGTGAATGCTGAATGCTGATTGCTGATTGCTAATTGCTTCCCGACAACAGCCCATACACGCTCAACTGATTTGCCGTCCCCACGAACACTTTGCCATTGGCCACGGTGGGAACGGTAAACTTCGAGGCCGGGCCGGGATTGTCGCGCGCCAGTCGCTGATTGGAGTTGTACAATTCGCGACCCAAATTTCGGGCGTCGTAGGCGTGCAGCACCGCGGGACCGGCTGACTTGGGCGCATAGTACGCGTCGCTTTGCACCGCCCACACAATTCCGTTCTTATCGCCATTCGCCGAAACGCTGACCGTGTTGCGCGTCAACGCATAGACGGCCGGGGTTTGCGAAGCTGCGGGATGAGAGATCATTCCATTGCGCAGAGGAAAAGCACGTATGGAATCTTTAGACGGGCTCACCCCCGAGCCAAAATAAACGAAGCCGTTCCAGTAGGCGGGCGTGCCCATTTGCTGTCGCAGTCCGGAGATTTCCTGCACCACTTGCGTATTGCGATTTCCGTCTGCCCGGTAGCCACCGAGAGCGTCGCGATTCAGCACGTAGATGTGGCCGTTCTTGCCGCTGGTCACCGCCAGATGAGGATATGCGCCGGGCTGGTCCGGCAGCAGAACCACGCCCGACGATCCCAGGTCCAGATCATCGCGCGCCATGGCCTCCTGATTAAAAGGAGTGAAGTAATCCCGCAGGGCTAAGCCCGCCGGCCCCGGCTTCAACTTTACGACGCTGTCGCTCACGTCCACACCGGGTTGCTCGCCGAACGCGTTGAACGGACCATTGGCGATGGAGAGATAGAGGCTGCCGTCGGCATCGGCGGAGATTCCGCAGCCACTCATCCAGATGCCTCCCTGGTAACCATTGGGAGTGCTGACCCAACTGGCGGTTTGCTTCAGCGTGGTCGCGTCGTAGGCCATGACCCAGCCGTGATAGTTGCCAAAATCGCCATAGGACGCAAACGCGACGTACAGTCGGCCCTGGTCGAGCAGCAGCGCCGCCCGTTGCAGATGGAAATGCGAATCGAACGCCAGCACACCATCTGAACTTTCCTTCGCGGCTCCCGGATACGTAGCCTGGATGGGCTGCGGGCCGCCGAATTTTTCCGCGCCCGACGCCAGATCAAGAGCATGCAGCCGGTGATAAAAAGCGCCGTTCTCTTTGGTGGCCGCCACCACATAAATTGTGTTGCTGGCCACGTCGATGACCGGAGTGCTGGTGATTCCGATCTCTGGCACAATGTCAGTCGCGTTCACGTCGGCAGGTGACAACGTGCTGATGCCGGCGTCGGGGTTCAGGAAGTTGACGCGCCACAGCGGCGTCGCCGAACTGGAATCGGCGTCGAAGGCGTAAACACTGTCGTGCTCGGTCGCAATCACCACGACGTTGTGAACACCATTTCCCGGAATCGCCACCTGCGGCACGTAGAGCGGCTGTGCGTAAACATAGCCATCCAGTGGATAGGAATACAGCTTGCCAAAGCGCGTGGCATTCACGTTGCCAGGTGTCAATACGGTTTCATTGATGTACTGGCCGGTGCGGGCATTGTCGTTGTGATACGTGCTGACCGCGAAGAGGGCTGCCTGGCCGGGATTCTCGGCTGCGCTTGCCGGAAATTGGGCGGCTGCCGCCATGAAGTCTGCACCGTTATCATCCGCAGGCGGGGTCCGCTTCCAGTTGTGCACCTGGAAGATCAGCAGAAGCAGCGCCAGGCCTGCTCCCACGGAAAATAACTGCGAGCGATTCTGCGACAGGGGAAACAAAATCCCCGAGGAATGACGCAGGCCAAAGTAAGCCGCCAGACCGCCGCTGAGGCACAGCACCAGCACCGCGGCCGGAACCTCCCATATGGCTAAACAGAATGGCAGATGCATGACGATACTTGCCGATGGCACGTAACTTCGTAACACCAGAGTGGATTTAAAGTGGTGACGCGGACCAGCAGATTTTCAATTCGCGGCACGTTCCCAATTAAGATGCTGAACTCAACCTCGATGATGCACACCGCAAAGTCCGCCGGCAACCACGCACATTCATCATTCACCTTTTGCGCGAAGAAAGTTTGTTAAGAAGTGTTTCTGCCGGATTAATTTCCGGTGGGAAAGCACCCGTGTAGAATCAAGCCATGACGTTCCAGGACTCCGGCAACGATGGCAACCCGCACAAAGCCAAATCTCCGCCGCCTGACGACACTCGCCAGGAAGCGGCCTACCTCAAGATGTTGGGCGAAAAACAGCGGCCGGTTCGCATCAAGTTATTGGACGGCGACACGCTGCGCGGCTGGATCGAATATTACGATCGCCGCATGGTGCGTCTGACCCGCGAGGGAGCGCCGAATCTGTTCATCTTCAAGCACGACATCGCCTACATCGCTGAAGAGGGTGCGCGCAAATCGCGTCCCGATGGCGCTGCGCCGGCCAGGAATGGCAACGCGGCCAGCGGTTGGGAATGAAGTCATACCTGCCGGAAGTAGAAGCCATTGCCCGTGAAGCCGGCGCCCTGCTGATGGGCTACTTCGCCGGCCACGTCACCATCGAGTACAAAGGCGACGTGGACCTGGTGACCGAGGCCGATCGCGCTTCCGAGCAGTTGATTGTCGAGCGCTTGCGCCACCGTTGGCCGGAACACGGCATCATCGGCGAAGAGGGCGCGCGCAGCGATCCCAGCGCGGAGTATCGCTGGTATGTCGATCCGCTCGATGGCACCACCAATTTTGCTCACGGCTATCCGGTGTTCTGTGTTTCGATTGGGCTGGTCCGCAATGCCAGCAGTGAAAAAACCGAACAACTCGAGCTGGGCGTACTTTACGATCCCACGCGCAACGAGATGTTCTGTGCCGCGCGCGGCCAGGGCGCAACCCTGAACGGCAAGCCCATTCACGTCTCCAAAACCAAGACGCTGGCGGAATCGATTCTCGGTACCGGCTTTCCCAGCCATAAACGGCACAAGAATCCCAACATCCACTTTTATCACCAGCTCACCCTGCGCTCGCACGGATTGCGGCGCGCCGGCTCGGCGGCACTCGACCTGGCCAACGTCGCTTGTGGCCGCTACGACGGTTTCTGGGAGTTCAATCTGAATCCCTGGGACACCGCCGCAGGAGCGCTCCTGGTTCAGGAAGCCGGCGGACTCGTGACCCGCTTCGATGGCTCGCCGTTTCGCCTCGACAGCCGCGAAGTGTTGGCGTCGAACGGAATCATTCATCAGGAGCTGCTGACGAACTTCGCGGAAATCTTCGCCGGACGCGGCCTGGAAGAGATGCCGTCTCCGGTGGAATACGCCAAGTCACGAAAATAGTCGCATCATCGGACTGGTTTCGCCTGCTGCTCAGGCCTACAATTCCACCATATTCATTACAGCAGGTGCGCCATGTATCGATTTGCCATTTGCGCAATCTTCGTTGCCGCTTGTCTTGCATCTTTTCCCATTCTTGCTGAGGAGACCGCCGGGCTTCACGTATGTGTTGGCGTAATGGCGGGCGCAGGTAACCAAGTCTCCGGCAAGGTCGCCCGAGACTCGTTAATCAAGGCGCTCAAAAAGCAGAAGAAGCCGCCGCTAACGTTGGTTCCGCTGGAATCCCTTCCGGAAGACCAACTCACCGAGGCCAAACAGAAAACCTGCGAGTATCTGCTCACCACCGATCTGGTGGAGGAGCACACCGAGCAGGGTTACCTCCCCGGCGTAGGCGCATACGCAGGAAGCGTTCCCATTTTCTTTGTCACCACCAGTTACAAGTTGGGCAAGATAAGTGACGGGACCGAGGTCACTAAGGGTTCTATGAAGGCGCAGGACACCGGCTCGCCCCAGAACGCGGTTGAGTTCACCATGAGTAAGATAGCGGGCAAGGTGGACGGCGCACTCAAGGGCGCAAAATAGTCGCATCTCTGGGGCTGCGTTGGTTGCACGTGTATAACACTGTGACCTTGAGCTAACATTGAGCCAGGAGTCAACCGCATGAACCGCTTGATCGAGGAGAAGCGCCTGGACCTGGAGCGCGCTTGCCGTCGCCATCGGGTGCGGCGTATCGAATTGTTCGGCTCCGCAACCATGCCTGACTTTGATCCCGCCCATAGCGATTTGGATTTCCTGGTCACCTTTCAGGAGCTTGGGGCGGACCACTATGCCGATGCTTACTTCGGGCTGCTCGAGGACCTGCAGGCATTGTTTCAGCGGCCGGTCGATTTGGTCGTAGCTTCGGCGTTTCAGAACCCTTATTTCCGTCAGGCAGTTGAGTCGAGCCGGACTCTCATTTATGCGGCTTGAATCGAAGAAGTATCTTTACGACATCGCCCGAGCAGCGGCATCGGCAATGGAGTTTGTGGGAAGCAAGACCTTCGCTGATTACACTGCAGACTTGATGCTACGCTCAGCGGTTGAGCGCCAGTTGGAAATCGTTGGAGAAGCGCTTGCGCAATTAGCCCGGATTGATCCGGCGACGGCGTCGCAAATCGGCGAGTATCAGCGAATCATCGCCTTCCGGAACATCCTCATCCACGGATACGCTGAGATCGACCATCGAATTGTCTGGAACGTCCTTGAGCTTAAGCTGCCGATCGTCCGGCGGCAGGCCGAGGCCTTTCTACAGGCCGATGAGTCGATTGCCCCGTAACCATCCGTCTCACTAGTTTCTTGCGGTAAAATCTCTTAGTGAACAATCCGCTGTTGAACCGCACCGTTTCTAAGCGCCCTGACATGGTCCGTCTCCAGGGCCGCATTCTGTTCCTCACGGAAGACCCCGAGCTCATCAAGCGCCAGCTCGCCGGCGATGACCTCCCGTGGGACACCGAACATCCGGAGCGCAATCCCAAGCTGCGCGACGACATCTCCACCGACGAAATCACGCCGGCGCACATATGCTTTTTCTTCGACGAGACGCTGGGTGAATTTCCCTACACCGGCCTGAAGTGCGGCGACGAGCTGCCCATCAAGCGCGGCGACGTGAAGCGCGGCGGCTTTGTGGCTGCGGTCAGCGGCAAGCGGCGCGGCAAAGGATCGAGCCGCGAGCAGTCACCCTACGCCGAGATGTCGGCGGGCATCAAGCTGGTGATCGCGGAAAATATCGAGCGCATCTACAAGCAGAATTGCCAGAACCTCGGCGTGCTGACCTCGACCGAATTCGGGTTGATCGACAAGGTCCGCCGCGGCGAAGAAATCCCGCTCACCGAGTTCACTCGCGGCGAAGACGAAATCACCCGCCAGGTGATTGAATACGGCGGTCTCTTCCCGTTCAACGTGGCGCGCCTGCAGGGCAAAGTTTTTCTGCCGCCGATCGAGACCAAGCCGCGCCCCATGACCATCTCGGAGAAAATTTTCGCGCGCCACATGGTGCACGGCGCCAACCAAGTCGGTGTCGAGGCGGTAAAGCCCGGCGACACCGGGTTCGCGCGCACCGATCTGCGTTTCAGTCACGAGTACGTCACCCCGATGGCGGCGATTTTCTTCGAGCATTTTCTGGGAAAGGACGCGCCGGTCACCGATGCCGGCAGCATCATGTTCTTCCGCGATCACCTCACCTTCCTCGACGAAGTGATGTCGGAAGAAAAGCGCAAGATGGGCCTGCTCGACCTGGCGACCCAGTTGAAGCTGAAGCAGGAAGACTTCGCCAAATCGCGCGGCATCAAGTTGCACGGCGAGTTGAAAGACCGCAAAGGCTCGGAGGGCATCTGCCATTCCATCGTGACCGAGAGCTACGCGCTGCCGGGGCAGCTCAATGTCGGCTCCGACTCGCACACCCCGCACGTGGGCGCGATGGGATGCGTGGCCTTCGGCATCGGCACCACCGATGTCTTCAACTCCTGGTTCACCAAAGACGTTCGCGTGAAGGTGCCCGAGTCGGTGAAGGTGGTCATTCGCGGCAAGAAGCGCGAGAACGTCACCGCCAAGGATTACATTCTGAAGCTGCTGTCGCTGGAATACATTCGCAGCGGCAAAGCGCTGGCCAAGGTCATCGAATATTCCGGCGAAGCCATCGCGGCCCTGGGCGTGGATGAACGCGCCACCATGACCAACATGGCCGCCGAGATCGGCGGATTCACCGGCATCGTCGCGCCCGATCAGAAGGTGGTTGACTTCCTGATGGAGCGGCGTGGCATGAGCGAGAACGAGGGGCATACGCTCATCGAGGGTCTGTATAGCGATCCCGACGCGCACTACGCGCACGTGATCGAACTCGACGCCGCGGAGATTTATCCGATGGTGGCGACGCCCGGCGATCCCGGCAACGGCAAGTTCGTGCGCGAGTTGAACACGCCGGTTCCGGTCGAGATCGCCTATGGCGGCACCTGCACTGCCGGCAAGAATGAAGATATGGACATGTACGCGCGTGTGCTCAGCGATGCCTTAAGGCGAGGCAAGCGCGTGGCCGACAGCTGCAAGTTCTATCTTCAATTCGGCTCGCAGGAGACGCGCGAGTACTGCGTGCGCAAGGGCTACCTCGACGTCTTCAACCGGGCCGGCGCGCATGTGATTGAGCCCAGTTGCGGCGCTTGCATTAACGCCGGGCCGGGCGTCTCCACGCGTCCCGACCAGATAGTCATCAGCGCGCAGAACCGGAACTTCCCGGGGCGCAGCGGACCGGGGCAGATGTACCTGGCAAGTCCATTGACGGTCGCGGCCAGCGCCGTCGCCGGCTACATCGTCGAGTACGAACCGGCTAGCGCACGAGAGCCAGCACACGCAGCGTGAGGGGGCGAGTACCTCAGATTACAACTTCCGCGGCACGCAGCTGCGAGCCACGCCAGCGATGGAAGCAGGGATTACCGATCATGTGCGGAGCATCAAAGAACTGCTGAAATGAAAACCTTTGTCGAGTCATTGTCTGTTGGCTCCGGAGCAGTTCTGGTAGCCCTCCTTTCGGTGGGTGTTGTTTGTTTGCTATGCGCCGTGCTCCCGGCGGCTTCACGTGGGATCGACCTGGTCTGGTTCTTG
This sequence comes from uncultured Acidobacteriaceae bacterium, assembly GCA_963798185.1. Classification (GTDB taxonomy): domain Bacteria; phylum Acidobacteriota; class Terriglobia; order Terriglobales; family Acidobacteriaceae; genus Bog-257. The sequence goes on from CAWCSJ010000011.1 coordinate 348,295, forward strand.
ATCGTGCCCTTCATCCTTGCGTACTCCCTTTACTGGTTACCGGTTTGGCTTGGAAGCGATGCATCCGAATACGGCTCGTGGGCGTTCCTGACCGTCGGGACGTGGTTTTTAGCGGGGGCTATTCCTTCCACTGTGGTAGTCCTAATGTTTCAGAAGCGGCGTGGTTAGGCTGACCCAGCAATGCAACTTTAGGACACTACCCACAAGCTCTGGCTGCCACGCAGCCGCGGTTTTTGATACTATCGTAGATATCATTCCGGCCTGATCCGCTCCATCCGAGATTTTAGGAGACACTGTTCTATGGCTTATGTAATCGCGGAACCTTGTATCGGCACCAAAGACACGGCCTGCGTCGATGCCTGTCCGGTGGATTGTATCCACCCCAAGAAGGACAGCGAGAAGTTTGCGGCCGAAGAGATGATCTACATCGATCCGGTGGAGTGCATCGATTGCGGCGCCTGCGTGCCGGTGTGTCCGGTTTCGGCGATTTTCGCGCTCGACGATCTGCCCGAGAAGTGGAAAGAGTACACCGAGCGCAACGCCAAGTATTTCGGCCGTTAGCCGGGCCTCAGTTTCGAAGCAGGGCGTACCGCGCAGGTGCGCCTTTTTTGT
>CAWCSJ010000012.1:0-41621 GCA_963798185.1 uncultured Acidobacteriaceae bacterium
TCTCGGCGAAACGGAAGTTGGCGGCGAATATTACTTTCACACCCGCCGCGAAGGCAAGCAGAACCAGCCCATCCTTTACGTTCGCAAACACGTAGACGGCAAAGACGAAGTGCTGGTGGATGTCAACCCGCTTTCCTCAGGTGGAACGGTGGCGCTCGATTGGTGGCAGCCATCGCACGATGGAAAGTTTGTCGGTTACGGCACGTCCGAAAGCGGCTCCGAGATGAGCACGCTGCACGTGGTCGAGACCGCCAGCCACAAGCTGCTGCCCGACACTATCGAACGAACTCGCGCGGCCAGCATAGCGTGGAAGCCCGACGACAGCGGTTTCTACTACACCCGTTATCCCAAGAGGGGCGACGTGACAGAGGGCCAGGAGATGTATAACCGGCACGTTTTCTATCACTCGCTGGGCAGTGATCCCGCGAAGGACCCTCTCATTTTCGGTGAAGGGCGCAATCCCGAGGATTGGCCGAACGTAACTTTGTCGAACGACGGCCGCTGGCTCAGCATTATGGTCGAGCAGGGCTGGACCAAGACCGAAGTTTTTCTCAAGGACGTGCAAGCTAACTCCCCAGCGGTTCGGATTACCACCGGCAAAGACTTCCTTTACTTTGCCGAGCCCTACGACGGCGACCTCTACATCGTGACCAACGAAGACAGCCCGCACTTTCGCGTCTTCAAAACTCCGGTAACTACGCCAGGGCGCGAACACTGGCGCGAGATCGTTCCGCAATCGGATGCGGTGCTCAAAGAGCTGCACATTATCGGCGGACAACTGTTTGCCCTCTACGAACAGAATGCGCACTCGCTGCTGCGCCGCTTCACCATCGAAGGCAAGCCGCTCGGCGAAGTGGAACTCCCGACCCTGGGCACGATCACTGGTATCGGTGGCGAGTACGACAGCACCAGCGCTTTCTATCTCTTCACGTCATTCACTGTGCCCGGCACCATCTACCGCTTCGACATTCAGGCGGCGCAGAGCACGCTGTGGGATTCAGTCCCAACCGGCATCGACACCAACAAGTACGAAACCCGGCAGGTCTGGTACGCCTCGAAGGACGGCACGCGCGTGCCGATGTTCCTCGTCATGCGCAAGGGGCTGAAGCTCACCGGTCACAACCCGGCCCTGCTGACCGCCTATGGCGGCTTCAATGTCAGCATGACCCCGGAATTCAGCAAAGTGCTTTTCCCGTGGCTCGATCATGACGGCGTATTCGCCATGGCCAATCTGCGTGGCGGCTCTGAATTCGGCGAGGAATGGCATCGCGCCGGCATGCTCGACAAGAAACAGAACGTCTTCGACGATTTCATCGCCGCAGCGGAGTATCTGCAGAAAGAGGGCCTCACCGACAAACAGCATCTGGCAATTCGCGGCGGCAGCAATGGCGGGCTGCTGATGGGCGCGGCACTCACGCAACGGCCTGACCTGTTTCGTGCTGTCGTCTGCCAAGTTCCGTTGCTCGACATGCTGCGCTACCAGAACTTCCAGATTGCCAAGCTGTGGGTCCCGGAGTACGGCTCCTCGCAGGATCCGAAGCAGTTCGACTGGCTGTACACCTATTCGCCGTATCATCACGTGAACGAAGGTACACCTTATCCTGCAGTGCTTTTCATGACCGCCGACACCGACACGCGCGTTGATCCGATGCACGCCAAGAAGATGACTGCGCTGCTTCAATCCGACAACGGCGGCCCGAATCCGATTTTGCTTCGCATCGAGCCGAAGGCCGGACACGGGGCTGGCAAGCCCATCTCGAAGCTGGTGGAAGAGTGGACGGACATCTACTCGTTTCTGTTCTGGCAGCTGGGTATGTCGCCGTAATCGTGCACCACGTTGCAGCATTTGCGAGAGGTTCGCAAAAATAGTTTTGCACAGGCCCGGTTCTGGGATCCCGCAGCCGCAAGCGGCTAAGCCATTGATTGCAGACATGGCTGTGCAAAATTCACAATAGGTCGGAGATTCCCAAGAAATTCACAGGGCGCATTACCTGCTAACCTTCAGAATCTCGAATAATGCAGAGACTGCCTGAAGGTCGGATCTATTCGAGCTACGGCCGGCTCAAACTACCTTAAACTGGGTAGCATTGCGTTATCGGGCAAACTCGGTGCGCCGGCGACGGTTGGCACCTGCGGCGCGGCATCCGGATAAAGATATGGTGGAGGACATCTTGGCATTCGACTCTCTGTTTCCCTCAGTCACGGCCCGCCAACCCAGCGGCGAAGGCATCTTGCCGTCTCAGGAGATTCGCCATTTCATCGATACTGGCATCATCCGTTCCACTCGGGAGATTCCCGACCAGCAGATTCAGCCAGCCAGCATCGACCTCCGCCTCTGGCACGAAGCCTACCGCGTGCGTGCACAATTCCTTCCTGGCAAATCCACCACACTGCTCAACAAGGCGACCGCTAACGGCCTGCTCGAGAAGAGGATCGACATAACCGAGCCCACCTTGCTGGAGAAGGGCGTGGTTTACATCATCCCTTTAATGGAAAGTCTGGCGCTTCCGTCCGATGTTTACGGAATAGCCAATTCAAAAAGCACAACCGGGCGGCTGGATATCTTTACCCGGCTGATTACCGAAACCGGTGACGAGTTCGAGCGCGTTAGAAAAGGGTATTGCGGTGGATTGTACATAGAGGTGGTGTCTCGAACATTTCCTGTTGTCGTGCAGTGCGGCATGAAGCTCAATCAATTGCGTTTCGTGCGCGGCAAGTCAAACGCCGCTGCCGATGACGACCTGAAAGAGTTGGCAAAAGGGGATGGATTGGTTTTGAGTGATGCAGACGGTTCGGGGCAAGCCGACATCAATCGAGGCCTATATATCACCGTTGACCTTCAAGGCAGCGGACGTTCCCAGGTTGTCGCTTATCAGGCCAAGAAGCACGCCCCCGCCATAGATCTCAGCCAAATCAACCATTACGATCGCGCCGACTTCTGGACTCCTATAGACCGGCCTCGCAACGGCCAATTCATTCTTGAACCCGGAGAATTTTATCTTCTGGCGTCGAAGCAACGAGTTCGTGTCGGGCCTGATCATGCCGCTGAAATGGTGGCTTACGATCCAACCATTGGGGATTTCCGCGCTCACTATGCGGGCTTCTTCGATCCCGGCTTTGGATATGGAATGACCGGGGAAATCCCCGGAACCAAGGCGGTGCTGGAAGTCCGTGTGCATGAGATGCCGATCGTCTTGGAAGATGACCAATACGTTGGCAGGCTGCACTATTACAAGATGGCAGCCATTCCAGAGAAGGTCTATGGCGTTTCCATTGGATCGTCCTACCAGGAGCAGGGATTAGCTCTCAGTAAGCAGTTCAAAGCAGAGCAGAAATTCACATCTGGCAGCAGCGCCGCACCCCGCCGCGATGGCAAAGGACAATCCAGAAACCGGGGCTGGTAAGCGCCTCGAAGAGCGAAGAGTCGTGGAGGCGGAGGACGACGATTCCATTCTCAACATTCCCCTCCAGAGCCGCAGCGAGCAAAGATTAAACGCTAAGGATCGTTGAAGGTGAAACACCGGCTTCGGCCTCCATTGGGTTGATGTTTCATCTCGGTAATTCCTTTTTGAGCATTCCGCTCCGTCCTCCGACTTTAACGAGTAGGCATTTCGTTGGAAAAGGGCGTCTCAATCGTTACGCTCTTATATACTGAAGGTTCCTGTCGGTTGGCTGCGCCCCGATCCCTTATGAGACGATCCCCGATCCTTGCGGCGGTTGCCCTTGCTGCACTCCTGGCTGGCGAGAGTGGATGCCTGTTCCGCACCCGTCTCGTCGAGATGCAGACCAGCACGGCCAAACTGCAGACTGCCACCAAACAGCAATTGGTGGACCGCATCAACCAGCAAGCCTCGCAGGTCAAGACCCTCAACGCGACCGTCGAAATTGCCGCATCTGTTGGAGGAGAGAAGAAGGGAAAGGTCACCGATTACCAGCAGGTGCTGGGATACATTTTGGTGCGCAAGCCGGACATGCTGCGCATGATTGGGCTCTTTCCTATCGTACGCAATAAAGCCTTTGATATGGTGAGTGATGGAACACGGTTCAAACTATCCATTCCGGCAAAGGACAAGTTCTACGTGGGCAGCGCCGATGTCATCAATCCTGCCCCTAACCCGCTGGAGAACCTGCGGCCTCAGGTCATTTACAACGCCCTGTTCCTTCCGGAGATTGATAAAGACGAAATTGCAGTCCTGGAAAATAACACAGAAACCGTCGTGGACATCAAGGCCAAGAAGCTGGTCGAGCAGCCGGACTATGTCATCGATGTTATCCGCCGCACCGACAGCAACTCTGACTGGTATCTATACCGCGAGATCATATTCGAGCGCGTGAACCTCGTTCCCCATCGCCAGCTTATTTACGACACTGCAGGCGCGGTCGTTACCAGGGTCACCTATCAGGTTTACCGGGACTATAACGGCATCAGTTTTCCGACGGTGATTGAGATTGAGCGGCCACAGGAGGAATACACCATTCGCCTGACCGTCACCAAGCTGGTCATCAACGAGCCGCTCAGGGATGACCAGTTCGCTTTGCAGCAGCCACCGGGCTCGCAACTCGTGGACCTCGATCACCCGCAGAACGTCTCTGCCAACAGTCCTCGGCGTCCCTAATGACGCTTGCGGCGCGCCACATTGACCTCTGCTGACAACCGCTACACCTGCGGCACATAGACTGCCCATCCGCGTGGAGCAGCCCAAACGTCGGCGTAACCATCCGCTGAAGTCGTCTTCGAAGCGGGACGGCTCGCGTCATAGCCTCCATACGCCACCGGTACTAACTGCACACTTTGCCACTGGGTTTGCACCATCGCGCCATTCCACGCATCGCCCAGATTGTTGAGCACATAGACCAACCCGGGCTGTGCTCCGGCGCCGGTGCGCTGCATCACGTAAAGGTTGTCGTCGGCATACAGCACTTGCGTCGTGCCACTGGCGTGCTGCTCATGGGCGGCGACCAGCGCGGCGATCCCATTGGGCGTGCCCGACTTCGCCAGGCCGAAGTTGTACCAGTCCATCCAGAAAACGCTGGGATAGCCTTCGTGGGTCAGAATGAAGCTATAGGCCAGCAGCTTGTCGCTGTTGATCGCGTTAGCGGGATCACGAATGGTGTCGTGGTTGTCGACGAAGGTGACCGCCTGCGACGGCGTGTCCTGCACGACCGTCCCCGGCGTGGCCAGCGTGGCCAGACTGAAGCCGTAGGTATCGCACAAGTTCTTCAGGAGGTAGTGCAGCGGAAAATCAAACGCGGAGACGGGATTGTCGGTGTAGCTGTTCACCTCGCCGAGCCAGTCGTCCACCGTACGTTCGTTGTCCCAGCACTCTCCGACACAGAAGGTGTAAAAGTTGTCCACCGATTTTTTCAGATAGCGCAGCTCGGCGATCGACTGCACCATCCAGGGCGCATAGCCTTTGACGAAATCGAAACGGAAGCCGTCGAAGCCAATGGTTTCGACCATCCACTGAGCCAGCCCAATGAGCGCCGCGTAAACCACGGGATTGCGATGGCAAAGGTCCGGCATCTGGCCGAAGGTCATCTCGTCGAAAATCTCAAATGGCGAGGGATGAAAGCACGTCCAGTCGCGCGGGAACTGGCCGCTGGCCGGAGTGAACTTGGTCCAGCGGGTCTGGCCGTCAATGGGATTGACCTCCTGCGCGTCGCCGCCATTGTTGTGGTCGAGCACCAGGTCAGCATAGACCTGCATGTTGGCGGTGTGCGCCGCGTTGATCAGGTTTGTCAGCTCTGCTTGATTGCCGAACCAGGTCTTGGTACGGCCTTTCTGGTTGAAATCGCCAAGGTCGAAGTAGTCGTACGGATCGTAGCCCATGGACGGCCCGCCGAGGTTGGCGGCTTTGCACGCCGGGGGCAGCCACAGAGCAGTAAAGCCTGCCTGCTGCAACTCAGGAATCTTGCCGGTCAGAAAATTCCACCAGGTGCCGTCCTGATTTTCCTGCGATGGACAGTTCCAATAGAAAGCCTGAAACAAAACTCCCATGGCGAGCTCCTTTGTGGATAAAAGAGCATAGCGCAGTTAGGTGCTCAAGGAGACGTCTCAACAATAAAAGTTGGTGACAGTGTTTACGCCCGCGCCGATTGCTCGTCCGGCCCCAGGGGCAGGAAGTATTGCGTGCCACGTATGGGCTCGCTGACCCGCCGCAGCAGCGCCTGCAAATCTTCGCTGCGCTCCACGAAATCGATCTCCGAGGTATTTACGATCAGCAGGTCCGACGAGGTGTAGTGAAAGAAAAAGTGTTCGTACGCCTTGACCACCTCTTCCAGGTAGTCGTCGCTAATGGCCTTCTCGCCGGGGGCGTTCTTTTTCTTCAGACGTTTCTTCAGGACTTCGGGGGTGGCCTGAAGGTAAATGACGAGATCGGGCGTGGGCACGTCTTGCCGGAACAGCTCGTAATAGCGGTTGTAAACTTCCAGCTCCGCATCGCCCAAGTTAATGCAGGCGAACAGCTTGTCCTTTTCGAAAATGTAATCGGCCACATAGGTCTTGTTGGGATTGCGTTTGACGTCGAGGCTGCACAGTTGCTCATGCCGCGCGATAAGGAAAGCCATCTGCGCCTGGAACGCGGCCCCTTGCTCGCCGTCGTAAAACGATCGCAGAAAGGGGTTGTGCTCAGGCTCGGTGATGCGCTGCGCGTGCAGCGTTTCTGCGACCACCTGGCAGAGCGTGCTCTTGCCGACTCGGATCGGGCCTTCGACTGCGATGTACCGGGGTGGTTCGAAAAGGTTCGCCATGGGAATAAAACGTTACGACTCGCAGAATATCTTGCTCGCCGCCTGCGCGCAATTGTCGTGATGGTAAATGTTGTGGAAAGTCGCTCTTCGCTCTTCGCTGTTCGCCTTTCGCTATTGGGCACGTTTTCTTGCGCTTTCCGCAACGGACCGCAACTGGAGTCTAAGTGCAGGGCAGGAAAAGATGAGGAGGTTTCCGTGAGAGCACAAAGGGCAGCGAATGCTACTAAAGCTTTTGGCGAAGAGCGAATAGCGAACAGCGCCCCTCCAGCTACAATCGATCCAGTGCTTCCACAGCTCATTGGCGGGGCGTCCGCGGCGGGCCTGGCTTGCTGGGCGGGTTATCACACCATGTCGCCAACCTCCCAGCTCTACGGCCCGACATTTATTGGCCTCGGGCCCGGCTCCCGCCTTCTGGCGCTAACCTACGATGACGGGCCCAACGATCCCTATACCTTTCACATGCTTGAAGTGCTGGAACGCCATGGCGTGAAGGCGACATTTTTTCTGATTGGACAATATGTCCAACAGAAACCCGAAATTGCGCGTGCTGTAGCTGCCGCGGGTCATGCCATCGGCAGCCACACCTGGAGCCATCCCAACCTGATTTTTTCGTCGGCGAGCGAGGTGCACCGCCAACTTGCGCAGACGCGCCAAGCCATCCTTGATGCCACCGGGGAGGAAACGAAAATATTCCGGCCTCCGTTCGGCGGACGCCGTCCCGCCACACTGCGCACGGTGCGCGCATTCGGCCTGCAGGCTGTGATGTGGAACGTGACCTGTTACGACTGGAAAGCGAAATCAGCTGACAAGGTCGTCGCTCAAGCGGGGCGCCAAATTCGCGGTGGCGATGTCATCCTGCTGCATGATGGCTCGCACGTGCGAATGGGCGCTGATCGCAGCCGCACCGTCGAGGCCAGCGACCGCATCCTCAGCCGATATCGAGGCGAGGGCTTCAGATTTGTCACCATTCCGGAAATGATGGGAAGGCCGCAAGGAGGGAAAAGTAAGTAGCAGTTAGACCCTACGCAAAAATTTCCAAACACTTCCCCCCACCCCGCGTCTTAGCTAGTGAGAACAGCGATATGCACTCGGATTGAGATGCAATGCAGCCAGCAGGCTCCACAATCTCGTGGCAGGAGACGGGCACCGTGCTCGAAGGCGCAGACGATTTCGCCACCTTGGAAGCGGTGGTTCGCGAGCACGGACGCCTTATCTTCAAGGTCGCCTACGGGGTTCTGCGTAACTCGCATGATGCCGAGGACGTAGGGCAGGAAGTTTTCCTGCGCGTGCACCGTTCGGGGACGAAAGATGTGGCAGATATGCCGGCCTGGCTGGCGCGAATAGCGTACCGATTGGCGCTGGATCGGCTGCGCAAGCCGCACGGACTTGATGTGGCCGAGCTCGAGATGGCAAGCAGCGCGCCCGACCCCGAGCACTTAGCCATGCACCGTCAGCGGATCGAGCATGTGCAAAAGCTGATCGCGTCGCTTCCGGAAGAGGTGCGGTACCCGCTGGTACTGTCGGCGATCGAGGAGCTCAACTCGCGGCAGATCGCGGAGGTGCTCGGTATCCCCGAGTCCTCAGTGCGAGGCCGCATTTTCCGGGCGCGGCAGATGCTCAAGGAAAAACTCTCGGCTACTGCGGAAAAACAGAGATGAATCACAACGACGAATTCGACCAGATTCTGGATGAGGCGCTTGCGAAGTACAGAGAAGCCGAACCTCTCGCTGGCATGGAACACCGCATTCTGGAGCGAGTGAGAATGCAGGCCGAGCGGAACCGGAAGAGCTGGCGGTGGGGTGCCTTTGCCGCATGCACGGCCCTGCTTGCGGTTGCCGCATGGATCGGATTGCGCGAGCCGGCTCGCCGCGAGATTGCTCCGATGCAGGCAGCGACCGCGCAACCGCAGAGATTGCCGGTTGAGCCTCAGCCGAAAAATACGAATGCCAGCCCACCAACTGCTACCACGCGGCCACTCGTTGCAAGAGTGCATTCACGCGGTCCGAAGGTTGCTGGCGAGAAAATACTAGAGAGCAGCGGTCGCGCCGGACCGGAGTTTCCGACACCGGAGCCGCTGAATTCGGAGGAGCGTGCGTTGCTGGCGCTGGCACAAACCCACCCTGAGGTCCTGAGTCGGTTGGCCGACCACGACGATCAAGAGATTGCCATTGCACCCATCAACATTCAGCCGCTGGCGAATGCACCTGGCAGTAAACAAGGAGAAAACTGATGCGCATCCGACTTTTTCAACTCGCAACTATCGCTGTTCTCTTTGCGGCGGCTTCACGCCCGGCAATCTCGCAGGAGGCATCTGCGCAGCAGGTCGCCGACGGCAATGCGAAGGTCGCGCAACTTGCGCCGCCAGCGCCAAAGCATTATTACAAGTTGAATTTCGTGTTGCGTGAGACGGATGATGGCAAGGTCATCAATCAGCGCGCTTTCACCATGAAAATAGCCGCTGACGCCCCGCAAGCGAAAAATCCGTCAACGTGGAATCTTCGATCGGGTACGCGGGTGCCCGTCGGCGACACAAAAGGTGTGACGAACTATGTGGATGTGGGTGTGAATTTTGACCTGCGGGCCTACGACGGCAGCGATGGGCTTGAATTGGAGATGACCTCCGAGATCTCTTCGGCCGGGACAACAACCCCGGATACGGCGCCGCCCATCCGGCGGGTGAGCGTGCGTTCCGCGGTGCTAGCCGCAACCGGCAAACCCAACATGGTTTTCGTTGCAGACGATCCCGCAAGCCAGCATCGCTTCGAACTGGAAGTCACACCGGTGCGGGAGCGATGAAGTGGCAGGGTGTTAATAATGCCAGGTGTCATACGGTGAGGACACAATCAGGCAACCGCAGTTCGTCTCGTTCGGTGGCAAGCTGGACTTTGCGACCCCGTGAATGAGTAAGGCCATGGTGGAGAAATCGCTTATAATGAGTTCATCAAGGAGAACGAAATCTGTGGTTACCACTCCCAAGCGGATGCCCTCGCGGAAGCTTTCAAAGCGCCCCTCGGCCGGGAAACTGGCCCAGGATCTAAGTGGACTAGTTGAGAAGCGATTCGCCGAAATGGCGTCCCGAGAGCGGACAAAGAAGCACGAAGAGTTCATATCCGCGCTGAAGGGTCGAAAGCCCTGATCTTCTCGATTGCGTTCTTGTACTCGTTCGAATTCTTGTCGTAAAGCACCAGCAGAGCGGCTTTCACGTCATCCCAGCGCCTTTCGCGGATGGCTAACGCCATCTCCGCTTTGCGTGCTTGCTGGCGGGCCCGCTCCTCGAAGTCAATCGGCCTGCGGCCTCTCCGCTGCTCGCTCTCCATTAGCCTGCGCAGCTCATCATCTTGCGCGTCCTTGTCTTTTCCGCCCATCGAAGTGATCGCTCTGCAATCCTAAACCAGCGCCAGCGCCTCTCGTGCCGCCGCAATGGTGTCGTCAATGTCGCCTTGGGTGTGTGCGGTGCTCAGGAACGCGGCTTCAAACTGTGAGGGCGGCAGCCACACCCCAGCGTCGAGCAGCGCGCCGTGGAAGCGGCCAAATCTGGCAGTGTCGCACGTGGCCGCGCTCTCCCAATCAGTGACTTGCTTGTCGGTGAAGAAGAACGTGAACATCGAGCCCACGCGGTTGGCGGTCATCGCGACGCCAACATCCCTAGCAGCTGATATGATGCCCGCCACCAGCTTGCCCGCCATGTCGTCGAGCTGCTTGTAGATTGCCTGCCGGTTCGCCTTCAACTGACACAGCGTGGCGATGCCCGCCGCCATCGCCAGAGGATTGCCGCTCAGCGTCCCAGCCTGATACACCGGGCCCAGGGGAGCGACCAGGTCCATAATCTTTGCTGCTCCGCCATAAGCGCCCACCGGCAGGCCGCCTCCGATGATCTTGCCAAGTGTCGTGAGGTCGGGCTTGATGCCGTACAGCTCCGACGCTCCGCCAAACGCCACACGAAATCCGGTCATCACCTCGTCGAAGATAAGCAGCGCGCCGTCGCGCGCCGTAATCTCACGCAGTGCTTCGAGGTAGCCCGGCTGCGGCGGAACGCAACCCATGTTGCCCACGACGGGCTCCACAATCACGCATGCGATCTTGCCTTTGAATTTGGCGAACGCGGCTTCGACGGCCTTCACATCGTTATAAGGCAGCGCAAGGGTGAACTCGACAAACTCTTCCGGAACTCCCGCCGAACCAGGAATTCCAAGCGTCGCCACGCCGGAACCGGCTTTCACCAGCAGGGCGTCGCTGTGCCCGTGGTAGCAACCTTCGAATTTCACGATGAACTTGCGTCCGGTGCGCGCACGCGCCAGCCGGATCGCCGACATGGTCGCTTCCGTTCCCGAACTGACGAAGCGGACCTTCTCAATCGCCGGAAACGCCTCGATCACCAACTCGGCCAGGTCAGCTTCGGTCGGAGTGGAGGCTCCAAAGCTGGTGCCGTTGCGCGCCGCCTGGATGATGGCCTCGATGACCTCGGGCTGCGCGTGGCCGAGGATCAGCGGCCCCCATGAGCCCACATAGTCGATGTAGCGGTTGTCGTCGGTATCCCAGACGTACGCGCCGAGGCCTCGCACCAGAAATGGCGGCGTGCCGCCGACCGCACGGAAGGCGCGGACCGGCGAATCGACTCCCCCGGGAATCAGCTTCTCAGCGCGGCTTTGCAAGGCACGGGATCTATTAAGACTGCGGGCCATGAATCCTCACTCGCGGCGTCACATGCCACGACAAACACAGGAGTTTATCAGGATGGGCGCCCAGGGAGTTGTGAGGACGGTCACAAGCCGAAGACACTACGGTGCCCTTGTGGATAGGTAGTGTCTCAGCTTCGATACGACCGCTCCTCAGCGGCTAAAGCCGGGTTGGTGGTAAGGCACTTACGGCACGGATGAATCAGTGCCCTTTCAAAGCCGAAACTGGGACACTACCCTCTTGGATAATAATGCTTGATGTTAATAATGGGGTACATTATGCTACGGTGGTGATTAAGAGCTTCGCTGACGCGCAGACGGAGCAATTTTATGTCTCAGGAAAGAGCCGGCGCTTTCCAGTCAATCTCCGCAGAGTCGCCAAGCGGAAGTTATTTCAACTCGATTACGCTCGCCTCCTTACCGACCTGGCTTCTCCCCCGGGGAATCGCCTGGAGGCTCTGCAAGGCGAGCGCGACGGACAATACAGCATTCGAATCAATGATCAATATCGGCTTTGTTTTGAATTTAGAAACGGAGACGCCTACGAAGTTGAGATCGTTGACTATCACTGAATCACTTGTCGTCAGCAAGAAGCGCTCGTGGAAGGAAGGAACCAATGAAAGAATCTCAGGTCAAAGGCCCTCACCAGAAAAAGCAGAGAACGTGGACCCTTCACCCGGGAGAGATACTTCGCGAAGAGTATCTCAAGCCACTGTACATAACACCCTACCGGCTGGCACACGAGCTCCATGTGCCCGTTCCCCGGATCAATGACATTGTTCTCGAGAAACGTGCGATCAGCGCCGACACCGCGATCCGACTGGCAAAGTTTTTCGGCACCACTGAAGCCTTTTGGCTTGGCATGCAGGCCGACTACGATGCTCACCAGACTAAGAAAGGGCTGCAGAAAGAGTTGGGAAAAATCATCCCGTTCAGGCCCTCGACGAACACGGCGGCCTAGTGCCGCTTACCATTCAGCCTTGTCCCTCGTCCAACCCATAGCCGGAAGTGGGCAATTTGCCTGAAATTAGGCGATTATTCCTGCCACCTTCCCGCCAGTCGCGCATCGAAACTGAGGTAGAATAGGAGCGAGAGTCTCCCTCCAGCGAATTACACATGTCAAAGACCACGAAGCTTATCGTTCTGACCCTCTCTTTTGTGCTGGCCACGTTTGTCGTGATTGGCGGACTGGGAGTTCGGGCCAGCACCAATGACGACGGCTCCTATCGCCAATTGGGCGTGTACAGCGAAGTCCTTTCGCGCATCCGCACCGAATATGTCGAGGAACCGAACATTTCCAATGTCACCAGCGGCGCCCTGCACGGGTTGCTGGAATCACTCGATGCCAACTCCAGCTATCTCGATCCCACGGAGTACAAGGATTACAAGCAGCGCAAGGAAGGCAAGGCGGGCATCGGCGCCGCGGTCTCCAAGCGTTACGGCTACGCTGCGGTGATCTCGGTCATACCCGGAGGGCCGGCGGACAAGGCGGAAATCGAGAGCGGCGACATCCTCGAGGCCATCGAAGGCCGAACCACGCGCGACATGTCGCTGGCTGAAATTGACGGTCTCCTGACCGGAACCCCGGGGTCGGTGGTCAATGTTTCGGTGGTGCGTCCGCGACGCGCGCAGCCGGTGAAGTCGGCACTCACGCGCGCGATCATCGTCGACCCGCCCATCAGCGACAAGATGATGGAAGGCGGTATTGCCTACATCAAGGTCGACGACTTCCCTAAGGGACGTTCGCAGGAGATCAGCAATAAGCTGAAAGCTGTCCAGAAGGACGGTGCCAAGAAGATCATTCTCGACCTTCGCAATTCCGGCGACGGCGAGGAGAGCGAGGGCATTGCGACCGCAAACCTTTTCCTTAACCATGGCACGATTACTTATCTGCAGGGCCAGAAGTATCCTAAGCAGGTATTCAACGCTGATCCCGATAAGGTGGTCGTGACCAACCTCCCGCTGGTGGTGCTGGTGAACCGTGGTACGGCTGGCGCGGCGGAAATCGTGGCTGCCGCCGTTATGGAGAACGCGCGCGGTGACGTGGTCGGCGACAAGACCTTTGGTTCGGGTTCGATCCAGAAGGTCATCGACATGCCCGACGGCTCGGCCCTCGTGCTCTCGGTTGCCAAGTATTACTCGCCATCGGGCAAGGCGGTGCAGGACGCGGCGATCACGCCCAATATCCTGGTTGCCGACAGCAGCGACGACTTCATCGCCCCCGACGAAGACGAGAACGCGCCCGACGACGCCCAGAAAGACAAACAAGAAAAGGCCAATCAGCCTGACGATCAGTTGAATCGAGCCATCGAGGTGCTGAACAACCAGGGCAAGAAGGCATAAGAATCTTGTAAACAACGAGAGAGGCACAGAGGCACAGGGACAAAAACACCGTGCCTTTTTCGTTGGCATGAACCAAGTCGCCCGAATCTTTATCTGATGCGCGGGCATCGCATCAAGCAAGAGGTGTTTATGCGCAAGACACTCCTGCTTACTCTAATGCTCCTCATCTCTGCGCTTTGGCCGCAAGCGCAAGAGGGCCACCCCGGAGCAGATATTTGGCTGGCTCCCCCCAGCAATTTCCCAACTACAATCGCCGGTTGCTTGCAAAGCTCTGGCGGTCATTACAGAGTCACCGACAAGGATGGGACGGCCTATGACCTCACCGGCAATACCGCCAGACTCAGGCGTTATGCTGGGCACCAGGTCGAAATCACTGGTAAGCCTACGGTGAGAACGCTCAACACTACGGTGAAAGACGCCGCATCGACTGCAGAAGAGCTGCCGGCTCTTGAAGTAAAGAGCGCGAAGGAACTATCCAAAACATGCAACTAGCCACGCCGTGATTTGTGATCTTCCAACCGCGTGATGTATTCGAGGAAATCCATGAACCGCGTAACCGAGCTGGGCGGGCTCTTCTTCAAGGCGAAAGATCCGAAGGCGCTGTACGAGTAGTATCGTCAGCACCTCGGCATCGAGAGCTTGGCCGATGGCTGCGGTGCCGCGGGTTTAGCTGCTAGTTGCTAGCTGCTTCTACTCTGTCCAGCGCTTGAACACCAGGCATCCATTGGTGCCGCCGAAGCCGAAGGAATTCGACATGGCGTAGTCCATGTTGACCTTGCGGGAAGTGTGAGGCACAAAATCGAGATCGCAACCCTCGTCCGGGTGGTCGAGATTGATCGTCGGCGGCACAATCTGATCGCGCAATGCCAGCACGGTGATCGCCGCTTCCAGGCCGCCCGCGCCGCCCAGCAGATGTCCGGTCATCGACTTGGTTGAGCTGACCAGCATCTTGTAGGCGTGATCTCCCAAGGCGCGCTTGATGGCCGTGGCCTCCAGTTCATCGCCCAGCGGAGTGGACGTGCCGTGGGCGTTGACGTACCCGATTTGCTCCGGTGCCAAGCCGGCATCCTTCAGCGCATTGCGCATCACGCGGTAGCCGCCTTCGCCTTGCGGGGCCGGTTGGGTGATGTGGTTGGCGTCGGCGCTCATGCCGTAACCCACCACCTCGGCGATGATTTTCGCGCCGCGCTTCCTGGCGGACTCAAGCTCCTCCAGGATCAGGATGCCCGAGCCTTCGCCGATGATGAAGCCGTCGCGGTCTTTGTCCCAAGGACGGCTGGCGCGATGAGGATCGTCATTACGCGTCGACAGCGCGCGCATGGCCGCGAATCCGCCAACGCCCATCGGCGTGATGGCGGCTTCGGTGCCGCCGGCAATCATGACATCGGCATCGCCATACTTGATGACTCGGGCGGCATCGCCAACCGAATGCGCGCTGGTGGTGCAGGCGGTACAGGTGGCTTCGTTCGGGCCCTTGGCTTTGTTGCGAATACTGACCTGACCGGCAGCCAGGTTCACGATGGCTGCGGGAATGAAAAATGGCGAAATCTTTCGCGGGCCGCCGTTCAGTAGGTTGGAGTGTTCGCGTTCGATGATGTCGAAACCGCCGATACCCGAGCCGATGTTTACCCCGGTGCGCTCGGCCATATCTTCGTTCTCAACCTTGTAATTGGCCATGCGCAGGGCTTCATCGCTGGCCGCGATCGCCAGATGAATAAAGCGCGCCATCTTGCGCGCTTCCTTCTTGTCCACGAATTGCAAAGGGTCGAAGTTCTTGACCTCGGCGGCGATTTGGCAGGCAAACTGGGAAGCGTCGAACGCGGTAATGCGCTCCACGCCGCTCTTGCCAGCCAACAGTGCTGACCACACCTCATCGGTGTTGTGGCCGACCGCGCAAATGACCCCGATTCCCGTTACGACGACACGACGACTCAATCTACTTCGATCCCTTCGCGTGCGAGTTGATGTAGTCCACGGCGTCCTTCACGGTGCGAATCTTTTCCGCGTCTTCGTCGGGAATCTCGATTTCGAAGGCCTCTTCAAAGGCCATGACCAGCTCAACCGTGTCGAGCGAATCGGCACCCAGGTCGTCCACAAAGGATGCATTGGGAGTGACCTCGGCCTCATCCACGCCCAATTGCTCCACGATGATTTGTTTTACGCGTTCGTCTACAGATGCCATGAGGTCAGCAATCTCCTTTCCCACCGCCCATGCGGCGAGCGAAAACTTTCGGTTTCCCGGTTGACCGGGCCCAAGCCCCCTCGCGGCCGCGGCACGCGGTTTGACTGGTGGCCGGAATGGCGCCTACTTCTTCACCTTGGCGTGCTGGTTGATGTACGTCACTGCGTCCTGCACGGTGCGGATCTTCTCCGCGTCCTCGTCAGGAATCTCGATCTCGAAGGCCTCTTCGAAGGCCATGACCAGTTCGACCGTGTCGAGCGAGTCAGCCCCGAGGTCGTCCACAAACGAAGCGCTGGGCGTCACTTCCGCTTCATCTACGCCCAACTGCTCCACAATGATCTGTTTTACTCGTTCTTCAACCGAAGCCATCGATTCGTTCTCCTGTTGCGCACCGTGACACTGCGCCACGGTGGGCAAACCCCCAAGTCTAATTGCAGGCAGGATGCCGTGTAAAGGATGCCGAGGCTCTTGAGACCGCCGGAGCCCACAGGCGTCTTCGAGAGCGCTGAGATAGATGATGCCCGATTCATCCTAAACGCTAGGCTTGGCAAGGTCAACGCGAGGGGGAAGGCAGCCGTGTTTATTTCGGATTCGACATCCAGAGTTCAGTAGATCGCGACGCGCGAACAACACCTAAGAGCCTTGGCTAATAGCTAAAGGTTAAAAGCATAAGAGCTAAGACCTGTCTTGTGATACAACGCTGCCATGCGTGCTGTGGTTCAGAGAGTGAGCCGGGCGAGGGTCAAGGTGGGCCACGAGATTACGGGCGAGATCGGCAAAGGTCTGTTGGTGTTGCTGGGAGTTGCGCAGGACGACAACGAGGCCGATGCAGATTATCTTGCGGAAAAAGTGGCGGGATTGCGGATCTTTGAGGATGAAGCCGGGAAGATGAATCTTAGTGTCGGAGACATAGGCGGGGCGGTGCTCGCGGTTTCACAATTCACGCTGTTTGGGGATGTCCGGCGAGGCAAACGGCCGTCATTGGATGCGGCTGCGCGTCCGGAACGTGCGCGCGAATTGTACCAGGGGTTCGTGGAGCGAATTAGTGGGCTGGGACTGCGGTGCGAAACCGGACGCTTTCAGGAGATGATGGAAGTTGAACTGGTCAACAGCGGGCCGGTGACGATCCTGCTGGATTCGAAGAAGCTGTTTTGAATTTAGGATTGTCATGCTGCGAAAAACCCCGCGGATTTGACTTGCAGGGGACGGCTTCACGGTTCGCTGAGGAAGATTCGGTTTCAGCGGGTGTTTTGAAGGGAGGCACCTTTAAGTGCCCCGTTCAAAAGCTTTATTCTTGTCATCACGAACCGATTTCAGTTGGTGAGGAATCTGTTTTTTTAGAGTTTTTCGGCAACCTCTTTAGAGTCTGCGTGAGAACATCTGTCGTCCCTACGGGACTCGGATTATTTCCGACTTTACCCAGCATTCCGCCTGCGGCTCCATGCTGGGCTAGACTCTTTCGCCCCTGCGGGGCTCGTTCGTGAGTAATTCGTTACACCGAGCTAATTTGAAATGAGTTCTCACGCAGATCCTCTAGCCGTCCTGCTGAGCGCCTTTATTCTTGTCATCCCGACCTAGCCCGCCGACACGGGCGAGCGGAGGGATCTGCGGTCCTCCGGACTCACTGCGGCGGCTTCTGCTGTTGTTGCTGCTCCCGCTCCCGCTGTTTTTCCTTGCTGATCGGCGTCTTTTCGGTGGGGGGCTTGCAGTGTGGCGACATTACCTCGACTGCGGTCACCTGAAAGCGGCGCGCCTCCTTCGCTTTCGCTGGCGATTGCTGCTGCGGGTCAGCTTCCCACGTGCCGGTCAGTTTGACCTTGCTGCCGGAGTCCTTCTTCAAGTCGTCGGGGCCAAGCACTTGGACTCCGGTGCGATGCTGCATGCTGGTCAATACATACTTGCCGTCCGCGTTGGGTCCGCTAAGACAACCAATGAGCGTACTTCCTTTGGCGCCAGCCGGTTTGGTTACCTGGTCACCGCTGATGCCGCTATTGTCTTTGGTGGCGCTGGCCGCATTCTTCTGCTGATTGTCAGCAGTGTTGCCGGCAGTGGGCGGCGAAGTTGTAGAAGGCTGCTGGCTGGCAGCGCCGATGTTGATGGCGGCCACCACCGTCAGTAGATAGAGGAACGACTTCATGAGCAGACCTCGGTCAACTATCGAGGATATCTCACGATTCGACGCCAGGCTGTAAGGGAAAGTTGCAAAGGGAAGATCAGTTCACCACAGAGCATCCTTCAGCAAGAAAGTTTCTATGCTTCTGTGTCTCTGTGGTGAAACGACACCAAGGGGCTGACTGGGTTTACTTGTGGGCCCACACCGACGCGTTCAGGCAGGTGACTACACCGTCGATGACCTTGCCCAAGCCCTCTTGAAACTTATTAGCATCAACGATGTCTTTGCTGGAGAGGGCCTCGGACGCGCCCATGGCTGAGGTGACAAACAACAGCGCAGCGGCTTTCTTGTCATCACCTGACTTGGCTCCGAATAATCCTTCGCTGATCTGGCACAACGCCGGGGCCGGAGACAGATTCGTCGCGCCCCCTTCGCCTCCTGCCGCGTTTGGCGATAATGCCATCGTGCTTTCGGGGGCCCTCTGCCGATCGCCGCGGACGGCGGCAACACCATCGCAAGAATCAGTGGAATGAGGACACAAAAAACCGCCCTCTCAGGCGGCTGATCGTCGGCATAATCCATGCCTCTCTGCTGCCGGCGGGAGCCGGCGGAAAGTTGTAAAACTGCGGAACTGTCTTGTGTCCCACAATGTGGGACTCCTTGAATTACCTCTTAACTATCAAATAGCGTCCTGCTTAATCCTTTAGTTGTCAGCAGCAAGAAGCCGGTGGAAGGTACCCGGGCAGTATAGGGGTCCTTCGCCTCGTCGCTGCGCTCCTCGCTCAGGATGACAAGCGGACAAGGTTTCTCACTCCTTAGGGCCGTATGCGCGGATGCTGACAACAAACAACAACCTACTGACTACTGATCTCACCGCTCGGTCTGCGCCGCCTGGTAGCTGCGCAGAAACTTCTCCACGCTGCGCACGTAAACATCGGCAAAGTCCACCACCTTGCGCCGCGCCTGGATCGTCTGCATAGCATCGTCCAGCCCAAAGCCCAGGGCGCACAGCACCGCCAGCGTCATCATGGGGGCGCGATGCACGCCCGCCGCACAATGAATGAAAACCTTGTTCTCGGGCTCGTCCAACGCTTCCAGCGCAAAATCCACGCCGCGCTGCAACAGCTCCGCCGGCTTGAGCTGAAAATCGTCGTCGGTGGGGTTCCACAACACATTCACGCCATACGGTTCGGCCAGGGCAGTGTCGTCCCACTCAATCTGCATGTCCACAATATGAGTCACGCCCGCGCGCACCACCTCGATCATCTTGTCATCGGTCCAGATGCCGCCGCCCAAAGCGATACGGTCGGTCACCCACGTCATGTCCATGCTGCCGTCTGCTCCCCTGTGAAGTCGCCGCAGCGGAAACTCCACTTCCCATTCTACAAGGCCGCTTGGCGGCGGCTTTATTCCCCTTACGCCGCCACATCCGGCTCCGGTTCGTCGTCCGACAACTCATCCAGCCCTAACGTCTCCAGGAACGCTCCCACTCGATTTGGCGGCGGCGCTTCCGGCGATGGCAAAGCCGCACTCGGGGCGGCCGCCAGAGCGATTGCTGCGGCTTCCTGCTCTACCGGCGGCAGCGTGTAGACGCCGGCAAAGTCAAACAGAGTGCGCGCCGCCAGGTAGCTGCCCGATTCCGCCAGCTTAATGACGGCCCCGTTGATCTCCTCCAGGTGCCGCCAGACTTGCAACTTGGCCCGCACCACCGCCTGTTGCCGCGAGCTCAACGTGGAAAAAGCTGCGCTGTGCCGGCGGCTCTTTTTCGCCTGTCGGCCTGCTGCCTTGACGGTTTTCTTCGCTGCGCTCTTCTTCATCATCACAGGCTTGCTGTTCGACACCGCCCTTCGTGGTGCTTGCGCCGACGTCTTGCCGCTGGGCACTGCGCTGTTCTTGACTGGCATGTTCCTTCTCCTGCCAACTGGCTACTGGATACTGACTGCTGACAACCTGGTTCTGGCGGGTGGAGCGGGGCATTTGAAGTCCTCCCAGTTGAGTGCCGCGGAGAGACGCACTTCAATCCGTGCGACACCGCTTTTCCTCCGGTCGAATCATATGAAGTTTCGTACCGGGGAAGAGGTATCGCGCGAACTGAAGTCGCCGACATTGGCCAACTCAGTGGAGGCGCGCAGGCCCGCTCCACCCAAACTGCGGCAAACTACGCTAGAAACATGAAAGCCCAGCCGAAGCTGGGTCAAAATGCGTCCAGAAACACGAAAACCCAGCACATGGCTGGGTCGCTTATGGGAAGCTGTCTACAGAACCGCTTCCCAATCTCTAACTCTAGCTTCAATATAGCACATTCAGGCGGGAAATGACACACTTTTTAGCATTTATATAATATTTGTTTTCAATTGTTTAAATGCTATTGTTGCATTTCGCCAGGAATATTCACTTGACACAAATACAGGCAAAAGCCAGAATCTAGTCACCTTGGCAAGGACACACTAACGTGGCGTTAAGATTGAGTGGAAATCGGATTACAGTGGTGCGTAGTTGATCTACCGCCAGTGGTCTAGACCGCGCACTTTGCGGTTAGTAGGATTTTCTTACCCGTGCGGGGTTTTCTACAATTTCTCCGGTGCGGGGAAGGGACCACACGAAATCGCGAGTTCGTGCGGTTCCTTTTTATCTCAGATCGCTGTCATCGCTGTCTGTGATAAGGGCGGGTTTCGGCTTACGAAGGTAACCGGGTAACTTTGGATGGGAGAATCGGCGCACCTTGGGCGAGGTCGCTCTCTAAGTAGTTGTTCACTGACTGAACAACAATTCCACGGGAAGCAGCCAGTAGGGAAAAGTTTTAAGACGCAGGGTCGTCCAAATCTGGCAAATTAAGCTGATTTGGATTTTGGTGTTCGTAGCAAGTTAAAATGTCCGCTTTTCGTAGCAAGTGAAATGTCCGGTTTTGGTTTTTGGGTTGACTCATAAACCAGTCGCCGTCGTCGCTGTGGGAAAGTGGGAATCCCGCGTACGTTTGCGGGATTTCCAAGCGAGGTGGAAAAGTCGGTTTCGGAACTTTTCCACGGTGCGTCTTTTCCACAGCGTCTGGCCGCCGCGTTTTGGGTTGACGTGAGGGCCACACCTTGGGCGCTATAACGTCCCAGCCGATGCGGCCCGTGGGTGAGGCTGATGCGTTCCGTCGAGGTGCTGGTGCACCGTGACGTTGCAACCGGCCAGCGTCCCTCGCCAGCTGCACTCGTTCGATCTGCAGCTGCCAGATTCTGGAAGCTGACGGTGTTGTCGCGGTTCACGGTGCGCTCGAACTGCAGCGAGAAGATCAGATCCAGATGCTTGCGGGGGCAAGGGAGAAAGGCGCTGCCGCGTTGCGCCGGCGCTACCTGAAAGCGGCCATTGAACGCGGCGATGTAGTGCTCCCGCAGAAACTGATTGGCTGCCTCCAGCGTGGTGATCCGATGCAGCCGCAGCTCCTGCGGCAGCCGTCCCTGCCAGGTGCCGAAGCTGCGCTCGCTGCGACCCGCGCGCCTGCGGCGAGTAAGCCGGAATCATCTGCACCCCCAGCTCGCGCAGCGCCCGTCCTACTTGCGTCAGGCGGTGGGGATCGACCTTGCCGCCCACCTTCGGGCGTCAGCCAAAAATGGCTGCCGCGATCGCTGTACAAGGCGCAGAACAGGACCTTGGCGCTCGATCACTTCTCGCAACGCGGCCATCACCGTCGCCGTCGATTCTTCCTCGACCAACTGCGCGTAGTAGATCTCGCTGGTGGCGTCATCCAGGATGACGATCAGGTCATACCAGCGCTCGTCCTGGAACCAGCGATGCCGGCTGCCGTCGATGTGCAGCAGCATGCCGGGTAGTGGCCGCCGTTCGCGCCGCTTGCGATGCACCCCGCGTTTGCGTCCCCGCGGCCACCAGCCCGGCCCCTCGCAGAGCTTGCTTCACCCAGGTGTAGCTCAGCTGGATGCTGGTGCTCCGCGCGCTAGCTTCTCGTGGAAATGTTGCACGTTGAGATCGAAATAGCGATCCCGATACAGCCCCAGGACCTGCTCGACCGTGGCCAGCGGCACTCGCTTGGGGGACGGCTGTCCGCGCCGCCGGTCGAACAATCCGTCATAGCCAAACTCTTCGCAACCGCTCCCGCCAACGCCGCATCTGACCGGTCGCTGATGCCGATGATCTCGGCTGCCTGCCACCAGGTGATCTTCTTCGCCATCGCCCGCAGAATCACTTCCTGTATCTTCATTGCCCGCTCCATCGCGGCCTTCGAGTAAGACTCCATGCTTCACATGGTCTCCTACTCTCGCCGCCCGCAAAGCGGACAGATCACTTGCTATCTCAACCGGACATATCATGTGCTAACGACACTGATTTGGATTTTGGTTGCCGAAGCTCGTAATGTGCGTTATAAGCGTTCCTGAACTCCTGCTCCGTCAGAGAGAACTTCTCCAACATCCCCTTGATCATCTCGGAGTCCACGAGGGTTCCCTGATCTTTGGCAAGAATCGGATACCACTGAGCATTTGGGTCCGTTGGGTTGAATGGGCGCATATTCTACGCCGAGTGTCAAAGCGACTACATGTTGTAGTCTGTGGAAATTGTGGAAATCTGATGCATCTTCTGTGGATTTTCGAGTATTAGAATCAAGTTAGTAAATACATGCAGACGGACAAGGCCCAATTCGACGCAGTTCTCTCACGGATGCTGCAATCGCCACCGAAGAAGGAATCGCAGATAAAGGTGGGGAAGAAGACCCAGGCCAAACGCTCTAAGCCTTCTCGTCAGAAGTAAGATCGGCGAAGCGTAGCGGGGCAAATCCACACAGTCGCCGCACTGTTTCTATGAACACGTCCGCATCGTTGCGGCGATTGAACCTGTATTCAAACTCCCGCAGATACCTGTGAAGATGCTTGCCTGAGAGCTTGTGAAACTGGCCTATCACTCCGCGCTTGAGCAGTGAAAACGCGGATTCGATGCTGTTCGTTGTCACATCGCCGCGCACGTACTCTCCGATTATGTGATTCACGGTTTCGTGTTCGCCAGCAAACTTGAGCGACTTGAGCGCCGGAGGATAGCTCTTGTGTTGGTCAGTCATGATGCGCTCAGTATCAGGGCTGAGGTGTGTTGCGATGAAGTCGCGTAAGGTGTGGGCTTCGGCATTATCTACGTGGCGCAAGCGAAGCTCGCCGCCGCGCTGGACGGCACTCATGACAACTTTCTTTTGACTCATGGCGTAGCTGATGCCCTTGCCCTTTACGCGACCGCCTACGTACGTCTCATCAATTTCGACGGTCCCGCCAAGCAGGTTGCTATCGTTCTCGCGCATGGCTTCCCTGATGCGGTGATTCAGATACCAGGCAGTCTTGTATCCGCCGATGCCAAGATCTCGTTGTAGCTGCTTCGCGGAGATGCCCTTCTTCGCGTTCAGGATTAGGCCGATTGCATGGAACCAAACTATGAGCGGAAGATGTGAGTCAGCGAACAGCGTCCCCGCCGTGGGGCTGAATTGCTGATGGCAGGTTTTCTCAAGGCAGAGGTAGAACCAAGGGCGCTTATTCTTGGACTCAGCTTCCCGGCGCACCTTCTTGACCTTATCGCCGCCACAGATCGGGCAGCGGACAATGCCATCCGGCCAGCGCATCTGCTCGACATACGAGAGGCACTGTTCTTCGGTCGAGAACCCTATCGCAATGTCTGTGATACTTACGGGCTTAGGATGGATTCGTTGTGCCATGCTTCACCTCCCGAAATGCAGGAATCCGCGAGAGTAGGCCCAAATCAAGATAAGTCCGGCTATAATCGCCGCCCAGACCCACCTTGGCCGCGCCCTCTTGGATTTCCACATGGCCTAAGATTAAAACCCCATTTTCGTTTGTGTCAAGTGAATAATCCTGCATTTCGCCATATTGACGTGTAAGAAGTTAGTCGCCGAAACGTGCAAGTGGTAGCACGACGACTATAAAATGGACTGTTTTTGGAAAAGTGGAGAAAAAGGTGGGTTGGCAGGAATTGTGCCGTCCCCGAGGGACTCGGATTGGTTGGACACCTTACCCACCGCTGAAGCGGTGGGCTATCTTATGCCGTCCCGCGTGCAGGGAGAAACTATGAAAAGCAAATCCCTCACGACTAAAGTCGATTCGGGATGACAAAAGATAGATGGACAATGTAGGCGGCGCACCTGAAGGTGCGCCCCTTCAAAGTCAGATGCCCTAAAACAAATTCCACAAAAACTGGTTGTATACGTCGTGGTGATATTGCACCTCGGGAGCCTTCACGAACGTCCCCAGCAGCCGCGGACACCTATCTGCCGACGCCTGCTTCAAATCCGCATATCTTCCCTTGACGTCGTCGCCGAGCATGGTGGTCGTCCACTTCGCGTCGCGAAAATTTTCCAGCGCGTCATAAATGTTGTCGGGCAGATACCGCTCCGCCTGCCGCAGGTTCTTGATCTTCGCCGTGTCGCCGTCGAGCCCCGACTTGAACACTCCGTACATCACCATGTACGGATTCGCATCCGGGCTCACCGAGCGCACTTCCACCCGCATGCTCTTCTCGTTGCCGATCGGAATGCGGATCATCGACCCGCGATCCACCGCCGACGCCTTAATCTGGTTCGGCGCCTCAAAATGCGGATCGAGCCGGCGATACGCGTTCACGCTCGCATTCAGCATCAGGCACAGATCGCTCCCGTGCGTCAGGATGCGGTCCACAAACGACCACCCCATCTTACTCAGCTTCTCTTCGCCCTTGGCGTCCCAAAACAAATTCTTGCCGCCCTTGCTGACCGAAACATTGGTGTGCATGCCGCTGCCATTCACGCCCACTACCGGCTTGGGCAGAAACGACGCGGTGAAGCCCATCTTGGTCGCCACCTGGCGGCAGATCAGCTTGTACAGCTGGATCTGGTCGGCGGCATTCACCACGTCCGAGTACGAATAGTTAATTTCAAACTGCGACGGCGCCACCTCAGGATGGTCCTTCTCGTTCTGGAATCCCATGGCCCGCTGCACTTCGGCGGTGGTGTCAATAAACGTCCGCAGCGGATCGCCCGGCAGCGAGTGATAATACCCGCCGGTGTTGACGTAGTCGAACTTCTGCGTCTCGTGATACCGTCGCTCGGCGTCGGCCCCGGCGAACAGGAAGCCTTCAATCTCGTTGGCGGCATTCAGCGTGTAGCCCTCGCGCTTGAACAGCTCGTCGGCATAGCTCTTCAGCACGCCGCGAATGTCGGCGGCATACGGCGTTCCGCCCTTGTCGATGACGTCGCCAAACACCAGCACCTTGCCGGGCCCAAAAATGTCGGCCGGGCCCCAGTAGAACGAGCCCCAGTCGATGCCCAGCCGCAGATCGCTTTCCCGTTGCGCCGTGAAGCCGCGAATCGACGAGCCATCGAAGGTCAAATTGTCCCAGCTGTTCAGCAGAAACTTTTTGTCGTAGTCCAGCATGTGCAGCCGGCCCTCGAGGTCGCTGAACAGCACGGTCACCGCCTTGATGCGCTTCTCGTCGGTCAGATACTTCAGGCGCTCCTCGCGGACTTTGTCCAGGGGCACGCGTTTCTTGCGCTGTTCTTTCGAGCGCAGATTCAGGTCTTCGAGCTCGTCATAAGAGAGCGAGAGAAAGTTACGCAGTTCAGTTGGCATGGATGGCGTTGTTGTCATGGATGGCATGGATCTCCTCAGAATAAATTCGGGCGGGATAAATTTGGCCAGGACAGATGCGCCCGGCTCCGGCCAGAATGAAGATGCAAGTGAAATCGTGCATTGCTAGGGGTGACATTCGAGGTTACAGGGCGCACGGCTCCACTGCCAGTAAAAAAAGTTGATGAGCGGTATTAGGGAAATTTATGGAACGAAAGGTGGGCAGGCGAGACAGCCTGACCCGAAGTTGTATCATTCTTCCGCTATCGAGCACTGAGGACTGGCGATGACAACCTTATTTCAGTCAGGCGGAAGCTTCGACAACACGGGTGACAGTATTGGGCGGTGCGTACTTCCCGACACCGTTCCCAAGGGAAAGCGCCTCATCATCGAGACCGTGACCGGCTTCTACTACGGCGACGGCGCTGAGTTGGGCTCAGCCTATCTGACCGTCGGCCGGCTTCAATTCGCTTTCCCATGGATTCAGTACACCAGCCCCGGCGCCACCTTCGGCGATCGCCGATTTTATGGCTTCAATCATTTTGTTCGCATCTATGTGGACGGCCCCGCGAAATTGCAATTCGATGCGGATGGCGGGGCAGTCGGGGGCTCTTTTTCCGGGACCTATCCGCTTTCCGGACATATAGAGGACCTTGCGAGCGCGCTGAAGAAAAGTGTTTCAACGGGTCTTCGGAAGCGCAAAGGTTAGAGACTCTCTGAGCGATTCGACGGGTGCTGTTCTAATCAGTTTCGCGCTGGTCTCCCAGGTTCAAGCTCGAGAATTGGTGCCCCAGGTTCGCCCTTCTTTTGGGCTAACCTGGGATTTACGCACCTGAGATTACTGCACTCGAAATGCTCTCGGGTGTAGATTGTGCTCATGCCCCGTGGTCTGCGCCGGTTTCAAGAATCCGGACAGTCGCATTTCATCACCTTCAGTTGTTATCGCCGCCAGTCCAATTTCGTCAGCGCCGCAGTTTACGATCTGTTCCTACCTTGCATTGAAGACATGCGTCGTTAGTTCGACATGCGCGTCTACGGATACGTTGTCATGCCCGAACACGTTCACCTGCTGCTCAGCGAGCCAGCCCACGGCACGCTCGCCGAGGCGATTCATTACCTGAAACTGTCATTCGCAAAACGACTGCGCAAAAAGAGTGCCCCAGGTCCGAGAATTGGCGCCCCAGGTTCAAGTTCGAGAATTGGTGCCCCAGGTTCGCCCCTCTTTTGGGCTAACCTGGGTCCGAAGAAACCGAATCCCTTCTGGCAAAAACGCTACTATGACCGCAACGTAAAAGACGCGAAGGAGTTCTCCGTGAAGTTGCGCTATCTCCACCGCAATCCAGTGAAACGTGGACTGGTGAAAGAACCAGGAGACTGGAAGTGGAGCAGTTTCCGCCACTATGCTTTCCGTGAGAACGGAGTGGTAGAAATCGAATCGGAATGGACCGCCAGAGATCGTGAGTTAGAAAAGTTCGGTGGACCAGCCCGGATCTTCCTCATCCCAGGTTAGCGTGCAAAAGACGCACGCGAACCTGGGGCACCAGGCTGAATTTGCTTGGGTGGGATTTTGCTTTCTTCCGGTCAGCAATCCCTATCGTCGCCCCGCGAACGATGGTGCACCAGCCTTATCACGTCACCCCATGACGCCGGATCACCGCATATCCCGGTCGCCGGAGCTATCCTCCACACGAAACCCGGCAGTTTCGCGGCGCAGCAAATTTTCAGCATCCGCGGGCCTATTCCTGTGGTACAACCCTGCTGAAGCTGTTTCCACGCATTAATGAAGAAGGCAACAGGAACCTCTATCTCCTCCTGGTGTAGTCACGAAAAGGAGCTGCCATGTCGTCCATCCGTTCTAAATTTTTCCTCGCGTTGCTGAGCGTTGCGCTTTTCGTTCCCTTTACCGCCAATACGGTTGCTGCCCAGGCGGCGCGTGGCAAGGTGATCATGTCCATCGTGTTGGACCGGTCAGGCTCAATGGTCCCCGATGGTGGAGCAGCGGCGCTGCAATCCGCAGGTCCAATGTTCGTCGCTGACTTCAATAACGCAAGCGACGAAGTTGCCATGATCAGCTTCGCCGACAATGCCACGATCAACTTTCCCATCAATTACAACTTCAAAACACCGATTGACAGTGCCATCGCCGCCATGGGTTTCGTCGGCGGCACATTCGGCACCGGTGCCGGGACCCAACCAATCCTGAGTCCCACCCTCGGCGCGCCCCTCTCGCTCGCGCAATTACAAAACGACAGCGTGGTCGTACTACCCGGGCAGAAGGTGGTCAAAGTTGTGGTGTATTTCACGGACGGTTTGATGAACACCATTCAAGACGATTTTTACTGCAAGGGTGTGGGCGGTTCGGGTTCAACGCTTATCAACTATGGCGGGTATGATTCGGTAAACTATGTCGGCTTCTTTGATCCTACCAGTGCAACAACGATATGGGGCATATGCAACATGGGTTGCCCCCGTGGCTTCCCGTACGACAGCCAGGGCGACATTTGCAAGAATGCTCAGGGACAGCTCGTAACCACGTTTCCCTCGCAGCAATATGGGACCCAGGAGGGATTTACGCGGGCCAACGTCACCACGGAAGCCCAGTACCGCGCCATCGTAACTGCCAATGCTTTGCGTACCGAAGCTCCGCTCCCAACCTATATCTATACGATTGGACTGGGCAGCAGCGTAAGCCTGACCACGCAAGCTTTGCTGGCGCAACTTGCCAATGACCCTAACTATCCAACGTACATTCAAGGCCAGCCGGCCGGGCAGTTTTTCTATATAGCAGACTGCCCATCGCCGTCGTGCACCGCAGAACTGAACACAGCTTTCCAGGCGATTGCGTCGAAGGTTCATTTACGGCTACAGCCACGGCGGCGGCGGCCAGAAAAATAACCGGGC
The DNA here is from genome assembly GCA_963798185.1 of uncultured Acidobacteriaceae bacterium. Taxonomy (GTDB): domain Bacteria; phylum Acidobacteriota; class Terriglobia; order Terriglobales; family Acidobacteriaceae; genus Bog-257. The sequence goes on from CAWCSJ010000012.1 coordinate 28,558, forward strand.
TGATTTTGCTTGGGTGGAGATTTTGTTATCTCAGCTTACAGACTGGTGCCCCCCAGGTTCGCGTCCTTCATTTGGACGCTAACCTGGGGATTACTGCACTTTGGGATCCCGAATCGCGGAACTATCCGATGAAGAACGATGCGGTGCCAACCGACCCGTCTCCGCTCATCTGGAGATTCAGCACGATCTTCACCATATTGCCCGCCGGCGCCTTAACTTCCTGCCCGCGGTAATCTTCGCTCACGTTCGCCAGAACGTAAGCCGCGTTGGCCGTCTCCACTAGCGTTCCCGTGCAGGCGGGCCCGGCATAGTCTTCGCTTGCGTTGGGCGGCATCAGGCATTGTTCATTTTCAATCAGCGGAGCCCAGTGCGCCGCATAGATGGCAGGAATCAATCCCGGAAAATTCTCCCGGCCAATCATCGCGCTTGCTGAAATCCTGCCCTTCGCATTTTTCTGCGCGAGTTCTTTCTTTGGGAAGGCGAACACAACTTCGCGGGTCACGTTGTGCTCAGCTGCTTTGCTGTACCTCGCGCCGGCATAGTCTTCCCCTGGGTTGTAATCGGCGTCGCGCTCGAGGGTCGTCAGCGTCAAATCTCCAATAATTTCCACATGATCGTTCTCCACGACCACGCGTTTCGACTTGAACGACATCTTCGTCTGCAGCGCTCCGTTGTTGGCCGAAGCCAGATCAAAGTCAGCCTGCGCCGCCCCCGCAACCAGGTTTATCTTTCCGCTCAGTTGGGCGACGCCAGCGTTGAACGAATTGGAATTTGCCTGCGCACTCAGCAAGGCGGGAATCGCGCCGACTGCCAGCAGTACAACCAGGCTTCTTAGGGATTTCATAACGACCTCCACAGATTTCATTTCGACATTGTGGAGTTAGCAACTTCACCGCCAAAGCCCTTCCGGCGATTGTGGGGATGCGGCCTTCGCTTTTAGCTGCACTGCAAGTAATTGCCGTGTCGAAACTTGACGCGCACTCGTGACGCCGCAGGCAAAGCGGCAACATTTCCCCGCGAAAAAACGGCTTTCACGTCACTATTCGAGCTATTCAAAAGGATAGAGAAAACTATCCGGCCGGATAGTTCGCCTTTGCTGCCCCAACCAAGCCTTGTCACACTGTTCAGTGACCGATTTACAGAGACCTCAGGAAGTTTACGGTTGATAATGAGGCTGTCGTTCCATCGCTGGCCAAAAAATGTCTACTCGTTTCCACTCGGTCTCAGCACTCCTGCTGCTCATCTTGTTTGCCGCACAAATTCGGGCCCAATCTCCTAATGCTGCTCCGCCGCCACCCGCGGCCAAACACGACTCATCGAAAGAAGCCGTCATTCTGGAGCGAAGCCTAGCGAAGCTAAGTTTTGAGGCGGACGGCTCTGGCACCCGGGAGATGACCGTGGACGTTCGGATCCAGTCGCAGGCTGGCGTGCAAGCACTCGCGGTCCTCAGTTTCCCCTACTTGAGTGCAAATGAGACCGTAGAGTTTGACTACGTTCGCGTTCGCAAACCGGACGGATCGGTCATTGCCACCCCGGAATACAACATTCAGGACATGCCCGCCGAGGTTACACGCACCGCGCCAATGTATAGCGATATTCATGAGAAACACGTCACGGTAAAGGGACTCGCCGTCGGCGATGTTTTGGAATACGTCGTTCGTTACCGCACGGTGAAACCGCAGGTGCCGGGAGAGTTCTGGTTCGAGTACACTTTCCCCAAAGACGGCGTGGTCAAGGGCGAGCAACTTGAGATCAGCGTTCCCATAGACAAGTACATAAAAGCGGCGAGCCCGGAGGTAACTCCTCAGATCAAAGACGAAGGTGGTCGTCGCATCTACAGTTGGAAAGCCTCGAACCTCCAACGCAAGGACCCTGCGGACCAGCCTTTCCGCCCTGAACCCCCTAAGCCATCTGTGCAGCTAACCACTTTCAAAAGTTGGGAGGACGTAGGCCGCTGGTATGGCGATCTCCAGCGCCCGCAAGCGGCTGTCACACCGGCGATTCAAGCCAAGGCGAACGAGCTGACAAAAGGCTTGGCGACCGACGATGAGAAGATGAGGGCGATTTACGATTTTGTTGCGGTGCGCTACCACTATGTTTCGTTGTCATTCGGTATTGGCCGGTATCAGCCGCACCCCGCACAAGAGGTACTGGAGAATGAGTACGGCGATTGCAAAGACAAACACACGTTGTTGGCTGCCCTGCTGAAGGCAGCGGGCTATGACGCCTGGCCGGCCCTCATCAATGCCAGCGGAAAGATCGATGTCGATGTGCCTTCGCCGGGGCAGTTAAACCACTTGATAACGGTTGTTCCTGTAGGCACAAAGACCGTCTGGCTCGACACTACCCCTGAAGTGGCGCCCTTTGGAATGCTGCTCTCAAATCTGCGCGACAAAAAAGCCTTGGTGATACCCACTGATAAGGCCGCCTCGCAGGGTAAGTTCGCAATCTTGATGGACACCCCCGCGCAGCCGCCATTTCTAAGCCATCAGACATTTACCGCGAAAGGCACTCACGCCGACGGAACTCTGACTGCCAACGTTCACCAGGACATCACCGGCGATCAGGAACTGTTTTACCCCATCGTATTTCGCAACACGCCAGCTTCCCAGTGGCAGGAAGCGGGCCAGCGAATTTCGGGACTCTCCGGCTTTGGCGGACAGGTAAGCGAGGTGACTCCGTCGGCCGTGGACGAAATAGAAAAGCCTTTTCAGCTTGACTATGTCTATACGAAGAAAACATACGGCGACTGGAACACGCATCAGATTCCCGCGCCCGTGCCCTGGTTCGGTATTGAAAGCATTGCGTTGGAGGAAAAGAAGCCGGAGCAGCCAGTCTTTATCGGGGCCGTCGGCGAGCTGGTTTATCAAGCTAGCATTGAACTGCCTCCCCTTCTGGCTCCTAGATTTACCGACAAAAAGGATTTGGTCGAAGACTTCGCTGAGTACCACGCCACTTACTCCATCGCCGGCGGGCTGCTGTCCGTTACTCGCAAACTGACACTCAAGAAGAGCGAGTTACCAGTAAGCTCATGGAACGCGTACAAGGCGTTCTGCAAAACTTTAGCGGATGAGCGAGACCGCTTCATCGACCTCAGCGCGGAATCCGGCAGCAGTGCCGCCGCCAAGCCTAACGATGCCGAAGCGGATCGCTGGTTTCAGGATGGAAACGAGGCTGTGGAACGCGGGGATTACAGCAAGGCCGAAGAGTCGTACCGTCGGGTCATCGGATTGGATCCTAAGTACCCCAACGCGTACGGAAATCTCGGTGTAGCTGAGTTGAAGCACAATAAGCTGGAGCCGGGGTTGGCGGAAATTCTTAAGGAGGAACAACTCAATCCAAGCGAACCGTTTTGGTACAACACGTTGGCTTTCTATTACATGCACATGGGAAAAATCGAACAAGCCATAGAGCAGCTTCGCGCGCTGTTGCAGATCGAGCCAGATAATCTGGGTGGTGCGATGCAATTGGCTAGCTTGCTAGGTGCTTCCAAGAAGTATTCCGATGCGATCTCGATGCTGCAAAAAGCTATCGAGCTTTCCCCAAACAGCAGTGCTCTTCAGGGTGCATTGGGTTATGTTTACCTGAAGAACGGAGAGACAGCAAAAGCACTGCCGCTACTTCAGAAGGCGGTGGCGAAAGAAACTGATTTCGCTATCCTGAACAACGTTGGGTACGCTCTCGCAGACATGAACGTTGCCCTCGATCAGGCGCAGGATTATCTCGAACGCGCGCTGCATGAAGTTGAGGCAGCTTCGGCCAAGCCGGATGCGCCCGAAGACCAGCAGGCCAAGACCACCACGGAACTCGGTCACGTTTGGGATTCCTTGGGTTGGCTCTACTTCCGCCAGGGCAAATACGAACAGGCGCAGCGGTTTCTGCATGCCGCTTGGCTTTTGTCACAAGATCCCACTACTGGAGACCACCTCGGCCAGTTATTAGAACAGCAGGGAAAAAAGTCAGAGGCCGCTCACGTTTATAAGCTTGCTTATGCTTGCTTGCCAATACGCCCGGACGAGAAACAAGCAATCCTCGAGCACTACAAACGGGTGATGGGTAAGGACGCAGATCCCAGAGTCCTTTTCATAACCCGCAAAGCTGATGGTACATACACGCAAACGCCTTCCGAAGAACTGAGCCGTATGCGAACGATCAAGATTTCCACGACAGGAACGCTCTTTGGCGATGCTACGTTCTTGATCGTCATCTCCCCGGAGAAAGTAGAAACGGTAAAGTATGTCACTGGCGACGAGGGTCTAAGGTCGCTGCTCGACCACCCTAGCAATTTGAAACTCAACACAGACTTTCCCGATGCCGGACCGGTGAGAATAACCAGAACTGGCATGGTTGCCTGTACGAAGGCGTTTGGATGCACTCTCGTGTTCTTGCCGATCGATTCCGCTCATGACTGAGGCGGAGCGGTAGCGGGGCACCGGCGCAAGGGCTAAACCGTGATCCAAAACGACAGCGCCGGCACGACCAAGGTCATGCCCTGACGCGGTGAACCAAGGTGTGCCGCTAACACCAGACACGTAATCTCTAACTCCTCTGCCTTGCCTACAAATAGCTCAGGGCATCAGCGTCGATGTCTTAGTTGCCGCACTTGGGTGGACCGCCGAGCGGATTGTAGTCAAACAGATTGTGCGGCACCATGTCGAAACCGCTCCAGTGCATCAGAGTGATTCCGGTGCGGCCGCCGTTGCCCATCTGATTGTCCGCATCGGTGGGCTCATGGTGCACCGATCCTGTGTACCACAGCACCACCCCGTCGCCCGTCCCGCCGATCGGTTCGCCGTTGAGGTAGGTCAGCAGATAATTGTCAGGCGAGTACCACGTGTAAAGCCAGTTGTTATGGCCGGAACCGGTACCGTCTTCGCCCGGGTCATCGTTGGTCAGATACTCGTCGTGCTGCGTCCACATCTCCATGTCCTGGGAGCGCGTCGAGAACCTGCCCGTGCCGGTGCGATCGCCGGGGAAAAACTCGTAGCCCATCAGATGACCATAGTCGTTGGTTTGGGTTGAACTCTGGACGATGATGCTGCTGAATTTCGGCGGATCCCAGTCGTAGTTGTCTTCGTTGGGAATCGGCAGCTCGGAATCGGTGGCGATATAACCATTCGCATCCTCGACGTGGACCCAGTCCACCGCCTGGTTATCAAGCCGATCGAAGAGCTTGGTGCTCACCCGCCACAGTCCGTTGTGGACGTGGGCCTTGGAGGTGCCGCCGGGAAGATTGTAGCCGGTCGCGCCCACCCGAAAGTTGATGCCACCGTCTTCGCGGAAAGTGTACTGGATGATGTAGTCGTAGTTGAAGGCATCGTAAACCGCCCAGACCACCACCTCGTGAATGCGCCTGCGCATGTGATTGCCCGGCTCCTTGCACAACCATCCCATCCCGGCTTCGCGGCATTCGACCGCGATTTTGGGCACAGTGTCGCGAATGTAGTAAGTGCCCTGCTGGTTCCGAAAGTAAACCAGCGCTCCCAGTTGCGCCGGCAAATCCGCGGGATCGATCTGGTCCATCCGGTTATTGCCGAACGACATGTCGTAGTAGGTATGGCTGCGATCGTCGTAGGGAACAAACATGTCGGTCAGGCCGGCGCGCTTGACGATGTACTGCTTGCTGGTGAACTGCGCCCCCTGCAGCGCAACATCAACTATATTGAGGCCCTTCATCCCCAGGTTACGCAGCCCGAACCGCCAATGCGTGTCGGGATAGTCAACCCGCAGATACAGATCGCTCTGCAGTTGAATGCCGATGGCATCCTCTTCCGTCACCTGGCAGCCGGAGCCGTTAATGATTATCCGGTCGGCGGCCTGCGCGGTCGCAAGCGCAGGAAAACCGAGCACCAGCGCGAGGCTGCCGGACACGGCAAACCACACCTGCCGTTTGCACAGCTTTTGAACGGCCAGCACCATCGCGGTCAGCGACAGCCCGGAAATGGTCAAGAAGAAGAGAGTGGATAGCGTGGGAGAGATCGCTGAAAAGCTCATATTCTTATCGCCTCATAAGAAATTGAGAAGTGGGGGCAAGCGGCCACGGGTGCGCCGTGACCAGAATTCTGGTGAAGGGATAGTAATACGGTTTTGTAATTTGGCAAGCTAAATCGCAGCAAGAAAAAAGGTTTTCGGCCGCGAAAGGATGGGGCGCCCACCGCACGCGAATCTGCACCGTGGCGTGTGACCCCAATCACATGGAATCACCAGAAACTGCTGGTAGAGTCGGCAGCCATACGGTATCGTAGGGATATTCTCCGCGACCTTTTCAGCAGGCTGTGAAATCGTTGAACCCCACGTTGAACGAGCGTACCAGAACGACCATTTTCGAAACCACAACGTTTCACCACGAAGTTGAATCGACCATGTTGAAACCATCATGATGAAACCACTGAGTCTTCTCCGGCTAGTCTGTCTGCCGCTTTTCTTTTTTTCGCTACTGGCAAATCTAAGTGCCTCACCCGAAGCTGGGGACAAGAAGTCTCCGGCGCTGCTGAACATCATGCAGCGTGAGTTGCAACGAGCGAAGGCCGACCTTGGCAAGCTCGATCCTGCGCCCTACTTCATCAGCTACTCGGCCAAGGACCAGGTTGTAGCGGTAGCGGTTGCCAGTGAAGGCAGCCTGGTGAATTCGACGCAGGCGCACACCCGCACGGCGGACGTCATCATTCGAGTGGGCAGTCCGGCCCTCGACAACACTCATGGCGCCAGCCGCCACACCGCGCTGCGCAGCAATCTGCTTCCTCTGGATGACGATCCCGATGCCATCGCGCACGTTCTGTGGCAGCTGACCTATTCCGGATATCGCACTGCGGCGAGCGCCTACCTGAACGTCAAGACCAAGAACCAGGTTGACGCGAAAGAGGAAGACGTGTCGGCCGACTTTTCGCTGGAGAAGCCGACTACCTCGATCGAGGCCAGCCGCGAATTCGCTCCGGCCGATGACAAGAAGTTGCAAGAGGCGGCGCGGCTGTACTCTGCGGCGTTTCGCAAGTACCCATACGTTTATCACTCGATGGTGATGGCGACCAGCCAGAACGTTCTTTCCTATTTTGTAACCACCGAAGGAAGCCGGATCGTTTCCAGCGGGGCGCTGGTGAGAATTGTGATCGAGGCGCAAACCCGCGCGGCCGATGGTATGGAACTGATGCGCGTGGAAACTTTCCAGGCCGACACCATAGGCGGCCTGCCGAATGCAGCCGAGGTGGCGCGCCGCACAGAAAAGATGGCGTCCGATCTGGACCAGTTGCGCAACGCGCCGGTTGCCGAACCCTACGAGGGCCCGGCACTTCTGTCGGCTCGGGCGTCCGCCGTATTCTTCCATGAAGTGCTCGGCCATCGGCTTGAGGGCCAGCGGCAGCGCGGCGAGCAGGAAGGCCAGACCTTTACCAAACGCATCAACCAGCAAGTATTGCCGCCGTTTCTCAGCGTAGTGGACGATCCCACGCAACGCAGCTTGAACGGAATTGAACTGAGCGGGTCTTATCAGTATGACGATGAGGGCATGCCGGCGCAGCGCGTGGAAGTAGTGCAAGATGGTGTGCTGAAAAACTTCCTGATGTCGCGCATGCCGATCAAAGGCTTCGACCAATCCAATGGGCACGGCCGCGCGCAGTCTGGAGCAATGCCGGTGGGCCGTCAGGGAAATCTCATCATCACCTCAACCTCGACCATCCCCGACGCCGAACTGCGCGGGCGATTGCTGGATGAAGTAAAGAAGCAGGGAAAAACCTACGGTCTGTATTTCGAAGATATCGAGGGCGGATTCACCATGACGCAGCGCGGCGCGCCGCAAGTATTTCAGGTGCTGCCGGTGCTGGTGTGGCGCGTCTATGCCGACGGGCGTCCCGATGAACTGGTGCGCGGAGTCGATATTGTGGGAACGCCGCTGACCGCCATGACCCGCATCATGGTCACCGGCGACCACCCCGCAGTTTTCAACGGCGTCTGTGTTGCCGAATCCGGAGGCGTACCGGTCTCGGCGGCGTCGCCGGCGATGCTGCTGTCGGAAATCGAAGTGCAAAAGCGCAAACACAACTTGATGCGGCCACCCATTCTGCCGCCGCCCGGCTTCGATACGCCCGCGCTGAAGGCCGCCGGCGCCGGAGGCCAGCAATGAAGAACAGACTCAATGCACTTCTTCTGCTGGCGGTCCTCAGCCTCTCGGTTACGTCGGCCGCCGCCGAGTCGCCCAAACCGGCGGCATCGCAAGATCCGGTCTTGAGCGCGATGCAAACAGAGATGGACCGTTCCAAGTCGCAATTGAAGTTGGAGGATGTGCCGGCTCCGTATTATCTCGACTACCGCATCACCGACATTGACACGGTCGATGCCCAGGCCACGTTTGGCGCAGTCCGCGGCGAGGTCCGCACGCGGATTCGCGTGGTGCGAGTGGTGGTCCGCATCGGCGACTACAAGCAGGACAGCTTCTTCAACCAGGGCGAGGGCGCCGTCGATTTTGTCCCGCAGGGAGATGACGTGCTGGCGCTGCGGCATGGGCTTTGGCTGGCGACCGATCAGGCCTACAAGCAGGCCGCCCAGGCGCTGACGGCGAAGCAAGCGCAACTGAAGCAATATAGCCTGGCGCAAACGGTTGACGACTTTGCTCACGTCGAGCCGGTGCAATCTGTGGGTGAGTTGGTCAAGCTGGATTACGACTCGGCGCGATGGCTGGCGGAGTTGCGCAATGCAACCAGGCTGTACACCTCGGATCCACTGTTGCAATCCAGCGAGGCCCACCTTAATTTCCAGGCGATCAATCGTTACTTCATCAGCTCGGAAGGCACTGCCATTCGCAGCGGGCAGAGTACTTACCAGTTGCACATGCAAGCTAACACGCAAGCCGCCGATGGTATGGACTTGGTCCGCTCAAAGGTATATACCGTCAGCACCGTGCAGCAATTGCCTTCGCCTCAGGAATTCCAGCGCGACACTGCCGAACTGTTGGGCACGCTGAAGAAGCTGCGCGACGCGCCGGTTGTCGCCGACGAATATCGCGGGCCGGTGCTGTTTTCAGCCGACGCCGCGGCGACCGTCTTCGCCAATCTGATTGGCGAGAACGTGCTCGGCGTCAAGCCTGGTCCGGGCGAGCCCGGCCGGACCACGGGCGCGTTTGCCACCAGCTATAAAGCGCGCGTGTTGCCCGAAATTTTCTCGGTCATCGACGATCCCACGCTGGCCTCGTTCGACGGCCAGCCGGTGATTGGTCATTATGAATACGACGATGAAGGCGTGAAGGCCAGCCGGGTTGAGGTCATCGAGAAGGGAAAGCTCACCAACTATCTGGTGGGGCGCAAACCGATTCGCGATTTTCCCGCGTCGAACGGGCACGGGCGCGCGCGTGTTCCCGCCTCTCCGCCCGGGCCCAGCCTTGGCAATCTGATTGTCACGTCGTCGGAAACGCTTTCCGTTGCGGAGTTGAAGAAGAAGCTGATTCAACTTTGCCAGGAGCGCGGCCTCGAATATGGCTACTATGTCGAGACCACCGATCCGGAATCGTCGCCGCGCCTGCTTTATCGAGTTTGGGTGAAAGATGGGCGCGAGGAATTGGTGCGTGGCGCAACCTTCGATGGCCTCGACGAAAAAACCTTGCGCAACAACGTGATTGCCGCCGGCAATGACGTGTTCGTCGACAACCGCACGCTCAACATTCCCCATAGCATCGTGAGCCCGTCGATTTTGTTCGACGAGCTGGAAGTGAAGCCCGCAGAAAAGACGCGGAACAAGTCGCCGGAATATCCCGCGCCGACGGTGGCGGGGAACAAGTAAACCGCGTGGTGCCGCCCCAGCTTCGCCCTTAGGATCGCGCTAAGAAGTAGCTTGCTTTTCCCACTAAGGCAAGCACATAATCAGCCGTTTAACGAGCGGGAGGTCCTGCGGGTGAAGCCAGCCGGCACGGGCGCACCGCGGCTGCCGCACCCACGATTCTCCGCTTCCCAGGAGACCTATGGCCGGTCCGATAAATCCCACTGAGTGGGCCCAGTTCTTCGTGGACATTGGGTCGTTGTGGGGCACCGCGCTGCATGATCCAAAGTCGCTTCTTAGTTTTTCCCCCGGCAACAAGCAACTGGTGGATGCGGCCGCGTTTTACCTCGAGATGCTTGCCATCCAGTTGATACTGACCGCACCGCTGATTCTGCAGCACAAGGGCGAATTCGGCGACAAGGCGCGAATGGTCACCACCGCCGTGCTCTCGATGGTCACCCTGGCGGTCAGTTGCCTGGCATGCAATTTAGCTTTTCGGCTGGTGGGTGGTAGCGGCAACTTCATCAGCACCTTTCTGGCCATGGCTTACGGCTTCAGCCCTTATGGGCCATTCATGACCCTGATTTCCCTGCTTATGTTTGCCGCCCTCCCACAGCGTCTGAGGCCCTACGCCCTCAGCCCAGCGACCAGTAAGAAGGCCGGTGAGGTGGCCATGGGAGATCCGCGTACCAACAAAGGTCTCTTCATCCTGGCCAGCGTTCTTTTGTTCGCGATGCTCATCTTTGCCTTCGTAGTATTTCTGCGCTGCATGATCTTCGTGCACAGGTTACATGGCGTGCGGGCGGCCGTCGCGGTCGTGGTCGCTTTCATCGTGCTTGCCATTGTTGGCAAGTTGATTACGCCGATTCAGGGCCTTATCATGCCGCCGCCCACCGAGGACATTCCCGACCTCGCCAGTTTGCCTGCCGATCCGGCTGGCTAGCGTCAGGGTTTTTGACGCAGAGAAAAGTCGGGCTGCCGAATCCCGGTCACTGCCGAACGTGACCTCGCGCACTGCGAAAATCGATCCAGGCGACTATCGTTCCCTTGTCTTGAAAACGGGTGACACTCCTGAGGAGCACGCCCGTATGAGGGGACAAATCATGACGAAAACCAGGCTCGTAGTTGTGGTCTCGATGTTGGTGGCGCTTGCGCTGCCGGCGTTCGCCAAGACCTACAAGAGTACCTATCCCGATACTTGCACCCAGGTGTGGGGCGCGGTCAAAGACACGCTTAGCGTTGCGGAGAACTACAACGTCCAAGACCGTGACGACGCCAAGATGACGGCTTCCTACGACGTAAAGCACGCCGCGCATGTCAACATCAGTGGAGCGGCCCTGCAGCGGACCAATCACGTCACCCTGGTCCCGAAGGGTACAGGCTGCGAGATGCAGGTGGTGTCGAACTACAGCGGATGGGAGCACAACGACAAAGGTGACTTTAAGACGCGCGTGGATGAGTCTCTGACGAAGCTGAAAGCCGCGCCAGTTTCCCAGCCGGCGAAACCCGACGCTCCCGCCAAGTGATTTCGCCGCGACCGGCGTGCGCAGCCGATGGCGGAGGTTGCAGGCCCAGGGCTAAAGCCCGCGACACAAATGACGAGTGGCGGCACGACCAAGGTCGTGCCCTGACGCCGCGAACGATGCTGCGAGAAGTTTTGTGTCGTGTCTATCGAGAGCCGTCGCGTACGGGCACGAACTTCACCAGCTGCTGAGCCGTGCCGAATTCGAAATCAACGGGTCAGGGCACGACTTCAGTCGTGCCGAATTTGCGGTATGGACAAGGGGCTTTTGCCCCTGTCCATGACGAAACGCTGTGGCGCGAGATTTCCCTTACCCAGGTTAGCGTCCAAAAGACGGACGCGAACCTGGGGCACGAAAGCGAATCGCTTCCGCCTAAGCCCAAAACGGACCAGCCAATCTCAAGCGCAGAAGAATCCTCTTGACGTGATTTGCCTTCCAGAGCACTATCGCGTTGCCGGGCCTTCCCGACAAAACTTTGCTCTCAGTGGCGGCATTTCGCGACGGTTTTCGCTACCTATAATAGCGGGCCGATTCGGCTTTTCTTAGGCCTGCGCGTTAGGACCTGAAATGCTTCTCTCCATCCTCAGCGGAAATAAGCATCGAGCTTCGGCGCGGAAATGGAATTTCTTTCTGCTGAAGTCGGCCGCGTTGCTGCTCTGCCTGATGGGGCCAACCTGGCTACTGGCTGAAACCATCTCCGGCACCATCCTGGACCCTTCCGGCGCGGTCGTTGCCGGGGCGCGCATCGAGATCGCAGGGGAAAACCTCGCGCAACCCATCGTGCTCACGTCGGACGGACTGGGCAAGTTTGCCTCCCCTGATCTGAAGCCGGGAACGTATTCGTTGCGAGTGGTGCAGCAGGGGTTTGAGCCGCTTGCGCAAACGGTGAATCTACAGGCAGCCGTCCAATTGAAACTTACGCTCGCTATCGCACAGCAGCACGTGAACATCTCAGTTCCGGGAAAAAGTCTGGCCTTCGCCAATTCCGATCCGGTTTATCGGCAACTCCGCAACGTCGGGCTGGGGCAAACCTATCGCCTCGACAATTTCACCCTGAATGAGGATGTCGCAACCTTTCGCTTCGAGAAAGGCACTCTCACGCTGTTGAGTCCGGTGAACGGAATTGTGACCGGCGCCGTTTTCGTAGGCGAAGGACGCTTCAATCTGAAACCCGTGACCCGGCTCGATGCCCGCGAAATTGAACGGCGTATCGGGGCCGCGGAGGTCAGCGAAGAGTTTACCGAGGTGGTTTTCCGATTCACGGCAGACGGCCAGCAGAAATTTCTTTCCGGCTTGGGCGATAAAACGGAAACGCCGGCGGACGCCATGGCCGTGTTCGCGCATTGGAAAGAAAAGATGCGACAGCGCCACGAGCAGGCCATGAGTTTCACGCAGTACGTGCTGCAGGGTGAAACCATCGACAACGTCGATGCCGACGTTTTGGCCGCGGTTTACAATCCCACGCATCCGGAATTCTTCAACGCGTACCTCCGCGGCAAGAGGCACAAGGACCTGCGTTTTTTCGTGAGGACCCGGGTGGGAGCCCTGCCGCAGCTGGATTCGCCGGAAGAAGTCGCACTCATTAACGTGGATGCCGAGGGTCTGGACGACGGAATCTGGTATCTGGCCCACTTGAAGCCGGAGTACTTGAACCATACGGCAAGCTCGCTGGAAGAGCGCCGCCTGTTTGCCACGCACGGTTACAAAATCGAGACGGTAATTGCCAAGAACGAGCATTTGTTCAGCACCGCAACCATAAAGTTCGAGCCACTGGTTGCCGGGGAGCGGGTGCTTAAGTTT